>NZ_JBICWS010000063.1:0-1121 GCF_043199875.1 Streptomyces sp. NPDC048516 | reverse complement strand
AGAGGTCGTTTTCATCTCTGGTGTCCCGTTATTACGCCTTTTCTTTCGCGTAGTGGTGTGGTGCTGAGGGGACTGTGGAGTGGGTCGGTTCTGGTGGGTGGAATGGGGTGACGGCTGGGCCTGGAGGAGGCTTGTGCCTGTCTCATCCCAGGACGCCGGGATTGGCCTGTGCATCCGCCGGTATTGCTGTGCGCCTGGGCGCACTCGGTCCGGCGCAGTACGTCAGGAGTATGTCTGAGCGACGTCCGTATCCGAGTGATCTGTCCGATGCCCGCTGGGAGTTGATCGAGCCGGTCCTTGCTGCCTGGCGCTTCGAGCGTCGCGGCCGGGCGCTGGATTTCGGGCGGCCGCCCGAGCACGATCTGCGCGAAATCATGAACGCGATCCTGTATGTGGACCGCACCGGCGTGCAGTGGCGCTACCTCCCGCACGACTTCCCGCACTGGAACACGGTCTACGGGTACTTCGCCAAGTGGCAGCAGGAAGGTGTGTTCGCCCAGCTTAACGGCCTGCTCAGGCAGCTCTTACGGCAGAAGGAAGGGCGGGACGCCGAACCATCGGCTTGTGTGATCGACGCGCAGAGCGTCAAGACCGCCACCAGCGTCTCCGCCTCCAGCCAGGGCACCGACGCCGGAAAGAAGATCGTCGGGCGGAAGCGGAGCATCGTCACCGACACGATCGGTCTTCTGCTTGCCGTGCTGGTCACCGCAGCCAGCGTGCAGGACTCCGTTGCCGGCACCCAGCTGTTGGACCAGGTCGCCACCAGGCATCCCGGCATCCGCAAGGTGTGGGTGGACGGCGGCTACCGCCAGCACCTCGTCGAACACGCAGCCACCCTCGGCATCGACATGGAAATCACCACCCGACCCCCCGGGACCAGGGGCTTCGCCCCTGTACCGAAACGCTGGGCAGTTGAGCGGACCTACGGCTGGCTCATGCTCCACCGCCGCCTGGCCCGTGACTACGAAGCCCTGCCCGCCCGCTCCGAAGCCATGATCCACCTGGCCATGACCGACCTGATGGCCCGCCGCCTCACCGGCGAGAACACCATCTCCTGGCGCGACCCCACAGCACAATAAAGACCGCATCACGGGATGAAACAACAGGATGAAACGACCTCT
>NZ_JBICWS010000062.1:0-1280 GCF_043199875.1 Streptomyces sp. NPDC048516 | reverse complement strand
ATGACTGTTGCCCCCTGTCGAAGGCATGACCTGGGGGGTGGTGTTCACCGGGCCCGGGAGGTGTTCGTCAGAGACGCTGATCAGAGGTCCGGCCGCCGCCTGGCCTGGCGCAACGCCGGGCAGTTCGCGGGCGGCAGGTCTGCATAACGTGGATGCGCGAGCACGACACCCAAGCCGAGGCCGGCACCGTCAACACCTCGGAAAGGGCACGATGTTCGAGATCGAAGACGTGGGCGTGTTCCTGGGCCTGGACGTCGGCAAGAGCGCCCACCACGGCCACGGCCTGACCCCGGCCGGGAAGAAGGTCTTCGACAAGGCCCTGCCCAACAGCGAACCCAAGCTGCGGGCCGTCTTCGACAAGCTGACCGCAAAGTTCGGCACCGTCCTGGTGATCGTGGACCAGCCCGCCTCCATCGGCGCGCTGCCGCTGACCGTCGCCCGCAACGCCGGCTGCCGCGTCGCCTACCTGCCCGGCCTGGCCATGCGCCGGATCGCCGACCTCTACCCCGGCGAGGCAAAGACCGACGCCAGGGACGCCGCGGTGATCGCGGATGCGGCCCGCGCCATGCCGCACACCCTGCGATCCCTCGAACCCACCGACGAGATCACCGCCGAACTCACGGTCCTCGTCGGCTTTGACCAGGATCTCGCTGCCGAAGCCACCCGCACCAGCAACCGGATACGCGGCCTGCTCACCCAGTTCCACCCCAGCCTCGAACGCGTCCTCGGCCCACGGCTCGACCACCAGGCCGTGACCTGGCTGCTGGAGCGCTACGGCTCCCCGGCCGCCCTGCGCAAGGCCGGCCGCCGCAGACTCGTGGAACTGATCCGCCCGAAAGCCCCGCGCATGGCCACCCGGCTGATCGACGACGTCTTCGACGCCCTCGACGAACAGACCGTCGTCGTCCCCGGCACCGGCACCCTCGATATCGTCATCCCCTCTCTGGCCGCCTCCCTGGCCGCCGTCCACACCCAGCGCCGGGCGACGGAAGCCCAGATCAACACCCTGCTGGAGGCCCACCCTCTTTCCCCGGTCCTGACGTCGATGCCCGGCGTCGGCGTCAGGACCGCCGCCGTCCTGCTGGTCACCGTCGGCGACGGCACCAGCTTCCCCAACGCCGCCCACCTCGCCTCCTACGCAGGACTCGCCCCCGCCACAAAGCAGTCCGGGACCTCGATCCACGGTGAACACGCACCCCGAGGCGGAAACCGGCAGCTCAAACGGGCCATGTTCCTGTCCGCCTTCGCCTGCATGAACGCCGACCCGGCCTCCCGCACCT
>NZ_JBICWS010000061.1:0-1384 GCF_043199875.1 Streptomyces sp. NPDC048516 | reverse complement strand
AGAAGGGCGTCCAGGTTTGTCGTCACACACGAGCCAACGGGCGCCCTTCGCCATGGTCGCGGCCAGCACAAACATCGGACTCATTCATCTAGGTGCCCTTGTGCGTGTGGGCTGCAGCAATTCGGTCGGTTACTTGATCGGGTTAGGGGATGCAGCCTCGTCCCTCCTCGGGAAGGACGACCCGAAGACTTCTATGCAGCAAACGAGCGACCTGCGCAAGGCAATGCGTGGCGGCTCCGCTGACTGCCCTGTCCCCGTGCCCCAAGACGGGCGGCGCAGACTTCATAAGGTCTGCGCCGCCGCTCACTACAAGGTCACGGGCTTTCCTGAACACTGTCCGGACCTGCGTGCGGCCCGGATTTTATGCCTGGGTCAGGCGGTCCACCACGCCAGCCGCATACCTCGCACATACGGAGCAGCTTTCACTACCCCAGCCACCCACAACGCTCATTAGCTGCCTCTGCGCAGCAAGTGCGCCATCGCACAGTCCGTCTGGGTGTCGAGGAGCCGGTGGAGCCGGTCGTAGTCCTCGACAGTGGCGGTCACCGGCAACAGGTGTGGCGTCCTCTGCCGCAACGGAAGTTGCCTGCTGCACCCGATGGCACGGGCGTGCACTCCTTCCTGCGCGTTGAGGCGGTGGGCGAGCTCTCCGGGCTCGATTCCTTTGTCGTGGTCCTTGAAGTCGTGGCCCGAGAAACCGTCGAGTACTTCGGTCAGCTTCTCGCGGAATGTGCCGAGGTATCCGGGGCCCTGATACTCGCCGGACGCTACCAACAACAGGGCCAGTTCTTTCTCGCTGGTGGCGCCGATGCGGGTGAGTTGCTCGGCGACCCGGTCGACGAAGCCCGAGGAGCTGCACGCCTCGACGACCACGAATGCCCAGTGCGGTGCCACGCGATGACGTGACTCGTCGTGGAGGTGCCAGGCGACGGCCTGAGGGACGATGCGGGCGGCTGTTCTCGGGGTTCCCCGGGACGAGCAGGTACTCCTGTCGCTCCGGTCCCTTACCGTGTCCGATCCACAGCAGGACGGAGGTGCGTGTACCTCCCGAGGCCGCCCAGTGGGCCAGCCGCTCCTCGACCGTGTTCGGGTCCCACCTCGGGGGCGGTGCGGCACCCTGGGCGGTGACCGCGCCAACGCGGCCGAGGAGGGCCGTGATCGCGGCGGCCTCCTCGCCGGCGGCGATGCGCCGCTCGCCGTGCACGTCGTCGAATATGAGCGTGTGGACGGGTAACTCGTCCACGTACTCGGCTCCGTAGAGCTCCGTCGCCATTTCTCCTGCGCTCATGTACTAGGCACTGTTTCTCGGATCACGTTCGGAGCCAGATGGCGAGGGCTGCGAGTGTGACGGTGCCGAGGTAGATGTAGGCGCGTTTCTCGTAGC
>NZ_JBICWS010000060.1:0-1669 GCF_043199875.1 Streptomyces sp. NPDC048516 | reverse complement strand
CCTCACCGGCGAGAACACCATCTCCTGGCGCGACCCCACAGCACAATAAAGACCGCATCACGGGATGAAACAACAGGATGAAACGACCTCTAAGGGCCTGTCCGGCGGATCAGGTCAGTGCACCTGCACCGGGCGATCGGAGTGCGGCTAGGGTCCGTCGATGCTCTCGATGGTCCCGTCACTGCCGCCCGGTTACCGTTCGCGGCCCGCGGGCGTCCACGACATCCCGGCGATCCGGGCTCTGGTCACGGCCTGCGAACGGGAGGTGTACGGGCGCGTGCAGAGCGACGCCGGGGCCGTCGCCGCCGATCTCGCGCGGCCTGGTCTGGTGTCGGAGTGGGACACCGTGCTCGTCCTCGACCGGGCCGGGCGTCTGGCTGCCCGGGCCTGGGTGGACCGGCGCTCCGAGGTCGACGTGCACCCGGAGCACGGGGGCCGGGGCCTGGGCGCGGCGCTTCTCGACTGGGCGCCGGCACGGGCGCGGCAGGCCGGCGCGGACGGCATCGTGCAGACCGTGCCGGACGCGGATTCCCGTGCCGTCGAGCTGTTGCGCTCGCGCGGGTACAAGCCGCTGGTGACGGCCTGGCTGCTGGAGTTCGCCATGCCGGCCGAGCCCTCGGTGCCCGAGCCGCCGACGGGCGTGGTGGTGCGGCCCTTCCGCGTCGGCGACGGGCCCGCCGCGCACGTACTCGTCCAGGACGCGTTCGACGAGTGGCAGGAGCGGCGGCAGGCGTACGAGGAGTGGGCCACACACCATCGAGCGAACCGTCTTCGCTCCGGAGCAGTCGGCCCTGGCCCTCACTGACGGCCAACTGGTGGGTGCCGCGCTGGCGTTGGACCTACCCGACACGGGCGAGGGTTACATCGAACAGGTCGCCGTCCACCACGCCCACCGCAACCGAGGCATCGCCCGACTACTGCTACGCCACACGTTCCGCGCCTTCCACCAGACGGGCCGACGCTCCTGCACCCTGTGGACACACTCGGACACCGGCGCACTCGACCTGTATCTACGGGTGGGCATGACGGTCCGGCACAGCTCCACGGTCTTCCGCAAGGACCTGCGCGCCTAGGGCGCGCCCTTCGGATTATCCGCTCGTTGGCTCGGGTGTGGCCTTCACGATGCGCAGGGGGCTCGGATCGAGCATTGCTTCCTGACCGGTCGCCGAGGAGGGGTGGCCGGCACTGTGGGTTCCGGGGCTGGTCGGACGTCCCCGCATCTTGCCGGACATGGTCCTGGTTGACGACATGTACTCCTCATGCACCATCCGCGAGCAGCGATGGAGGCGTATTCGGGCCCGCACGGTCGTGACTCGGTTCTACCGGCGCGCTCGCGTCGGTCGGAGGACGCTCAGTCGAGACAGAACTCGTTGCCCTCTGATCATCTCGCGGTAGAAGAGGGGATGTCGGCGGGGGATGATCTTTGGCAGCCGCTGATGTGCCGTGCGGTCGCAGGGGTGACCCGATGCCGATGCCTCCAAGGGGTGGGGCTACTCGTCACTCGTCGGAACTCCCCGCCGGACGCCAGATCCGACGACCCACCCCGAGCCCGTCACCTGATTCGCCGGACAGGCCCTAGTGATCTGGTTCGGAGATGCGTGAGCAGTAGCGGCAGATCCGGTCAAGGATCTGGTCGGCGGTCTTGGTCCATTTGAAGGGCCGGGCATCG
>NZ_JBICWS010000059.1:0-1809 GCF_043199875.1 Streptomyces sp. NPDC048516 | reverse complement strand
CAGAACCGACCCACTCCACAGTCCCCTCAGCACCACACCACTACGCGAAAGAAAAGGCGTAATAACGGGACACCAGAGATGAAAACGACCTCTTACTGATCGTTTCAGAATGAAGCGAGCAGGCGGCGGAGGCTGATAAAGCAGCTGGCCAGTTCGAGCAGCACCTGTGTACTAGCGTGTCGGCCATGTGGACGGACGACTGGTTGATCGACACCCGAACGTCTTACGACACGGTCGCGGTTGGCTACGCCGACTTTGTGCGCGAAGCCATCGCCCGGCAGCAGTACGTCCGCGCCGCCCTGACGTTGTTTGCCGACAGTGTGCGTGCGACGGGCGGCGGGCCGGTGGCGGACATCGGCTGCGGCCCCGGACACGTCACCGCGCACCTGCACGCTCTGGGTGTGGACGCCTTCGGTATCGACCTGTCTCCCGGGATGGTCGACGTGGCCCGGCGTGACCATCCCGGCCTGCGGTTCGAGGTGGGCTCCATGACGGAACTGGACCTTCCTGCCGGTTCGGTGGCTGGGTTGCTGGCCTGGCAGTCGTTGATCCATATCCCCGACGACGAGATGCCGGCGGTGATCGGGCACTTCCATCGGGTGCTGCGGCCGGGTGGACCGCTGCAGCTCCTGTTCCACGTCGGCGACGACTCACGACTGAAGACGGAGGGCTATGGCGGCCACCCGATGAATGTCCATGTCCACCGTCGTCAGCCAAGCCAGGTGGCCACCTGGCTGCGCGACGCTGGATTCGAGGTCGAGGCCCAAATGCTGCTGTCCCCGGACGAGAAGGGATCGCAAGCGATCCTTTTCGCACGGCATAGCTGATCATTGAAGAGCGCGTTACGCTGCGGGTCTTGATCCCGGCGATCTTGGTCGGCAGGGTCCGCATGCGTGCTGATCTTGTTCCGGACGACCTGTGGGAGCGAGTGGCTCCGCTGCTGCCGCCCGCTCCCGAACGGCGGCGCCGCTACCCGGGCTGACTGCCTGTTCCCGACCGGGCAGCCCTCGCCGGTGTCAGCTACGTGTTGCGGACCGGCGTCGCCTGGCGCGACGTCCCCGCGGAGACCGTAGGCCGCTCCGGGGTGACGGCCTGGCGCCGACTGCGGGACTGGGCAGAGGCGGACGTCTGGCTCCGTCTGCACGCCGCCTTGCTGACCGAGCTGCGACGCACCGACCTGCGGGACCTGGGCGACTGCGCTACACGGTTCGCACGTGCCGGCGCTCAAAGGGGGCATCATGTCGGGCCCTCGCCCGTCCCGGCTCCAAACATCACCTGATCGTCGACCGGCACGGAACCCCACTTGCCGTCACGCTAACTGGCGGGAACCGGCACGATGTCACCCAGCTCCTGCCGCCGCTGGACGCAGTGCCATCGATTCGCGGCCTTCGGGGCCGGCCCCGCCGTAAACCCCGCCGCCTGTACGCCGCCTGTACGCCGCCTGTACGCCGCCCGAGGCTACGACTTCGACGACAAGTACCGCCGCCTGCTATGGAAGCGCGGTATCAAGCCCGATGATCGCCCGGCGGGGCGTCGCCCACGGTTTTGGACTGGGCAAGGTGCGCTGGGTGGTCGAGCGCGCCTTCGCCTGGCTTCACCAGTTCAAGCGCCTTCGCATCCGCTACGAACGACGCGCCGTTCTTCACCAAGGTCTGCTCTGGCCCGCAGCCTCATCTGTCCGCCGTCTACGCACCTCATTCTGAAACGATCAGTTAGAGGTCGTTTTCATCTCTGGTGTCCCGTTATTACGCCTTTTCTTTCGCGTAGTGGTGTGGTGCTGAGGGGACTGTGGAGTGGGTCGGTTCTGGT
>NZ_JBICWS010000058.1:0-2296 GCF_043199875.1 Streptomyces sp. NPDC048516 | reverse complement strand
CTCGCCTGGGGCCTCTGGCAACACACCACCAACCTCACCACCCACCTCCACACCACCGACCACCAACGCCTCAACCGAGCAGGCATCACCCCGATGCCCACCGAACTCGCACTCGCCCTGTTCGACGCCGCACTGGCCGACGGCCGCGCCACGGCGGTTCCCGCGCTCCTGGACCCGGCGGTCCTGCGCGGTCTCGCGAAGTCCGGGACCCTCCCGCCAATCCTGCGCGGGCTGGTACGAGGCGGCACTGCGCGGCGGATCGCCCACAACGGGTCGCAGGACAAGTCGGCAGCCACCGAGTGGACCCGCCGCCTGACCGCCCGCACGGCTTCCGAGCAGCTGGACACCATGGTCCAGCTGGTGCGTGCACACGCGGCGGTAGTGCTCGGACACTCCGGTTCGTCTGCTCTGACGGACCAACTCGCCTTCAAGCAGGCGGGGTTCGACTCGCTGACCGCCGTCGAGCTGAGGAACAGGCTGGGTGCCGCCGTCGGTCTGCGACTGCCGGCGACGGTGGTCTTCGACCATCCGACGCCCCTCGCGCTGGCGGCGTTCCTCCGGAGCGAACTCGCCCCGACACAGGAGTCCGTGCAGCGGACTCTGCTCACCGAACTCGAGCGGATCGAGGCGACCGTGCTCGCCGACCTCGCCGAGGGCAGAGGCCGCACCCAGATCGCGGCGCGCCTGAAGGAATTCCTGTTCAAGATCAACGAAGTCGAGGACATCTCCGATGACACCGGCGAGGACGTCAACGGATTGATCAGCGACGCGACGGACGAAGAGATATTCACATTCATCGACAACGAATTGTGAGTCGATGCTGAGCGCCGAAATGCATTTGGCAAGCCTGAAGGGGTCGATGTCGCATGGCTAATGAGGAGAAACTGCGTGGCTATCTCAAGCGAGTGACCGCCGACCTGCATCAGGCCCGCCGTCAACTCCAGAACACCGAGGCGAAGAGACAGGAACCCATCGCGATAGTGGGCATGTCGTGCCGCTTCCCCGGCGGCGTGGACTCCCCCGAGAAGCTCTGGGACTTGGTCGCGGAGGGCCGGGACGTGATCTCCGGTTTCCCGTCCAACCGGGGCTGGGACGTGGAGGGCATCTACGACCCAGATCCGGATGCCCTGGGCAAGACGTACGTCCGCCAGGGCGGCTTCATCCACGACGCCGACGGCTTCGACGCCGAGTTCTTCGGCATCAGCCCGCGCGAAGCCCTCGCCATGGACCCGCAACAACGCCTCCTCCTGGAAACATCATGGGAGGCACTGGAGCGGGCCGGCATCGACCCGGTGACGCTGCACGGCAGCAACACCGGCGTCTTCGCCGGTGTCATAGGCCAGGAGTACGCGTCCCTGCGCAACCCCGGCACCGCGGGGGCCGACGGCTATCTGCTCACCGGCATAGCAACGAGCATCGCCTCGGGCCGCATCTCCTACACCTACGGCTTCGAGGGCCCCGCAATCACGGTGGACACGGCGTGCTCGTCCTCACTGGTCGCCCTGCACCTCGCCGTTCAGGCGCTGCGCGGCGGCGAGTGTGACCTGGCGCTCTCGGGAGGCGCCACCGTGGTCCCCACACCGGGGATCTTCTTCGAGTTCAGCCGTCAGCGGGGACTCGCCCCCGACGGCCGCTGCAAGTCCTTTGCCGAATCGGCCGACGGCACCAGCTGGTCCGAGGGCGCCGGCGTGCTGGTCCTGGAGCGGTTGTCGGACGCGGAACGCAACGGGCACCAGGTGCTGGCAGTGGTACGGGGCAGCGCCGTCAACCAGGACGGCGCATCCAATGGCCTGACCGCCCCCAACGGCCCCTCCCAACAACGCGTCATCCGCCAGGCCCTCACCAATGCGGGGCTACCGGCGGACCGCATCGACGCCGTCGAAGCCCACGGAACGGGCACGCCCCTGGGCGACCCCATTGAGGCACAAGCGCTGCTGGCGACGTACGGCCAGGACCGACCCGGGGCCCAGCACCTCTGGCTCGGCTCAGTGAAATCCAACATCGGGCACACGCAGGCCGCCGCCGGTGTCGCGGGCATCATCAAGATGGTCCAGGCGATGCGGCACGGCGTGCTGCCCAAGACCCTCCACGTCGATGAGCCCTCCACTCACGTCGACTGGAGCACCGGCGCGGTGGCCCTCCTCACCGACCACACCTCCTGGCCAGAGACCGGCCGGCAGCGGCGTGCGGGCGTTTCGTCGTTCGGCATCAGCGGCACCAACGCACATGTGGTGATCGAGCAGGCCCCGGCCGCCACCAGCGAGGACGCCGGTCCGGTGCGGGAGCTGCCAGTCGT
>NZ_JBICWS010000057.1:0-2367 GCF_043199875.1 Streptomyces sp. NPDC048516 | reverse complement strand
CATCGACTGGCACGCCACCTTCACCGACCACGAACCCCAACGCATCCAACTCCCCACCTACCCCTTCCAACACGACCACTACTGGCTCGACAACGGGAGTCGTAGGCCGGATGTCGACGCCGCGGGGCAGGAAGCGATCAACCACATCCTGGCAAACGCGCTGGTAGAACTGGCGCAGACGGATGGTCTTCTCCTCACGGGCTGCCTCTCCGAGAGCACTCACCCCTGGATTGCCGACCACGTAGTCGGTGGCGTCATGGTCTTGCCCGCATCGGCCTTGCTCGAAATGGCGTTCCGGGCGGGTGCGGAAGTCGGGGCGGACCATATCGAGGAACTGACCCTGGAGGCGCCGTTGGTCTTCCGTAGGGGCGCCAGGGTCAAGTTCCAGGTCGCCATGGCGGCGCCGGACGCGGACAGCAGGCGCGTGGTGAGCGTGCATTCCCACAGCGAATCGGGATGGGTGCGGCACGCGATCGGATGCATGGTGAGGTCGTCCGCGCGGGACACCGGTAAGTCCACCGAAGTGGAGGAGTGGCCGCCGATGGGGGCCACCGCTCTCGATCTGAGCGGTGCCTATGAAGGCCTGGTCGAGCGCGGATACGACTACGGCCCGGCGTTCCAGTGTCTGCGCGCAGCGTGGCGCGACGGCCAGGACGTATTCGCCGAAGTCGCACTGCCCGAACCGGAAATCGGCAATCCTGGCTCTTTCCTCCTGCACCCGGCTCTGCTGGACGCAACCCTCCAGTCTCTGTTGGTCGCTGATCTGCACGAGGAAGCGCAACAGATTCGGATGCCCTTCTCCTGGACGGGGGTATCGTTGTATGAGCCGGGAGCCTCCGTGTTGCGGTGCAGGATCTCAAGGCGGCAGCCGGACACTCTCTCGCTGAGCATTACGCAGGCCACGGGCCGTCCCGTGGCATCGGTGGAGTCCTTGGTGCTGCGGCCGATATCCGCTGAGAAAATCGGAACTGCCGAACCGGTACGGAAAACGCGTGCTCGACAGGCGAACAGGGCGGACGAAATATCTCTCCAGCACCGGTTGGCCAACCTCTCAGCAAACGCAAAAATACGTGCTCTCGTGGACATTGTCCGCACGTACGCCGCTGCCGTCCTGGGATACAAGGAGGACTCGGGAGAGATCGGCGCCAGGACGGCGTTCACCGAACTCGGCCTCGGTTCCATGGAAGCCGTGCAGCTGCGTAACAAACTGAACACGGCTACGGGCCTGCGGCTACCGACCACGTTCGCCTTCGAGTACTCAACCGCTGAGGCGATGGCGCGGAAACTGTGTGACGAGCTGTTCCCGAGTTCGTCCCCGTCCACGGAACCTGAACACGTGCCGGAGGAACCTGCGGCAGCCGGTGCCGATGCTGATACAGCTGATCTCGCCGCACTCATCGAGATGGCACACCAAGTCGGCGATCTCTGAGTCACGAGCCTGGGGTAATGATGTCTGAACAGCAGCTCATCAACGCACTACGCGCCTCCGTGAAGGAAAGCGAACGTCTACGACAGAGAAATCGCGAACTTGCCGAAAACAGGCATGAGCCGGTGGCGATCGTGGGAATGGCCTGCCATTACCCCGGTGGGGTGGCCAGCCCTGCCGACTTGTGGAACCTGGTCATCTCCGAAGGGGACGCGGTCTCCGGGTTTCCGGAGGACCGAGGCTGGGATATCGACACACTGTTCAACCCCGATAGCGACATAGCGGGGTCGAGCTATACCCGGCACGGGGGGTTCCTGGCAGATTTCAAGAATTTTGATCCGGAGTTCTTCGGCATCTCTCCGCGTGAGGCGTTGGCGATGGACCCGCAGCAGCGGTTGCTGCTGGAAACGTCCTGGGAAGCCGTCGAAGACGCAGGGATCGACCCCTTCACACTGCGGGAAAGCGACACCAGCCTGTTCATCGGGTCCAACGGGCAGGATTACGCCTCCAGGCTGAGGCGCTACCCCGCCGCGCTGGAAGCACAGTTGGGAACAGGAAGCGCCGCCAGCGTCCTGTCCGGTCGGGTGGCGTATGCGCTGGGCTTCGAGGGGCCCGCGGTGACGGTGGACACGGCGTGTTCGTCGTCGTTGGTGGCGCTGCACTGGGCGGCGCAGTCGCTGCGCTCCGGTGAGAGCTCCCTGGCGCTGGTGGGCGGCGTCACCGTCATGTCCTCACCCTCAAGGTTCGTGGAGTTCAGCCGGCAGCGCGGCCTCGCCCCGGACGGCAGGTGCAAGCCCTTCGCCGCGGCAGCTGACGGGACTGGGTTTGCTGAGGGTGTGGGTGTGTTGGTGGTGGAGCGGTTGTCCGATGCGGTGCGCCAGGGGCATCGGGTGCTCGCCGTGGTGCGGGGCTCTGCGGTGAACCAGGACGGCGCCTCGAAC
>NZ_JBICWS010000056.1:0-3021 GCF_043199875.1 Streptomyces sp. NPDC048516 | reverse complement strand
GCCGCCTCACCGGCGAGAACACCATCTCCTGGCGCGACCCCACAGCACAATAAAGACCGCATCACGGGATGAAACAACAGGATGAAACGACCTCTGAGGCCGGTGACCGACACCACGAAGACGAGAAGGGCACCAGCGCATGAGCCCCACCGCCACGGCGAAGCAGGCTGCCGAGCAGGTCCCACCCACCCGGATGCCGCTGCCCGAGACCGAATGGGACAAGATCTTCGCCGATCCCCGGCTCTGCGCGGCCATCGCCGACCGGATCACCTTCCGCTGCACCCTCATCCAGACCGGCACCGAGTCCTACCGCTTCCAGGCCACCGAGTCCGAACGGCACAGCACAGAGCGGTGAGCGGACGGGACTGATGCACGGCGGTGGCCCTCAGTAGGCTGATGCGCCGAGCAAAGGAGCACTGCACATGAGTTTCCGCCTGAAGGCGATTACCCGCGAGGAGCACCTGGCCTTCGTTACGGCCCAGCCCTCGGCGAGTCACATGCAGGTTCCCTCCTGGGGGGATGTGAAGCCGGACTGGCGGGCGGAGAGTCTGGGCTGGTTCGACGACAACGACGGTCTCGTCGGCGCGGGGCTGGTGCTGTTCCGGCCCTTACCGAAGCTCAAGCGGTACCTCGCATATCTGCCTGAAGGGCCGGTCATTGACTGGGCTGCACCGGATCTTGAGCAGTGGCTGGAGCCGATGCTCGCCTATCTCAAGGCCCAGGGAGCGTTCTCGGCGAAGATGGGCCCGCCCGTCGTCGCCCGCCGCTGGAGTGCGGAGGCGGTCAAGGCTGCGATCGCCGACCCGCAGGCCAGGCGGCTGCGGGATGCCGAGGCCACCGCGCACGTGCCGCGGGCTTTCGACATCGCTGACCGGCTTCGGCGGATGGGCTGGCAGCAGACCGAGTCCGGCAGCGAGGACGGATTCGCCGTCGGTCAGCCGCGCTACGTCTTCCAAGTCCCGTTTGCCGGACGGTCGCTGGAGGATATCCAGCGCGGCCTCAACCAGCAGTGGCGCCGCAACATCAAGAAGGCAGAGAAAGCAGGTGTCAAGGTCGTCCTCGGCGGCTACGACGACCTGCCCGCCTTCTACGACATCTACGTCGAGACCGCCGAACGCGACCGGTTCATCCCACGCCCGCTGACCTACTTCCAGTGCATGTGGACCGCTCTGACGGCTGAGGACCCCAACCGCATGCGCCTCTACCTCGCCCAGCACGAAGGCGAAGTGCTCGCGGCGGCGACGATGCTGACCGTCGGTGAGCACGTCTGGTACTCCTACGGCGCCTCCACCAACCGAAAGCGCGAGGTCCAGCCGAACAACGCCATCCAGTGGCGGATGATGTCTGACGCCCATACGCTCGGCGCGAGCATCTACGACTTCCGAGGCATCACCGACACCCTGGACGAGAGCAACCACCTGCTGGGCCTGCTCCGGTTCAAAGTCGGCACCGGCGGCCAGGCCGTGGAATACCTCGGCGAGTGGGACTTCCCCCTCAACAAGCTCCTGCACAAGGCCCTCGACCTCTACATGTCCCGCCGCTGAGTTCGAAAAGCCGCGGAACTTCACAGCCCGTAACGGAGCCGGGTCCTCCAGCGCCATGCCTGTCAGGGACATAGCCCGAGCGGACCCGGAGCCGCCAAGCTACCGGCACCCCGCCACCACGGACCTCAGACACCCCGCGCCCTATCGCCACCGCGTCGGAAGTCACCCGATAGAGGTGGCTCCCCATCTCGGGTTCTGGATCACTTTCTGTGGAGCGCATACTCTGGGTGACGTCAGGCGGAATCCGCGAGATCTGCAATGCGGCGTAGCTCGGCCAGGTGTCCTGCCAGTGCTTCACGGCCTGAGGGGGTGAGGGATAGCCATGTTCGCAGGTGGGAGTTCGACGTCTTCTTGGTCACGGTGAGGTAGCCGGCTCGCTGGAGGATCTTTACTTGCTTGCTCAGTACGGAGTCGCTGACACCCAGAGTCTCTTGGACGGCCGAGAACGCCATGGAGTCGGCGGCGAGTATGGCGCAGATCTGGAGTCGGTTGCCCGGGTGGATGATCTCGTCGAAGCGTGCTTCGCTCATGCGCCAGCCCGTACCTCCCGTTGGAGAGCCTGCTCGATGCGGTGGCCCGTGAGTGGCGTGAGCAGGAAGGCCGCCAGGCCGCATCCTGCCATGGCAAGGTCCCCGAGTTGCCGAGGAAAACCGTTGGGCTGCCCGACTTGCCTCAGGCATGATCGACTCGTGGACACCTACTTGGAGACCGAGCGCCTGGCCTTGCGCCGCTTCACTGCCGATGACGCGGACCTGCTGATCGAGCTGGACAGCGACCCGGCGGTGATGCGCTACCTGACCGGCGGCAATCCCACGGCGCCGGAGCTCGTCCGCGAGCGGGACCTGCCGAAGATCCTCGCCGGCTACGAGAAGTGGGGCGGCGATCTCGGACTGTTCGCCGCGCACGAGAAGGACGGCGGCGCGTTCATCGGTTGGTTCATCCTGCGTCCCGAGTCGGAGGGCCCGCTGGACGAGGTCGAACTCGGCTACCGGCTGCGGCAGGCGGCTTGGGGCAAGGGGTATGCCACCGAGGGCTCGCGTGCTTTGCTGGGAAAGGCGTTCACGGAACTGGGTGTGCGGATGGTCTGGGCTGAGACGATGTCCGTGAACCGCGGTTCGCGCAACATCATGGAGAAACTTGGAATGACGATCGCGGACACCGTCCCTACTCCCTCCGACATGGAGATGGTCGAGGGCTCCGAGCATGGAGGCGTACGGTACGAGATCGCCAAGGAGCAGTGGGAGCAGCAGTAGCCTCGGTGCGAACGGCCGTTCTGCATCCACGCTCACCGGAACCGGCAGGTGTACGGCAGGAGTTGTACCAGGGTGAACCCGAGGTCCGCCATGGACTTTGGTTACCGTCAACGACGCTGCTGTGGGGGGGAGGTGGTTCCCTATTCGTTGGTGTTGAGGTTTGCCCCGTGGTCGGAAGATGCGGGTTCCCATTGTTGGTTGCCTTGTGCTGCGGGGTTGAGCAG
>NZ_JBICWS010000055.1:0-3105 GCF_043199875.1 Streptomyces sp. NPDC048516 | reverse complement strand
CACCCCCCAGGTCATGCCTTCGACAGGGGGCAACAGTCATGCCGGGCCCGGAGGCCAGCGGCCCCATTGCAGGACCGCGAAAAAGATAACGGGGCACGTGGCGCACCCCCTCGGACCACCTGCTTCAGAGTCCTGCAGAGGGGATCGCCGCCGGTCTCGGGAATCTCCCCATACAAGGCCGGCTGCGTGGCTAGCGTGTGGCGTCATGACCGACGCCGCATCCTCCGAGGCGGACCTCCTGACGTATCTGAACCGTCTGGAGTTACGTTTCGACTCGTCCGCTTCCCTGGTCGCATCCGATGCCCACGACGATCCCGCAACACTCGAATGGCACTGCCGCACCGTCCTGCCCCTGTGGGAGCCGGACGACGAAGAGACCGAGGCCGACAATGCGCGGCTCCTGGCCCCTGGCGTATCGCTGGCACAGTCGTCCCGGGGCGAGGATCAGGAGCTGACGATCCTCGCCATGTCCGGCCTCACAGTGGACCTGTGGCGCGTCGGGAGCATTTACGCGTCGTTGGACTCGCGCGACGCCGACTACGCGCATTTCATGCCGCTCTTCGAGAAGGCGGGGGATCTCGGCCTGCACCCCGATCTGGAGGAGGGGCTGGTAAGTGGTGACCAGATCGTCATCATCGACCGGGTTCGGATCGCCCCGGCGTGGCGCGGGTTGGGTGGGGTCGGCCGGTTGTTGATCGGCCGCCTGCTCCGCTGGGTGGCCAGCCAAGCGGTGCTCGTGGCGACACATCCGTACCCGATCGACATCCCCGTCAGCGAACGGGACGACACCGAGCGGGAGGCTCGGGAGAAGGCCGTGGTCCAACGCACCTGGCAGTCCCTGGGGTTCGAGCCCTTCCGCGAGGACGTGTGGATGATGCAGCCGCATCTGAGCGCCCACGGCGATGCCGTCGAGCGTCTGGAGGCCGCGCTCGCCCAGCACCTCTGAGCCCGCCCGCACGACACGCCAGAAGAAAGGACAAACAGGTACCACGATGCGCGAGTTCACCAACCACAAGGCGCACTACATGCTCAACGTTCTTCGCCGCTTCCACCTGGAGACCCTGGACTTCTCAGGGACGCACCCTGGAGCGACGCTGGACGACTTCGAGCGCCACTTGCGCCAGCGGGTCGACGACCTGGAAGCAGAGCTGGGGGCCGGCGAAAGGGCGGCCCAGACTGCGGTCGTCACCAAGCCCTTGTCGGGGCCCCTCGCAGACCCCAAGCGTCAGCGGGCGTTCCGCCGGCTGCAGGACTCGGAGCTATCTGGAACGGGGCCCGACAGGCAAGCCTGGTCGCAGGCGCGCCAGGCGGTGCTGGCCGAGATCAAGGAGCGGGGACTGGCGGAGGCCCTCGACTGGGAGTGTCGCGCCTGCGACGCCCCTGTTGGAGTCGCCTGTCGTACCAGCGGCGGCAGGCCCAAGAAGCAGCCTCACTTCCTCCGGTCCACCGATGCCGAAGCGCCTTACAAGCACGCGTACGGACTGCGCTGAAACCGGGTCGGGGCCGGGACAGGGATCGACGTCCCGGCCCCCCGTCCTCATGCTCCCCGAGCCGCTGGAGACGACTTGATCGCTGCCTGCCGAGCAGCCCGTACCTTGGCGTCGATGCCTCCGGCGACCTCCTGCTGGCGGGCGTCGTCGGAGTGCTGGTAGATCATCGCGGCCTTCTCCGAGGACTGGCCGGCGCGGACCGTCGTGTCCTTGAGGGTGGCGCCGGACTGGGTGGAGAGGGTGTGGCCGATGTGCCGGAGGTCGTAGAAGCGGAAGTCCTTCGGCAGGCCAACCGCCGGCGCAGGCCTTGGCCCACTTCCGGCCGAATCTGGTGCGCCGGAGCGGTGCTCCCTTCTCGCCCACGAACAGCAGCCAACAGCCCGTCGGGCTCCTTCTCCGCGAACCAGGCCAAGTGCCGCTTGACCTCGATGTAGAGAAAGGCCGGCAGGTGGACGGTCCGGACACCGGCGGCGACCTCCAGCCGGAACGCGGCCTGTTCTGGCACCCGGCTCCTGGCACAATCGACGAACAGGGCGTCTGGGTCCACGGCTTCACCGGCACCGGCATATGGCTTTCCCCCGCCCAGGACCGGTGGGCGGTGCTGCTGACCAACAAGCTCTACTACACCCGCGACCGCCAGCCACCGACCGATGTCCGTAACGCCTTCCGCGGGCTTGCGTTCGCCTGAGGCACTCGGCTGTCCTCGCACAAGATGCGTGCCTGGTTCTCGAAGCCGTCTCCTACCCGGCGCGAACTCCTTGCGAGAACACCGCTGGTGACATGACCTCCTGGTGGCAGCAGGGACATTCGGTCAGCTGTTGGGGATCCACCCGCCACGGACCGAGCCACACCTTGCGTGCTTCAACTTCTTGTCGTGCCCTCTCGATGCAGAGCCTGCTCATTCCGGCACTGAGCCTGTTCAGGTAGGCGTTCCGCTCCTGCGCTCGACGCCTCTCCAGACCCAAACGCCACCAAAGCACGTCCGCCGCATCGAACGAGGTCCCGCAGCACCCGTTGACGAGGGTGACGACCTGCCCCAGGTCCACCGTCACCTTGTGATCGTGGATGCCGTTGAGAAAGCCTTCCAAGACCTCATCACGCGTCGGCGGTCTGTACCTCGTGCTGTCTACGGCAAGCAGGGCATCATCGAACACCTTCCGTACCTGCCTCAGTAGCCATAACTCGGCAGGCGTAGGCCAGATTCGTGGCCCCGCCGTACGGCCATTGCTGTAACGCAGAACGCCGACCGAGGGCAGCCGACTGACGCATTGCTGGGCGTTGCGTGTCTCGAACGCATAGCCGTAGACCTGCCGCGCGACGCCTTCCCATGTCATCCAGACCGGATACGGCTCAGTCGTGCGGGCCTCGGCCAGCGCCTTGTAGATCTTTGACCCCACGGGTGACTTCTTTGGCACGCTGCGAGGGTAGGCACGACTGGCGAGCACCGGTGCTCAAGTCTGATAGACCGATCGATCGAGCGAATTCATGGAAATGAGCAAGCTACGGAACCCGGTCATCGGCTAGGCACTGTTTCTCGGATCACGTTCGGAGCCAGATGGCGAGGGCTGCGAGTGTGACGGTGCCGAGGTAGATGTAGGCGCGTTTCTCGTAGCGG
>NZ_JBICWS010000054.1:0-3613 GCF_043199875.1 Streptomyces sp. NPDC048516 | reverse complement strand
CAGGCCGTTGGATGCGCCGTCCTGGTTGACGGCGCTGCCCCGTACCACTGCCAGCACCTGGTGCCCGTTGCGTTCCGCGTCCGACAACCGCTCCAGGAGCAGAAGGCCGACACCCTCACCCCAGCCGACGCCGTCGGCCGATTCGGCAAAGGACTTGCAGCGGCCGTCGGGGGCGAGGCCGCGTTGCCGGCTGAACTCGATGAAGGTGGCGGGTGTCGCCATGACGGAAGCCCCGCCCGCCAGTGCCATGTCGCATTCGCCGTTGCGGAGGGCCTGGACGGCCAGGTGCAGAGCGACCAGTGAGGATGAGCAGGCCGTGTCGACCGTGACCGCGGGGCCCTCGAAGCCGAAGGTGTAGGAGATGCGGCCCGAGGCCACACTGTAGGAATTGCCGGTCCCCACGTACCCCTCGAAGCCCGAGGGGGTGTTTTCGAGGAGGCGGCCGCCGTAGTCGCCGTACATGATACCGACAAAGACACCCGTCGAACTGCCCTGCAACTCCTCGGGGTTGATGCCCGAACGCTCGATGACTTCCCAGGAGTTCTCCAGGAGTAGACGCTGCTGCGGGTCGATCGCCAGCGCCTCGCGGGGGCTGATACCGAAGAAGTCGGGGTCGAACTCATCGGCGTCGTAGAGAAAACCGCCGCTACGCGTATAACTCTTGCCTGGGGCATCCGGATCCGGGTCGTACAGGCTCTCGACGTCCCAGCCACGGGTCGACGGGAACTCCCCGATCCCCTCCGAGCCGGTGACGGTGAGCTGCCACAGGTCCTCGGGTGATCGCACGCCACCGGGGTAGCGGCAGGACATCGAGACGATGGCGATCGCCTCGTCGGAAGCGGCGGCCGAGGCGGCGGCGGTGGTGCTGCCGGCCGGTCCGGTTGCCGGCAGCTCCTTGACCAGCCGCGTGCGCAGATGGTCGGCGAGGGAGTTGGCCGAGGGATAGTCGAAGATCAATGTGGCCGGTAGTCGCAGTCCCGTTGCCCTGTTGAGCTGATTGCGCAGCTCGACTGCTGAGAGGGAGTCGAAGCCGAGCTCCTTGAACGCGCGCTGGGGCGCCACGGCGTCGCCGGAACCATGGCCGAGGACAGCCGCGGTGTGGCTGCGCACCAGGTCCAGCAGATGCCGCTCCTGCTCCTCGGTGGTGAGACCGGCGAGGCTGTCGCTCAACGAGGCCTTGCCCGCGCTACGGCGCGCGGACGCGGGAATCAGACCACGGAGTACGGAAGGGATCTCCCCGGAGGCCGCTCTGGTGTGCAGCGTGGCGAGGTCGAGCCGAACCGGGACGAACAGCGACTGCTCCGCGGTCGTGGCCCGCAGGGTGACATCTAGCATCGCCAGCGCCTGCTTGACGGAGAAGGGGATGAGCCCGCCCCGGCCGACCCGTGCCTGATCGGCGCTGTCGAGGTTCTCCGCCATTCCTCCGGCATGCGCCCAGAGGCCCCAGGCCAGGGAAGTGGCGGGCAGCCCCTGGGCCCGGCGGTGGTGGGCGAGTGCGTCCAGGAAGGTGTTGGCGGCGGCGTAGTTGCTCTGTCCGGCGTTCCCGAGGACTCCGGCGGCCGACGAGAACAGTACAAACGCGCCGAGCTCCATGTCCCGGGTCGCCAGGTGCAGGTTCCAGGCGGCGTCGACCTTTGGCCGGAGTACGGATTTCAGGCGCTCGGGTGTGACGGAGCCGACCGTGCCGTCGTCCAGGACGCCGGCCGTGTGGATGACAGCGGTGAGCGGGTGCTCGGGCGGGACGGTGGCAAGCAATGCCCGCAGTTGCACCGGATCGGCGGCATCGCACGCGGCCACGGTCACCTGCGCGCCGAGTACCTCAAGTTCCGAGCGGAGTCGGAGGGCAGCGGGAGAATCGGGACCGCTCCGGCTGCCGAGCAGCAGATGCCGCACACCATACGTCTGCACCAGATGCGCCGCGACGAGACCGCCGAGGCTGCCGGTACCGCCGGTGATGAGTACGGTGCCGTCCGAGGCGATCGGCGAGGGTGAGGGTGCGTCGGTGAAGGACGCCAGGGCGTGCACCAGTCGCGGTGCATGGGCCGTGCCGCCACGGACGGCTGCCTGCGGCTCACCGGAGGTCAGCGCAACATGGACGGAAGTGACAATTGTGTCGCATGAGTCGGGGGTCTCAGGGACATCGGCGCCCACGTCGACGAGCAGCAGCCGGCCCGGATTCTCCGCCTGGGCGGCCCGCACCAGGCCCCAGATCGCGGTTTGGCTGAGGTCGGACAGTGGCTCGTCGCAGTCGACGGCCACCGCCCCCCGGGTGACGACGACCAGCCGGGACGACGCGTACCGGGTGTCGGCCAGCCACTCCTGAACTACACGAAGAACGCGCAGGGTCGCGGCGTGCGTGGCCGCGACGACCTCGTCGGCTACCGGCGCCGGGGCGGTGTTCCAAGGAAGAATGACGGTCTCGGGGACGGGCGTGCCCACGTCGACGGCCAGACCGAGCGCCTCAAGGTCGCGGTACGTGGCGAACGCTGCGCCCGCCGGATCGTCATCATCCATGGGCGCATCGGTGAGGACGACCGCCGACAAGGCGGACGAGGTACGGGAAGGCTGTGCCTCCCAGGCGAGGTGGAACAGCGAGTCGTGGTAATCGGTCTGGAGTGCCGCGAGTTGGTCGACCGCAATGGGCCTGAGGACCAGCGACCGAACGGTGGCGACGGGCGCACCGGCGGCATCGGCGATCGTGAGCGTCATCGCGTCATCGCCGCTCGGGGTCAGCCGCACGCGCAGACTGTCCGCGCCGGAGGCATGGAGCTCGACGCCGGACCAGGAGAAGGGCAACCGCACCGTACTTGACGGCTCTTCACCGATCAGGGAGTCCAGCGCGAGCGGATGAAGGGCGCTGTCGAGGAGCGCGGGATGTACGCCGTACCGATCGGTACCCGAGTCGTCTGGCAAGGCGATGTCCGCGTACAGATCGGCTCCGTGCCGCCATGCGGCCCTGAGTCCCTGGAAGAGGGGGCCGTACTCGTATCCGCCCAGGGCGAGTTGATCGTAGAAGGCTGTGACGTCGACAGCCTTTGCCCCCTCCGGCGGCCAGGTCGCCAATTCCGGCACGGGGGCGACATCGCGGGCCGGAACGGCGGTGATCGCACCGTCGGCGTGGACCGTCCAGGGGCACTCGGGCGCCGGCTGAGAGCCGGTGGCGAGAGAGCGCGAATGGATCAGGATTGTACGGTCACCGTCATCATCAGGTATGCCCACGGTCACGCGGAGCTGGACAGCACCCTGAGTGGGAAGGACGAGCGGGCTCTGCATCATGAGCTCGCGAATCGCCCCGGACCCGGTGCGGTCGGCGGCGTGCAGGGCCAGCTCGATGAGTGCGGTGCCAGGGAAAAGAATGGTCCCGGCGATCGTGTGGTCGGACAGCCAGGGATGCGAGGAGAGCGATACGCGTCCTGTGAACAGGTGGCTGCCGTCGGGGAGTTCAGCCATCGCGCCGAGCAGCGGGTGATCGGAAGCGCTGAGGCCGAGGCTCTCGGCGCTGCCTGCCGTGTCGGGACTGGCGATCCAGTATCGCTTGTGTTGGAAGGGGTAGGTGGGGAGTTCGGTGTGGTGGGCGTTGGTGCCTTTGAAGAATTCGGTCCAGTTGATGTGG
>NZ_JBICWS010000053.1:0-4113 GCF_043199875.1 Streptomyces sp. NPDC048516 | reverse complement strand
AAGACACCCTCGACACAGCAACCACCATCCCCCTCCTCCGCCAAGGACACCCAGACGCAGAAACACTCACCACCGGAGTCACCCAACTCCACACCTCGGGCATACGGATCGACTGGACCGAATTCTTCAAAGGCACCGACGCCCACCACACCGACCTCCCCACCTACCCCTTCCAACACAAGCGATACTGGCTGAACCCTCCCGTGTCCGTCGAAGACGCCTCGGATCTCGGGCTCGAAGGCCTCGATCACCCTCTGCTCGCGACGGCGACCGAGCTGCCCGACGGCGGGTATCTGTTCACCGGACGCCTTGCGTCTGACAACGCACCGTGGCTCGTCGACCATGTGCTTCTGGAGCGTGCCGTACTCCCCGGCAGTGCCTTCGCCGACATCGCGCTGTGCGCCGCGGAGCACGTCGGCTGCGGTGGCATCGAGGAGCTGACTCTCGACTCTCCGCTCTGGATCCGGAACGTGTCCGTTCTCCACCTGCACGTCACGGTAGCGCCTGCGGACAACGAGGGCCGACGGCAGCTGACTATCCGCTCCCGGCCCGAGGGGGATCCGGCGTCCGAGAGGAACTGGGTAACCCACGCCACCGGAACTCTGGCCACCGCTCCCGTCGTCGGTGGCGCGTCCCTCGAGCCGGACCAAGACCTTTCCGTATGGCCCCCAGCCGGCGCCCACCCCATCCCTGTGGACGGCTTCTACACCGATGCCGCCCTGCGCGGTTCCGGATACGGTCCTGCTTTCCAGGGGCTGCGCGCAGCATGGCAGCTCGATGGCCGGGTCTACGCCGAGATCGACCTTCCCGCCGGTTACGAGAGCTCCGTCCCCAGCCACGTCATCCACCCCGCGCTGCTCGACTCCGCCCTCCATGCGGCCGCGCTCTTCCCCCATCAGGAGCCCGGTCAGGACGCTCTGACGGCATTCACATGGCGTGGCGTCACCATCTGTTCCGCCGGGCCCGGCGCCCTGCGCGTCCGTCTGTCCACTGCGGGGCGGGGCGCCATCGCGCTGACAGTCGCCGACGGGGGCGGGGCGCCCGTCGCCACCGTCGAGTCCGTGACGCTGCGGCCCGCCATGCCTGCCCGGACGGATGACGCTCGACCAGACTCCCTTTTCCATGTCGAGTGGCCTGCCCTGCCCCGACATTCCGGCACCTCACCGCAGCGCGCGCCCCACGGGCCATACACCCTCCTCGGCCCCGCTCTTCCGGGGCTCGCTGCCGCACTCCGAGCGGCAGGGCTGGAGCTCCAGCCGTACGACGAGGCTCCAAGCACCGTCGATACGGCAGGGGTGGCCGTACGTGCCCGTACGACTGCGGGACGCGTGCTGTCGCTGGTCCAGGACTGGCTGTCCGACGACCGCAACGCATCTGGCCGGCTGGGTGTCATCACCCGGGGCGCGGTCGCCGTGGACCGTACGGAGAGTCTCAACGACGTGGGGTCCGCGTCGCTGTGGGGTCTTGTCCGCACCGCGCAGATCGAGCACCCCGACAGGATCGTGCTCCTAGACATCGACGACGAGGACGTCTCCCTTGCGGCTGTCGCCGATGCGCTGGCAACGGATGAGGCACAACTGGCCCTGCGCGACGGGCGGTTGCACATTCCCCGCCTAGTACGGACCGAGCCGGGGCGGTACGCCGAGCAGCCTGTCCTCGACCCGAGTGGCACGGTTTTGATCACTGGTGCCACGGGCGGCCTTGGCAGGCTGCTGGCCACCCACCTGGTGACCGAGCACCGTGTGCGCCACCTCCTGCTCGTCAGCCGCAGCGGCTCAGCAGCGCCCGGTGCCGACGAACTGGTCGCGAACCTGCAGGAATTGGGTGCACAGGTCACGCTGTCGTCCTGTGATGTCGCCGACAGGGATACCCTTGAGGCCTTGCTCGCCGACGTGCCGGCGGAGCACCCAGTCACGGCGGTCTTCCACGCCGCGGGGGTCGTCGACGGCGGGGTCATCGCTTCCCTCGACTCCAACCGACTCGATGCCGTACTCCGGCCGAAGGTGGACGCGGCCTGGAACCTGCACGAGCTCACCCGGCCGCTCGGGCTGAGCGCATTCGTCCTGTTCTCGTCGCTCTCCGGAGTCCTCGGCAGTCCTGGGCAGGCCAATTATGCGGCGGGCAACGCCTTCCTCGACGGACTCGCCCAGCACCGGCACTCGTTGGGGCTGCCGGCCATCTCTCTCGCCTGGGGCGCGTGGGAGGGCGAGGACGGCATGAGCAGCGGTCTGAGCCAGGCCGACCTGGCGCGCATGACGCAGTCGGGCATCGCGCCCCTGTCGACCCACCAGGCTCTGGCAATCCTCGATGACTCACTCCGCCTCGGCCTGCCGACCCTGGTGCCAACCGAACTCGACTTGCCCCAGTTGCGTGGCCATGCCGCTTCCGGCACGCTGCCGCCCCTGCTGCGGGGCCTGGTCCGTGCACCGATCAGGCGCGGTGGATCACCCTCCGTCGTGACGTTCGCGGGGCGGCTCGCCGGTCTTGCCGACGCCGAGCGACGGGAGATCGTGACGGAGCTCGTCCGCGCCAGGGTCGCCGCTGTCCTGGGACACAGCTCACCGGACGTTGTCGACGTCCAACGCCCCTTCAGGGACCTGGGATTCGAGTCGGTCACTGCCGTCGAACTGCGCAACCAGCTCACCGCGGCCACTGGTCTCCGACTGCCGACGACCTTGGTATTCGATCACCCGACCGTGGCTGGGCTGGCGGAGCACCTGCTGGGCAGGCTGGAGCCACGAGGCCATAGCGGCCCGGCGTCCGCTCTTGAGGAACTCGACAGGCTGGCACCGGTACTTCGCGCGATTCCCGATTCCGATGAGAGCCGTTCCGCCATCGTTCAGCGCTTGCGGGACCTCCTCTGGGACTTCGACGGCGCCTCCTCCGGGCGACAGAACTCCGCCAAGGACGAGCAAGACCTCGAATCGGCCACCGATGAAGATCTCTTCGAAGTGCTCGACAACGAGCTGGGAATTTCCTGAATCCGGTGAGTGTGCCCGAGTTCCGTCGTACCAGAAGGTGGCTTGCATCATGAACGAGCAGAAACTGCGTGATTATCTCAAGCGGGCTACCGCAGATCTTCGTGAGACGAAGCAGCGGCTGCGCGACCAGGTCGCCAAGGACCGGGAGCCCATCGCCATCGTGGCGATGAGCTGCCGTTTCCCAGGAGGCGTGACAAGTCCGGAAGAGCTGTGGCGGTTGATCATCGACGGTCGCGATGCGATGTCCGACTTTCCCGATGACCGCGGCTGGGATTCTGCATCTCTCTACGACCCGGATCCTGCAGCCCCAGGGAAGTCGTACGTCCGCCAAGGCGGTTTCCTCGACGACGTCACCTCCTTCGACGCGGAGTTCTTCGGCATCAGCCCGCGTGAGGCCCTCGCTATGGACCCGCAGCAGCGGCTGCTCCTGGAGACCGCATGGGAAGTCTTCGAGCGGGCCGGTATCGACCCCAAGTCGCTCCGAGGGTCGGGCACCGGGGTCTTCGCGGGTACCAACGGTCAGGATTACCTGGGTCGCGGCCAGAACCTGCCGGAGGGCGTGGAGGGCTATCTCGGCACAGGGATCTCCGGGAGCGTGCTGTCGGGCCGGGTCTCCTACTCGTTCGGCCTTCAGGGACCGGCTGTCACCGTCGACACGGCCTGCTCGTCCTCACTGGTCGCCCTGCACCTGGCCGCCCAAGCGCTCCGCAACGGCGAATGCCCCCTCGCTCTGGCGGGCGGTGTGACCGTCATGTCGACTCCTGGCATCTTCATGGAGTTCAGCCGCCAGCGGGGACTATCGCCCGACGGCCGGGTCAAGGCGTTCGCCGACGCCGCCGACGGTACCGCGATGGCAGAGGGCGGCGGCTTCCTGCTCCTGGAACGGTTGTCGGACGCGGAACGCAATGGCCATCCGGTGCTGGCAGTGATGCGCGGTAGCGCGGTCAACCAGGACGGCGCCAGCAACGGGCTGACCGCCCCCAACGGCCCCTCCCAGGAGCAGGTGATCGCGGCCGCCTTGGCCGCCGCCCACCTCGCCCCGGCCGACATCGATGCCGTCGAAGCCCACGGCACCGGCACCACCCTCGGCGACCCCATCGAAGCCCAAGCACTCCTCGCCACCTACGGCCAA
>NZ_JBICWS010000052.1:1292-2618 GCF_043199875.1 Streptomyces sp. NPDC048516 | reverse complement strand
TGGGTGGCTGGTCGTTGCTTGAGAACTGCACAGTGGACGCGAGCATCTGTGGCCAAGTTTTTAAGGGCGCACGGTGGATGCCTTGGCACCAGGAACCGATGAAGGACGTGGGAGGCCACGATAGGCCCCGGGGAGCTGTCAACCAAGCTTTGATCCGGGGGTGTCCGAATGGGGAAACCCGGCAGTCGTCATGGGCTGTCACCCGCTGCTGAACACATAGGCAGTGTGGAGGGAACGCGGGGAAGTGAAACATCTCAGTACCCGCAGGAAGAGAAAACAACCGTGATTCCGGGAGTAGTGGCGAGCGAAACCGGATGAGGCCAAACCAGTCACGTGTGATACCCGGCAGGGGTTGCGTGGTTGGGGTTGTGGGAGTTCTCTTTCACAGTCTGCCGGCTGTGAGACGAGTCAGAAACCGTTGATGTAGGCGAAGGACATGCGAAAGGTCCGGCGTAGAGGGTAAGACCCCCGTAGCTGAAACATTAACGGCTCGTTTGAGAACCACCCAAGTAGCACGGGGCCCGAGAAATCCCGTGTGAATCTGGCGGGACCACCCGTTAAGCCTAAATATTCCCTGGTGACCGATAGCGGATAGTACCGTGAGGGAATGGTGAAAAGTACCGCGGGAGCGGAGTGAAATAGTACCTGAAACCGTGTGCCTACAAGCCGTGGGAGCGTCGCGCAGAGACTTGTCTCTGCGTCGTGACTGCGTGCCTTTTGAAGAATGAGCCTGCGAGTTTGCGGTATGTTGCGAGGTTAACCCGTGTGGGGAAGCCGTAGCGAAAGCGAGTCCGAATAGGGCGTTGAGTAGCGTGCCCAAGACCCGAAGCGGAGTGATCTAGCCATGGGCAGGTTGAAGCGGAGGTAAGACTTCGTGGAGGACCGAACCCACCAGGGTTGAAAACCTGGGGGATGACCTGTGGTTAGGGGTGAAAGGCCAATCAAACTCCGTGATAGCTGGTTCTCCCCGAAATGCATTTAGGTGCAGCGTCGTGTGTTTCTTGCCGGAGGTAGAGCACTGGATAGGCGATGGGCCCTACCGGGTTACTGACCTTAGCCAAACTCCGAATGCCGGTAAGTGAGAGCGCGGCAGTGAGACTGTGGGGGATAAGCTCCATGGTCGAGAGGGAAACAGCCCAGAGCATCGACTAAGGCCCCTAAGCGTGTGCTAAGTGGGAAAGGATGTGGAGTCGCAGAGACAACCAGGAGGTTGGCTTAGAAGCAGCCATCCTTGAAAGAGTGCGTAATAGCTCACTGGTCAAGTGATTCCGCGCCGACAATGTAGCGGGGCTCAAGCACACCGCCGAAGTCGTGTCATTGCAGCAT
>NZ_JBICWS010000052.1:0-1198 GCF_043199875.1 Streptomyces sp. NPDC048516 | reverse complement strand
GTCTGAGCTGGTGGTGGCCGCAGAGACCAGCGAGAAGCGACTGTTTACTAAAAACACAGGTCCGTGCGAAGCCGTAAGGCGATGTATACGGACTGACGCCTGCCCGGTGCTGGAACGTTAAGGGGACCGGTTAGTCACATTTCGGTGTGGCGAAGCTGAGAACTTAAGCGCCAGTAAACGGCGGTGGTAACTATAACCATCCTAAGGTAGCGAAATTCCTTGTCGGGTAAGTTCCGACCTGCACGAATGGCGTAACGACTTCTCGACTGTCTCAACCATAGGCCCGGTGAAATTGCATTACGAGTAAAGATGCTCGTTTCGCGCAGCAGGACGGAAAGACCCCGGGACCTTTACTATAGCTTGATATTGGTGTTCGGTTCGGCTTGTGTAGGATAGGTGGGAGACTTTGAAGCAGCCACGCCAGTGGTTGTGGAGTCATTGTTGAAATACCACTCTGGTCGTGCTGGATGTCTAACCTGGGTCCGTGATCCGGATCAGGGACAGTGTCTGGTGGGTAGTTTAACTGGGGCGGTTGCCTCCTAAAGAGTAACGGAGGCGCCCAAAGGTTCCCTCAGCCTGGTTGGCAATCAGGTGTTGAGTGTAAGTGCACAAGGGAGCTTGACTGTGAGACTGACGGGTCGAGCAGGTACGAAAGTAGGGACTAGTGATCCGGCGGTGGCTTGTGGAAGCGCCGTCGCTCAACGGATAAAAGGTACCCCGGGGATAACAGGCTGATCTTCCCCAAGAGTCCATATCGACGGGATGGTTTGGCACCTCGATGTCGGCTCGTCGCATCCTGGGGCTGGAGTCGGTCCCAAGGGTTGGGCTGTTCGCCCATTAAAGCGGTACGCGAGCTGGGTTTAGAACGTCGTGAGACAGTTCGGTCCCTATCCGCTGTGCGCGTAGGAGTATTGAGAAGGGCTGTCCCTAGTACGAGAGGACCGGGACGGACGAACCTCTGGTGTGCCAGTTGTCCTGCCAAGGGCATGGCTGGTTGGCTACGTTCGGAAAGGATAACCGCTGAAAGCATCTAAGCGGGAAGCCTGCTTCGAGATGAGTACTCCCACCCCCTTTGAGGGGTTAAGGCTCCCAGTAGACGACTGGGTTGATAGGCCAGATATGGAAGCCCGGTAACGGGTGGAGTTGACTGGTACTAATAGGCCGAGGGCTTGTCCTCAGTTGCTCGCGTCCACTGTGT
>NZ_JBICWS010000051.1:0-4686 GCF_043199875.1 Streptomyces sp. NPDC048516 | reverse complement strand
CGAGCAGATCGCCCGCCTGCGCACCCACCTGGACACCCACCCCGAACTCGACCCCGCAGACATCGGATACACCCTCGCCGTCGGCCGGGCCCACTTCGAGCACCGCGCTGTGGCCATGGACGGGAACCTGACCACGCCAGTGGCCGAAGGAACAGCCCTCCCCCACCGTGAAGTCGCCTTCGTCTTCCCGGGACAAGGAGCGCAATGGGTGGGCATGGGGCAAGACCTCATGCAGTCCTCGCCCGCATTCGCCACGCTGATGGACGAATGCGAGCAGGCTCTCGCGCCGTTCGTGGACTGGTCACTCTCCGAAGTCCTTGGCAACGCCTCGATGCTCGAGCGGGTCGACGTCGTCCAGCCGGCATCGTGGGCCGTCATGGTCTCCCTGGCAGGACTGTGGCAGTCCATGGGCGTTACCCCCTCCGCGGTGGCCGGGCACTCCCAGGGAGAAATCGCCGCGGCCTGCGTGGCAGGCGCACTCTCACTGGACGAAGGCGCCCGCGTCGTCGCACTGCGCAGCCAGCTGATCCGGGACAAGCTGGCCGGCTCCGGCGCCATGGCATCCATATCACTGCCGCTGGACGAAGTCCGCGAGCACATCACCGGCCTCGAGGGGCTGTCGGTCGCCGCCGTCAACGGCCCCCGGTCAGTAGTCATCTCCGGCGACGTCCACGCCGTCGAAGACTTCGTGACCGCACGGACCACTGAAGGAACCCACGCCCGCAGGGTCGCAGTCGACTACGCCTCCCACTCCGCCCACGTGGACAGCATCGAACAAGAACTGACCACCTCACTCACAGGAATCCAACCCTCCTCCCCACGCATCCCCTTCTACTCAACGGTGACCGGGCAACGGATCGACACCGTCACCCTCGACGCCGGCTACTGGTTCCAAAACCTGCGGCAGACCGTCCGCTTCGAGGACATCACCCGACGCCTCATCGACGACGGACGCGACGTATTCATCGAAATCAGCGCACACCCCGTCCTGAGCATGGGCCTGCAGGACACCTTCGAGACCCACACACACTCCCCCGCCATCACCCTCGGTTCCCTACGACGCGACGACGGAGACATGGACCGCTTCCTCACCTCCCTGAGCGAAGCCCACGTCCACGGAGTCGACATCGACTGGCACGCCACCTTCACCGACCACGAACCCCAACGCATCCAACTCCCCACCTACCCCTTCCAACACGACCACTACTGGCTCGACAACGTGTCCGCCAGAGACGCTTCGACAGCCCATCCGCTGCTGACGGATGTCGTCCCACTGGCGCAGCCCGAAGGCGGGCTGGTGTTTTCCGGAACCTTGTCCGGAAGCGAGCATTCCTGGCTCAACGACCATGCCGTGCTGGGAACCGTGCTGCTGCCGGGAACCGCGTTCGTCGAGATGGCCCTCTTCGCGGCGGAGGAAGCAGGCTGCGACCGGATCGAAGAATTGGCGTTCGAGACGCCGCTGGTGCTGCCCGAGGACCCCGAGGGCAAGGATGTGCACATCCAGTTCGTGATCGGCGCGCCCGGCGACGACGCGCGCCGCGCGGTCAGCTTCCACTCCCGTCGCGCCGACGTCGAGCAAGGATGGACACGGCACGCGGTCGGCACGTTGTCGGCCGGCACGGAGAACGTCGCCGTCGACAACACCGCGTGGCCGCCTCCCGGCTCGGAGCCGGTCGACATTTCCGCCTTGTACGAACGACTGGCGGCCGACGACTTCCACTACGGTCCCGCGTTCCAGGGGCTCCGGTCGGTGTGGAGAGACGGCGAAGCCGTCCTGGCCGAGGTGGAACTCCCTGAGCAGTGCCTGGCGGAGGCGGACGCGTACCAGTCGCACCCGGCCCTGCTCGACGCGGCGGTCCAGGCGGCGGTGGCGGGCGGGCTGCTGAACACGGGCGCGGATGCCGGCGAGATCGTGCTCCCCTTCTCATGGAACGGCGTCTCGCTCCACGCGGCAGGCGCTACCTCGCTACGCGTGCATCTGACCGCACAGGGCGCCGGCGCCGTGGCGCTGGTGGCGAGGGACACGGCCGGGCGGCCCGTGCTGTCGGTGGATTCCCTGCTGGTACGGAAGGCGCCCGCCAAGCAACTCGACCTCCTGAGGTCCGCCGGCGAGCACTCGCTGTTCCATCTGGGGTGGACGAAGCCCGGCGCCCACGAGCTGATGCAGGACACCGGCCCATGGGTCGTCGTCGGCGACGCCGGACCGCAGTCCCGCTCGCTGGTGGACAGCGGGGTGGCAGACCGCTCCTACGAGACGTTCGAGGACTTGGCCGAGCACATCGGCGCCGGCCTTTCCGCACCTGGCGTCGTGGTCGTCCCTGTCCCTCTGCGGCATCCCGATGACACGGTGGCCGTGCGAGCCGCCGTACTGCACACGCTGGACATCCTGCAGACCTGGCTGTCCGACGAACGGTTCGCCGATGCCAGGCTGGTGCTCCTCACCGGCCGGACGTCAGCTCTCTCGGCCGCCGGCGTATGGGGGTTGGTGCGCTCTGCCCAGTCCGAGCACGGTGACCGGATTGTCGTGGTCGAGGCCGACGACACCGACGAGGACTACCAGCAGCTGCCCGCCGCGGTGACATCCCGCGAGCCGCAGGTGGCAGTGCGCCGGGGAGAGCTGTTCGTACCCAGGCTGGTCAGGACGAGCGGGGGCGGTCAGCGGACCGACAGGGCATGGAACCCGGACGGAACCGTGCTGATCACCGGTGGTACCGGTGTGCTGGGATCTGAGCTCGCACGCCACCTGGTGACGGAGTCCGGCGTCCGGCACCTGCTCCTCCTGAGCCGCGGCGGCCCGCGCGCGGCAGGCGCCGAAGAGCTGAAGGCGGAGCTGCAGGAGTTGGGTGCCGAGGCAACCATCGTGGCCTGCGACGTGGCGGACAGGGACGCATTGGCCGAGGTGCTGGCGGCGGTGCCCGCACCGCATCCGCTGACCGCTGTCGTCCACACCGCCGGTGTGCTTGATGACGCCGTGATCACGGACATGACTCCCGCACAGGTGTCGGCGGTGCTGGCGCCCAAGGTGGACGGGGCACTCAACCTGCACGAGCTCACTCGGGGGCTCGACCTGGCGGACTTCATCGTTTTCTCTTCCGCGTCAGCGGTGTTCGGCGGACCGGGCCAGGGCAACTACGCCGCCGCCAACGCGGTACTGGATGCTCTGGTACTGCGCCGGCGGGAGGAGGGGCTGCCCGGGCTCGCCCTGGCCTGGGGATTCTGGGCCCAGCGCACCGGCATGACCGCACACCTCGGCGACGCAGACGTGCGGCGGTTGGAACGTGCCGGCGTCACGGAGCTGTCCACCGCGGAAGGTCTGGCCCTGTTCGACCTCGCGCGAGCGTTGGACGACCCGGCGGTACTGCCGATGAAGCTGAACCTCTCGTCGCTCCGTGCCCAGGCGGGACACATCGGCATTCCTTCCGTACTCCACGGCCTGCTGCCGGTGCCCGCGCGCCGCACAGCGACCGAGACCGACAGCCGCTGGTCAGCCGCACGGTTGGCGGCACTTCCCGAATCCGAGCGGGCGCCGGCGCTGCTCGAACTCGTCAGGGCGGAGGTGGCTGCCGTCCTGGGCCATGACGAAGCGGCGGCGATCGATCCGGGACGGGCATTCATGGACCTGGGATTCGATTCACTGACCGCCGTGGAGCTGCGCAATCGTTTGATCACTGCGACCGGTCTGCGATTGCCGACCACTGTGGTCTTCGAATACGCAACGCCGTCGGCGCTCACCGAGTACCTACTCGCCGGGATTCTCGAGAGCCAGGACAGCCCCAGGAGGGACGGGCTGGACGAAGTCGAGGCCGAACTGCGGCGCACGCCCCCCGGTGACGCCCGGCACGAAGCCTTGGTCCGCCGCCTGAGAGAACTGGCCGCGGCCTGGCTGCCCGAACAACTCGACGACGCCGACGCCGACCTGGACGTGTCGACCATCGACGAGATGCTCGATCTCGCCGAGGACGAACTGGAAGGCCTCTCAGCAGGAGAGGACGCGAAATAGCCGATGGCTGACGACAAGAAGATCCTCGACACGCTCAAGCGGCTGACCACCGACCTCCGGCAGACCCGCCGTCGCCTCAAGGAGGTCGAGGACGCCCGACACGAGCCGGTGGCCATCGTGGGGATGGCGTGCCGCTTCCCCGGCGGTGTGCAGAACCCCCAAGATCTCTGGAAGCTGCTCATGTCGGGCGGGGACGCCGTGTCCGCGTTCCCCGACGACCGTGGGTGGGACCTGGACCAGTTGTTCGGTGCCGAGGACGTGGCAGGCACGTCGTATACGGCCGAGGGCGGATTCCTGGCCGGTGCGGGTGACTTCGACGCGGAAATGTTCGGAATTTCACCACGCGAGGCGCTGGCGATGGACCCGCAGCAGCGGTTGCTGCTGGAAGCGTCCTGGGAAGCCATCGAAGACGCGGGGATCGATCCCCTCGCACTGCGCGGAAGCAGCACCGGCGTGTACGCCGGAGTGATGTACCACGACTACGGCTCCGGGGTGGGCACGCTGCCCGAGGAGATCGAGGGGTACCTCGGCATCGGCACAGCGGGCAGCGTGGCCTCTGGCCGGGTGTCGTATGTGCTGGGGCTTGAGGGCCCCGCGGTGACGGTGGACACGGCGTGTTCGTCGTCGTTGGTGGCGCTGCACTGGGCGGCGCAGTCGCTGCGCTCCGGTGAATGCTCCCTGGCGCT
>NZ_JBICWS010000050.1:0-6182 GCF_043199875.1 Streptomyces sp. NPDC048516 | reverse complement strand
TGGATGTGGCGGATGTTGTGGTGGGTGATGAGGTGTCGGGCGAGGAGGCTGCCGAGGGTTCCGGTGCCGCCGGTGATCAGGACGGTGCCTTCAGGCTCGAGCCCTCGCGGCACGCTAAGCGCCAACTTGCCGATGTGACGCGCCTGGCTGAGGTGGCGGAAGGCTTCCGGTGCCTGGCGGATGTCCCAACTGGTGGTGGGCAGCGGCTTCAGATCGCCGCGCTCAAACAACTCGGCCAGCTCGGCCAGCATCTTCCGTACTGACCCAGGCCCCTCCTGATCGAGGTTGTACGCCTGGTAGTTGACATCCGGATGGTCCTTGCGGACCGCTTCCCGGTCCCGGATGTCTGTCTTTCCCATCTCCAGGAAGTGCCCCCCGGGCGCCACCAGGCGCAGTGAGGCGTCCACGAATTCCTGGGCGAGGGAGTTGAGGACGACATCGACCCCGTTCCCCCCGGTCACCGCGAGGAACTGCTTCTCGAAGTCCAGCATGCGGGAGTTGGCGATGTGGTCCGCGTCGAACCCCTCGGCATAAAGGACATGGTGCTTCGCAGGGCTCGCGGTGGCGAAGGTCTCCGCACCCAGCAGCCGGGCCAGCTGTATGGCTGCCAGTCCCACACCGCCGGTGGCCGCGTGCACCAGCACCTTCTGCCCCGGACGCACCTCGGCCAGCTCCTTGAGGCCGTAGTACGCGGTGAGGAACGCCACCGGAGCGGAGGCGGCCTGCGCGTCGTCCCACCCACCGGGCACCCGCACGACCAGCCGCTGGTCGGTGACGCCGACCGGGCCCAGCGACCCCCTGAACAGGCCCATGACACGGTCGCCGACGGAGAGCCCCTCGACCTCCGGACCCACCTCCGTCACGATGCCTGCCGCCTCGCTGCCGATGGTCTCCTGCCCGGGAACCATGGCCAGCGATACGAGTACGTCCCGGAAGTTCACGCCCGCCGCACGGATCGCGACCCGTACCTCCCCCTCGGTCAGGGGCCGGATGGCCGAGGGGTTCTCGATGACCGCCAGCGTCTCCAGCGTGCCCTTGCCGCTGGCCTCCAGTCGCCAGTCCGATCCGACCGGCAGCACCAGGGACGGGGCGGCATCCGCTCGGGCCAGCCGGGGAACGTACACAGTGCCGTCGCGCAGCGCGAGTTCGGGTTCCTGGGAGGCCAGCGCCATCGCCACCAGATCGGCCGAGAGCTCCTCCCCGGCCAGATCTATGAGCGTGATCCGGTCGGGGTTCTCCGACTGGGCGGCACGGACGAAGCCACGGACCGCAGCCGCGGAGATGTCAGGGAGATGTTCGCCGGCGTGGGTGGCAACGGCGTTCCTGGTCGCCACCACCAGCCGGGTCTCGGCGAAGCGGTCGTCGCCGAGCCACTGCTGGAGCACTTCGAGCACCCAGCCGATGACGGCGCGGGCGTCGGCGGAGGGGTCGGAGCCGGTGCCGGCGGGCGGCATCACGACGAGGGTGTCGGGCGGCGGCGTACCGGAGTCGACGGCCTCGACGAGCGCCGCCGCCGACGCGTAGCAATCGAGTGCGGTACGTGACGATCCTGGTGCGGACTCCGGGACTGGCTGTCCGCCGAGCACGGCCAGTGAGCCCGCGGCCTCCGGGGAGTCCGGCTCGGGGGCCGGAATGACCGTCCAGTCGAGGTGGAACAGCGAGTTGTGGAGATCGACGTGGTGGGTGGCCAACTCATCGGCGTCGATGGCGCGGAGCGTCAGCGAGTCGATGGTGGCGATGGGCCCGCCCGCGGGGTCCGAGACCGTCAGAGTCACGGAGTCCTGGCCGGTGGGCGCGAGTACGACCCGCAGCCGACCGGCGCCCACGGCATGCAGGGAGACGCCCGTCCACGCGAAGGGCAGCCGTACGGTCAGGTCATCGGGCTGACCGCCGCCCGCGGCGTCGGTGCCCAGCAGCGCGATCGAGTGGAGAGCGGCGTCGAGGAGCGCCGGATGCAGACCGAATCCGGAGATGTCGGTGCCTTCGGGGAGCGCCACCTCGGCGCAGAGGCTCTCTCCGTCGCGCCAGGCCGCGTGCAGACCGCGGAAGGTGCTGCCGTAGTCGAGGCCGATTTCCGCGAGACGGTCGTACACGTCCTCGACGTCGACCGGCACAGCACCTGCGGGCGGCCAGACCTCCAGCACCTCGGGCTCTGCGGTCGTGCCGGTGGCGAGCATGCCCGAGCCATGGCAGGTCCAGGCGCTGCCGGGCTCGGCGCTCTCCGCCTGTGAATACACCGAGCACGGCCGCTGCCCCCCGTCGTTGGGCGCGCCCACGGTGACGTGGAGCCGCGCCGCACCCTTCGGTGGGAGGACCAGCGGCGCCTGCAGCGTGAGGTCTTCGATCCGGTCGCAGCCGACTTGCGCAGCGGCGTGCAGCAGCAGATCGAGATAGGCGGTGCCAGGGAGGAGGACGCGCCCCTGCACGGCGTGCTCGGCCAGCCAGGGGAGGGTCTGCACCGAGAGTCGGCCCGTGAATATCAGCCCCTCGGCCTCGGGGAGTTCGATCGCGGTGCTGAGGAGCGGATGGTCCGCTCGGGCCAGGCCCGCGGCCTCCACGTCCGCTACTGCCGGGGCCTCCAGCCAATACGGCTGGCGCTGGAAGGCGTAGGTGGGGAGGTCGGCCGGCGGGTCCGGAGTCGCGGGGAACACGGTCGCCCAGTCGACGGCCACACCACTGTTGTGGGCGGCGGTGAGGGCGACCATCAGCTGCGCCCGACCCCCGTGGTCACGGCGCAGGGTGTGCAGGACGGAGGCTTCCGGACCAGCGTCGGCGACGGTCTCCTCCAGGGAGGAACTCAGCAGTGGGTGCGGACTCACCTCGAGGAACACGTCGTGGCCGTCGGCGAGCAGGGCGCGAGTGGCGTCCTCGAACCGCACCGGCTCGCGCATGTTGCGGTACCAGTAAGCGGCCTGCAGCTCCGCGGTGTCCAGCAGCCCGCCGGTGACGGTGGAGTAGAACCGGATGGGGGAGGTACCGGGAGCCACCTGGGCCAGGACCTCGAGCAGATGGTCGTGGAAGACGTCGACCTGGGCGGAGTGGCCCGCCGTGTCCACTCCGGGAATGGCGCGGGCGTTGACGCCCTCGCTCTTCAACTCCTCGACGAGTTCGCTCACCGCATCCGGGAACCCCGCCACGGAAACTGTGCCCGGACTGTTCACCGCCGCGATGGAGAGTCGGCCACCCCACCGTTCGATACGGGGCAGCAGCTCGTCGGACCCGAGCGAAATCGCCGCCATGGCACCCTGCCCCGACAGCTTCAGCCACGCCTGGCTGCGCAGTGACACGATCCGGGCCGCGTCGTCGAGCGAGAGCCCGCCTGCGACGTACGCGGCGGCTATCTCGCCCTGGGAGTGGCCGACCACGGCCGAAGGTCGCACGCCGAAGCCGCGCCACGCCGCGGCCAGGGACACCATCATCGTGAACAGCACCGGCTGCACCACATCCACCCGGTCGGTGGAAGGGGCACCGGGCTCCTGGCGGAGCACCGAGAGGACCGACCAGTCGAGATAGGGGCGGAAGGCGGCCTCGCAGGCCTCGGCACTCTCCCGGAACGCCGCCGACTCCTCCAGCAGGCCGGGCGCCATCCCGAGCCACTGGGAACCCTGGCCGGGGAAGACGAAGACGACCTTTGCCGGTGCCGTGGAGACCTCTTGGACCGCGGATGCGCCGGAGACCATGTCGTTCTGGGCGAGGGCATGAAGCTGGGTGAGGAAGTCTTCACGGTGGTGGGCGAGGACGGCGGCGCGGTGGTTGTGGTGGGTGCGGTGGGTGGCGAGGGTGCGGCCGACGACGGTGGGGGTGAGTTCGGGGTGTCGGGAGAGGTGGGTGTGCAGGCGGGTGGCCTGGTCGCGCAGTGCCGCCTCGCTCCGCGCGGAGAGTAGCCAGGGAAGGGGAGCGCTGGTGGCGGGTTCGTCTCTCGGTGTCTGTGGCTGTGGCTCCGGTACGGGTGGTTGTTCGAGGATGATGTGGGCGTTGGTGCCGCTGATGCCGAAGGAGGAGATGGCTGCGCGCCGCAGCCGGCCGGTTTCGGGCCAGGGGGTGTGGTCGGTGAGGAGGGTTACTGCGCCGGTGTTCCAGTCGACGTGGGTGGTGGGTTCGTCGACGTGGAGGGTTTTGGGTAGTACGCCGTGGTGGATGGCTTGGATCATTTTGATGGTGCTGGCGATGCCGGCGGCGGCTTGGGTGTGTCCGATGTTGGATTTGATGGAGCCGAGCCAGAGGGGTTGGTTGGTGGGTCGGTTTTGGCCGTAGGTGGCGAGGAGTGCTTGGGCTTCGATGGGGTCGCCGAGGGTGGTGCCGGTGCCGTGGGCTTCGACGGCGTCGATGTCGGCTGGGGTGAGGTGGGCGTTGGTGAGGGCTTGGTGGATGACGCGTTGTTGGGAGGGGCCGTTGGGGGCGGAGAGTTGGCTGCTGGCGCCGTCCTGGTTGACGGCGCTGCCCCGTACCACTGCCAGCACCTGGTGCCCGTTGCGTTTCGCGTCCGACAACCGCTCCAGGAGGAGGAGGCCGGCGCCTTCGCCGAGTGTGGTGCCGTTGGCGGTGTTGGCGAAGGCTTTGATGCGGGCGTCGGGGGCGAGGCCGCGTTGGCGGCTGAATTCGATGAGGGTGGTGGGGGTGGCCATGATGCTGATGCCGCCGGCGAGGGCGAGGGTGCATTCGTTGTTGCGGAGTGCTTGGGCGGCGAGGTGGAGTGCGACCAGTGAGGATGAGCAGGCGGTGTCGATGCTGACGGCGGGGCCCTCGAACCCGAACGTGTAGGACACCCGACCCGACGCCACGCTGTACGCGCTGCCCGTGCTGAGGTACGCCTCGACCTCCTCCGGTACCTGGTTCATCAGTCGTCCGCCGTAGTCGCCGTACATCACCCCGGCGAAGACCCCCGTCGCACTTCCGCGCAGCCGTGTCGGGTCGATGCCGGCCCGTTCGATGGCCTCCCAGGCCAGCTCCAGCAGGATCCGTTGCTGCGGATCGATTGCCAGAGCCTCCCGCGGACTGATGCCGAAGAAGCCGGGGTCGAACTCGTCGGCGTCGTGCAGGAACCCCCCCTCGCGGACGTAGGTCTTGCCCGCCCGCTGTGGGTCCGCGTCGTACAGGTCCTCCGGATCCCAGCCACGGTTGGTGGGGAACGCCGTGATGGCGTCCGTGCCGTCCGCGAGCAGCTGCCACAGCTCCTCGGGGGAGGTGACGCCGCCCGGAAAGCGGCATGCCGTCCCCACGATCGCAATCGGTTCCTGGACCTCGGACTCGGCGTCCAGGAGCCGCTGCCGGGTGTGGTGCAGCTCAGCAGTCACCCGCTTGAGATAATCGCGGAGCCGGTTCTCATTGGACATGTGGGCGTCACCCTTCGCGGTGATCTGCGGACTTCTCGTACGGGGAATTCAGGAGATTCCGAGTTCTCTGTCGATGAGCTCGAACACCTCGTCGTCGGTGGCCGTGTCAATACGGTCCGTAAAGGTGTCGCCGACGGTTCCTTCGGTGTCCTGGACCTGATTGAGCTTCAGCAGGAAATCCTGTAGCCGAATCGAAAGCGACATTCGGGTGTCCGGAGAGATCGCGAGGAGATCCCGCTCCAATTCGTCGAGCTCGGTGAGGAACGGTTGGAACGAGACCGAATCCTCCGGCAGTACCTGTGTACGCACATGGCGGGCGAGTGCCAGCGGCGTGGCGTGGTCGAAGACGACCGAGGTCGGCAGCCGCAGGCCGACGGCGGCGTTCAGCCGGTTCCGCAACTCCACGGCGGTGAGGGAGCTGAAGCCCATGTCGAGGAAGCCCCGGTCCACCTCGACCCGTGTCGGCGAACTGTGACCCAGGACGGTGGCGACGTGCGAGCGGATCAGGTCGGTGAGAAGCGACTCCTGTTCGGCTACCGGAAGTCGGGCCAGTCGGTCGGCGAGCTCAGCCGCGGGGGTGACGGTGGTCGACGCACGCCGCTGTGGTGTGCGTAGTAGCCCGCGGAAGAGCCCGGGCAACAGGCCCGCCGAGGCCTGGAGCCGCAGCTGCGGGGTGTCGATCCTGGCGGCGACCAAGGTTGGCCGGTCGAGCGTCAGCGCAGCGTCGAACAGAGCGAGCCCCTCCTCGTCGCTGATCGGGGTGATGCCTGCTCGGTTGAGGCGTTGGTGGTCGGTGGTGTGGAGGTGGGTGGTGAGGTTGGTGGTGTGTTGCCAGAGGCCCCAGGCGAG
>NZ_JBICWS010000049.1:0-6337 GCF_043199875.1 Streptomyces sp. NPDC048516 | reverse complement strand
GTGGCGTCCTTGAGGTTCAGGATGCCTGCGACATGCGCGGCGGCCAGTTCGCCGATGGAATGCCCAGCCAGGTAGTCGGGCTTGATGCCCCACGATTCGACGAGGCGGTAGAGGGCGACTTCGAGGGCGAAGAGGGCGGGTTGGGTGAATCCGGTCTGGTCCAGTTCCTTGCCGGTGGTGATGATGTCGCGGATCGGGCGGCCTAGGAGCGGGTCCAGTTCCACCGCGACGGCGTCGAACGCTTCGGCGTAGGCGGGAAATGACAGGTACAACTCTTCGCCCATACCGTCCCGTTGGGCGCCCTGCCCCGTGAACAGGAACGAGGTCCTCCCGTTCTGTTTGAGCTCAGGCCGGCGCTCCCCCGAGGCCAACGCCCGCAGTCCATCGTGGAGTTCGGTGCGGTCCCGGCCGGTGACCACCGCGCGGTAGCCGAAGGTGGTACGGCTCGTGGCAAGTGCGTACCCAAGGTCGAGGGGGCTGGCGTCGGTGGCGTACGACAGCAGGCGCTCGGCCTGGTCGGCGACGGCTTGCGGGGAATGCCCCGATAGCACCCATGGCACGACTGGCAGCTCCCGCACCGGACCGGCGTCCTCGCTGGTGGCGGCCGGGGCCTGCTCGATCACCACATGTGCGTTGGTGCCGCTGATGCCGAAGGAGGAGATGGCTGCGCGCCGCAGCCGGCCGGTTTCGGGCCAGGGGGTGTGGTCGGTGAGGAGGGTTACTGCGCCGGTGTTCCAGTCGACGTGGGTGGTGGGTTCGTCGACGTGGAGGGTTTTGGGTAGTACGCCGTGGTGGATGGCTTGGATCATTTTGATGGTGCTGGCGATGCCGGCGGCGGCTTGGGTGTGTCCGATGTTGGATTTGATGGAGCCGAGCCAGAGGGGTTGGTTGGTGGGTCGGTTTTGGCCGTAGGTGGCGAGGAGTGCTTGGGCTTCGATGGGGTCGCCGAGGGTGGTGCCGGTGCCGTGGGCTTCGACGGCGTCGATGTCGGCTGGGGTGAGGTGGGCGTTGGTGAGGGCCTGGTGGATGACGCGTTGTTGGGAGGGGCCGTTGGGGGCGGAGAGTTGGCTGCTGGCGCCGTCCTGGTTGACGGCGCTGCCCCGTACCACTGCCAGCACCTGGTGCCCGTTGCGTTTCGCGTCCGACAACCGCTCCAGGAGGAGGAGGCCGGCGCCTTCGCCGAGTGTGGTGCCGTTGGCGGTGTTGGCGAAGGCTTTGATGCGGGCGTCGGGGGCGAGGCCGCGTTGGCGGCTGAATTCGATGAGGGTGGTGGGGGTGGCCATGATGCTGATGCCGCCGGCGAGGGCGAGGGTGCATTCGTTGTTGCGGAGTGCTTGGGCGGCGAGGTGGAGTGCGACCAGTGAGGATGAGCAGGCGGTGTCGATGCTGACGGCGGGGCCCTCGAACCCGAACGTGTAGGACACCCGACCCGACGCGGCGCTGTACGCGCTGCCGGTTCCCAAGTGGCCTTCGAAGCCGTCTGGAACATTGCGGAATAGGCGTGCGCCGTAGTCGCCGTACATCACCCCGGCGAAGACCCCCGTCGCACTTCCGCGCAGTCGTGTCGGGTCGATGCCGGCCCGTTCGATGGCCTCCCAGGCCAGCTCCAGCAGGATCCGCTGTTGCGGATCGATGGCCAGAGCCTCCCGCGGACTGATCCCGAAGAACTCCGCATCGAAGTCACCGGCATCGTCCAGGAAGACGCCTTCGCGGACGTAGATCTTTCCCGTCCGGTCGGGATCGGCGTCGTACAGCTCTTCGGGGTTCCATCCGCGGTCGGCCGGGAGCGGGGAAACCGCGTCCCGGCCGTCCGCGACAAGCTGCCACAACTCCTCAGGGGACGTGACGCCGCCCGGGTAGCGGCAGGCTGCGGCAACGATGGCGATGGGTTCACTGGAAGCGTCGGTGAGCTGCTGCTTCTCCCGCCGCAGTCGCTCGTTCTCCAGTAGCGAAGCGCGCAGCGCGGCGACGACTTTGTCTTCGGGAGAGTTCCCCATCATCAACTCCATGTTCGGCAGGCCCCATATTCCGAAAGGGCCCTTAAGCGACCCTTGATCGGGCCTTATGGGCGATGTCTCACCACCTGACGGGCAGACTCTTCACCCCGTACGTGCTCATCGCGTCGCGCGTTTCGATGTCCTCGGGACGTATGTCGAGACGCAGGTTGGGGAACCGCCGGAACAGTGCGGGCATGACGATGCGCAATTCCGTCTTGGCGAGGTGTACGCCGACGCACTTGTGCACGCCGTGGCCCCAGGTCAGATGAGTGTTGTTCGGTCGCTCGGGATCGAAGGCATCAGGATCGGTGAATCGGTCGCCGTCACGGTTGGCGGTGGAGAGCATCATCGTGATGCTCTCGCCCTTCTTGACCAGCTGTCCGGCGAATTCGACGTCGGTCAGAGCCGCCCGCGTCACGAAGTGGGCGATTGTCAGATACCGGAGGAGTTCGTCGGCCGCCTCGTTCGTCCAGTGGCCTTCGACAGTCAGACGTCGCCGCAACTCGTCGTCCTGAAGCAACAAATAGGCGCCGAGGGTGATCATGTGGGCCGTTGTCTCGTGCCCCGCGCCGAGAATCGCGAGCGCGATATTGGAAAGTTCGGTGTCGGTGAATTCGTCCTCGGCGATCAGGCTGCTCAGCAGGTCGTCGGAGGGGTTGGCCCGCTTCGACGTGACGAGCTCGTGCATGAGTTGGCCGGTACGGACCATCGCGGCATGCACCTGCTCCGGCGGTGTGCCTGGGGTGAGTACGGGGACGCGCAGCGAGCTGAACTCCTCGGTGACCTTCTGCGAACCGCCGAGCACCTCGGTGATCACCTTGATCGGGATGGGCAGCGCGAAGGTCTGGAGCAGGTCGGTAGAGCCGTTCTCCTTCTCCATCGCGTCCAGTACTTCGTTGGTGATCCGCTCGATGGTCGGCTCCAGAAGCCGGGCCTGCGTGGCCGAGAACGCCTTGACGAGCGGCTTCCGGTAGCGGGTGTGCTCGGGCGCGTCCATGCCGACGAACACGCCCGGCTGCGCGGGACCGAGCTTGAAGGGGACCGGAACGGGGAAGCTCCGCAGCTCGTGCCGGGCACTGATGTCCGGGCTCACCAGGATCTTCCGGGTGAGGTCGTAGCTGGTGACCAGCCAGCCGACGTGCCCGTCCGGGTAGACCATCTTGACGATTGGCTGCTCCTTGCGGAGCTGGGTGAACTCGGCCGGAGGGCTGAACGGGCAGCGGCGCGCGGTCGGCATCGCGTCGAGAACCGTCGCGGGGTGGGCCTGGTGGTCGGTCTCGTTGATCGTCACTTTCACTCCTTGGCTATGGATGTACGTGTGCGTCGACGGTGTTCATGACTCGCTGTCGGCCAACGCACGCCGGACGAGTTCGTCCAGGTCGGCCGCCATGATCGCGTCGGTTTGGTCGGTTTGGTCGGTCTCGAGGGTCGATGGCCCCGGCTGCCCCGGCGCATCGCCCGCCCGCCCTGGGGAACTCTGGGCGAGCCGCATGAGCACTTCCAGGAGGCCGGCTTCCCGAATGCGGAGCAGCGGGATCGAAGCGATGGCACGCCGGATCTCCTCCTCATCCCCCGTGCCTCCGGAGAGCGGGCTACCGGATGCATCGGGGACGAGGGTGTCGAGCAGATGTCGGGCCAGTGCGCCGGGCGTGGGGTAGTCGAAGACGAGCGTGGCGGACAGGTGTAGCCCGGTGACCGCCTTGAGCCGGTTGCGCAGTTCGACGGCGGTGAGTGAGTCGAAGCCCATGTCCAGGAGTCCCCGCTCGGAGTCGATCGCCCCGGCGTCCGTCTGCCCCAGCACCAGGGAGATCTGCTCGCGCACCAAGTCGAGGAGCATCGTGAGCCGCCCGGCCTCCTCGGCCTGCCCGGCGAGGCGGCGGACCAGGGAGGACCGGTCGTCCTGGGAAAGGCGCGCCGGAGTGCGTACGAGACCGCGCAGTACGGCCGGCAGCGGGCCGACGGCCGCCGCAGTGCGCAGCGCGGGAAGATCCAGCCGTGCGGGGACTAGCAGCGGCGGACTGGGAACGGTCAGTGCCGTCTCCAGAAGCGCGAGGCCCTGTTCCTTGGACAGGGCGCGGATTCCGCTGCGGGTGTCGGCCGTGCTGCCGCCCATGCCGTCGGCCTCGGCCCACAGGCCCCAGGCGAGCGAAGTGGCGGGCATGCCCGCAGAGTTGCGGTGCAGGGCCAGGGCGTCGAGGAACGAGTTGGCGGCGGCGTAGTTGCCCTGGCCGGGGCTTCCGATGACACCCGCGGCGGAGGAGAACAGCACGAACGACGCGAGAGCAAGCCCTTGGGTGAGCAGGTGCAGGTTCCACGCGGCGTCCGCCTTTGGGCGCATCACCGCATCGAGGCGGTCTTCGGTGAGAGCGGGGATCGTGGAATCGTCGAGTACCCCTGCGGCATGAATGACTGCGGAGAGCGGACGCTCTGCCGGAACGGCATCGAGTACCGCTCGCAGCGACTCCAGGTCCGCCGCGTCGCAGGCCGCGAGTTCCACCGAGGCGCCGAACTCCTCTAATTCGGCCACCAGTTCGTTGCTTCGATCGGCCGCGGGGCCGCTGCGGCTGAGCAGCAGCAGATGGCGAACCCCTCGCCGCTCCACGAGATGCCGGGCCACCAGCCGGCCGAGGCTGCCGGTGCCGCCCGTGATCAGCACGGTGCCGTCCGGGTCGAACGCGCCCGCTGCGACGCCGGTGCCCACGGACTCGGCGACTGCCGCACGGGCGAGCCGAGGGATGAAGAGGTCCCCGCTCCGCAGCGCGACCTGGGGTTCACCGCTGGACAGTGCCCTGAGTAGCAGACTGCCCGTCGTACTGGTGTGGTCAAGATCGATGAGCAGGAAGCGGTCGGGATTCTCTGACTGTGCGGAGCGCACTAGGCCCCACACGGACGCGGCGGCAGGATCGGCCCCGGCCCCGGCCCCGGACATTGACCCGGACTCGGTCTCTGATGTGTCGACGGCGATCGAACCGGTGGTCACGAAGGCGAGGCGGGACGAAGCGAACCGCTCGTCCGCTAGGAATGCCTGCACCAGTGCCAGAACCTGCCGGGTGGCCAGCCGGGCAGCTACCGCGTCGCCCACGGCACCGCCCTTCGGGTACGGAACGACCAAGAGGTCCGGTACGGATGCAGCCTCGCCGACCGTGGCATCCAGCGCGGCGGGGACGGGGAACGCCTCCGCCGTGAGGTCGAGGCCCTCCCAGTCGGCGACCGGCTCCGGCGTCCGCCCGTCCCCGTGGAGGACGACCGCCGTCGAAGGATCCTGTGCCCCAGCCACGGCCGACGACGGAAGCCGTGTCCAGTCCAGCCGGAACAGGGAGTTGGGCGCGGTCATACGACCCGTGTCAGCCAACTGGTCGGCGGTGACCCGACGGACCAGCAGAGACTCGACGGTGGCGACCGGTTTTCCCGAACTGTCGGAGAGAGCCAGTGCGACGGTATCGGTGCCCCGCTGGGTGAGGCTCACCCGCAACTCGTCCGTTCCGGCTGCATGCAGGGTTACCCCGCGCCACGAGAAGGGAAGCTTCGTGGATACGCCGTCGTCCGGCTCGGTCTCCATTCCAGCGGGCGCCAGCGCGAAGGAGTGCAAGGCCGCGTCGAGAAGCGCCGGGTGAATACCGAACCCGGTGGGACCGAGGCTCTCGGGCAACGCGACCTCGGCATGCACCGTGGCCCCGTCCTGCCACGCGGCGCGCAGGCCTTGGAAGGCGGGACCGTAGTCCAGCCCGACATCGGAGAGACGCGCATACAAGTCGTCCACACCCAGCGGAGTCGCGCCAGCCGGGGGCCACTGCCCATCACTCTGCGCCCCCGCTTCGCCGTCGGCGGACGACAGCGAACCGGACGCGTGCTGAACCCACTCGGAACCGGGCTCGTCCTCGGTGCCGGAGCGGCGGGAATGGACGGCTACCGCCTGCGCTCCGCCCTCTTCCGGGGCAGAGATCACCATGCGCAGATCGACACCTCCGTGCTGCGGCACGGTCAGAGGCGTTTGGAGAGTGAGCTCATCGACCTGGCTGCGCCCAGCCCTGCCGGCGGCGAAGAGCGCGAGATCGACGAAGGCCGTGCCCGGAAGGACCACAGTGCCGAGTACCGAGTGATCGGCCAGCCAGGGATGGGCATTGAGCGATATTCGCCCGGTGAAGACGCTGGTGCCGTCGGGCAGCTCGGTCACCGCGCCCAGCAATGGGTGCTCCACCTTGGTGAGGCCGGCCGCGGCCACATCGGCGTTCCCGATGGAGTTCAGCCAGTATCGCTTGTGTTGGAAGGGGTAGGTGGGGAGTTCGGTGTGGTGGGCGTTGGTGCCTTTGAAGAATTCGGTCCAGTTGATGTGGGTGCCG
>NZ_JBICWS010000048.1:0-8447 GCF_043199875.1 Streptomyces sp. NPDC048516 | reverse complement strand
CCGGGGGGGGGGGGGGGGGGGGGGGGGGGGGGTGTTGGGAACCCACCCCCCCCCCCCCCCCCCCCCCCCCCCCCCCCGCCCCGCCACCGCACCCACAGCCCCGCGCAGCGGACCCGGCCCGCCGCAGGCGCAACGGCGGGCGCACCGCGAAGCGGGCGCAAAACGGCGGTCAACCCCCACGGCGGGAAAGCCGAAAACGCGCCGCCGCCACAACCGCTACGGCAACGCCAGCATCCGCTCCAGCGCCAGCTTCGCGAAGCTCTCGGTCTCGTCGTCGACCTGGATGCGGTTGACGACCTTGCCCGCGGCGAGGGATTCCAGTGTCCACACCAGATGCGGGAGGTCGATGCGGTTCATCGTCGAGCAGAAGCAGACCGTCTTGTCGAGGAAGACGATCTCCTTGTCCTCCGCGGCGAAGCGGTTGGCCAGCCGGCGGACCAGGTTCAGCTCGGTGCCGATCGCCCACTTCGAGCCGCGCGGGGCGGCCTCCAGCGCCTTGATGATGTACTCCGTCGAGCCGACGTAATCCGCCGCCGCCACGACCTCGTGCTTGCACTCGGGGTGGACGAGGACATTGACGCCCGGGATGCGCGCGCGTACGTCGTTCACGGACTCCAGCGAGAAGCGGCCGTGCACCGAGCAGTGGCCGCGCCAAAGGATCATCTTCGCGGCCCGCAGCTCCTCGGTGGTCAGGCCGCCGTTCGGCTTGTGCGGGTTGTAGACCACGCAGTCGTCCAGGGACAGGCCCATGTCGCGGACGGCGGTGTTGCGGCCGAGGTGCTGGTCGGGCAGGAACAGCACCTTCGTCGCACCGGGCTCGCCCTGCTCGAACGCCCAGTCCAGCGCCCGCTTGGCGTTGGAGGACGTACAGATCGTGCCACCGTGCTTGCCGGTGAAGGCCTTGATGTCGGCCGAGGAGTTCATGTACGAGACGGGGACGACCTGCTCGGCGACGCCGGCCTCGGTGAGCACGTCCCAGCACTCGGCGACCTGCTCGGCGGTGGCCATATCGGCCATCGAGCAGCCGGCGGCGAGGTCGGGGAGGATGACCTGCTGGTCGTCGCCGGTGAGGATGTCCGCGGACTCCGCCATGAAGTGCACACCGCAGAAGACGATGTACTCGGCGTCCGGCCGGGCGGCGGCGTCCCGCGCGAGCTTGAAGGAGTCGCCGGTCACATCGGCGAACTCGATGACCTCGTCGCGCTGGTAGTGGTGCCCGAGGACGAAGACCTTCTCCCCGAGCTTCGCCTTGGCCGCGCGGGCGCGCTCGACGAGGTCGGGGTCCGACGGGGCCGGCAGATCGCCGGGGCACTCCACACCGCGCTCGCTCTTCGGGTCGGCCTCACGGCCGAGGAGGAGCAGGGCCAGCGGGGTCGGCTGGACGTCCAGGGGCTGGGCGGTGGTCACAACACGCACCCTCTCTTTTCTTCGATGAGCGCGGCGCAGCCGCATCCGTGGGAGCCGGTGGGTCCACCGGGAGCCTTTTCGTCTATATGACGCTATCTATCATAGCCGCTTCACGTCACTTTGACGATGGCCATTGTGTCGATGTGACGCATCAGTGCCCTCGGCCTGCGCCGTGTGCGGTCGGCCACGTGTTCCCGGCGGCCGATGTGCGAGCATGAGGAGAGAACAAGGCGAGAGGCTCGCCCGGACGGTGTCCGGAAGGCAGCTTCTCGGCAATTCGCGCCCAGCCGGAATTAATCCGGGACGTCGCCGGTTGCAGCTGGTTGCATCCGATGACAAGCGGTCCGTACAACCCGGGAGAGATGTAGATGAGCGTTCAGGACGAGACCACCGTCAGCGACGGCATCATCCTGTCCGACGCGGCCGCGTCGAAGGTCAAGAGCCTGCTGGAGCAGGAAGGCCGGGAGGACCTCGCGCTGCGGGTGGCCGTTCAGCCCGGCGGCTGCTCCGGTCTGCGCTACCAGCTCTTCTTCGACGAGCGTTCGCTCGACGGCGATGTCGTCAAGGACTTCGACGGCGTCAAGGTCGTCACCGACCGGATGAGCGCCCCCTACCTGGGCGGTGCCTCCATCGACTTCGTCGACACCATCGAGAAGCAGGGCTTCACGATCGACAACCCGAACGCCAGCGGTTCCTGCGCCTGCGGCGACTCCTTCAGCTGAGGAGCGCGGGCTCCGGCTGAAGAGCGCGGACTCCGGCCAAGGAGTACGGGCTCGGCCGAGGAGCACGGCAGCTCGTCGAAAGGCGGCGCCCCCCGAGTGGGGGAGCGCCGCCTTTCGTTTTCCCGCCTCCGTGTGCCCGGCCGCGGCGGCCGGTGCCGCCGCGGTGCCCGCACCGCGTCCGGTCACCGCTTGGGCACGGACTCACCGGTCGACACATCGACCACCTTCCGGCCGTCCAGCGGCTTCTGCAGCGTCACGGTCTTGGTGAACTCCTTGGCGATCTTCACGCAGACCTGGCCCGGCTTCTTGTCCTTGCCGACGACCTTGGTCTTCACCGCCGAACCGGATTCCTCGGCGCTCACCGAGTAGGTGCTGCACACCCCGCCCCAGAAGTGCACCGTCAGCTTCTTGCCGCCGTCGCCCACGGCGTACGACTCCAGGGCCATCGCCCCGGGCTTGCCGGACGGCTTCGCCGCGCTCGGCGACCCGCCGCCCCGGTGGGCCAGGTACTTCGGGTTCACCGCCGGGTGCGCGATCGTCGTGGTGGCGTCCGGACCGCTGCCGGCGCCCGGCTGGCGCACCTTGTACAGCCACGACGGCACCAGCGCCTGCCCGCCGTCCACGTACTGCACCGAGAGGCCGAAGACGGCGCCGGTCACCTCCGACGGCTGCTGCGCCTTCGTGGGCGCCGGCTCGCACGGCGCTATCCCGCCGTCCTTGCCCCCCTTGGCGTCCTTGCCGCCCTTGTCACCGGGCGTCGAGGGGCAGCCGGCCGGCGTGCGGCCCTCGCCCGTATTCAGCCGGTCCAGCGTCTTGGCGGCGTCCAGCACCGGATAGTCCGCGCCCTTGGCCGGGTTCGCCAACTGGCCGCTGCCGCCGACCACCTGGCCGTCCGAGCCGACCTGCAGATCGCTCTGCCAGCCGTACGTCGGCAGCCCGCCGAGCACCGGATTCGCGCTGACGATCCGCACCGCGCCGGACAGCCCGCCCGCGTCCAGCCTGGCGTTCTCCTGGCCGAGCGCCTTCAGCGCCGGCCGCACGGCCTTCTTGGCCTTCTCCGGCGACACCGCGCCCTTGCCGCTGCTGTCGTCCTCGGTCGTGACGTCCCCGCCGCCGCGGTACGAGGGGCAGCCGGGCCGGCCCGACGGCGCCGCGCCGTCGGCCTGGTCCTGGCCCTTGCCGCCCTTGGGGGAGGAGGGCAGGGCACAGTTCGTGCCGCCCGGCGTGCCGTACTGCGAGTACGTCCAGGCGCCCGAGCCGGACTTCTTCACTTCCAGGACGGGGCTACGGGCGTCCCGCGTCAGCCCGCCGACCTTCCAGGAGGTGCCCTCCGAGCGGACCTTTCCGGACACATCCAGCGCCTTCGCCAGTCGTTCCACGGACTCGCGGCTGATCTCGCCCTTGGGGCGGTACACCGGCGCGGACGCCGGGCCGCCGGGCAGCTTCGCCACCGCCCGGTACTTCGCGCCCTGGGGGTTGGGCTCGCCGGCCGCGATCGAACCGCCGCCGGTGTAGCCGTCGAGCGCCAGCGGTGGCGGGTCGCCCTTGGCCGCTGAACCCGCGCCTTCGTTGCTGGACGCGGACGAGACCCAGTACGCCGCGCCGCCCCCGGCGAGAAGTACCGCCGCGGCCATCGAGGCGACCACCACGGGGGTGCGCCGCCTGCGCTCCTTGGGGTTCGGGGTGTCGGTGGTGTCCTCGGTGTTCACCGCATCGCTCCTTCGGCTCCGCTGAACATCTGACGTGCCATCCTCCGTGAGGTGACGCCGATGGGACGGAGCGGGGGTGGATACGGTTCCGGCCGGGCGGCCGGTCAGTCGCCGTACTGGGACATTCCGTCCACAAGTGCGGCCGAACTGGAGGGGACCTCGACGCCGTGGAGATCGGCGGCGCGCCCCGGCGCGGGTGCGGACCGCCGCCCGGACGTCCACCGGTCCGCCATCCGTGCGCAGTCGCCGCGCAGCTCGTCGAGCGATTCGGGGTCCTGCGCGGTGGGCGAGACGCCCTCACGCGGTGTGACGGCTTTCACAGGTTTGGCCATAGGGGCACCGTACGCAGCCTTATACCGAGGAGAAAGACCTACTATTGGGTAGTTTCAGCCATTCCAAGTGTCCGGGATGACCGGGTGGCGCGCGACCCCGGCGGGTAGCGTGGCTACACGTCAGCCCGCCCCTACGCCTTCCGCAGGAGCAGACCCGTCGTGCGTATTGCAGTCACCGGCTCCATCGCCACCGACCACCTGATGACCTTCCCCGGCCGCTTCGCCGATCAGTTGGTCGCCGACCAGCTGCATACGGTCTCCCTCTCGTTCCTGGTCGACCAGCTCGATGTCCGCCGCGGCGGCGTCGCCGCCAACATCTGCTTCGGTATGGGCCAGCTCGGCACCGAGCCGATCCTGGTCGGTGCCGCCGGCAACGACTTCGAGGAGTACCGCGCCTGGCTCGACCGCCACGGCGTCGACACCCGCTCCGTCCGCATCTCCGAGGTGCTGCACACCGCGCGCTTCGTGTGCACCACCGACGCCGACCACAACCAGATCGGCTCCTTCTACACCGGCGCGATGAGCGAGGCCCGGCTGATCGAGCTGCAGCACGTGGCCGAGCGGGTCGGCGGCCTGGACCTCGTCGTGATCGGCGCGGACGACCCCGAGGCGATGATCCGGCACACCGAGGAGTGCCGCAGCCGCGGTATCCCCTTCGGCGCCGACTTCTCCCAGCAGATCGCCCGGATGGACGGCGACGCCATCCGCACCCTCCTGGCGGACGCGGCCTACCTCTTCTCCAACGAGTACGAGAAGGGCCTGATCGAGTCCAAGACCGGCTGGACCGACGAGGAGATCCTCGCCAAGGTCGGCACCCGCGTCACCACCCTCGGCGCCAACGGCGTCCGCATCGAGCGGGCCGGTGAGCCGGCCCTCGAGGTCGGCGTCCCGGAGGAGAACGCCAAGGCCGACCCCACCGGCGTCGGCGACGCCTTCCGCGCCGGCTTCCTGTCCGGTCTGGCCTGGGGCGTCGGTCTGGAGCGCGCCGCTCAGGTCGGCTGCATGCTGGCGACCCTGGTCATCGAGACCGTCGGCACCCAGGAGTACGAGCTGCACCGCAGCCATTTCATGGACCGCTTCACCAAGGCCTACGGCCACGAGGCCGCGGCCGAGGTCCAGCAGCACCTCGTCTGAGAACGCCTAGGCGCGGCGCCGCACGACGTACGCGGCGCCGCGCTCGGCCGCCCGCTCGCCCACGTACTCCTGGTCGCGCATGGTGCACCAGGCGGGGATGTCCTGACGGGCGGCCTCGTCGTCGGAGAGCACCATCACCGTCCCGCCGACCGGCACCTCGCCGATCACCTTCGCCAGCTCGATGACCGGGACCGGGCAGCGCTTGCCCAGCGCGTCGACGACCAGTCCGGCGGACCCGGCCGACCCGGTGGCTTCAGCAGGCTCGGCGGCTTCCCCGGGCCCGGCGGCCCCGGCGGCTTCCCCGGCCCCCGCCGTCTCCCCGGCCCCCGCCGCGGGGACGCCCAGCCGCTCCCGCACCGAGTGCACCACCCGCGGCAGCACCTCCAAGAAGCGCTCCACGTCCGCCCCGTCCGTGCCGTAGGGCAGCGAGACCCGCACATTCCCCTCGGACAGCACACCCATCGCCCGCAGCACATGGCTCGGCGTCAGGGTGCTGGACGTGCACGACGATCCCGACGACACCGAGAAGCCCGCCCGGTCGAGCTCGTGCAGCAGCGCCTCTCCGTCGACATAGAGACAGGAGAAGGTGACCAGATGAGGGAGGCGGCGCACCGGATCGCCGACCACCTCCACGTCCGGGACCAGCTCCGGCACCCGTGTCCGGATCCGGTCCACCAGCCGCCGCAGCCGCGCCGCTTCGTCCCCGGTCTCCGGCCCCGCGCGCAGCGCACGCAGGGACGCCGCGGCGGCCACGACGGCGGGGATGTTCCCGAACCCCGGGCTGCGGCCGGACTCCCGCTCGTCCCGCGGCCCCTGGGGCGCGAACCGGGTCCCCTTGCGGACGGCGAGCAGCCCCACGCCCGGCGGGCCGCCCCATTTATGGGCGCTCGCCGTCAGCAGCGACCAGGCGCCGGGCACCGGCCCCCACGGCAGCGACTGCGCGGCGTCCACCAGGAGGGGGACGGCCGCCTCCCGGCAGAGCGCGGCCACCTCCTCGACCGGCTGTTCGGTTCCCACCTCGTGGTTGGCGGACTGGAGACAGACCAGCGCGGTGTCCGGGCCGAGCGCGGCGGCCACCTCGCCGGCCGCCACCCGGCCCGTACGGTCCACGGACAGCTCCGCGCGGCTGCCCCCGGCCGCCTCATGGGCCTCGGCGGCGTGCAGGACGGAGGAGTGCTCCACGGCGGAGTACAGCAGCCGGCGACCGGCCCGCCGGCGGGCCGCCAGCGCGCCGGAAACTCCCGTATGCACCGCCTGCGTCCCCGAAGGGGTGAAAACCAATTCGTCGGGGCGGCAGCCCACGGCCTCGGCCGCGGCCTCCCGCGCGGCGTCCAGCAGCAGCCGGGCGCGCCGCCCCTCCCGGTAGAGACGGGCCGGGTCGGCCCAGCCCTCGTCGAGCGAGGCGAGCAGGGCCTCGCGGGCGACCGGATGCAAGGGGGCGGCCGACGCCGCGTCGAAATAGGGCACATACGAGACGTTAGTCCTCCGGCCCGCGGCCGGGGGCGGCCCCGGTCCCGCCCGTGCGGTCGCGCGCACCTCCCGGGCGTGGCCGGCGGGTGGGAGTGCCCCGGGGAGCGCCCCCGGCCGCGGTGCGGGAGCCCGGCCGGGCACGGCGTCAGATGCCTGGTGGAAGCGGGTATTCGGCCGGTATTCGGGGGTTCGGCGGGTGCCTCCGGGAGGCCCCGGCCACCCCTTAGGGGTGCGTCGCGGCGCGTTGGGCACCCTCCCCGCGCGACCCCAAATAGCGTCCAGTAAGGTTTGGCCCGCATAAACATCCAAACCCCTGCCCGACGCAGGGCGGCGACCGACCAGCGAGTAAGGCCGCAGCCGACCGCGCGGGCGAGACTCTCGGGAAGGCGCTACGTGAGTCCCAACGGCTCCGACCGCTCGTCGCGGCGCCCGATGCGGCGGAAGCTGCCGCAGGTGCTTGCTGCGGGCCTGGTCCTGGCGACCGCTACTGGTTGCACATATAAGGACTTTCCCCGCCTCGGCATGCCAACGCCCGTCACCGACGAGGCGCCGCGGATCCTCTCTCTTTGGCAGGGCTCCTGGGCCGCCGCCCTCGCAACGGGCGTGCTGGTCTGGGGCCTGATCATCTGGAGCGTGATCTTCCACCGCCGCAGCAGGTCCAAGGTGGAGGTCCCCGCGCAGACGCGGTACAACATGCCGATCGAGGCGTTGTACACGATCGTCCCGTTCATCATCATCGCGGTGCTGTTCTACTTCACCGCGCGCGATGAGAGCGCAATCCTCAAGACTTCCAAGAAGCCGGACCACGTCGTCAACGTGGTGGGCTTCCAGTGGAGCTGGGCGTTCAACTATCTGGAGAACGTGGACGGCAAGAAGTCGACCTCGGCCATCAACTCCAGCGCACTGTCCGCGATCCCGGACAAGTGGAAGAAGGGCGCTCCGGCCGGTGCCGACGGCGTCTACGACACGGGCACCCCGGGCGAGCGCAACCCGCAGACCGGCAACCCGGGTCCGACCCTGTGGCTGCCGAAGGGCGAGACCGTCCAGTTCGTGCTGACCTCGCGTGACGTCATCCACTCGTTCTGGGTGGTGCCCTTCCTGATGAAGCAGGACGTCATCCCGGGCCACACCAATGTCTTCGAGGTGACTCCCAACAGGGAGGGCACCTTCAGGGGCAAGTGCGCTGAGCTGTGCGGTGTCGACCACTCCCGGATGCTCTTCAACGTCAAGGTCGTCTCCCCCGAGCGGTACCGGGAGCACCTGAAGGACCTGGCGAAGAAGGGCCAGACCGGATACCTGCCGTCGGGCATCAAGCAGACGGATCACGCCAGGAATGCGGAGACCAAGAACCAGTGAGCATCCTCAACGAACCTCAGGGTGCCGCCGCCGATACGGCTCCGGCAGCACCGCCCGTACGCAAGAAGCAACCCGGCATCGCTGCGGTGAAGTGGCTGACGACCACCGACCACAAGACCATCGGCACGATGTACCTGGTCACGTCGTTCGCGTTCTTCTGCGTCGGCGGACTGATGGCGCTGCTGATGCGCGCCGAGCTCGCCCGTCCCGGCACGCAGATCATGTCGAACGAGCAGTTCAACCAGGCGTTCACGATGCACGGCACGATCATGCTGCTGATGTTCGCGACGCCGCTGTTCGCCGGATTCGCGAACTGG
>NZ_JBICWS010000047.1:0-10265 GCF_043199875.1 Streptomyces sp. NPDC048516 | reverse complement strand
ACGGCACCCACATCAACTGGACCGAATTCTTCAAAGGCACCAACGCCCACCACACCGAACTCCCCACCTACCCCTTCCAACACAAGCGATACTGGCCGACGAACGAACCCGTGGTCGGTGACGTCTCCGCAGCGGGCCTGCGCGCGGCCGATCATCCGCTCCTCCGCGCGTCGACGACCATCGCCGCCAACGGTTCCTTTCTCCTCAGCGGCCGGATCTCTGTACGGACCCACCCCTGGCTGGCCGATCACGCGATCCTCGGTTCGGTGCTGCTGCCGGGGACGGCGTTCGTCGAGCTGGCCCTGCACGCAGCCGACCGGACCGATGGCGGAGGCGTCGCCGAGCTCACACTGGAAGCTCCCCTCGTCCTGCCCGAAGAGGGTGCGGTACAGCTTCAGATACAGGTTGACGCGTCGGACGCGGCAGGAACGCGTCCCGTAAGCATCCACTCCCGCCCAGAAGGTTCCGACGCTGCTTGGACGCGGCATGCGACCGGGCTGCTCTCTCCGGCGCGGCCCGAGCCGGCGGCGGACGGTCTGGGACTCCTGGAGTGGCCCGCTCCCGGCGCCGTCCCCCTGCGGATCGACGATTTGTACGAGCAGGTCGGCGACCTCGGCATGAATTACGGTCCCGTCTTCCAGGGGCTGACCGCAGCCTGGCAGCTCGGCGACGACCTGTACGCCGAGGTGGCGTTGCCGGACGGCGCCGACGTCAGAGGCTTCGCCTTGCACCCCGCGCTGCTGGATGCCGCGCTGCACATCACGATCGTGCGGGACGGCGAACGGGCCGCTCCGCGACTGCCGTTCTCCTGGACTGGCGTGACGGCGCACCCCACCCAGGCGACCAGGCTGCGCGTCCGGCTGTCCCCCGTGCGCCAGGACGCCGTGGCGCTGACAGTCGCCGACGAGCAGGGCACCGTCGTGGCGACCGTGGAGGCTCTTGTCGCACGGCCGGTGAGCGCGGCTCAGCTGGCCTCCGCCGGGGCGACCACGGACGACAATCTGCTGCGGCTCGAATGGACCGCCGTCCCCGCGTCCGACGCCGGGGAGGGCGCGTTCGTACCGTGGGCGGTGCGGGGCGCCGGGAATCTGGTGCCCGCCGCCGTACGGACCGGCACGTTGGCCGAGCTCTCCGAGGAGGCCGAGGCGGACGGTGCCCTTCCGGACGCGGTGTTTGCCGCCATCCCGTCAGCCGTCCCCGGCGAGGGCGAGGACCGGGCCGCGTCTCCTGTGGAGCGGGCGCACGCCGTCGCCGCCCAGGCGCTTGCGTTGGTCCAGGAGTGGCTGGCCACTGATCGGTTCGGCGCCACTCGGCTGGTTCTGGTGACGCGCGGTGCGGTCGCCGTGCACGGCGGGGAGCGCGTCGTGGACCTCGCGGCAGCCACGGTGTGGGGGCTGGTGCGTTCGGCCCAGACGGAAAATCCCGGACGGATCATACTCCTCGACGTCGACGGCAGCGAAGCCTCACGTACGGTGCTGCGGGAGGCACTTGAGTCCAATGAGCCGCAAGTCGCAGTTCGACAGGGTTCGTTGCTGGTACCCCGCCTGGTGAAGGCCGGCGCCACGCTGCCCATGCCGGCCCGTGGGCAACGGCTGGACGTCGCCGAGCCGGGCACCCTGGAGAGCATGTCCCTGGTCTCCGCGGACGACCCGGACCGGGAATTGGCTGCGGGTGAGGTACGGGTCGCCATGCGTGCCGTCGGGTTGAACTTCCGTGACGCACTGATCGCGCTGGACATGTATCCGGGGCGACCACCGCTCGGTTCGGAGGGCGCCGGTGTCGTCACGGCTGTCGGTGCGGACGTGACCGCGGTGGCCCCGGGTGACCGGGTCATGGGACTGTTCAGCGGCTGCATGGGGCCGTCCGCCGTCACCGACCGCCATCTGGTGGCCAGGATCCCGGAGGGCTGGTCGTACGCGCAGGCCGCCGCCGCTCCCACGGTGTTCCTCACCGCCTACTACGCCCTGACGGAGCTGGCCCGTCTCCAGCCGGGCCAGCGGCTCCTCGTTCATGCCGCGACCGGTGGGGTGGGCATGGCGGCGACGCAACTCGCCCGGCACCTGGGCGCGGAGGTGTTCGGCACCGCGAGTCCGCCCAAGTGGGACACGTTGCGTGCGCAGGGCCTGGCCGACGATCACATCGCCAACTCCCGCACCCTCGACTTCGAGGCCGAGCTCCTGGAGGCCACGGGCGGTCACGGGATGGACGTCGTATTGGACTCCCTGGCCGGGGAGTTCGTCGACGCGTCGCTGAGGTTGCTGCCCCGCGGTGGGTGCTTCCTGGAGATGGGCAAGACGGACATGCGTGATCCGCAGGAGGTCGCCGCCGCCCATCCGGGGGTCTCCTACCAGGCGTTCGATCTGGCCGATCCGGGCCAGGAGCGGATCCAGGAGATGTTCACCGCTTTCGTCGGGCTCGTCGAGAGCGGGGCACTGACCGCCCTTCCCGTCACCGCCTACGATTTGCGCGAGGCGCCCGAGGCACTGCGGCAGCTGACCCAGGCCAGGCACACCGGCAAGCTGGTGCTCACCGTCCCCGTTCCGCTCGCCCCGGACGGCACCGTGCTGGTCACGGGTGGTACTGGTGCGCTCGGTTCCCTGGCCGCCCGGCATCTGGTCATCGAACACGGGGTGAAGCACCTGCTGCTTGCCACCCGGCGCGGTCCGGACGCCCCGGGCGCCGAGGAGCTGCGGGCCGAACTGGCGGACCTCGGCGCGCGGGTCACCATCGTCGCGTGTGACGTCGGCGACCGCGCCGCACTCCGTGGACTCCTCGAGTCCGTACCGCAGGAGCACCCGCTCACCGCCGTCATCCACACGGCGGGCCGGCTGGACGATGCGACCGTGGGCTCGCTGACTCCCGGGCAGCTGGATTCCGTACTGCGGCCCAAGGTCGATGCCGCCTGGCACCTCCACGACCTCACCCGCGACCGGGGGCTCTCCGCCTTCGTCCTCTACTCCTCCGTGGCCGGGGTCCTGGGCAGCGCGGGACAGGGCAACTACGCGGCGGCGAATGTCTACCTCGACACTCTCGCCCAGCAGCGCCGTACCGACGGACTGCCCGCCACCTCCCTCGCCTGGGGGCTGTGGGCGGACCGGTCCGGTATGAACGGCGGCCTGGACGAGGCCGACCAGCGGCGTCTGCGGCGCAACGGTCTGATCCCGCTGGCCTCGGACCGCGGGCTCGCTCTGTTCGACGCGGCCCTGGGCGACCCGAGAGCCGCGCTGGTCCCGCTGGCACTCGACCGCTCCGCACTGGGCTCGGTGCCCGCCGCGGACCTCCCGCCGATCCTCCGCCGACTGGTCCGCGTGGTTCCCGCGCGCCGCGCGCCGAAGAGCCGCTCCTCACTGACCGCCCGGTTTGAGGGGCTTTCGGCGGCGGCGCGGATGCAGGCCCTGCTCGACCTAGTGCGCTCCGAGGTCGCCGCCGTGCTCGGGCACGGCGCGCAGGACGTGATCGATCCCGGACTCGCCTTCCACGAGCTCGGGTTCGACTCGCTCACCGCGGTCGAGCTCCGCAACCGGCTCAACACCCTGACCGGCCTGCGGCTGCCGGCGACGCTCATCTTCGACCATCCCACGACCGGCGCGCTTGCCGCACACCTGGGCGAACTGGTCGCGGAAACCCCTGTGGCCCGTCCGGCGGGCCGAGCCGCGGCCCGGCCCGCCGTGGCGCAGGACGACCCGATCGTCATCGTCGGCATGTCCTGCCGCTTCCCTGGCGGAGTGAGCTCCCCCGAGGAGCTGTGGGAACTCGTCACCAGCGGGAAGGACGTGATCTCGTCGTTCCCCACGGACCGGGGCTGGGACCTGAACCGGATCTACGATCCCGAGCAGGGCAGGGCGGGCACGACCTACGTGTCCAAGGGCGGATTCCTTGAGGACGCCGACCGGTTCGACGCCGAGTTCTTCGGCATCAGCCCGCGCGAGGCGCTGGCCATGGACCCGCAGCAGCGGATCCTGCTGGAGACCGCGTGGGAGACGATCGAGCGCTCCGGTATCGAGCCGGGTTCCCTGCGCGGCAGCAGGACCGGCATATTCGTCGGGATGTCCTCCCAGCAGTACGGGTTCGGCACCACGTCGACGGCTGTCGACGGCTATCTGCTGACCGGCACCACGAACAGTGTCGCCTCGGGACGCATCTCGTACGCGCTGGGGCTCGAAGGCCCCGCGATCACCCTCGACACGGCGTGCTCCTCGTCGCTGGTCGCGCTGCACCTGGCCGCGCAGGCCCTGCGCAACGGCGAGTGCGACATGGCGCTGGCCGGCGGTGTGACGGTGATGTCATCCCCCGGGATCTTCATTGAGCTCAGCCGACAGCGCGGCATGGCACCCGACGGGCTCTGCAAGCCCTTCGCCGACGCTGCCGACGGCACGGCCTGGGGTGAGGGCGTCGGTCTTCTGCTGGTAGAACGGCTCTCGGACGCCCGGCGGAACGACCATCAGGTGCTCGCCGTCATACGGGGCGGCGCGGTCAACCAGGACGGTGCCAGCAACGGGCTGACCGCCCCCAACGGACCGTCCCAGGAACGGGTGATCCGAGCGGCCCTCGACAGCGCCGGGCTGGCTCCCGCGGACATCGACGTGGTCGAGGCCCACGGTACAGGCACCCGGCTGGGCGATCCGATCGAAGCACAGGCGCTGCTGGCGACGTACGGGCAGGACCGCCCTGCCGAACATCCCCTGCTGCTCGCCTCGGTCAAGTCGAACATCGGCCACACGCAGGCCGCTGCCGGTGTCGCCGGAATCATCAAGACGGTGCTGAGCATGCGCCACGGGACGCTTCCCAAGACCCTCAACATCGACGAGCCCACCACCCGGGTGGACTGGACGCAGGGCGCGGTCTCGCTGGTGACGGAGAACGCCGCCTGGCCGGAAACCGGCGGGCTGCGCCGGGCCGCGGTCTCCTCGTTCGGGATCAGCGGCACCAATGCGCACCTCATCCTGGAGCAGGCACCGGAGCCGGACCAGGACGAGGCCGTGGCCGAGTCCACCCAGACACCTCTCTTCCAGGCCGGTACCGTCCCCTGGCTCCTCTCTGCCAAAACGGACGGCGCCCTGCGCGAACAGGCGCTGCGGCTGCGCGCCCACATCCGGGACGGTGCGGGAGACCCTGCCGCCGTGGCGCACTCGCTGGCCACGTACCGTTCGCAGTTCGAGCACCGCTCGATGGTGCTCGGCTCGGAGCGGAGCGGCTTCGAAGCAGCCTTGGCGGCTCTCGCTGCAGGCGAACCCCATCCGGACGTGGTGTCCGGCAAAGCCGCGGCCACTCCCGGCAAGACGGTCTTCGTCTTCCCTGGTCAGGGGTCGCAGTGGGTGGGCATGGCCAAGGGCCTGCTCGACTCTTCCCCGCTGTTCGCCGAACGGTTCCGGGCCTGCGCCGACGCCCTCGCCGCGTATGTCGACTGGTCCCCCGTCGCCGTGCTGCGGGGAGAGCCGGGGGCCGCCCCCGCCGACCGGGTTGATGTCGCGCAGCCCCTGCTGTTCGCCATCATGGTCTCGCTGGCGGCGCTGTGGACGGCCGCCGGGGTACGCCCCGACGCGGTGATGGGGCACTCCCAAGGGGAGATCGCCGCCGCCACGGTGGCCGGAGCTCTGTCCCTGGACGACGCCGCACGCGTGGTGGCGCTCCGCAGCAAGGCGCTCATCCCGCTCTCCGGCACGGGAGCCATGGCGTCGATCCCCCTGCCTGCCGCCGAGGTCGCCGACGCGTTGTCCGAGTTGGCGGGCTCCGTCAGTGTCGCGGCGGACAACGGGCCGTCGAGCACCGTGATCTCCGGTGACGTCCAGGCCGTGCACGATCTCGTCGACCGGTATCAGACGGCGGGTGTCAGGGCCAGGAACATTCCCAATGACTACGCGTCGCACTGCTCCCACGTCGAGGTGATCCGGGAGGATCTCCTGGTGAAGCTGGGTGGCCTCGAGCCCCGCCGGGCAGAGATTCCGTTCTATTCGACGGTCACTGGGGCCGAGTTCGACACGCTTGGTCTCGACGCCGAGTACTGGTACCGCAATCTGCGCCGGCCGGTGGAGTTCGCGACAGCGACGCGTGCGCTGCTCGGCACCGGGCACCGACTCTTCATCGAGGTCAGTCCGCACCCCGTGCTGACCTTCGGGGTGGAACAGAACGTCCAGGAGAGCGGGACCCCGGCCGTGGCGTTCGGGACGCTGCGCCGCGACTCGGACGAACAGCGCGAGTTCCTCGCTGCGCTCGGCCGGACACATGCCCACGGTGCGGCCGTCGACTGGCAGCGCGTTGCCCCGGGCCGGGACCGTCCCGTACCCGTGCCGACCTATCCCTTCCAGCGGAAGCGGTACTGGCTGCGGCCTACGGACGCCGCATCGGACATGACGTCCGCGGGGCTGAGCAGCGCAGGGCATCCGCTGCTGACGGCGGCGACGGCTATGGCCGATGCCGGCCGCCATATGTTCACCGGACGGCTCTCCCTCACCTCCGACCCGTGGCTGACGGACCACGCCGTCATGAACAGCGTGCTGCTGCCGGGAACGGCGTTCGTCGACATGGCACTGCACTGCGCAGAGCAAACCGGCTGTGCCGGGATCGAAGAACTCACGCTGGAGGCGCCGTTGGTGCTGGCGGACCACGGCGTGCGGTTGCAGATCCTGGTCGGGGAGGCCGACGGCGACGGGCGCCGTTCGCTCACCGTGCACTCCCGGCCGGACGGGCCGGATCCGGACGCACCGTGGATACGGCACGCCAACGGCATTCTCTCCACCGCTGGTTCGACCGCCCTGCCCGAGGCGGACGGAGCCGGACCGTGGCCGCCGGAGGGCGCCACGCCATTGCCTGCAGGAAACCTGTACGACCGGTTCGAGGCCATGGGCATTGCTTACGGGCCGCTCTTCCAGGGGCTGCGCGCCGCCTGGCGGGACGACCACCACGTGTACGCCGACGTGGACCTTCCCGAGGACGCCGAGGTGACGGGCTACGGCATTCACCCCGCCCTCCTTGACTCGGCACTGCACGCGATGGCCTGGGCCACCGCCGAAGGCGAGGAACCAGGCGTCCGGCTGCCCTTCGCCTGGACCGGAGTCGCCCTGCACAACACCGGAGGGAAGGCGATACGAGTCCGTCTGACTCCGAAGCAGCCTGGCAAGGTAGCACTGGAACTGTTCGACGGGGCGGGACGCCCCGTCATGTCGATCGCCTCCCTGGAGGTACGACCCGTCTCCGCCGAGCAGTTGGCCGGCGCCCGCACTTCCCCGGATGGCTCGCTCTACCGGCTCGAGTGGGTCGCGGCGCCTGCCACCTCCGCGCGGGACACCACTCCCCTCATCTGCGCCCGCATCGGTGAGGGCCTGCCGGAGCTGGACGCGCTGGGAGTGCTCGGCAGTTCGTACGCCGATCTCTCCGCACTGCGCGCGGCGATCACGGCCGGCGCTCCGGTGCCAGATCTCGTGCTGACCCACGCGGGCCAGGCGACCGAAGTGCCATCGGCCGATGCACGGGACGCGACGCTGTGCGTCCTGGCGCTGATCCAGGAGTGGACCGGTGACGAGCGCCTCACGTCGGCCCGACTGGCCGTAGTCACCCGGGGCGCGGTGGCGCTCGACGCCGCCACCGGCGTGTCCGACCTGGCCGGAGCCGCTGTGTGGGGGCTGGTGCGCAGCGCCCAGACGGAGGACCCGGGCCGCTTCCTGATCGCCGACGTCGACGACGACCCGTCCTCGTTCGCCGCGTTGCTCGCGGCGCTCGGCTCCGAATCGCAGGTGGCGCTGCGCGCCGGCCAACCGTATCTGCCCCGGCTGGCCAACGCCGGGGTGGCGGGCGGTGACACGGCTCGCAGGCTCGGTCCAGAGGGCACCGTCCTCATCACCGGCGGCACCGGCACCCTCGGTCGGCTGGTCGCCCGGCATCTGATCACCGAGCACGGCGCGAAGCACCTGCTGCTCGCCGGCCGGCGTGGCCCGAACGCCCCGGGCGCGGCAGAGCTCCGGGAGGAACTCACCAGGCTGGGCGCCCGGATCACCATCGCGGCATGCGACGTCACCGACTTCGACGCGCTGCGGGACCTCGTGGCCGAAGTCCCGTCGGCGCACCCGCTCACCGCGGTGATCCACGCCGCGGGCGCCGTCGACGACGCCACCCTCGGCTCGCTCACTCCCGAACGGCTCATCGGTGTACTGCGCCCGAAAGCCGACTCGGCCTGGCATCTGCACCAGCTCACCAAGTCCATGGACCTGGCCGCGTTCGTGCTGTTCTCTTCGGCCGCCGGGATCCTCGGCAGCGCCGGGCAGGGCAACTACGCGGCCGCCAACTCCTTCCTGGACGCACTCGCCCAGAACCGCCGCGCCGAAGGGCTCCCGGGGCTTTCCCTCGCCTGGGGCCTCTGGGAGGAGGGCACCGGCCTGACCGAACACCTCGATGAGGCCGACCGTCACCGCATGAGCCGCGGCGGCCTCCTGCCCCTGCCCACCGACGGTGCGCTCGCCCTGTTGGACGCCGCGCTGACGTCGAGGGACGACGCGGTGTTGCTGCCCACCAGGCTCGGCATGCCCGCACTGGCCGCACAGGCGGCAGCCGGGTCGCTCAACCCGCTGCTGCGCGGCCTGGTCCGCGCGCCCGCCCGCCGCGCGGCGGGGGGTCCCTCGCTGGCGGAGCGGCTCGCCGGGCTCGAAGGGCCCGAACAGTTCGGGCTGGTGGTCGATCTCGTGAGGGAACAGGTCGGGGCCGTACTCGGCCATGCGGCGGGCGACAGCCCCATCGACCCCGAACAGGCCTTCCAGCAGCTCGGGTTCGACTCGCTCACCGCAGTCGACCTGCGCAACCGGCTCAACACGATCACGGGGCTGCGGCTGCCCGCCACGCTCGTCTTCGACTATCCGACGGCGAACGCGCTGGCCGCGTACCTCCGTGACCGGACCGCCCCGGTCCTGCTGACGGCAGCCGAGTCCGCGCTCGGCGAACTCGACCGGCTGGAGGCCGTACTCGGCACGCTCGACCCGAATGAGAGCGAAAGCGCCGAGATTGCCCGCAGATTACGGGATCTGGTCACGGGCTGGCGCGGAGCGCACCAGGACTCCGGCCGCTCCGTCGCGGAGAAGCTGCGGGGTTCGTCCACCGAGGAGATCTTCGACTTCATCGACAGGGAATTTAGGCGGACGTGAGCGGACGCCGACGGCTCTGTCGACTCGTGAGGATGGGTTGTACGCATGTCGAACAATGAAGAGAAGCTCGTCGAATACCTCAAGTGGGTTACAGCGGACCTCCACGAGACGCGGGAGCGGCTCGCGGAGGTCGAGGCCGCCCAGCAGGAGCCGATCGCCGTCGTGGGCATGGGCTGCCGCTATCCCGGCGGTGTCCGCAGCCCCGAGGACCTATGGGGTCTTGTGGCCGACGGGCGCGACGCCATCTCCGCCTTCCCTACCGATCGCGACTGGAACGTCAACCGGCTCTACGACCCCGACCCCGAGCACCTTGGCACCTCCTACGCGAGGGAGGGCGGATTCCTCTACGACGCCGCCGACTTCGATGCGGAGTTCTTCGGCATCAGCCCGCGCGAAGCGCTGACCATCGACCCGCAGCAGCGGCTGCTGCTCGAAGTTTCCTGGGAAACACTGGAGCACGTCGGCATCAGCTCCGAGAAGCTGCGGGGTAGTTCGACAGGGGTCTTCGCCGGGGTGATGTACAACGATTACGGTGCACGCCTGTTCAGGCGGCACGCCGACGAGTTCGAGGGCCTCATCGGCACCGGCAGCGCCGGAAGTGTGGCCTCGGGCCGCATCTCCTACACCTTCGGCTTCGAGGGCCCCGCGGTCACGGTCGACACGGCCTGCTCATCCTCGCTGGTCGCTCTGCACCTGGCCGTCCAGGCCCTGCGCAACGGCGAATGCACCCTCGCCCTGGCGGGCGGCGTGACCGTCATGTCCACACCTGGGGTATTCGTAGAGTTCAGCCGCCAGCAGGGGCTCGCTCCTGACGGCCGCTGCAAATCCTTCGCCGACGCCGCCAACGGGGCGGGGTGGTCGGAAGGGGTCGGCATGGTCGCCGTGGAGCGGTTGTCGGACGCGGAACGCAACGGGCACCAGGTGCTGGCAGTGGTACGGGGCAGCGCCGTCAACCAGGACGGCGCATCCAACGGCCTGACCGCGCCCAACGGCCCCTCCCAACAACGCGTCATCCACCAAGCCCTCACCAACGCCCACCTCACCCCGGCCGACATCGATGCCGTCGAAGCCCACGGCACCGGCACCACCCTCGGCGACCCCATCGAAGCCCAAGCACTCCTCGCCACCTACGGCCAA
>NZ_JBICWS010000046.1:0-11115 GCF_043199875.1 Streptomyces sp. NPDC048516 | reverse complement strand
TCTTCCATCTCCTGCCCGCGGCTGCGGAAACGGCGCGCGACATAGCGCACCAGCGACAGGTTCATCTCGATGAGCGTGTTGCGCGCGTACTGGTACTCCGCCGTACCTTCCTCCAGCACCGACAGCCGCTCGAAGAACAGCTTCGACAGGCGACGCGCGTCCTGCGGGGCGACACGCTGAGCCTCCTCCACCTGCAGCACAGACGACCGAGCAGCCTCACATGCGGCGCCCGTGCCCGTGCGCTTCACCGAGATGTGCCCCTGCGTCGCTGCCCTTGCCATGGATACTCCTCCCTGATCTCCCCGTCATGCCGTCACGCCCTCACCTACCCGATGACCACACGTAAAACTGCCATGCGGCAACTATTTCCACGAGGCAACTATGGCGACAGATTTTCGATGACCGGCTCGCCGCAAACGCCTGCCACTTCCGAAATCACCACTTGACGCCCAGTACCTCCCGCTCACCGGCTACGCCCCGAAAGCCGCTGAGGAGCCGAACGAGATGCACCCGCTCCGCCCCCGTTCAGGACGGCAAGGAACGAGCTGCCACCACCGAGGCCCAGGTCGGCCCCTCGATCGCCAAGGGGATTATTTGAGGGGCAGGCACAACACCGAGCACAGCACCGGGCCTCCGTACGGGGGTTGCGCGCAGGCCCTCTGCACGGGCTCCGTCCCGTCTCCAAGGGGGTTGCGGGGTATTACGCGGGCCGAATGAGGCAGAACGGGTGCCCAGGGTCGACGTAGACACGAAAGTCTCTCTTTCCGCCTCCGTCCTCAAAGGTCGAGGGCTTTTGCTCCGAGTGCGAGCACTTCCCTCTCACGCGCCTCCATGGCGGTCGCAGATCGGCCGCGCACCACCACGATCAGCCGTCAGTGGACGAGTGCCGGTGGCGAGCCCAGATGGGCAGGGCGAACCAGCTGAACAGAAACCAGGCCAACACTCCGGTGACAGCCCAAGGCACGGCGGAATCGTCCATCGCGATACGCAGAATGAGCAGAAGCGCCGAGGTCACGGTGGCCAAGAGGAGAAATATTCCGACCAGGGCCAGACGCGACGCCCAGACCACCGTTTCGGGCTTCAATCGACGCCCGGTGACAAGCCGGTGAAAGGCCACCGGCCCTACGAGAGTGCCGGTGGTCACCGCACCCAGTAGAACCGTGACGACGTAGATGGTCTTGTCGCTGGGCGGGAGTGTGGCGAACCGGGGAGTGAACACCACGGTGAGCAGAAAGGCGAAGAGTATCTGGACGCCGGTCTGCACGACCCGCACCTCCTGCAGCAGTTCGTTCCACCGTCGATCGGCCCGTTCCTCCTGCGACTCGTCACGTCCCGCCGTCGCGTGCCGTGGGCCCGTCGATTCCATAGGTCCTCCCACCTGCATGATGCGCCGCTAACGAGCGCCGGCACCGAGACGCGCTACCAAGTCTCGGCTCCTCGGGCTGCGCGTTGGTATCACGCGTCTACCCCAGATCCCAGACACTGTTCCCGCCGTCGCAGCGCCGTCTCCACCGGCGACGAACCCGGCATCGCCACGGGTGTGAACCCGCTCTGATGTGATCACGGTGTCGGAGCCGTCCTGGATAGTCCGTTCAGCGGGCTGAGTCCACGTCAGTTCGGCAAGCTGCTCACCGCGCTGCGCTGCGAAGGGACGGACCCGGTCCGCAAGGGCCGGCCGTGGAGCCTGCCACTGGAGGAGCGGGTCCTGCTGTTGCCGCGTACCGGCGGACGAACCTGACCCTGCGCAGCTCGCCCCGCTGTCCGGCATCTCGAAGTCCGCGGCCGACCGCATCATCGCCCACCTCGGGCCGTCGCTCGCGCTTCAGCCCCGAAAGCGGTTGCGCAGGCACACCGTGCTGATGTGGACGGCACCCTGGTGCCACCCGTGACCACCAGGTCGCCGGGCAGTCGAAGAACCACAGGTACTCGACCCATCACCAGGTCGTCACCGACGCCGACACCCGGTTCGTTGAAAGATCCTCCGAGACTGCCGTCTGAAAGGCGATGTGTTCACCACGCCATGCTCCGCATCGCCCGCCCGTACCACCTCACCCTCGCCGGGTAACAGAGAAACGAGCTGGTCAACCAGCATGCCGTAGATCATTTACGGGACAACCCTAGGGCAGCCAAGATCACGGGAAGCGAAGTCCCCGAGCTGGCGACGCCGCAGCCCGCCGTAGACCTCGTGGTCGCCCTGGAGCAGAGCATCCAGGCCGCGCGCCGGTCCCGCGAGTAGGCCGGACCCCGGTCCGAGGCGTTCCCGCCTCGGACCGGGGCAGCCGCCCGTCAAGGGCCGATCGGACAGCCGCGCCCTGCGGTGCCGTGTGACAGCGGCGTGCCCCTTTATGCGGCTTGGGTGAGTTCAGCGCGGCCGAACAGGAGGGCGTAGCCGGAGGGGAGATGGCGCAGGATGCGGGTGAGGAGGTCGGGGCCGGCCAGGGCGGCGACGGTGGTCAGGACGGAGCCGGTGTCCCAGCGGGTCGTGGCCAAGGTCGCGCCGGCGCGGCCGGCGAGGTCTTTGACGAAGGCCCAGCCGGTCAAGGGCTGGGTGTCGGGGATCTGGGCGGTGAGGATGGAGGCAGCCTCGAAGGGGAGGCGGGCGGCCAGCTCGACGCGTTCGTCGCCCGTCAGCTGGCGCCCGAGTCCCGAAAGGACCAGGCGGACGGCTTCCTCGGCCCGTTCACGGGTGGGGTAGACGCCTTCGTAACGAACCTTCTCCAGTATCTGCTCGAACGTCATCACGGGCTGGTGCTCGAGCGGTGCGCGCAGGTCGGACATCACTGCGGTGGTTGCCTTTCTGTATCCGAGGTCGTGGCGCCGGTGCCCGGCGGGGTGCGCGGGCACCGGCGGGTGGGCTGTCAGGGGGTCTGGGGGCGGCCGAAGAGGAGGTCGTAGCCCGCGGGGAGCTGCAACAGCATCTGCTGGAGCAAGTCGTCGCCGGCCGCGTCGGCCACCGTGCTGAGGACGGCGCTGACGTCCCAGGCGGCGGTCTGTTCGGTGGCCCCCTCGATCCAGGCCGCCGTCGCCCGCAGGAAGCGCTCCGGCGAGAGTGGTTCGGCGCTCTCCAGCGGGTTGAGCAGGATCAGGGCGAAGGCTTCCGGCAGATGCGCCGCCAGTTGAGCACGCACCTGGCCGACCAGGTGTGCGCCGAGGAGGGCGAGCACCACGCGGGCCGCGCGTTCCGCCTCCTGGCGGCTCCCGTACTCGCCGCGTTCCTTCACATGGTCGAGGAACGCTTCCCATCGCAAGGTCATATCGGCCGCCGCCCTTCTCTCATCCGGTGCGGAGGACGGGTGAGGGGCAGGGTTCCCGCCCTCCGCCGCATTAGCGCCGGTCGCCGGGGCTCAGCCGGAGATCTGCTTGCGGGAGGACTCCCCGCCGATGGCGATCTTGCGGGGCTTGGCGCGCTCGGCGATCGGGATGCGCAGGGTGAGTACCCCGGCCTCGTAGTCGGCCGCGATGCGCTCGGTGTCCAGAGTGTCGGCGAGCACGATCTGGCGGGAGAAGACGCCCAGCGGCCGCTCCGACAGATCCATCTGCACGTCGTCGGCCTTCGCCGCGGGGCGGCGCTCGGCCTTGACGGTCAGCATGTTCCGCTCGACGTCGATGTCGATCGCCTCCGTGCTGACGCCGGGGAGGTCGAAGGCCACCACGTACTCGTCACCCTCGCGGTAGGCGTCCATCGCCATCGTGGACGGCCGCGTCCACGTACCGGTGCCGGCCAGCTGCTGGGCGAGACGGTCGAGGTCGCGGAAGGGGTCGGTGCGCATCAACATCGCGAAACACCTCCAGAAGGTTCGGGCAGTACCTGCCAATGCGCTGCACTGAAACCGTTGTAGCATGTCATCCAATGGATGACAAACATGGTGTCGTCCAAAGGGTGACAACCTGAAGGAGGTACCCATGGCATCAGCCGACCAGCCGGCCTCTTCCCGTACCGACGCCCAGAGCCCGGCATCCCTTCTCGCCGCCGCGGCGGCCCTGGAAGCCATCAACGGCGAACTGCGCGCAGCCCAGCACGAGGCCTCAGGCGCCCGCGGCGCCCCCGCCGACGGCCCGGAACAGGCCCTGGCGTCCCTCCTGCTGCTGAGGCAGATCCGCGAAGAACTCTCCGGATGGGAGTCCGGCCTGATCGAAACCGCCCGCCACGCAGGCGCAAGCTGGGCCGACCTCGCCCACCCCCTCGGCGTCACCAGCCGCCAGGCCGCCGAACGCCGCTACCTGCGCAATCGCCCCGGACCCGCCGGAACCACCGGCGAACAACGCGTCCAGGCCACCCGGGAACGCCGCGCCGCCGACCGCACCCTCGCCACCTGGGCCCGCCACAACGCCGCCGACCTGCGCCGCATCGCCGCCCAGATCACCGCCCTCACCGACCTTCCCGCCGCCGCCCACCAACCCCTCAGCCAACTCGACGCCGCCCTCGCCCACGACGACGCCGCTGCCCTCATCGACCCCCTGAACGCCACCCGCCCCCACCTGACCACCACCCACCCCGACCTCGCCGCCCGACTCGACACCCTCACAAACCCCGCCACCACTCCCCCCACCCCCCACTGACCAGGCAAACGCCCAGCGGCAGGCGCGCAACAGGCCTCACCCGGCAGGGCCTCGGCCAGTCGGGCCGCGGGCCTGCCGGGCCGGCTCACAGGCACGGTGGGTCGACGGGAGTGGCCCGTCCCGCGACCGATGGCATGGCTTGGTGACGTCCCCGCGTCGCTACCTACCTGCACTCGGCTCGTTGACCGGGGCCGGATTCGACAGGTTCAGCCCCCGTCCGCGACGGCTCCGCGTGGGCGTGGAGTAGAGATGCGCACCTGGCGGCCGGATGTGCCAGTGCCCACGTCGCCAGGTGCGCCCAGCCGCCCAGCCGCCCAGCCGTGAAGAGCCAGAAGGCAGCTCGGACACGCACGACGCACAGAGCCGGATTGACGCAGCAGCCGCCTCGTGATGCGCATGCTCCGTTCGCACGAACTGTCGTGGCGGTCTACTGAGTAAGAAGCAATGGTGAGCTCAGCGTCGGCATCTGCCGGTGCCGCCGACCGTCAGGAGCCCGCCATGTCCGAACGCCACACCCTGTTGCGCAGTCTGCACGATGTGGGCCTGGCCGCCTGGTTCGGGGGCTCACTGATGGGGGCCGTCGGATTGAACTCTGCCGCCAAGCAGGAGGGTGACAGCTGGAGGTCCACCGCCCGTATCGCCGCTGCCGGCTGGGCGAGGTGGACGCCGGTGAATGCGGGGGCGATCACCGCGCACCTGGTCGGCTCCAGTGGCCTGCTGGCCGCGAACGCCACGCGCGTACTCTCCCAAAAGGGTGTCGCAGCCGCGTCAGTGACGAAGACAGTGCTGACCGGGGCGGCATTGACGGCCACCGCCTACAGCTGGGTCCTCGGCAAGAAGATCGAACTCGCCTCTTCCTCCGCCCCGCAGGACCTTGAGAAGGCAGCCGTACACCCGATCGACACTGCCAACACACAGCGGCAGCTGACGTACATGCAATGGACGATCCCCGCCCTCACCGGGGCGCTACTCGCCCTCAACGCCCTCCACGGCGAACAGCAACGACCCACCCAGCAACTCCATGCCACGTGGCAGCGCACCCGTTCCCTCGCCCCACACCTCCCCCTGCCTTCTCCCGACCAACTACCACTGATCCACTGACCAGGCCGTGGCGTCCTGCTGCTCGCCGAGATCTTCGCCCCTGCCGGTCGCCATGGGCTCTGGCTGCTGCTGAGCGGCATGTCCGGGACCACCACCCCCATGCGCCAGGCCGGCGCTTATCCCAGCCTCGCCGAGTTTCATCAGGCCGGACTGCGCCCGCCGCCGGCCGCCTGCGCATGGCCGTCGCGGTCGTGCACCCGCTGACGACCCGGCATCCGCACCACCGTCGCCGGCCTTACCGCGGGCCGGCCCACCCCCGCCTGCGGGGCGGGCCACTGGTGCCGCGTGCTCGCCGCCGTCTGCTGTCAGGGCGGTCGCACGAGCGGCCACGCCTCGGCCTGCCTGAACTTCCCGCTCGTCAGCTCCTGCTGCTCCGTCCGTTCCAAAAAGCTCAGGGGCGCACGCGAATGACGGTCTTGCCCTTGCGCCGCTCGGTCGGGTTGAGCGCGGGGACGGCGTCGTCGAGGGTCGCGACGGTTCCAATGTGCGTGCGAAGGCGCCCGTCCCGCACCCGGTCGACGATCTCCACCAGCTGACTGGGAACGGACTCGACGACGAAGTCGACCGCGAGACCGTCGACAGGGCGAGTTTCCACAGGCCCGACCACCGACACCAGCGTCCCGCCAGGCCGGATGATGCTCGCCGAGCGCCTCTGGATGTCACCACCGATGACATCGAAGACCAGGTCGACCCCTCCGATGTCTTCGAGATCCTCGTCGTCGAGGGCGAGGAACTCGTTCGCGCCGAAGTCGAGCGCCGCCTGACGGTCCGGCTCCCGCCCGGTACCGATGACGTAGGCGCCGAACTCCCGGGCGAGCTGCGTCACCACAGATCCGACCGCGCCGGCGGCGCCGTGTGCGAGGACGCTCTGCCCCGCCTGAAGACGACCGTGCTGGAACAGGCCTTGCCATGCGGTCAGGCCGGAGATCGGCAGGCTCGCACCCACCGTGAAGTCGACGGTCCCGGGCAGCGGCGCGAGGTTGCGTGCCTCCACGGCCGCGTACTCGGCCAGGGTCCCCTCGCGGTGCCAGTCCGTGATCCCGAACACCCGCTGGCCCAGCGAGAGTCCCGTCGTGCCGTAGCCGAGGGAGGTGACCACTCCGGCGAACTCGTGGCCGATGATCGCCTGGGCTCGGTCGTGACCGGAGCGATCGACCCACGTCGAGGGCCACTCCCACTCTGCCGGGACGAAGCCCGACGCATGCACTTCAACGACGACGTCGTTGATCGCAGGCGTCGGCTCAGGCCGCTCCGCCAGCTTGATCCCGGCCGCTTCCGCGCCCTGATCAGTCACGACGATTGCCTTCATTTCTCTCCCCACATACCTCGTGCTCGCCGGCCCTGTGCTCAGGCCTGTGACTGTGTGTTTTTGTCCAGAGTAATTGCCAATTCCTATGGATTGATGGCGCCGCCCGGTTATGCGCTGAGGTGTCCGTGAAGCATCTGCCAGGTTCCGGCGTGGTTGACGAGCACGTTGGTGCCGCGGCCTCTTCCTGATCGCGGCTGGCCGTCGATGGTTCCGGTCCAAGCGAATCGGCAGCGGCATACCGCATGGTCATCGCTGTGAGCGATCCTCCAGGTCGTCGATCTGGTAGATCTCGTCGCGGATGGTGGCGAAGGTCTTGGCGATGGCGGAGAGGATGGCTTCGCGGCCGCGGTGCGATCCGCCGGAGAACCAGTAGACGCCGTCGGATGCGATCAGGGGGACGAGCTGAGTGACGTCGTGGCTGTTGGTGGCCTGCCCGTAGACAGGGATGACCTTTATGAGCGGGGCGGTGGATTCGGGCTGGGACTGGTCCTATTCTCCCTTTCGCGGCGCGACAAGTGACAGGGCTGTCAGGCCGCCGTGGCCTGTTCCCGCTCGACGAGGACGCCGTTCTCGAACTCGCGCCGGTGCGGACGAGGGCGACGAGGTGGGCTCCGGTGACCGCGCCAGCGGTCCTGGGCGGACTCCACGAGCTTGAACACCATCGCGAGGGCTGCGGCCGGGCTGCCGGCCCCGCGGGTGACCTTGGTCCGCAGCTTGACCGTGGAGAACGTCGGCTCGATCGGGTTCGTGGTCCGCAGGTGGATCCAGTGCTCGGCCGGGAAGTCGTAGAACGCCGGCAGTTCCTCCCGGCCCTCGGTGGTCTTCGCGACGTCCTTGGGCCACTTGGTGCCGTAGGTCTTCGCGAACGCCTCGACCGCGTTCTCGGCGTGCGTACGGTCCTCGGCGTTGTAGATCTCCTGCAGCGCCGTCGCCTGCGACGAGAAACAGCTACCCGCTGCTGACGCTGCGCAAGGCCCGAGCCGCGATCGAGCTGCTGCAACTGCTCAGCGCCGGCAACTGAGTTCGTCGTGGCTCGCGAAGGCGCGCCCTTCCGCCTGCGACCGGGCGGACAGATCGTGGAGAGCTCACCCCACGCACAGAGGATCAGCGCCCTCCGAGATCTTGGTGCTGGAGAGATGATTGCTGCGAGGAACAGTGCACGGTCGGAATGCAACCCCTCCGCCAGCGAGCCTCCGGCGGATCATCGGCCTGGCCGGCAGCACCGATGTCAGTGGTACGGAATACGATCCGGGGAGGCGAGCTTCAGGAACATTCAAGGTGGCCGACTTCACCCCAGCCCCGGTGCCGAGCCCGGCGATCGAGACGGCGGTGCCCGTCGGTCTCGCCACGATGGACAAGCAGTACGAAGGTGAGGTCGTCGGGCGCTCCGCCACTTTGTTCACCGCGGCATTCGACCAGCCCACCGGCACGGGTACGTATCTCGCGATGGAGTCCTTTGAGGGGGCGCTCCATGGCCGGTCGGGCGCGTTCAACTTCGCGCACTCCGCAACGACCTTGGGCGAGGGCAGACAGGGCGAGTTCTTCGTCATCGTCCCGGGCAGCGGTACGGGCGAGCTGATTGGGATCACCGGGGCCGGCGGCATCGCCGTCGACGCGGACGGCACGCACCGGATCTGGTTCGACTACGACGTGTGCATCGGTCCGGTCATGCTGTGGGGGCCGACCGTGCTGGCCCTGACCTACGCCTACTACAAACGCCGCCAACCTGCTTGATGGCCCGTCGGTCCCTCTCCGTCCGTTCGGACGAATGCAGGACCGGGCAGCATGGTTCGCCGTGCCACAGTGGCCGCGATCGCCCGGCTCTCGGCCGACGTAGTCGACACCGGGGCGACCGTCAGTATCCAGGAGACGGCCGCGGACCGTAAGCGGATAGCGGATAGCCCGATCACGCGAAGCGCGGGCCACTGGTGGCCGCCAACGTGAGATCGATCAAGGAGTCGCGCAACGCGCGAGGGTGTCGCTGCGTGCCCGTCAGGCGTCGAAACGGCCGCATGCACTCTCGATGTGACCGAGGTGCTGGTGGGTCCAGCCGCATAGGGCGTCGACCGCGGTGCGCAGGGCCCGGCCCGGCTCGGTGAGGGTGTAATCGACTCGCGGCGGCACGGTGGGGTGCCCCTTCCGGTCGACCAGGCCATTGCGCTCCAGCATGCGCAGGTTCTGGGTGAGCATTTTGTGGCTGACGCCCTCGACCTCGTTCCGCAGCTCGCTGAAGCGCAGGGTGCGCTCGCCCAGCGCCTCGATGATCAGGAGCGCCCACTTGTTGGCGACGTCCGAGAAGATCTCCCGCGCCAGGGAGTCTGCGCGCCGCAAGTCAGCGTCCTCGGGCAGGCCCTTGAGTAGTTGCTTGGTCGCCATCAGGTTCCTCAGTCACCGAAAGTGCGGTCTTCCAGGTCAACCGTGGCTCTCCTACAGTTTCCGAGTAACCACAAGAGAGCACACCGGAAGGGCGAGCGCCGTGGCCACCTACCACTACGGCGCCACCCGCAACCAGGTCGTCTCGCAGACCCTGTACGTGGTGAACCTGCGGCAGAATGCCGCGGCGACGGCGGAGGGCAACCTGGGGTACTTCGGTGACCACCGCCCGGCCAGCACGGTCTTGGGCATCACTGAACTGACCTTGCCCGGTCAGGTCATCGAAATCAGCTTCGTCATCGACACGAAACTGCCCGCTTGAGGCCTGCTCCTCCTCGCACGACCCGCAGCCCTCTGGGGGCTCCGTTCGTGGAACAGCCACAGTGACCGTTCCACGAACGCTCCCACAGCCCTCCGTTTTTCTGGCGCGGTTCGATCTGCCCCTTCGAGATCAGAGAAGTGAGGGCCTTGTGCAGAGACCAGCTGGCCATGGGGCTGAGTGCCAAGCACTCAGGGATCTTGAACCACGGTTCCTTGGTGGTAGAGAGTCCGCCAGCCCTCGGCACCCTGCTGCCAGATCGTTGCCCGCCGTGTTCTCCGTCCGTTGAGGACCAAGGTGTACGTCAGCAGATAGACGGCCGCTGCCAGTTCCTGGCAGTGAAAGTCGGAGGCCTCCCACTCCTCGGCCGGTGGAGACTTATAGCGTTCCTCCAGGACATCGAGAACGTACGCACGGCTGTAGCGCCGTCCTGATGCGCCTGTCTCCCAGAAGTCCGGGGCTGTCATGGCCTCAAAGTCAGCCCTTGTCCTTCCGAACTCGGGTCGGTGGAAGAGCGGTTCCCTGCGGACAAGCTCGTCGAGAACACCACGCCGTCGATCGTCGGTCACGAGGTCGGGTTCCATCGTCACTACATAACACGACCGAACCCAGCCGGCCATCCCCATTGGTACCCCTCCCCGGATGGCGACCTGCTCGACGTTCAAAGTCGCTGCCCTCCGCCGCTACCCGCTTCGACGGCCAGCCGCCCTGACGGGCGACTGGCCGTTCCGCCTTCAAGGTCGTGTCATTGCCGTCATTGCTGCTCTTCACGAGCCAGTTGATCACTGACTGGGCTCCGCAGACGCCCTGGCGACCGCTGAACTCTTCGCTGTCGAACGCCGCCACCGCGGCTTCGTACCCGAGTACCAGCTGCCCGCGCCCTGTCCCACATCCAGAACGCCACGCTGCGCGCGGTGGCGCGCGGCGACGTGGCGACGTGGCGATCACCGGCAACAAGCCCTACCTGCGGCGCGAGGATATCCGCGTCAGCATCAGCACCCTCCGCGCTTTGGAGAGCCGCGGCCTGGTGATGCGCGCGGAATGGCCGGTCTGGCTCCGCGACGAGCACGTCCACCTCACCGCAGCCGGGCGCCACGGCCTCGCTCCGCCGCACCCGCCGCAGCACGCCCACCAGCCTGCCCAGTTGCGACCGCCACCCGCACCGCGGGTCAGCTCCGTGATGCCCACGGCCAGGCCCAGCAGGTCACCCAGATCCTCATCCTCGACCTCGTCGCACCCGCCGAAGTATCTCCGCGTTCGCGGAGCGGACGAGAGCGGCCCCATCGGCGGTATGGTCCGCGCCGGAGCGTGCTCTTCGCGCAAGCGGAGGTGAGCCGTACGGCAATGGCCAGGTGGACACCTAGATGAATGAGTCCGATGTTTGTGCTGGCCGCGACCATGGCGAAGGGCGCCCGTTGGCTCGTGTGTGACGACAAACCTGGACGCCCTTCTG
>NZ_JBICWS010000045.1:17610-20680 GCF_043199875.1 Streptomyces sp. NPDC048516 | reverse complement strand
CGAAACCGCAATAGCCCACACCGGAAACCCTGGAAACCCACCCCCACAACCACATGCAAAAACCGCAACACACAAACCCAACTGACACACCAACACTCGAAAGGGAAGAGAATGCGTTACCGGCCTCACGATGAGGAATGCGCATCGGTCGAATATGAGGGAGCGCCCTGCACTTGCGATCTGCTGAGCGAAGGAAGCGTGAGTGACGACTTCTCACGTGACAGTGAGCCCAGTGACTATGACGGTCGCTTCGCTGGCCCCGCCCTCGACTGGTGACCGGTCAGCGGCGCGGCTGGTCATCAGGAACGAACGAAGCGGCTATACCGCCCAACTCTGCCTATAGCGACTATCAGCGGTAATACCTGTGCAATCGTCCGCGATCGGTGTCCTGTCCCCCGTCGACGGGAGCTGGTACATGATGAAACGCATCGGGCCGCCCCCACTTCGGATGGGGGCGGCCCGATGCGCTTGCTGTGGTCAGCCTTCGACGGTCATCCAGGTGGTGAAGCGCGCCCATGCAGCGCGGCCGACGAGCACCGGGCCGGCGGCCGGGGCCTTCCCATCCTTCACCGCGACGGAGCCGGCTTCGGGGCGGGCCACGTAGACGCAGTTGTCCGGGTCGCTGTGCGTGGACTTCACGTACGAGGCACCGCGCCAGCGTTGGTCCCGCATTCCGTCAGCCATGCTGTGATCGCCCTCCGCGTGTCGGTCCTGGACAGTGCCCACTTACCCAGCACTGAGAACGCAGCGTACAGGCGGGTCAGATCCTCGGGGCGAGTCGTGTACCAGCCGCCGATGATGGTTTCGAGGTGGCCAACGCGCGGCCCGTCGGCGAGCGCGTGAATCGAGAACGGCTCGGCTGTGCCGGCGGTCGACGCGTCATCCGGCAGCACCTGGACCACGATGCGCGGGTACCGGTCCGTGAGGGTGAGCAGGTGCTCGATCTGGCTCGTATGGACGTCCAGCGGAGCCACGCTCTGCGTCAGCGCGGCCTCTCCCATGAGGAACCAGGCGAACCCGCCCTGCTCCCCGCTCCAGCGGCGCAGGAAGGCTTGGGTGCGGTGCACGCGGTGTTCCGTGCGGCGGGCGACCTCGGTGTCGGGGAGGGAGGGGGTGCGGGATCGGATGGCGGCGGCGGAGTAGGCGCCGGTCTGGAGCAGCCCGGGAATCAGTAGTGGGGTCCATGCCCGGATGGTGTCGGCTGTGGCGTCCAGGGCCGCCAAGCAGTCCGTGGCATCGGCTCCCATCCCGCCGGCTGTTCGTCCCTGGTTCGATTGGTCGGGCGCACGCAGGCCGCGGACCACGTCATGTGTCACGGCAACCTCCTTGACGAGTGCGTGAGTTCGTGTGCACTCACGGTAGCGTCGTGAGACGTGGATCACACACGCGAGAGCCGTAACGCCCGAAGGGGGCGTTACGGCTCGTCAGAGGTGCCGGCGGTCAGGCGCCGATGCTGACCGCCGAGACGTAGGCGTACGCGCCCCAGTCGGAGTCCAGGTCCGTGATCACGTCCTCCCAGATCTCCTCCACCAGGCCCTCGTCCCGGGCGGCCCATGCGTCCACCAGGTCATCCCAGACGTAGCGGACTTGCAGCGAGCGGTCCGTGACGTTCGACCGGGCGCGCTTTTCGTCCACCTGCGATTGATCTACCGGGTAGATCTCGATCCGGCGGCCGAAGCCGTTGTTGTTGAGCATCTTCTTCAACTGCCCGGAACGGATGAGGTTTTCGCGGCGGCGGTCCCAGTACGCATCGTCAATTCGCTGACGGTTGGCGGGCCCCGGGGTGGCCTTTCCACTGCGCCAGGATTTCAAAGCGCGGTCGGAAACACCCTGTTGCCGCAGCGCCTCACGGCCCGCGGGACTATCGAGGTAGCGCAGCCGCGCTGCCTGCCCGCGCCGGGTCGTGATCGGCGACTTAACGCCAGACTCGTACACGATTCGATTGATCTCCTGAATCAGCGCCTCAGAGCCCTTCATCCCGCTGGCGCCGTATTTCTGCCACTCCCCCCAACGGCGCCACATGTCAGGTGCACCCATTACTTACCCCCTCCGATGGTGTATGCGTGATCCTTCTTTTCCTTGACTTCGTTAAGGCCGCGCCCCTCCGGAAATGCGGGCTTTCCATTCGCCAGCACGGCGTTCCGCCAGTCCCCCACCACATGCAGTTCATCCGTACCAGAAACCTGGACGACCAGCAGGCCGCAGGAGCGCGCCTTGTCTGCCTTACGAATAAGGTTTCCGGTCGCCTTTGCTCGGATGTTGTGCATCCAGTCTGGGCGCCTCAGATCGCGATTGGCGGAACTTTCTCCGATGGTGGACACAAACTTAGAGTACATGGCTTTCACGTACTCCACTGCGATTTCGTTACCTTCCTCGATGGCGGTTTCTCTGGCCTGCACCAGGGCACGGCGCAGCTTTTCGAGGAGGTTTTCCGTAGCACCCGAAACGAGTGATTTCCGGATGACGGGGTGCTCACAAAGCCCCTGGTCAGCGGCCCAAATGAGTGTCCGCAGCAACTCTTCGGGTACCCATACGTCACCGGGTTCTTTGCGGCTCCCCATGGGGTTAGGGAGATCTGCGTTATCCCATTCGGGTGGCGCAATGAGGTGCACCCCGGACTTCTTCGGGTTGTGCACTCCGCTTGTGTCTTCGATCAGTCGACCGATGGGCAGCCAGCATTTCATGCCGGACAAGTATGCGGCGTTCATGTCCAGGACGGACACCTGTAGCGGATCGGGACTCTTGAACAGTTTCTCATTTCGCCATTTTGGGCGCCCCTCCCAGATCTGATCAGCGCCTTTCTGGCTCTTCTTCTTGAGCACGTCATCCGTGGGAGGGAATTCGCTGTGCTCGTATCGACCACCCACACGCGACCGGCGGAATAGCTCCATCACGTCCGGGATGGCGGTTTTGATGAGCGCTTTCTGAGCCTCTTCGATGTCCCCTTCCGCGTCACGGATGGCTTCCTGTACGCGGTCCGTGATGGTGGACACGAGGGAGTCAGGGGCGTATCCCGGCGTACGTCGGGGCCCGTGAACCACGTCAGCAGGGGAAGCTGCGGGCGCGGCCT
>NZ_JBICWS010000045.1:0-17512 GCF_043199875.1 Streptomyces sp. NPDC048516 | reverse complement strand
CTCGGCGGGCGCGGCCTCGGCGGGCGCGGCCTCGGCGGGCGCGGCCTCGGCGGGCGCGGCCTCGGCGGGCGCGGCCTCGGCGGGCGCGGCCTCGGCGGGCGCGGCCTCGGCCGGCCCGCACAGCCCGTATGCGTGCTGCGGCCGACCGCCCGCCCGCAGGGATACCGGCCGATCGCACAGCACGCAGGGCTCCAGCGGGCCGCGGATCATCTTGCCGTCCGCGTCCGCATCCGGGGTCAGTGTGACGGGGGGCGGGGCCGGCTCGTTGCCCGCCGGCTGGAGCTCTGGGGTGTCGGGCGCGGCGGTGAGGTGCTGCTCGATCGCTCGAAGGTCCGCCGCGGGCGAGGTGTCCGGCGGGATCGGCCGGGCCGCCTCAGACGGGGCAGGAGGCGCGGCCGGTGCCTTCCTGCGTCGGCTGGCGGGGGCGCTGGCGGCGACGTCCAGGGTGGGTTGCCGGGCGCCCGTGGTGAGCGCCGCGGGCAGCTTCGTCACGGCGTGCGTGGGGCCTGCCAGCAGGTCCAGGACGGGCATCTGCCAGTGCGCCGCCAGCGCGTCCGCGTCATCGAACGTCAGACGAACGTCACCGGTGCGCTTCCTGCTGAACTTCGTGGGTGTCTGGCCGATCGCGGCAGCCACGTCCGATTGCCGCTCTCTGGTCCTGCTGAGGATGGCGGCGATCGTGGCACGGAACGTCTCTTCAGTGCTCGGCATGATGCAAAACTAGCGACCACTTGCAGTTTTCGCAATGCGGTTTCTGCAATTTGTCGCTGGATTCGCATGGTGGCGGCCGCGTCCCGACATGCGGCGACCCTCGCAGGACGCAGCCCTGCGAGGGTCGCCGTGGTCACGCGGCCTACGAGTCGTCTGCCTCCGCAGCCTTCAACGCCGTGCGGATCCGGCGATCGGTACGAGCGGCGCACCGCGCGAACTCCTTCAGCAGGGCCTGCGTGGCGGCAGGATCGCTGCTGAGAGCCTCACGAAGGACCCCGCTCCCCAGTGCGTCATAGACGGTCTCTTGAGTCTTGAGCAGGCCGCGCAGCCGCTTGACCGCACCGCCGTCAGCATCGCGCGCCGACGGCACGGCTGGCTCCGTGATGGTGAACCCCCGCTTCGCGGCTGCTCGCCGCAGCGCGGCGGCTGTGCGCTTCCGCCCGGATGTGTCAACGTCGGCGACGACGATCTCTGCTTTGGTCTTCCCTCCTTCGTCGGCGTGCGGCTCCATCAGCGGGGCCAGCACCCGGGCGTGGCTCGCGTTGAACGGCTTGTCAGAAATTTCTGACAGCGGAGCGATCGCGAGCAGTCGGGACGCATCGGCCACCAGCTCGTAGACGTGCCCCCGCGACATGTGCAGGCGGTGCGTTGCGTAGGTCTCCAGCGTGGGGTACTCGTCGTCTTCCAGGTACAGGTCTTCGTCGACCAGGACCTGGAGCGCGGTACCCGTCTCGATCATCCACCGCGCCTTAGACCACGCCACGCTCTTGGACCGCGTCCGCTCGGCGGTCATGAGCGCATCCTCGAGCGCGGCGAGTCGTTGCCGGCGGTCGGCGGGTAGCCGCGCCGGGTCGACCGGCTCGGCGTTGTACGGGCCGCGCGTCACCAGGACAGCGGCGTACGTCTCGTCGTCGTCCCACCCGTCATCCTCGTCGGTCTCCGGGCCGCTGATCGCACTTCCGACGTTGACCACGCTCACCCTCCCTTCGGGGCGAACAGGACACCCGTCAACTGATCGAAATCGCGGGTGACGTTGTCCTTCGGGGCGTACAGCCGGGTCGGCATGTATTCGCCGATGGCCTCGGGCACCTTCACTGAGCGCCGCACCGGAGCGATCACGGCCCCGGGGTAGTCCTTCGCCACCTGGAATGCGGTCTCCTGCATCACCTTCGTGCGGTCCCACTCATTGAGGATCACCGCGCAAATCTTCAGCTTGGGGTTCATCGAGTCCCGAACGAGGGTGAACGAGCGGTGCAGATCGGAGGCGCCCAGCAGGTCGAAGCGTCCGGCCTGCGTCGGCACGATGACACCGTCGCCGGCCGCGAGAGCGGAGACCGTGATGACACCGAGGGTCGGTCCACAGTCGATGATGTTCACGTCGAATCGCGGATCAGCCGCGATGCCGCGCTGGATGCAGCCGTCCCTGCCCGGCAGGGTGTTTTCGCTCTCGACTCGGCCCAGCTTGCCGCCACCGGGCACGATGTAGATCCCCTTGAAGACGGTCGGGTACGTGGCGTCTGCCAGCGAGCAGCGGCCGAAGAAGACGTGCGCGAGAGACATGCGCCGCTTCGGCTCCAGCCCCTCGGGATGCTGGGGCACCAGCCATTCAGGGAGCGATGCCCGTTGCGGGTCCGCGCCGATGACCCGGACCAGCAGGCCCCGGGCCGCCAGCGCCGCGGCCAACTCCACTGTCGTGGTGGTCTTGCCGACGCCTCCCTTTTGGTTGGCGATCACGATGACGCGGGGCACCGACAAGGGGCGGAACGTCGCCGGGACGAGCAACTGCGGACGCCACTGGTTCCAGTGCACGGACTCGTCCCACTCGGTGACGATGTCGAGGAACGCGAGATCGTCTGGGAGGGGCACAACCGGTACGGTTTGCGCTTGTGTGGTTGACATAGCCCGCACCGTAGCGGGTTCACACGAAGGCGCGGTCCCCACGAGCGGGCCGCGCCACCCACATCGTTTACACCGCCCGTAAATCTGACTTGATCTGCGTAAACACGTGGAAACGCCCGCGGGGCCGGACATCTCGTCCGGCCCCGCGGGCGTTAAGTGGCGCCTGGTTCACCGAGCCGCCGCTACGGCCTCCTTGTCGTCCTGCTCAGCCTTGAACTTCTTGAAGTAGTTGTTGGCGGTCACGTGGCTACGGCCAGCGTGGTCCCCGGCTTGCCGGGTGGTCCATCCCTGCTGCCAGCCGTACCGCAGCCGCGCCACCACCTGTTCGTCCGTCAGCCGATCCAGCTCTTCCTTCGTCAGCGGTACCGCTTCGGGCTCCGGGTCTGGCTGCGCCTCGGGCTCCGGCTGATCCTCCACGCGGGCAGTGACCCGGGAGACGGGAGCGGAAACCGCAGCGTGCACCGACACGGGACGCGGAGCAGGGGCCGCAGGGGCACTCACCGCCGGCTCCGGGATGACCTCGGCCGGCGCAGCCTCCGGGGCCGGGTGGGGGATGGCAGAGCGGCCGTTCTGGACGCGCGCGAGCAGCGCGGCCTGCTGAGCCTGGTGCAGTTGCTGCGCCGCTTCAGGGGCGGGCGGGTGCGGCGCCTGCGGGGCCTCCGGGGTCGGAGACGTTCGGGCGGGCGGGGCCGGCGGTGCCGTGATCTGTGCGAGCTTCAGCTCATGGGCGCGGCGTGACTCTTCCCGGCGGTCTTCCCGTTCCTGCTCTGCGGCCCGGCGCGCCTCCCGACGCTCTTCCTCCTGCTGACGCTCGGCGCGCCGCCGCTCGTCGTCCGCGCGCCGCTGCTGCGTCTCCCGGGCCTCAACGGCACGGCGCACCCTCCGGGCGGAGTCCAGCTTTTGCACCAGCCGGCGGCGGTAGGCGGGCCCCGCCTCCGCTGTCAGGACCAGCAACAGCGGCGGGACGATGTGTACCCCAACCCCCGTCCAGTCGGCTTTCTCCACCGACCCCCAGACGTTGAGGAACGTCGATGCTGCGCCCGTGGCGACGCGCAGCAGCCACGGCGCGAGACCTCCGCCGGCACCCATCGCGCTCAGCGCAGCGTCCAGGCGCAGAGAGATGATGAACGCGCTGTCCACCACGATCGGGAGGACCGGCGCCGTCAGCTCCCACCCGTCGGGGGTGTGCGCGGCGACGAACGGCGTTGCCGTCAGCATGCTGTAGATCACCATGCCCGCGGCGATCACCCACGTGCCCCCGCTGAGCAGACGCTCGGAGCGCCGTACCCGCTGCTCGAACTCGGCCAGTTCCTGTGCGGTCATTTCGACTGCTGCCATTACTCACTCTCTTCGGTGCAGCGATTTCATCGGGACCGACCGGGGCGCACCGCGGCGCACCCCGGTCTCATCTGGTCAGAAGGAACGGGTGCAGATCACCCGGACGCATGCCTGCGGGAGGTCCACCCCGCCCTTCTCCCAATGCGCGAGCGTGATCCCGTAGGGCCTGCTGGCCGACAACACGTCTTCCAGCAGATAGAGCGATGCGTGCTGCTGGGCTTCAGTAACGGTCGCGTCGACCGTCCCGGCCGCGGCGCGGATGGCGCGACTAAGGTCATCCGGGCCGCCTTCGCTGGACATTCCGTGAGGCAACGGCATTCTGGGTTCGTCCTTCCTTGACGGATTGGGCGCCCCGGGTCGGTCTCCATCTGCCAGGACATCGGCCGGCCCGGGTTTTCGCGTGGCGGAGTCGCTGACGGCTCCCTGCCCGCCCCGGACGATGACCGGCCGGGGCGGACAGGGACGCGTCAGTGCCCCAGTACGAGGGTGAGCAGACGCGCGATGAGGATGACCGCGGCCAGCGCTCCGAGGTAGGCGAGTGCTCGGCGTGTGGACACGTACGGCGCTCCCTCCGCCGTCGGCACCGGACTGGGGCGCAGTTCTTCCCCGTCCGGGGCCAGTCCCCCGTGCTCTACCGCGCGGTGCAGGGCGGCGACGTCCTCCGCCTCTTCGCGGGTGTCGGCCGAGTAGCTCACGCGGCACACGCGACACCGGTATCGGTAGCTCATCTGTGGTCCCCTCCTTGGGTGCTGACGGGTGGTAGGTCGATGGATAGGCCGTGGGATAGGTCGGCGATAGGTCGCGCGCTGACCTGCGGAAACTATCGGCCTATCCCTCCTGCTGGGAGGGTGCCGGGTTGGGGAGGGGAGAGGGGTCCGGGGCCCCCTCCGGGCCGGCTCCGGCAGCGCCCTCGGCGGACGCCTGCGCGGGGGTGCCGGGCGAGGTGGCGACGGGGGTGTCGGCGGGCCCCTCCCCGGCCGCGCGCAGGCCCTCCGGGAGGGCATCCACCCGGACCCCCACCGTGCACTTCTGACGGCCCCCCACCCGGTAGTTCATGTTGTCCTCACACGGGACTCCCCACGAGTCCTCCAGCGCGGTGCGCAGTACGCCCACCGTCCACCCCTCGAAGAGCCCTTCGAGCTGACCGGCAGCGAGCACGTCACGGAGGTGGACCCGGCCGCGCGTGCCGGCCGTGGTGACGATGAGTCGGGCAACGGCGGGGAGGTCAGCGGTCGGCGCCTCCGTCTCGTCATCAGCGGGAGACCCCTTGTCCAGCGAAACCGGCGTGCCCGCGTCCTCCGGCTGCACCTGGTGCTCGTCCTGGTCCTGGTCCTCATCGGTGGGGGAGGGGGAGGCCATCCACGCTGCGACGCACCATGCCACCGCCGCAGCCGGGATGCCGTACCCGAGGACCGGCCGCGGTACGTGCGCGGCCTCCCACACCAGCAGGTACCCGCCGACCGCCACGGCGCCGAGCCGCTGGAGCGCGGTCCGCCAGTCGCCCTCGGTCACCCACTCCCAGCCGCGGCCCCAGAGTTCCGCCGAGCCGGCGCCGAGCGACCCGAACACATCCCCGTCCACCCGCAGGTGATCGCGCAGTTCCGCGCCGATGCGGCGCACCAGCCCCGGGGAGGGGGCCCCCTCAGGGGTCTCCTCCCCCGGGCTCGTCGTGATCTCAGCAGCCATGATCAGGACGCCACCGAGTGAGCGACGGTCAGCACCACTGCCTCCGGCAGGCCCCAGATGCCGCCCGCGCTGGCCCAAACTCCAGCCGCGATGACGCCCGTACCAGCCGCCCACGCAGGCCGCATCTCACGGAAGTACATCCAACCGGCCAGCAGCAGGGACACCGCCCCCGTGCCGGCCGCGCCAAAGGCGCCGCTGGTGAAGATCTCGGCGAACGCGTTGGACATCTGCCCTGACGCGGTCCAGATCGATCCGGCGCCCGCGTAGCACGTGCCGGCCGCGATGCCGAGGACCTGCGCCTGCGTGCTGGTGAGCTTGCGGCGCATCTTGCCCTTCTTGCCGCCGCCTTCGCCGCCGCCCTTCGGCTCCCGAATACCGGCGATCATGACCCCGGTCAGTACGGTCGCCAGTCCTCCGGACCCCACGGTGCCCAACAGCTTGCCCTGCATGGTGAATCCGGCCGCCAACGTCTCAAAGTGCTCAATCACGGTAATTTCCCCTCCTATTGGTCAGATCTGCGATGCGGGCGCGTACAGCGCGAGAGCGGTCACGGCGGACGCCAGCGGGATACGGGCAACCCACGCGATACCGGGCCACCAGTGGCGGGTGCGGCGGTCCCAGAGGTGCATGACCAGCAGGCAACCCCCGCCCCCCACCAGCAGGGCCGCCGTGATGCTGGCCTCTCGGCCGCACTCGGCGATCAGATCGCCGAGTTTGGGCACCAGGCCGCAGCACCACCCCGCCCCGGCCGCGGACGCGTTGTAGAGCGCGGCCCGGGTCTTGGCGCTGAGGGCCGGCCGAACCTTCTCGGCGTGTGCCGTGAAGTCCGGGTAGTAGTCCAGGGCCGGCCGCAGCCATCGGCCGCGGGCAGGGTCCTGGTCCTGGTCCTGGTCCTGGTCCTCCGGCAGCTGCGCGGCGGCGGGGGTGACCTCCGGGTGATTGCCCTCCGGCTGGTGGTCGTTGCTCCCCGCCTCCGGGTGCTGGTCATCGCCGAGGGCGACGCGCTCTCCCGTCCACCAATCCGGAATCCGGCCGCCAGCCGGCGTCCGCCCGTCCAGGCGCTCCCACCAGTCCCCGTCCGTCGAGGAGAGGTGGACGGTGGGCGGCTCGGACGGGGGCGGGGGAGTCGTCACGCGACACCACCGATCCGGGACACCAGCCACGCACGCACGGTCAGCTCCCGCTCATCCAGCGGCGCAACAGCAGGGCCTGCTGCTGCGTACCCGGACGGGAGCGGCGGGAGCGCGACCAGCGGCGTACAAGTCCGGGCCGGCAACACCGTGCGCGTCACGGCCTCCGCCTCTCCGTCCAAGGGGCGCCGTCGCCACCAGCGGCGGCGACCTGCGACGATCGTCATGTCGGGTCCTCTCTGCGTTTCTCGGATGAGCCCGACAACCACCCAGTGGTGCAACACCGGGTGGGCGGCCCCCGGCTGCGGCCGGGGGTCGTCCTGGTTGTTCGAGCTGCGCGCCCCGGGCCGGATTCGATCCGGCGGCCTCACGCCGTGTTCCGGGGCGTCGGGATCAGTGGCCTGCCGCTATGCGGTGCGCTTCTGTTCCCTCGGTCCTGCGGGTTGGGTTAGGTGCGGGTTGCCTTGCACACGTCGCAGACGAAGCTGCGCAGGATGAACATCCAGCGGAAGCCGAACCAGCCGGAGCAGACGGAGCACTGCCACATCAGCGCACCCCCGTTCCGTTGCAGCTCTGGCACGTGCGCCACACGTCGTGTCGGGTGCCGTTGAGGCCCCACGAGGTTTCGGTGTGTCCTTTGCTGCCGCCGCAGTCGCTGCACGGTCGGGCCTGGTAGTGCTGCTCGTCGCTCATCGGGCACCCCCACGCCGGCCGCGGCGGCTGAAGCCGTTCGCGTCGAACGGGTCGCGGGGGTCGCTCGCGGTGCGCTGGTGACGCTGCGCCCGGCGAACCCGCGCTTCGGTCTCCTTGCGGCGGGCCCGCGCGGTCGCCGACTCCTGGTCGGCGTACCGCGTACGAGCGAGCTCGTGATCGTTACCTCCCCTCAGCCACTCGAACATCAGTGGTCACCCCCAGAGAGGGCGGAGAGGTGGGCCGCAGCGGCCTTACCGGCTGCGGCGATGGTGTCCGGCGAGACGGCCGCCGCGATGGTCTGCGACTGCTGGTCACGCTGGCTGGAGTCGGGGCCCGACGTGATCTCGGGATGCGTGGTGCCGATACGATCCATGGCGGATCGCACCTCCTTGTTGTAGGCAAGGCGGTCGGTCAAGGCCCCGGGATCGGTGTTGGTAGCACCCCCGGGGCCGCCTGCGTCTGGACGCAGGGCGGCCAACTCCCCCCATGGCGGCGGGGACTGACTGCGGAAACGACACTACGGGAAATGACTCGCGGAAACAATCCTTACTCACGCGAGGCATGTCGTGTACGCTCCGGGGCATGGTCGAGATCCCTGAGAAGGCGCAGGCAGAGGCGCTGCGCGCCCTTGCGCTGGCCAAGGAGCGGCGCGATGCCGAAATCGCGCGCCTGGATCGCCTCGTACGCGACGCAGCTGTCGCTGCGGATCGAACCGGCGCTTCCCGCACCCGAATCAAGCAGTTGGCGGGGGTCTCTTCCAAGACTCTGTACGACTGGCTTGCGGCGGCCGGGGCATCGATTCGCCCCAAACGCCCCAGCGGCCGGCGCTCGCAGGAGGGGAGGGCGCCTAACGGGTGAGATCACCTTGCGTGACAACGGCGGTACGATCGGCCGCACACAAGCTTGATCAGTTCAGAAATGCGAAACGGCCCCTGATGGTTGGTCGCCGGGGGGCCGCTCGCTGGGATATAGCTCTGGGCTCCACCATACCGGGCCGCACCAGTGGTCGCCCACCTGGGAGTTTCAGGGCGGAAAGGCTGTACCGCCATGGCGGACGAAGCACTGCCCGGCCTCCGGCACGAAGGCCCCGCTGAACAATTCAGCCAGACGCCCCTCTGGGTCATCGTGAGGTGCCGGAAGGATGTGTGGTTGTACGACTACCTTCGCGCCAGGTACGGCGGGCTGGACCAGACGTTCCCCGGCCTGGAGACGATCGCGAAGGCACTCAAGATCAGCCGATCGACCGTCGAGCGCGCGCTGGAGGGGCTGAAGAAGGAGGGCGCGATCGAAGTGCGGCCGCGCTGGAAGGAGAACGGCGCACGGACGACGAACGAGTACGTCACCATGTGGCGCCCCCCCGAGGCGCGTTGACGAAACACCAGCTCAGGGCCCCTGTCAGAAATGATGGGGGCCCTGTTGCTTGCCCAGACCACCACCCCCCTGTCATTTCTGACAGGGGGGTCCCCAGCAAAAATGACAGGGGGGTCCCCAGCAAAAATGACAGGGGGGCCCCTTCAAAAATGCGGGGGAAAGTACATAGAGGTGATCCATATAGAGGGGGAAGTACACAGAGCCTGAGGCACACAGAAGTTGAGGGCTACGCCCACAGTCTTTCGACCTGGGCCTAACGCCGGCCCAGACCCGCGCCAGCGCCTTGGATGCGCTGGACCATCCCTTGGTCATGGTCCTGCGCTTCGCGCACCACTTCGTTGGACCATGCCCTCGTATCAAAGTGGCTGATGAAGTCATGGGTTGCTGCACGGACCTGAGGTAGGAACAGCAACCACTGGACGCGCGCGAGCACACGTCCGCGGGCGCGCGTGAAGTGGCAGCGATCGGAAGGTGTCAACGGGGAGGGCAGATAGGGGGCCTGCACGCCTTCCTGAGGGGCGATCAGGGGTCGTCCGGGGAAACCCTCCACCTAGCCCCCTCCCGGCCCGGCAGGCGGCCGTACAGCCAATCGCGCGCCTCCCTCGGCTCTCGGTCCACGGTGGTTCAGCAACGGGGGCCGGCCGGAGTCCCCAAGAGGGGCTAGGTGTCGGTCGCCGACTCACCTGCCGATCGTGTGGTGCCGCAGCCTTCGTTAACCGTTCCGGAAAGCGCAGCCAGTGACCGGACAGATGCATAAGACTGGGCCGGTCGATGTCAGGCAAAATCTCTACGCTAATCCTTCTTGCCATCTTCTTTACCGACCAGGTTTTACAGCTTTCCAGAGACCCGTAAACTGTCGCGTAATGCCCTATCAAGGTCGTCTGAAAAATTCGAATCCATGCCCGTCTCGTCGAACTGCCCTATACCGAGGCACTCTTGCGTTGTCGCCGCCCTTTACGCGGCGCGCCAAATCCAATGAATCAGCATGGCTTGAATGCAAGATTTGCCCGCATGAAGCGGGCCTTCCTTAGCCGGAAAGATCGCGAAAGTGGCCAACTACCCGGCGCTGGCGCGGAACTACGCCTAAATGCGCCCGATGACATCAGCGACTGCTGGTGGCTCTGGAGGGGTGATCAGGGCTGATCAGCGGGACTACCCTGCGGGGACGCTGATCTATGGGGGTGGCGGATGGACGACGAGCGCAGCGGTTCCAGTGATGCGAGAGAGCCAACACCGGATCCAGGCTCGGCGTCGGCGGTCCCTCCGCCACCGAGCCGGCCGCCGGACGCCCCGCCACCACCAGGGCCGGCCCCGGACCCGGCCGACTCCCCGCCCCCGCCCGATGAGGACTGGTGGCGCTGGCCGGCCGTACGTGACGAGCTGCGCGACGAGTGGACCGAGCAGAGCGCGGAAGCGCTGGAGGCAACGAAGGAGATTGGCGCGCAGATGGGCGCCGCGCTGGAGATTGGCGCGCAGATTGGCGACGCGATCGCGGACCGGCTACCCGACCCATACGCAGCGGCCGACAAGAAAGGGTTGGACCTGCGCTGGCTGCGCCTCGGTATCAACGTCCCGGCGCTGCTGATCGCGGGCGCGGCCTGGTGGTGGCGAATCGGGCCGGCGGTCGCCGTTGCCGAAGAGGTGCGGGGCGACGGGATTCTCGCCCCGTTCGGCTGGGTGCTGCTGGTGCTGCTGCTCGTCGGTGTCCTGATGCTGCTGCCGCTCGGCAGCATGCTCGCCAGCGCCCTGTCCGCCCTCGTCACGCAGGCGACGAGCCTGGTGTGGGCAGGGCTCGTCAAGGCGTGGCGGACCCGTTACCTCGGATATCTGTTGCGCCTGGTCCTGGCCGTGATCGCATGGGTGGTCATCATTGGCGTGGTGCGTATGGCGTGGCGCCTCACCATCACCTGGCTGACAGGAGTCTGATCATGAACACCGCGGGGGCCGTGGGCGGGGGACTGGGCGCGATCACGCTCGGGCTGGCAATCCTCGCCTATCAAATCGGCCGGTGGCGGGGCGGAGACCCCACCCCAAAGGTCCATTTTTTTATGGGCGTTACGCTCGCTGCATTGCTCTTTCTCGGTGGCGGAATCCTCGGTGCCATGGGCGGAAATGCCGCTGTCCTCGGGCAGGGCATCGGCAAATACGCTCTGGAGCACGCGACGGGTGTTGCAGTCCCCGGTCATAAGGGGGCGGCAATGACCGGCGGTGAAAGGGTCGGCGTTGGCGGAGCCATCGCGGGGATTGTGCTGCTGATGTTCTATCTTGGCCTGATCAAATCAGGTCGACGAGACCTTACCAAGCCTGTTGTCCGTGGCGCGCTCGTCGGGGTGTGGCTCGGTACGTCCGCAGGGTTGATCGGTATGGGAATGGGACTGATCCGCACCAGTGGAAACACCCTCGGCGACATCCTTACCAGCACGCTGTAAAGGGTCGTTGAGGTGAGTAAGAGCGAAACACCCGGCAGGGGTGTTGAATCCGCGATTGTGGTAGGGCTGCGTCATCTGCGTAACGAGTGCGGACGATGGTGGCGCGCGGAGGATCTGACGGATACGCATATTGCGCACCGCATCCTCAATGACCAATACCGCCTGTGGCGTCAACAGCGGCAGCGTTTCTCTGCTGAAGTGCAGCAAAATATGTCGATGCTGAAGGCCCAGCAAAAACAGGCGACGTACATGCAGATGCAGCGCATCGCGATGCAAAAACGTAGCCGCGGCTACGGGTACGGATACGGCGGAGGAATGGGCGGCGCCTCCCCGATGGTTTCCTACCGGATGATGCAGTGGGCGCAGATGCAAATGCGTCTCGGTCAGGAAGAGTTCCGCCATCTCGAAGTCACGGACCAGATGCTGGTCATCGGCCGTGGGCAGGTGCGCTCCCGCCGGCATCTGGCGGCGGCCGCGTGGGTGTTGGTGCTGGCTGCGCTGTGGCTGGGTGTGTGGTGGCTCTCCGCGCTTGCCGGTCTCGTGGTCACCGCGGCGGCCGCAGCAGTGCTGGCTGGTGTTGCGTGGGGGCAGGGGCGCCGCCCCACCCGCCGCCGGCCTCCGGTGCCGAAGTTGTTGTTCGTCCCGCCGAAGGCCCCCGCCCATGCGGACATGGATGCAGACCCTGAGCCGTTCCCGATCCGGGAGGCCGGCCGGGACCCTCGCACCGCCCGCGAAAGCGTGCGCCTGGCCCTGAAGAAGGAGGGCGCCAAGATCGCAGAAGTGCGTGTCCCGACCGAGGCTGACTGGGGCTGGACGGTGCCCATGGTTCTAGGCGGCGGCACCATCGCCGATCTGGTGCGGGTGCTGCCCGGTGTGGCAACGACGCTGCGGGTGGGGACAAACAGGCTGCTTGCCCAGCAGTCCGACCCGGAGGACAGTGCGGCCGTCACCCTCAGGGTGCTCACCAGTGATCCGTTCGCCGCCGACGCGTCCTCTCCGGTCAGCCAACCGCGCTCCCGCTCGATCACCACCCCCGTCAGCCTCGGACGCTCGATCGACGGCGACCCCACCCCCGTGGTGCTGGCAGGTCAGCACGTGCTGATCGTCGCGTCATCCGGCGGCGGCAAATCTGCTCTCGTCCGAAGGCTGGCGGAGGCGGTTACGGCGTGCACGGACGCGGTGGCGGTCGACGTCGACCCGATGGGGCGCGGGCTGGGCCCGTTGCGATCCTGCGCCGCCCGCACCGCGTACACCGCCGAGGACATCGAGCGGACGCTGGAAGACCTGCTGCGGCGCGCGCATGCCCGCATTGCGGCCCTGGACGACACCGACGACAACCATCCGGTCAGCGAAGACGCCCCCGCGATCGTCGTGTTCGCCGACGAGTTCCGGCGCCTGACCGCGCGCGCCAAGCAGATCGCGCTACGCCTGCTGGAGGTCGGCCGGAAGGCCAGGGTGACGCTGGTCATCTGCACCACGGACGCCACGGCCGATGCATCCGCCCTGAGCGACGCCATCGCGGACGCTCTGGGGGTCCGCATCCTCATGCCGTGCCGATCGGCCGATGTGCCGCTGGTGGTGGGACAGTCTGATGCCATCGCGAAAGGCTGGCTGCCTCACGTCCTGGTGCCATCGCCGGGCGAATGGGAGCCTGCCGACGCCGGACAGTTCTACTGCATCACCCCCCGCAGCAGTGAGCCCCTGCTGCGGTATGCCCCGCTGCTCTCCGCGGCCGCGGCCGCGGAAGCTGCGGCCGCGCGGGTCGCCGCTGGACTGCCCAGCATTGACGGCACCCCCAGCCGCCGGCCGACGATCGCCGCCGACGCCGAGCAGCTGCCCGCCATCGGCCGGGCCCTGCTCGCCGCGTTCACCGCGGCCGGCTCGCCGGACTGGCTCACGCTGGCCCAACTCGCCGATCGGCTCGCCGCGGACGACCCTGTGACATGGGGGCGTTGGGAGGGCCGGGACGACCGGCTGATCATGGTGGGACGCACCCTCCGCGCCGAGCTGCGCCGCGCCGGACTCGACATTCCGCGTCAGCGGCTGGACGCGGAGACCGACGCCGCCCGCCCCACCGTCTACCGACTCGCGGACATCGAGGCAGCGCTGACCGCGTGACGTGCCGGTGACGTGCCCGCCCTCCGCGCCACACGTGCCAGCACGTGACCGGACGTGTCCGGAAGGCCGCCGGCCCCGGCTCGGCGTGGCCGGGGACGTGTCGACGCGTCACGGCCCGCACGTTGCTCGCCACGTGCTGACCTGCGCTGACGCGTCAACCACGTCAAAAATGACCCCCCGGCCCCGAAGAAAAGCCGCCCTTTTCTTCGCGCGGGCGGGGGAGCCGAGCGGGGTGTGCGTCCCGGATGCGGCGGTGCGCGGTGGACGCGCCCACGCCGCACGCGGCAGAGTCAACACACGGCGTGCCCGGTCGGGTACACAGACGACGGGGCGCCGCCGGCACCCGCATCGACGCAACACCAGGACCAGAGGGGGAGAGCGTGCACCACGAGACCAGCACACCGGAGCGGGGGCGGCCGGATGCCTGATGATCCGTGCCAACTGGTCCCAGGGGAGGCGCTCCAGCTGTGCAGGAACGGGGAGAGCGGCACCAAACCGTCCGTCCCCTCACCCATGGACAGCCTCGATCCCCTCACCTCCCTCGCGCACTCCGTAGCGAAGGCCGCCCACTGGACAGCGAACCAGTTGGGCAAGGTGATCGGCGACCCCAACTCGGTCGACTTCACCAACGCCGGATTCCTCCGGCAGTACGCGATCGTGTTCGCGGCAACCACCGTCCTGGTCCTGGTCCTGTGGCTGTTCGCCGTGACCAAACGCGCGGTACGCGGCGCCTCGCTGGTCACCGCGATGAGCGAGGCAATCGGCCTGCTGTGGCTGGCCGTTGCGGCGAGCGCCTTCACCCCGCTGATCCTCTATGTGGTGGTGCAGGCGACATCGGCCGTAACGGACGTGTTGGCCTCCGCCCTCGGTAGCGGCAAGGCGGGACTGTTCAACAGCCTCGGCGCCGACCTGGAGGCCGGCCGCGTGGACGGCGGCCCGCTCATCCTGGCCGCCGTCTCCCTCGCGACGATCGTCTTGTGCGGCGCGCTGTGGCTGCTGCTCGTTCTGCGGGCACTCGCCTTGTACGTTGGGGCGCTGCTCGGTGTGGTCGTCTACTCCGGGCTGGTGGACCAGCAGTGGTGGCCCCATGTCCGGAAGTGGGCGGGGTTCATGGCCGCGGTGATCGGAGCCGAGCCAATAATGGTGATCATGCTGGGGCTCGCCTCGGTGCTCCAGACCGACCACGGCAACGTGCTCACCGGGCTCGCCGTCACCCTCATCACCCTCGGTGCGGCGGTCGGGCTGATCTGGAAAGTCCCGGGTTGGGGCGACGGCCTTCGAACCGCGCGGATGACGGCCCGCACGGCGGGCACCGCCGCTCGGCTTCCCCTCCGCGCCGTCGATGCCGCGGCCGGGGTTCTGCAGGGCATCAACACCCACAGTGGCCGGGGGAGCGGTAGCAACCCCAGCAGTAACGCGAGCAAGCCACCCAACACCGCGTCCGGCGGAGCCTCCGGGGGCATCGCCGCCCACTCGCAGCGCAAGAGCCGGCCCCCGAAGCAGCAGGGGGACAAGGGCAACTGACGACGAGCACCAGGACCAGGACGCCGCCCCCAGCGCCCCCTGCATCAGCCATGCAGGGGGCCTTTCACATGGGCTTGCATGTGGACTCGCAAAGGGACTTGTTACAGGACCCCTCTCACGGACGCGTGGTAACCGCAGACGCGCAGGTCAACCGCCGTGGTAACCGCGGCCGCAAACTCTGACAACCCTGACACAGTGCTGGGCGGTGGTTGGCGTTGGCTGTCTGCTGGCGGGTTCACGGGGGCGCTCAAATGCCGCTGGGCTCTCTCGCTGCGCGGCGCTGACGCACCCGAGCGACCAGCCCGGCCGTTCCGTCATCGGGGCGCGGAACCTCACGCAGTTGCACCATGGTCACCACACGGCACCCAAGGGGGAGAACCACCCAATGACCACGGACGACACCAACGACGCGCCACCAGCACCGCCCCGCACGCCAGCCGTGCCGCGCCCCGCCGGCCCGCCGCCGGCGGCCCCGCCTCCGCCCGCCCACTCGCCCGCCGAGCAACCCCCGGTGCTGCGCTGGCTGCGCACCCCCCGCCCTACCGCCGCCCCGGGCATCTGGACGTACGGACACCGCGTCAAGGTCGAGAAGGACCCCGAAGAGGCACCGCTGCGGCGGAGGATCGCGGGCGCAGCGGCCTCGGCGTTCTGCGGCTGGCTGCTGTGGTCGCTGCTGTGGCACGGCTACCTCGGCCCCTACTGGTTGTGGCCGCTGGAGGTGTTGGCCCCGAGCGACCCCATGGGGTTCGTCTGGGCCGCCTGGATCTACTACGGCCTGGTGGCGATCGGGCTGATCGTGGTGTTCGGCCGGCTCGGCCACTGGTGGCCGCTGCTGCGCCGCCTCGGGCAGGCACTCCAGCAGGGCGACCAGGCCGACGTGGTGCCCCCGCCGGCCGCCGACCCAGCGCAGTGGCCCGAGCTGCGCGCCGCAGGACTGACCGAGGCCGCTGACCGGCTCGCCGCGGACGCCCGAGCCGGCCGCATGAACGACGTCGACGTGACCCGCCTCGCGCACGCATGGCGCAAGGCGCAGGAGAAGGGCACTCAGGCGGCGTTGGACGCGTTCAGCAAGGCTGTCTCCCACCAGGGAGCCGCCGCCTACGCGCACCCCTCAGGGCGGCGCGACGTGCCCCGCAGGACCGCGCACCATGACCTGCTCACCCGACAGGTGCGCATCGGGGTCGCTGCCGACCAGCCACGCAACGCCTTCCAGCACCGTGGCGCGGGAATCGCCCTGAGCCCGACCCTGCTGGGCACGTCCGTGCTCGCCGTCGGCCCCGCCGGCAGCGGGAAGACCACGTCCGTTGTCCGCCCGGTGACGGAGTCCCTGTGCCTGCAAGCGCTGGCCGGGCAGTGCGTGGTGGTGGCCGTAGGGCCAGCCAGCGCGCCAGCCGGCCCGGACGACGTGTTCGACGTCATCGTCCGACCCGGACGCTCAGGCAGTGCCGACCTGGACCTGTACGGCGGCACCACCGACCCCGACGAGGCGGCCGGCATCCTCGCTGAAGCGCTGGTTGGTGACCTTGGCGACCAGGCCCGCCGTGCCGCGGTTGCCCTCGGGCAACTGCTCGGCGCGCACCGCACTGCCCATTCCCGGTTCCCTTCGGTGCCGGAACTGCGCGAGTTGCTGGACGGGGCGCCCGACGCGTTGGAGGCGCTGCGCGCCGATCTGGAGGCCGGTGGCCACAAGGCCGCGCTCCGCGAGTTGGACGCCCGTGCACGCCAGGCACAGCGGCCGGACGACGTCGGCGTGCACCTCGCCGACCGCATCGCCGTCCTGGACCGCCCGGCGTTCGCGGACTTCTTCGACCCGACCGGCCGCACCCGGCAGGTGTCCCTGCGTACCCTCGATCGCCCGTTGCGGGTACGCATCGACTTGCCCGACCGCGGACACATCGAGGCGTCCCGGATCCTCGCCCGGCTGATCCTGGCGCAGTTCGCCGAGTCGGCGGTTACCCGCGCCGATCGCTCCCTGTTCGCCTGCCTGATCCTGGACGACGTGCCGCACGTCGTGACCCAGGAAGCGCTGCGCAGCCTCCAGCGAATCCGCTCCGCCCATGCAGGCGTGCTACTGACGCTGCGAGCGCTGGAGGACGTGCCGGAGGCCCTGCGCAGCGCGCTGCTCGGTGCGGTGGGGTGCCGGATGGCGTTCGCGGGCGTCACGCCGGGGGACGGGGCAAAGTTCGCGGAAGTCTGGGGCAAGGAGTGGGTGGAGACGCGCACTGTGACCGACCGCCAGATCATCGCCGAAGGCGCCGGGATGAAGGCGTTTCACGTCTTCCGGCAGCTGGTCACGGGCAAGGCGGTCACCGCGAAGGCGGTGACCGTGCACACGGTCGAGCGGGAGCGCTGGTCAGCCTCCGACCTGGCGAACTCCCTCCCGCCCGGCCACGCTGTGGTGTCGGTGGCCTCCGTCCGGGGGGAACACTCGCCCCCGGTTCTGGTGAATCTCCGATAGAGCGACGTTCTGGTAAAGGGGCTCTCGTCAGTCGACGAGAGCCCCTTTACGTTTGCTGTTTGTTGGTGTGTCAGTTGGGTTTGTGTGTTGCGGTTTTTGCATGTGGTTGTGGGGGTGGGTTTCCAGGGTTTCCGGTGTGGGCTATTGCGGTTTCG
>NZ_JBICWS010000044.1:0-21448 GCF_043199875.1 Streptomyces sp. NPDC048516 | reverse complement strand
CACCCCCGCTTGTTTTTCCCCCCCCCCCCACGGGGGGGGACGGGCCGGAGCGGGTGGGGGTGCCGGACGTAAAGCGAAGCAGTCCGGCACCCCACCCGCTCCGGCCCGTCACCGCACCCCGACAGCCCCGCGCAGCGGACCCGCCCCGCGCAGCGGACCCCGCCCCGCCGCAGGGGGGTACCTCCCACGCCCTTTGGGCAGAGGGGGAGCAACGGCGGGAAAGCCGAAGGCAGGGGCGAGGCAAAGCGCAGCGGACGGGCCCGCCGCCAGGCGAGACAGAGGGAGGGCCGAAACTCGGGCGGCGGCAAAGCGCAGCGAACCGTCACCCCACCGGAACCCCGGCCTCCAGGTGGAGCGGACAGCCCCGCTCCCGGGCGCGCAGCGCCCACCGGAGCCGGTTCCACCGCACCGGCGGCAGCATTTTCTCGGCCTCCGCCTCCGTCACAAAGCGCCAGTCGCGCAGTTCCGCACCGGGCAGCAGCAGTTTGCTGATCCGGTCGTCGGTCAGGGTGCCGCCGTCGTAGAGCAGCCGCAGACCGCCGAAGCCGGGCGGTTTGGGGGCTTCCCAGTCCAGCACCAGCAGCCGGAGCGCGCCGGGCAGTTCGATGCCGAGTTCCTCGGCGACCTCCCGTACGCCGGCCCGGGCGGGTGCCTCGCCGCGTTCCACGACGCCACCGGGGAATTCCCAGCCGGCCTTGTACGTCGGGTCGACGAGCAGCACCCGGCCCTGGTCGTCGAAGAGCAGTACGCCGGCGGCGAGCGTTTCGGCGGTCGGTTCGGGGGTCTGCACTATGTCGCATGCGCCGGCCCCGGTGCGGACGGCCTCGGCGACCTGCTCGGCGGTCTGCCGGGGGGTGAGACGGGTGGTGTCGACGACATGGGCGTCGCCCTGGAGCCAGGGCAGCGCGTCGGCGTACGGGCCCAGGTGTTCCAGGCTCCACCGGCGGGTCGACGCGGCGGGCCCGGCGTCCCCGGAGGTGTCCTGCCGCTCCACTGCCCGGGCTCGCAGGATCGTTTCGTCGGCGTGCAGCAGGACGTGCCGTACGGGTATCCGGCGGGCGGCGAGGGCGCCGAAGATCTCGTCGCGGTACTCCTGGCGCAGCAGCGTCATCGGCGTCACCAGCGGGCCCGGGACCTCGGTGAGCAGCGCCGCGGCGGTGTCGACGACCATCCGCCGCCAGGCCGGGAGGTCCTGGTAATCGTCGATCTCCTCGAACCGCTTGGCCGGCAGCATCAATCGGAGTCCGCTGCCGAGGAGTTCGGGGTCGTAGAGCGTGCTTCCGGGAAGCAGGTCGAGCAATTCATGAGCCGTAGTGGTCTTGCCCGCACCGAACGTGCCGTTCAGCCAGACGATCACGGTTTCCCCTCTTCCCTAGACCCAGTGAGTTGCCCGCCACACCCTGCCACGGAAAGGCTCGGGGCACGGGCCGCGCGCACGACCGGGAACGTTGCGCATTCGACCATCGGCGTGGCCAGGGAGGTCTCCGCCCCCGTGGACACGCCGGTCGCGAAATGCCTCGCGCGGAGGATGCCGGTCACTGCATCCGCCGCCGCGAGCCCCCGGCAAACAAGCGCTCCCCCGCCCCTCCAGTACCGAAACCCTCACCCGCATACCGAGTTCCCGGGCCGCCGCCGGCCCGGAGACACCGCATATGACGGCGGCCCACCGCGCGGCGGCCGGTTACCCCTTGCTCGCGCCGAGGGTCAGGCCTGCGATGAAATGCCGCTGGAGGAGCAGGAAGACCACGACCGTGGGCAGCGCGACGAGGACGGAGCCCGCGGCGAGAAGGTTGTAGTCGGTGAAGAATTGACCGCGCAGATTGTTGAGGGCCGAGGTGACGGGGAGTTTGTCGCCGTCGGAGAGGAAGACCAGGCCCCACAGGAAGTCGTTGTACATCCAGGTGAATTGCAAAGTGCCCAGGGCGGCGAGCGCGGGCCGGCACAGGGGCAGGGTGACCCGGCGGTACTGCGCCCAGACACCGGCGCCGTCGACGATCGCGGCCTCCAGGATCTCCCGTGGCAGCGTGCGCATGAAATTCGCCAGGACGAAGACGCGGAAGCCGAGTTGGAAGGCGATCTGCACGGTGATGACGGCCCAGAGGGAGTCGTACATCGTCAGGGATTCGGACATCCAGTACGGCAGCGGGACCTTGTTGAACAAGACATGGAGCGGGGTGACGATCACCTGCTGGGGCAGCAGGTTTCCGGCGGTGAAGACCATCAGCAGGCCGGCTGGGCGATGAAGCCTACGACGGCGAGTGAGAGCACCACCGGCATATAGAGCGTCGACTGGTAGAAGCGGCTGAAGCGGACACCGCGGTCGATGAGTACGGCGAGCAGCAGGCCGAAGGGGGCGGCGAGCAGCCCGAGGGCGGCCAGCCACAGCAGGTTGTGGCGGACCGCCGGCCAGAACTGCGGGTAGCCGGTGAAGAGGTTGTCGTAATTCTTGAGTCCGGCCCATTGGACAGTGCCGATGCCGTCCCAGGTGGTGAAGGACAGTCCGACCGAGGCCAGTGCCGGGCCCCAGATCAGGGCGAGGTCGAGCAGGATGGGTATGCCCAGCAGTACGCCGAGGACGGCGAGGTCACGGCGGGTGTGGCGCCGCGGTCCCGGTCTTCCGGCGCGCCGTGCGCGGGTGTTCGGCACGGCGGTTCGCTTCCCGTCTTTCCCAGCGGCCTTGCGGCGGCGCTCACTTGGCGGGAAAGATCTGCTCTCTTCTGGCGTTCGATGTCATTGACCAGGCCGTCGATGTCATGCGGTGCGCCGAGGAGCTGCTGGATCGCCTGGATCATCACGGTCGAGGCGAAATCGGGCCGGGTGTCGCGGTCCGTGAACTGCGATATCCGCTTCGCGCTGGACACCAGTTGGACGGCCTTCTTCTGCAGCGGGGTGTAGGCGGCGGTGTCCGCGCCGCTGTTGACCGCGACGTTGTTGGGGTCGGACGCGAGATAGCTGTCCTCCGCCGTGGGCGTGGCGAGGATTTCAGCAGGTCCTTCGCCCCGTCCTTGTCCTTGGCCTTCTTCGGCATCAGAACCCGTCGACCGGGGCCTCGACCGCGTCCTGCCCGTGGGCCGGGTGGATTTCCGGGAAGGGGAAGAAGTCCAGGTCCGCGCGGTCGGCTGCGGTGAACTGCCGGCCGGGGTGCGGAAGGCCGAGCACCGTCATGCCGGCCTTCTTCTGTGCGAGGGTCCGTGCCGCCTTCTGCCAGGTGCGGCCGTTGGCGCCCTTCTGGTGATACGGCATCAGTCCGCGCCACAGGAAGAATACCTGCCTGACCTGGGGGCTGTCCCAGGCCTTTGGGCCGCTCATCAGCGCGATGTGGAAGTCATAGCCGTTGGCGCGCATATTGAGGTAGTCGAAGGTTCCCATCGCCGGCCAGCCGTCCTTGTCGCCGAAGGCGAACGGCACCAGCCCGTCCTTCTGCATCTGCCGGGCGAGCGCCCGGTACTGGTCGAAAGTCCTGGGGATGTCGTACCCCTTCTCCCGGAATACGCTTTTCCGGTGGAAGACGGCCCACGGATAGTAGTAGTACGGCACCAGGTACTGCTTGCCGTCGCGTCCCGTCGACTGCTTCCTCAGCGCATCGGAGAACCCGTCGAAGTCCTGCCACAGGTCGCTGATGTCCGAGAGCAGGCCCTTCTGTGCGAAGTACTGCATACGGTTTCCGGCGAACCACATGAAGACGTCGTCCGGACTGCCCTGGAGATAACGGTTGATGTTCTCCTGGAAGTTCTCGTGATTGACGGTGTTCACCCGCACCGTCTTCTTCGACTTCTTCTCATAGGCCTTGAAGGCCTCGGCGAAGGCCTTCTTCGGTACGGCGTCCGAGGCATTCGACCCCATCGTGACGCCGTCGGGACCGCTGCCGCACGCGGTGAGCAGGGACGGGAGGGCCACGGCCGACGCGCCGAGCGCCACGCTCCTCAGCACCGTCCGCCGGGACATCCGACGTCCTGCCGCTCCCCCGTATGCACGCGAGCCACCGCTCGTTCACTGGACCATGTCCCCCTCCTCAGGGGTGGAACCAAACAGAACCGAACGCGAGTGGTGGGATCTCACTCCGAACTGCAGGTCCAGTCAAGGGTTTCGGCAGGCGATACCGGAACCGTCACCGCTCCTCTTTCAACAGACTCCAACAAGCCCTACCGTAAACACTCGCACGCGACCGGTACACGACCCCACCACGCCTCTCGCGAAGACGGAGGACGCGAACCATGCGCGTTCAGATCCGCACCACCCACCGGCGAGATCGCCGAAGAATCGTCGGAGCGCTGTCCGCCGCGCTGCTGTGCACGGCAGGGGTGACCGCCCTGCCCGCCGCGGCCCGTACGCCTGACGCCCCGGGAGCCGGCCCTTCCCGCACCGCCCTCGCCCCCCGGCTCCCCGACGGGCTCGCCAAGACGCCCCCGATGGGCTTCAACAACTGGAACTCCACCAACTGCCGGGCCGAGTTCAACGAAGAGATGGTCAAAGGCATCGCCGATCTCTTCGTCGCCAAGGGCCTCAAGGACGCCGGTTATCAGTACGTCAATCTCGACGACTGCTGGGCGCTGCCCACCCGCGACGGGAACGGCAAGCTCGTGCCGGATCCGCAGCGCTTCCCCCACGGCATCAAGGCGGTGGCCGACTACGTCCACTCCAAAGGCCTGAAATTCGGCATCTACACGAGTGCCGGTATCAAAACCTGCAACCCGGCCGGATTCCCCGGCGGCCTGGGCCATGAGAAGTCCGACGCCCAGCAGTTCGCCGACTGGGGCGTGGACTACCTCAAGTACGACAACTGCAATAACCTCGGAGTGGACGCCAAGCAGCGGTACCGCACGATGCGGGACGCACTCCAGGCCACCGGGCGGCCCATCGTCTACAGCATCTGCGAATGGGGCGAGAACAAGCCCTGGGAGTGGGCGTCGGACGTAGGGCATCTGTGGCGCACCACCGGCGACATCAGTGACTCGTGGTCCAGCATGCTCGGGATCGCCAAGCAGAATCTGCCGCTCGCCCCGCACGCCGGGCCGGGCCACTGGAACGACCCGGACATGCTGGAGGTCGGCAACGGCGGCATGACCGACACCGAGTACCGCAGCCACTTCTCCCTCTGGTCGATGATGGCCGCCCCGCTGCTGATCGGCTCCGACCTTCGCAAGGCCGGCCCGGAGACCTTCGAGATCCTGGCCAACAAGGACGTCATCGCCGTCGACCAGGACCGGCTGGGCAAGCAGGCCACGGTGGTGAAGTCGGAGTCCGGCCGCTGGACGCTGGTACGGCAACTGGCCGACGGCGCCCGCGCGGTGGCACTGTTCAACGAGACCGGCGGGCCGCAGCGGATCACCACCACGGCCAAGGAGTTGGGCCTCCCGCAGGCCGGCGGCTACCGGCTGCGCGATCTGTGGCGGCACCAGGACACCCACACCACGGGCACCGTCTCGGCGACCGTCCCGGCGCACGGCACCACCGTCTACCGCATATCCGCCGACAAGCGCTGGGCCACCTACCCGCCGGCCGTCGAAACCGGCACCGACCGTACGCCGTTGGTCGAGGCCGGCACCCCCGCCGCCCTCCGCTCCACCGTCCGCAACCTGGGCGGCACCCCCGCCCAGAGGGTCGCCGTCACGCTGAAGGCCCCGCAGGGGTGGCGGGTGCGGGCCACCTCCCCGGCGACGGCCCGCGCGCTGCCCGGCGGCCGGACGCTCAGCACCGGCTGGAAGATCACCGCGCCGGCCGGCACCGCGCCCGGAGCCTACGATCTGCCGCTCGCCGCCGACTACCGCTCACCCGGCGGCGAACGGATCACCACCGCACTGCCCGGCACCGCCCATGTCGTGGTGCCACCGCCGTCCGGGACCGCGTACGCCGCCGAACTCCCCTGGCTCACCGCCGCCAACGGCTGGGGACCGGTCGAGAAGAACACCAGCGTCGGAGAGCGCGAGGCCGGGGACGGACGGCCGCTCAGCATCGGCGGCACCGGTTTCCCGAAGGGCCTCGGGGTGCATGCGCCCAGCGAGGTGAGCTTCTACACCGGCGGGCGGTGCTCGGCGTTCAGCGCCCAGGTCGGCATCGACGACGAGTCCGGTGACCGGGGGTCGGTGGGCTTCGAGGTGTGGGCCGACGGCAAAAAGGTCGCCGCGAGCCCCGCGGTGACCGGGGCGGATGCCGCAAAGGCCGTCAGCGCCCCGGTCACCGGAGCGCAGACCGTCCGGCTCGTCGTGACCGACGGCGGGGACGGTATCGACTACGACCACGCCGACTGGGCGGACGCCAAGTTCCGGTGCTGAGGGTCATTTTCCGCTCACACGGGCGGGGTTGATGCCGCCGGGCGGGCCCTCGGCCCGCCCGGCCCTGCCGGTCGCGCAGGACGGGCCCCGGCGCGGATGTCAGGGCGTGGGGACGAAGGCATCGGGACGGGCCCGTTGCCCGGCGGCAGCGGCCGCGCCCACCACCCCGGCGTCCGTCCCCATTTGGGCCGGTACGACCGTCAGGCCCGACACGAACGACAACGTCGCATAGTCCCGCAGGGCCGCCCGCAACGGGGCGAAGAGGACGTCACCCGCGCCCGCGACTCCCCCGCCGATGACCGCGATGTCTATCTCCACCAGCGTGGCGGTGGCGGCGATCCCGGCGGCCAGCGCCCGGGCGGCTCGCTCGAAGGAACGCAGGGCGACCGGGTCACCTGCGTGTGCCGCCGCGGCGACGGCCGCCGCGCTGGTGTCACCGCCGGGGCCGGGCTGCCAGCCGTTGGCCAGCGCCCGGCGGGCGATGTTGGGGCCGCTGGCGATCCGCTCGACACAGCCGCGGGACCCGCACGGGCAGGGGTCACCGTCGACCTCGACGCTGATGTGACCGATGTGCCCGGCGTTGCCCGTGGGGCCTGGATGGAGGCGGCCGTTGAGGACGAGTCCGCCGCCGACGCCGGTGGAGACCACCATGCACAGCGCATTGGCATGACCGCGCGCGGCACCCTGCCAGTGTTCGGCCGCGGTCATCGCGACACCGTCGCCGACCAGCACGACCGGGCGCTCCCCGACGAGTGCCCGCACCCCGGCGACCAGCGGGAAGTCACGCCAGCCGGGGATGTTGACCGGGCTGACGGTGCCGGCCGAGGCGTCGACCGGGCCCGCGCTGCCGATGCCGACGGCCGCCACCCGCGCCCAGTGGGGCCCCGCGGCCAGCTCGGCGACCACATCGGCCACCGCACGCATCACCGTGGCCCCGTCCTTGTCGGCGGGAGTGGGCCGGGCGGCCCGCTCGACGAGTCTGCCGCGGGCATCCACCAGAGCGCCGGCGATCTTGGTACCGCCAATGTCCAACGCTGCGCTGAGGTCGGTCTGCATCGGTGTGGATTCTCCTGGTGGGCCCGGGGACCGAGCGTACCGGCCCGGCGTGAGAACGCCAGTCTTCCCTCGATTGACAACGTTGTCTAGAGGCTATGCTCGACGCCACACCTGACGCCGACAGAATCAGGACCGCACACCGTGACCGACACCGCGCGGGGCACCTCCCGCCGCTATGGCACCCGGCCCACGATGAAGGATGTCGCGGCGCGCGCCGGGGTCGGCCTCAAAACGGTCTCCCGCGTGGTCAACGGCGAACCGGGCGTCACCCCGGACACCGAACGACGCGTCCAGGAAGCGATCACCGCCCTGGGGTTCCGCCGTAACGACTCGGCCCGGATCCTGCGCAAGGGACGTACCGCCAGCATCGGCCTGGTGCTGGAAGACCTCGCGGACCCGTTCTACGGCCCGCTCAACCGCGCCGTCGAGGAAGTCGCCCGCGGCCACGGCGCGCTGCTGATCAACGGCTCCAGCGCCGAGGACCCGGCGCGCGAACAGGAGTTGGTGCTGGCCCTGTGCGCACGGCGGGTCGACGGGCTGGTCATCATCCCGGCCGCCGACGACCACCGCTATCTGGAGCCCGAAATCGCGGCCGGGATAGCGACCGTGTTCGTGGACCGCCCGCCCGGCCGGATCGATGCCGACGTGGTGGTCTCCGACAACTTCGGCGGCGCCCAGGACGCGGTGGCCCATCTCATCGCGCACGGCCACCGCCGGATCGGCTTCATCGGTGACCAGCCGCGGATCCACACCGCGCGCGAACGGCTGCGCGGCTACCGCACGGCAATGGCCGCGGCGGGCCTGCCCGTTGACGACTCCTGGGTGTCGCTGGGCTCCACCGCGCCCGAGTGCGTACGCGCCGCCGCCACCGCGATGCTGGACGCGCCCGAGCCGGTCACCGCCCTCTTCGCGGGCAACAACCGGGTCACCGTCACCGCCGTACGCGTCCTCGGCGAACGCCCGCGCCCGGTCGCACTGGTGGGCTTCGACGACTTCGAGCTGGCCGATCTCGTCCGGCCCGCGATCACGGTCGTCGCCCAGGACCCCGCACGCATGGGCCGGACGGCCGCCGGCCTGCTCTTCCGGCGTCTGGAGGGCATCGAGGACCCACCGCAGCGCAGGGAGATCCCCACCCGCCTGATCGCCCGCGGCTCGGGCGAGATCCCGCCCGCGGAGAGCTGAACTCCCCGGCGGCAGGGGGCCGGACGCCCCGGCGGAAACGGCGGGCGGGCCGGGAAGGTTCCGGCGGGTGATCACCGGTCGCCGCGGTCCGGCTCCCCGGCCCGGCCCGCCTTCTTCCACAGGAGCACCATTCCCAGCGCGAGCACGATCAGCGCGACGATCACGATGACTCCCTTGATCGCGGCATCGGCCAACAGGTGGGCGAGGATGCCGGATCCCTGATCGCCCTCGCCGCCGGCTCCACCCCGGGCGAGGGCGACGTACGCCGGGCCGTCGCCGGCCGTCGGGCCGAGGCCGGTCATCGGGCCTCACCCCGTCCCGGCTCCCGTTCGCGCTGCCGCCCGCGCCCGTCGTCCTCCAGGTGACGGGCCGCCGCCCGCACCAAGGCACCGGCCACCGATCCGCCACCCCGGGACACCCCGCCACGGCGCCGCGCGGCGCCCCGGTCGTCCAGACAGCGGCTCACGGCCTGCGCGGCGGGTGCCGCATACCGGCGCGCCGCACCGAGCTTCCCCCGGCGCTTGAGGACGAGCGCCACGGCGAAGACCAGCAGGGCCAGCACCACCAGGGCGCCCGCGATCAGGCCGAATCGAATGAGAAGAACGTTCAGAACCCGCTCCACGGCCATCCCTCCATTCTTTCTATCACAGGTGTGATAGAAAACAATTTATCACAGCCGTGATACAAAGAAGCCATGCCCAAACAGGTGGACCGAGAAGCCCGGCGCCGCGAGGTTGTGGACGCCCTCTTCCGCGTCGTCGTACGCGACGGCCTCCAGCGCACTTCGCTGCGCACCGTCGCCGACGAGGCCGGGCTCAACATCGGTTCGGTCCGGCACTACTTCGCCGGCCAGGAAGAGCTGATGCGCTTCGCGATGCGGTCGATGGTCGACCGGGTCGGCGACCGACTCCAGTGCCGTATCGACGAGTTGGGCGATCTGGACGGGCTCCCGGGGCCCGAGATCCGCCGCTGCGCGGTGGAGCTGCTCTCCGAGTTGCTGCCCCTGGACGACAGCCGGCGCGCCGAGGTCACCGTCCTCGTCGACTTCTCCACCGCCGCCCGGACCCACCCCGAGATCGACGACCTGGCGCGGGAGACCGCCACCGCCACCCGGACCCTCGTCCGCCGCATCCTCACCCGCCTCGGCACGGCGGGCGGGTTGCGCGCGGGGCTCACCCTCGACACCGAGACCGAGCGGCTGACGTCCCTCCTGGACGGTCTCGCCTTCACCGCCGTACTGCGGCCCGACGTCCTGGACGCACCGACCTGCGCGACGGTCCTGCGAGCCCATCTCGACGACCTGGCGCCGGTTGCGGGCTGACGTACGACGAGGCCCCCGCCGGTCGGGCGGGGGCCTCGTGGGGCGTACGGGGGCCTCGCGGGTGTTCGGCGCCGCACGCGGTCACGGCGGTCACGGCGGTCACCGGCCAACTGCCTGCACCGCGCGCCGCGTTGTACCGCCCGGTGGGCTGCGGCCCGTTGTGCGTGACAACGGGCCGTGCACTCAGACCGTGGCGGCCGGGCGTCCGGCGAGCGCGTCCAGGTCGGCGCGGGTCAGCCCGGTCAGCCGGGCGACCTCGGCGGTGTCCACGGCGCCGCAGTCCAGACCGCGCAGCAGATAGCCGCTGAGCGCCTTGGCGGTGGCGGGCTCGTCCATGACATCGCCGCCGGCCTTGGCGACGTACGCCGCGAGCCGGGCCGCGGCCTGCTCCAGGCCTTCGCGGTAGAAGGCGTAGACCGCCGCGTAGCGGGTCGGCAGATGGGCGGGGTGCATGTCCCAGCCCTGGTAGTACCCCCGGGCCAGCGAGCGGCGTACCAGGCCGTGGTGCAGGCGCCAGGCGGCGTGCACCTGCTCCGTCGGGCCGACCGGCAGGACGTTGGTGGAGCCGTCGGAGAGGCGGACGCCGGTACCCGCGGCGGCCACCTGCATCACCGCCTTGGCGTGGTCGGCCACCGGGTGGTCGAGGGACTGGTGGGCCGCGCTGACGCCGCACGAGGCGCTGTAGTCGAAGGTGCCGTAGTGCAGGGAGGTGGCGCGGCCCTCGGCGGCCTCGATCATGCGGGCGACGGTGGCGCGGCCATCGCTGCCCAGGATCGACTGGGTGGTCTCGATCTGGATCTCGAAGCCGATCCGGCCGCGCTCCAGGCCGCGCGCCTCCTCGAAGGCCTCCAGCAGCCGGACCATCGCGGTGACCTGCTCGGCGTAGGTCACCTTCGGGAGGGTCAGCACCAGGCCGTCGGGCAGGCCGCCGGCCTCCATGAGGCCGGTGAGGAAGATGTCGAGGGTGCGGATGCCGCGGTCGCGGACGGCGGCCTCCATGCACTTCATCCGGATACCCATGCAGGGGGCGGCGGTGCCTTCCCGGTAGGCGGCGGCCACCAGGGCGGCGGCACGGGCCGCGGCCTCGTCCTCCTCGGCGTCCGGGCGGGGGCCGTAGCCGTCCTCGAAGTCGATGCGCAGGTCCTCGACGGGCTCACGGGTCAGCTTGGCCCGTACCCGGTCATGGACGTCCACGGCGAGCGCGTCGGGGATGCCGAGGACGGCGGCGAGCGCACCGGCGTCCGGGGCGTGCTCATCGAGGGCGGCGAGCGCCTGGTCACCCCAGGAGCGCAGGGTGCCGGCGGTGACGACATCGCCGGGGACGTAGACCGTGTGGACCGGCTGCCGGGTGCCGGGGTCGCCCGGGTAGCGCCGGGCCAGATCCGCGTCCACCTGGGCGAGGGCGGCTCCGATTCCCTCGCGTACGGTGTCCGCGAGGCTCGTCGCCGCGCTCTCCTGCTGCCCCATTCGACACCCTCCCGGTGCGCACGCCCGACGATCGAGCATTTTCCACTCAACGGAATCAACAATCCGTATAGCGAAGTTAACCGGACGTTTTGCCGAGGTCAACACCCTCGCCCGGGACGCCGCAGGTCACGGCGCACGAACGGACCCCGCAAACTCCGTGGCGGGTCCGCAGTGGTACCGCCAGACTCCCTCTCATGACTTGGATCGCACCCTCCGTCGAACGCAGAGAACTCCCCACCGCGGCCGGTGAACGGGAGATGCTGCAGGGCTGGCTCGACTTCCACCGTGACACCCTGCTCGTCAAGTGCGCGGGCCTGACACCCGACCAGCTCGTCGAGGCGAGCGCTCCGCCGTCCGCCCTCACCCTGCTCGGCCTGGTACGCCACATGGCCGACGTCGAACGCACCTGGTTCCGGGCGCGCTTCCTGGGCCTGCGGATCGGCGACCTCTACTTCGCCGAGGACAACCCGGACGCCGACTTCCACGACGCCGATCCGGCCGGCGCCGAGCGCGATGTCGCCGCGTTCCGTGCCGAGATCGAGGCCTGCGACAAGGCGGTGGCGGACCACGGGCTGGACGAGACCTTCTCCCCGCGCCCGGGGCGCACCCTGAACCTGCGCTGGATCTACGTCCACATGATCGAGGAGTACGCCCGGCACAACGGTCACGCGGACCTGCTGCGCGAGCGGATCGACGGGGCCACCGGCAGCTGACGGCGCGGCACCCGGCCCCGGGGTGCCGCCGCGGCACGAGGCCCCGTACGCGCGGTGCGTACGGGGCCTCGTGCGAGGGCCGGAGCCGGGCTCCGGCGGGACGGCCGTCAGCCCTTGCGGGTCTTGACCTCGTCGGTGAGGGCCGGGACGACGTCGAAGAGGTCGCCGACCACGCCGTAGTCGACCAGCTCAAAGATCGGTGCCTCTTCGTCCTTGTTGATGGCGACGATCGTCTTCGAGGTCTGCATACCGGCGCGGTGCTGGATCGCACCGGAGATGCCCGCCGCGATGTACAGCTGCGGCGAGACCGACTTACCGGTCTGGCCGACCTGGTTGGTGTGCGGGTACCAGCCGGCGTCCACCGCGGCACGCGAGGCGCCGACGGCCGCACCGAGCGAGTCGGCAAGCGCCTCGATGACGGGGAAGTTCTCGGCGCCGTTGACGCCGCGGCCACCGGAGACCACGATCGCGGCCTCGGTCAGGTCCGGGCGGCCGGTCGACTCACGCGGGGTGCGCGAGACGATCTTGGTGCCCTTGGAGGAGTCGGCGACGGTCACCGCGAGCTGCTCGACGGCGCCGGCGGCCGGGGCGGCCTCCGGGGCGGCGGAGTTGGGCTTGACGGTGATGACCGGGGTGCCCTTGGTGATGCGGGACTTGGTGGTGTACGAGGCCGCGAAGACGGACTGCGTGGCCACCGGGCCCTCGTCGCCGGCCTCGACGTCGACGGCGTCGGTGATGATGCCGGAGCCGATGCGCAGCGCGAGACGGGCAGCGATCTCCTTGCCCTCCGCGGAGGACGGCAGCAGCACGGCCGCCGGGGAGACCGCCTCGTAGGCGGCCTGCAGCGCGTCGACCTTGGGGGCGACGAGGTATTCGGCGAACTCGGGCGCGTCGGCGGCCAGCACCTTCACGGCGCCGTGCTCACCGAGGATCTTCGCGGCGTCCTCGGCCTTCGCACCGAGGTGCACGGCTACCGGCTCGCCGATGCGGCGGGCGAGGGTGAGCAGTTCGAGGGTGGGCTTGCGGACGGCGCCGTCCACGTGGTCGACGTAGACAAGGACTTCAGCCATGGGATTGCTCTCCTGCGGGAAGAATGAGGGCGGTGGAAAGGACGGCGGCTCAGATGAACTTCTGGCCCGCGAGGAACTCGGCGAGCTGCTTGCCGCCCTCGCCCTCGTCCTTGACGATCGTGCCCGCGGTGCGGGCCGGACGCTCGGCGGCGCCGTCGACCTTGGTCCAGGCGCCCTTGAGGCCGACCTCGTCCGCCTCGATCTCCAGGTCCTCCAGGTCCAGGGACTCCACCGGCTTCTTCTTGGCGGCCATGATGCCCTTGAAGGAGGGGTAACGCGCCTCGCCCGACTGGTCGGTGACGGACACGACGGCCGGCAGCGCGGCCTCCAGCTGCTCGGTGGCGGTGTCGCCGTCGCGGCGGCCGGTGACCTTGCCACCGTCGACGGACACCTCGGAGAGCTGGGTGACCTGAGGAACGTTCAGACGCTCGGCGAGCAGCGCGGGCAGCACACCCATCGTGCCGTCGGTGGAGGCCATACCGCAGACGACCAGGTCGTAACCGGTCTTCTCGATGGCCTTGGCCAGCACCAGCGAGGTGCCGAGCGCGTCGGTGCCGTGCAGGTCGTCGTCCTCGACGTGGACGGCCTTGTCGGCGCCCATCGACAGCGCCTTGCGCAGCGCGTCGTTGGCGTCCTCGGGGCCGACGGTGAGAACCGTGATCTCGGCGTCGTCGGCGGCTTCCTTGATCTGCAGGGCCTGCTCGACGGCGTACTCGTCGAGCTCCGAGAGCAGACCGTCCACATCGTCACGGTCGACGGTCAGGTCCTCGGCGAAGTGCCGGTCGCCGGTGGCGTCGGGCACGTACTTCACACAGACAACGATCCTCAGGCTCACGCCGGCTCTCCTACCTGCTTCGTCTCTTCAGAACTGCCTTGTGCTGGCAGCATAGGCGCCTGTCGGGGCGGCTCCCGGTCGGTTGCGGTTCCCCACGCCGACCGCCATATTACTCGCCAGTACATCGACTCTCCTGCCCCGAAGCAAGGCCACCGAAATGTGACCTTGCCAACGGCCCTCACCGGGGAACGACCAAGCAGAACGGGAACCCGTCAGTCCCGCAGCGCGTTGAAGCGGCCCTGGTGGTAGAGGAGCGGACGGCCGGGCCCCGCGGGGTCGCCGACGACGGGCCGGGCGAGCACGATGCGGTGGTCGCCGGCCGGCACCCGCGCCACGACCTGGCACACCAGCCAGGCCAGTACGCCGTCCAGGAGGGGCACCCCCTCGGGGCCCGCGCGCCAGGACGTGGCGGGACCGAAGCGGTCGGCGCCGCTGCGCGCGAAGGTGGCGGCCAGTTCCTGCTGGTGCTCGCCGAGTATGTGGACGCCGATGTGTTCGGCCTCGGAGACGGCCGGCCAGCTGGAGGCACCGGTGCCGATGCCGAACGAGAGCAGCGGCGGGTCGGCGGCGACGGAGGTGAGGGACGTGGCGGTGAAGCCGACGGGGCGGGAGCCGTGCGCGGTGATCACCGCAACGCCGGCGGCGTGCTGCCGGAAGACCGAGCGCAGCAGCTCGGGGGAGGCGGTGCGTGGCGTGCCGAGGCCGGGCGAGGCCGTCATGGAATTGTCCTTCTGCTGTGGTGTACGAGCCCGGGAAGAGCCGCCGACGGCTGTGCAGCGGTCGGCGGCGATGGTGTCGTATCCGCTCACACGCCTGGACAGCGGGCGCTGGCGGTCCGCAGAAGATCGACGTGGGCGCGTCCGTACAGAAGGGTTCCTGGCCGCATCACGTCAGAGTGACGATGTGTGACCCACAGCGTCAAGGGGCGCCCGCCATCTGGGAGATCAATCACGGACCGCCGCGCCCAGCGCCGCGATGACATCCGCCTTCCGGGGCTGCCCGCAGGCGCGGCGCACGACCGCGCCGTCCGCGTCGAGCACCAGCACCGTGGGAGTGCGCAGCACCTCCAGGTGGCGTACGAGGTCCAGATGGTCCTCCGCGTCGATCTCGACATGGGCCACCCCCTCGACCATGCCGGCGACCTCGGCCAGGGTGCGCCGGGTGGCCCGGCAGGGCTGGCAGAAGGCGCTGGAGAACTGCAGCAGGGTGGCCCGCTCCCCCAGCTCCGCGCCGATCTCGGCGGCCCCTAGCCGCCCCCCGTCGTCCTGCTTGTGCACCATTCGGCCTCCCCTTACGGCGTCGGTGCCACATGCCGAACGCGCTCGCCGCCGCGAGCACCGCGATGCACACCATGAGTCCAGTCGTCCAAGGGTGCAGCGTTCACGGGACCGCAAAGATTCCCCGGCGGGGGCCGCGGCTGCCGGGGCGCGCGGCCACCGGCTGTGCCCTCGCGGCAGCCCTTCTCCACGCCTCTCCACGCCGTCTTCGGCCGCCACCCGGGGCGCGGGGGGTATCTTCTGCTGCGGAGAGCGGCCGGCTGAGCGGGTCTCCACGTGACAAGAATCTCCCGGTCCTGGCGGCCGGCGCGCTGGCCGCCACGGCCGACATCGGGCACGATCACCCGAAAGTCGCAGTTACGACTGCGTAGGCTTCCGCCGGGAGAACCCTCCCCAGGCGTGGAAAAGGGGTCCTCCGGACAATGGCAGAGCTCGTCTATCCGCCGGTGATCGGCGCCGCCCGCACCCTCTTCAAGGCGCTCGATCTGAAATTCGACATCGCCGGGACGGACCACATTCCGCGCCGCGGCGGGGCGGTTCTGGTGAGCAATCACATCGGGTACCTGGACTTCGTCTTCGCCGGACTGACGGCACGTCCCGCCAAGCGGCTGGTGCGCTTCATGGCGAAGGAGTCGGTGTTCCGGCACAAGGTGTCCGGGCCGTTGATGCGCGCGATGAAGCACATCCCCGTGGACCGTGCGCAGGGGATGCACGCCTACAAGCACGCGCTGGCCGCCCTGCGTTCGGGCGAGATCATCGGGGTCTTCCCCGAGGCGACGATCTCCGAGTCCTTCACCCTGAAGACCTTCAAGTCGGGTGCGGTACGGCTGGCCCAGGAGGCCGGGGTGCCGCTGCTGCCGGTGGCGCTGTGGGGCACCCAGCGGCTGTGGACCAAGGGCCACAAGCGCGATCTGGGCCGGAACCACCTGCCGATAACGATCCGGGTGGGCGAGCCGATGGAGGCCGATCCGGCCGAGCAGGCCGAGAAGATCACCGACCGGCTGCGGGCCCGGGTGCAGGACCTGCTGGAGGCGGCGCAGCGGGCCTACCCCGTACGCCCCAAGGACGCCGAGGACACCTGGTGGATGCCGGCCCACCTCGGCGGGACGGCGCCCGCCGCCCCCGGGAGGGCCGGATAGCGGATCCGGCGGCCGGAGCGCACCGTCGCCGCGGCGCGCCCGGGGCAGCCCGTCCGGGGGACTCTTTCACGGGGTCCAGATGTCGCCGATCTCGATGCGGGCGCCGGGGCAGGCCTGCTGCAGCGTCTCGGCCAGCTCGGCGCCCGCGGCGGTCAGTGCGTCGAGGGGCATGGGAGCCATCCGCTCCAGCAGGAAGAGGGCGCTGACCGAGTCCTCGGTCAGGCGGGTGCGTACCCCCTGCCGCCAGTTCCAGCGGCGGCAGGTGACGCCCTCGTCGTCACACCAGACCACCTCGCCCGCATCGGGGTGCTCGACGGTCTCGGCGCCGCCGGCCGCGGTCATGAAGGGCTCGTCGCCGGTGGCCCGCACGAGCCGCATACCGCCCTGGATGCGGTCCAGGTCCTCGCCGCCCACGGGGAGGAGATGGGCGACGCTGAGGGCGTTGTAGAGGTCGACGAGGCGGTTGATGCGGGGCAGACCACCGTCCGCGAGCGCCCGCCTGGCCAGTGCCTCGGCGGAATTGCGGGTGCGCGACGGCTTGCTGCCGAAGGCGGTGTACGCGGCGCGCCAGGCGGCGAGGTGCGGATCGTCCTGCGGGGCGCGCCCGTCCAGCCGCCGGGCGAGGCGGCGGGCGGCCTCGTCCAGGAGCACCGCGCCGGCCTCGTCACTGGGCCCGTTGGTCAGCCCGTGGGCTTCGACGGCGAGGTAGCCGAAACCGGGCGCCAGGTCCCGCACCTCGTCGGAAACATGCAGGCGACAGGTCGTGCCGGAGACGTGCGAAGAGCTGGGCATCGGGGCCGTTCCTCAGAGATCGGTGGGGAGCATCTGCCAGAGGTGAGGCCGGTCGACGGCCTCCTGGAGGCATTGCAGCACGGCCGGGTGCGGTTCAGCAAATAGCACCGGGTAGTCCACTTCATTGTACTCAGGCCGCACGGGGAAGGCCAGCTGCTCACGGTCCAGACGGAACTGTGCGTCGACACCCGGCTTGTTGCCCCGCGGATCCTGTCGCGCCCAGCGGCGCTCGCCGGGCAGCCGGACGGCGATCAGGCCGTGGACGGTGTCGAGCTTCTGGTAGCACAGCCCGGCGGGAATGCCCTCCGCACGCAGCAGGGCCACCAGCGCATGCGCCTTGGCGTAGCAGATGCCGGTGCGCTGCGCGAGCACGTCAGAGGCGCGCCAGGTGACGCGCGGGTCGCCGGAGTCCGCGCTGTGCCCGATGGTGTCGCGGACGAACTCGAAGGCACCCTTGGCGTACGTGTATGCATCGGGGGCTTCGGCGGCGAGAGCCGCGGAAGTGGCCCGGACCTGCGGATGGTCGTGGTCGATGACGGCGTCGGCCGCCAAGTAGGCAGAGATTTCCGGGGTGTTCTGGATCAGCTCCATACCCGGGGAACGTAGCGATGCGTCCGGCCGAGAGTCAATGACTTTTCAGCCGGACGCATAGCTATTCAGATGAGACGGCGCCGGGACTAGCGGCCCATCTCCTCGCGGAGTGCGGCGAGGAAGCCGTCCACGTCCTCCTCGGCGGTGTCGAACGCACACATCCAGCGCACCACGCCCGCCGACTCGTCCCAGAAGTAGAAGCGGTAGCGCTTCTGCAGCCGCTCGCTCACATCGTGCGGCAGCCGGGCGAACACGCCGTTGGACTGCACGGGGTAAAGGATCTCCACCCCGTCGATCCCCCGCGCCCCGGCCGCCAGTCGCTGCGCCATGGTGTTGGCGTGCCGGGCGTTGCGCAGCCACAGGTCCTTGGCGAGCAGCGCCTCCAGCTGGACGGAGACGAAGCGCATCTTGGAGGCCAGCTGCATGGACAGCTTGCGCAGATGCTTCATGGCGCGCACCCGGTCGGGGTTGAGCACGACCACGGCCTCACCGAAGACGGCGCCGTTCTTCGTGCCGCCGAAGGAGAGGATGTCGACGCCCACGGCGTTGGTGAAGGCCCGCATCGGGACATCGAGCGTCGCCGCGGCATTGGCGATCCGCGAGCCGTCGAGGTGCACCACCATGTTGCGCTCGTGCGCGTGTTCACAGATCGCCCGGATCTCGTCGGGCGTGTAGACCGTGCCGAGCTCCGTGCTCTGGGTGATCGAGACGACCTGCGGCATGGCGCGGTGCTCGTCGTCCCAGCCGTACGCCTCGCGGTCGATCAGCTCGGGGGTGAGCTTGCCGTCCTCGGTGGGCACGGTCAGCAGCTTGAGCCCGCCGATCCGCTCGGGTGCGCCGCACTCGTCGACATGGATGTGTGCGGACTGGGCGGCGATCACCGCCCCCCAGCGGTCGGTCACGGCCTGCAGGGCGACGACATTGGCGCCGGTGCCGTTGAACACCGGGAACGCCTCGGCGCGCTGCCCGAAGTGGCTGCGGAAGACCCGCTGCAGGTGCTCGGTGTACTCGTCCTCGCCGTAGGCGACCTGATGGCCGCCGTTGGCAAGGGCGAGCGCGGCCAGCACCTCGGGGTGCGCGCCGGCGTAGTTGTCGCTGGCGAAGCCGCGTATCTCGGGGTCGTGATGCCGCCGGGCGTCGGTCTTCGCTCCGGTCACGGCTCGGGGGTCAGCCACAGACGCTGTCCATTCACTTCCTGGGCGGGCCGGCTCCAGACCCCGGCGATGGCCTCGGCCAGCTCCGTGACATCCGTGAAGCCCGCGAACTTGGCGTTCGGTCGCTCGGCGCGCATCTGGTCGTTGACGAGCGCCTTCACGATCAGGATCGCAGCCGCGGCGCGCGGTCCCTGCTCACCCCCCGACTTGCGGAAACCGTCCGCCATGGCGAGCGTCCAGGCCTCGGCGGCGGCCTTGGAGGCGGCGTAGGCGGCGTTGCCCCCGGTGGGCTTGCCGGCACCGGCCGCGCTGGTGAGGAGGAAGCGGCCGTTGCCGCTGCGTTCGAGGGCTTCGTGGAAGGCGAGCGAGGTGTGCTGGACGGTACGGACCAGCAGCTTGTGCAGCATGTCCCAGTCGGCCAGGTCGGTCTCCGCGAAGGTGGAGGAGCCGCGCCAGCCGCCAACGAGGTGCACCAGGCCGTCGATCCGGCCGAATTCCTTCTCCGTACGAGCCGCCCATTCGCGGGTCTGGTCGATGTCGAGGAGGTCGACGGTGTCCCCTATCACCGTGGCGCCGCCATGGGCGTAGCGGGCCGCGTCCACGGCCTCCGCCAGCCGCTCGGCGTGCGAGTCCGAGCCGACCACCACCGCACCCGCTTCGGCCAGTCGCAGCAGGGTCGCGCGGCCGGCCGGCCCGGCCGCTCCCGCCACCGCGATGACCGCACCCTCCAGCGGCCCCTGGCCGCCCGTCGAAGTAACCATCTCCGTCGCCTCCTCGTCCTGCTCCTGGACGGCCTTCGGCCGGGTGTTCCGGTCGTTCGTCATGCCGCCGCCAATTCATCGCTGTGGGCCGTGATGCCCTTGGTGGATGCGATCACAGTGCGCAGCTTCTTGGCGAGCGCCTCGTAGAACATGCTCAGCGGGAACTCGTCGGGGAGCACGTCGTCCACGAGTTTGCGCGGCGGCTGGTCGAGGTCGAGGGCGTCGGGTCCCTTGGCCCAGACCGAGCCCGGGTGCGGTGCGAGGTAGGTCGAGACGAGGTCGTACGCGGCGAACCAGTGGACCAGCTTGGGCCGGTCGATGCCGTCGCGGTAGAGCTTTTCGATCTCGCCGCACAGCTGGTTGGTGACCTTGGGCGCCCGCTCCCAGTCGATGTGCAGTGTGTTGTCCGTCCAGCGTACGACGTCGTGCTTGTGCAGGTACGCGAAGAGCAGCTGGCCACCGAGGCCGTCGTAGTTGCGGACCCGGTCGCCGGTGACGGGGAACCGGAACATCCGGTCGAAGATCACTGCGAACTGCACGTCGCGGGCCTGGGAGTACCCCTCGGCCTCCAGCTTCACGGCCTCCTTGAAGGCGGTGAGGTCGCAGCGCAGCTCCTCCAGGCCGTACATCCAGAACGGCTGGCGCTGCTTGATCATGAACGGGTCGAACGGCAGGTCACCGTGGCTGTGGGTGCGGTCGTGCACCATGTCCCACAGGACGAACGCCTCCTGGCAGCGCTCCTGGTCGGCAAGCATCTCGCGGATGTCCGCGGGGAGTTCGACGCCCAGCGTCTCGATGGCGGCCTCGCTGACCCGGCGGAAGCGGGCCGCCTCGCGGTCGCAGAAGATGCCGCCCCAGCTGAACCGCTCGGGGGCCTCGCGCACGGCGATGGTCTCCGGGAAGAGCACCGCGGAGTTGGTGTCGTAGCCGGCCGTGAAGTCCTCGAAGGCGATGCCGCAGAAGAGGGCGTTGTCGTAGCGGGTGCGCTCCAGCTCGGCGAGCCAGTCCGGCCAGACCATGCGCAGGACGACGGCCTCGAAGTTGCGGTCCGGGTTGCCGTTCTGGGTGTACATGGGGAACAGCACGAGGTGCTGGAGGCCGTCGGCGCGCTGCTGGGCGGGCTGGAAGGCGAGGAGGGAGTCCAGGAAGTCCGGCACCCCGAAGCCGCCGTCGGCCCAGCGGCGCAGGTCGGCGACGAGGGCCTGGTGGTAGGCGGCGTTGTGCGGCAGCAGCGGGGCGAGCTCCCCGACGGCCGCGGCCATCTTGTCGACCTCCGCGCGGACGGCCTCTGCGGTGGGCGCGCCCGCCGCCTCCAGGTCTATGGAGCCATCCTTGGCCTGCCAGGGACGGATGGTCTCGACCGCGTCCTTGAGCACGGGCCACGCGGGGTGCGCGACCACGCTCTCCGCGGCCGTGGTGGCCTCACGGACACCCACAGGCGAAAGAATTTCCGTCATGACTGCCCTCCGGCGATAGATCGTGTTGTCAGAACACGGTAACCAGCCGAGGATGGCCCGCTCAAGGGGGGTCGTTGAAAATTATTCTGTCGACACCCCGCACTCGCGCACTTTTTTCCTGTCGGTGACGGCTTGGGCGACACTTCCTCCCAGTAATGCCAAGGGTTTCGGCGGTTCCTCCGGCGCCTTCGACGGCAGGGAAACCCCCCGGCCGTGTGGCATATGCCATACGGCCGAGGGCGTGCCGCGGACCGGCCGGTCCGCGGCACGCCCGCAGCGCGGCCGGGCCACGCCCCCCCGCGGGTGAGGCGGGCTGTAGCCGGGGATTGCGGGGGCCCCTACTGGTCACACCCCGGTGCCG
>NZ_JBICWS010000043.1:0-24863 GCF_043199875.1 Streptomyces sp. NPDC048516 | reverse complement strand
ATCACGTCACGGTCGAATTTCGGCATGCCGAAATTGGTCCCGGTGAGGGGCCGTGCAGTAGTGGTGTGCCGCTGCTGCGGCGGGATGGCTGCCTGGCGCCTGTCGGCTCCGTGGCAACTCGAAGAACCTACACGATCCTATGGGTGCGGCACGACTCGGGGGGATGCCCGCGGTGGGACGAGCTATCCCGGGCCGCTAGGTCACCGGACCAACTGGCCACCGGGGCACCCACGAGGCAGGCGTATCCCTATGGTCTGTCCCTGGTCAGCACACTCGCAGCGGTAGGCCGCCTGCGAGGAGGGGCTGTGATGGACGCATTGAGCGTTGGTGCTGTCCTCCCATTCCGCTGCAGGCTTCGCCGCCCTGCGGGTGGTGGTCCGTTGGTCGCCGCGCCTGCGGCGGCGCCAAGGGTTGCTCTGAACCGCCAACCGACCGCGGAGCTACGCCGAACCACGGCTTGCGGCGCGCCCGCCACGGGACGGCTGCTGAGCGGTGTGGCCGTACGGCGGACTGCTGGGAGACAGCACACCATCTGCTGTGCTCGGCGGCGCCCAAGTCCCGATCTGCGGCTCCCGAACATGGGGCCAGCACAGGCCGAACGCAGCATGCCCGCCTTGTCTGGCCGTCCCCGCCCGTCACGTCCACTGGACCAGGGTCGTGAAGAATCCGTTGACCGAGCCACCCGCCGCCCTGCCCCGTAGTGCGCCTCCCGCAGCCCGAAGTCAGGGCGGTCACCGCGCATGTCATCGCCGAGGACCTGGACCCGGGCCGACTTGCCCTGCGCGATCGCGGCCGGTGCGTCGTTGGATCTTTGCGGGACGTGCAAGAACTCCTCGGTTGCCGTGCGCTCCTCGACCGCGGCGATCCTCATGGCCGCCGGCCGCCGTGGACCGACAGCTCGATCCCGGTGACGCACGAGGCGGCGCCCGAAGAGAGCCAGAGGGCGGCCGCTGCCTCCTTTGGTGCGGCCATCCGGCCGAGCGGGGTGATCGCCTCCTGCATCGCGATCATGTCGGTGGCGGCCCTACCCACTCGAACCCGGGCGTGCGGGTAGGGCCGGGCCGGCGCTCTCTGATTTGCGGCGTGCGGTCTTGTAGGTGTCGCGACCGCCGGTGACCACCTCGTGCACGTCCGACGCGGCGGACGGCCTCCTGACCCAGGGCAAGGGGTAAGTCAGGCCTGCCCGGCTCCGAACGACAGCTCCTTCAGCCGAACCGCAAGCCCATCCACGGCTTCGGACTCCCCACGCAACCAGCCGTACGGGACCGGTCAGGCGACGGAACACGAGGGTGCAGTGCGCTGACGGATTGTGGCGGCGGGTCAGGCGGCCGAGGTGACCGCTCGGGCGAGGCGGAGATTCCCGGCTTCCCGATCAGCCGGCCGGAAGCCGGGAAGACACGCGACGAGAATCGGCGGACATCGGGGGCGCACCGTCCACTCGCAGCAGACTCACACCGCGCGGGCAGCGACCATGTCGCCCGTCGGCGGCCGCGTCGTGCAGTGGCACCCACTGGCGGCAGCACGTGCCGCCCCCGCCGGCCCGGCAGACCTGGTGGCTCGCGCACGAGCGCCGGGGCTGAGCCGGGCGCGGGCGGAGGCCGAGGGTCCGGACCATTCGCGGACCAACACTCCGCCAGTCAGCCGTCCCAGCGCCGTTTCAGCGGGTCAGCCCACTATGCGCGCTGCACCGCCAAGAGACGAAGAACCTGCTGGGCGCTCCGCGCAGGTTGCTGAGCATGACCGCTTGGCATCACGTTGGCATCACGTAATTTTGCGGCACCCCTGCCTCACCGAGTGAGCTGTCGGACCGCCTGACCCGCGAGGCAAGACGGCTGACGCGATGGCGCACCATCAGAACGAGCGTCGGATGAGCGTCATTTCCGCGTCGAGATATCGCCCGTAACGCCCACACCGCACATCCTGCGCACGGGAAAAACCGCAGGTCAGGCGCCCCTTCCTGCCTTCTCCAGCACCACAACGCACTCCACGTGATGCGTCATCGGAAACAGATCAAACGCCCGCATCCGCCGCGGCGCATAGCCCGCCTCCGCGAAGTACTTGAGGTCGCGGGCGAGGGCTGCCGGGTCGCAGGCTACGTAGGCGATGCGGCGGGGGGTGAGGGAGGCGAGGTGGGTGACGGTCTTTTTGCCGGCGCCGGCGCGGGGCGGGTCAAGGACGATGAGGTCGACGTCGGTGATGCCGGTGCGGGGGAGGATCGCCTCGACCTTGCCGTGTTCGATCCGTACGCGGTCGAGGTCCTGGAGGTTGTGGCGTGCGTCGTCGACGGCGCGCTTGCCGGATTCGATGCCGAGGACCGCGCCCTTGTCGCCGACGCGTTCGGCGAGGGCGCCCGCGAAGAGGCCCACGCCGCAGTAGAGGTCGAGGGCCATATCGCCCTTCTTGGGCATCAGGCCCTGCATGACGGCCTCGACGAGGAGGTCGGCGGCCTTCGGATGGACCTGCCAGAAGCCGCCGTTGCCGACCCGCCAGGTGCGGTCGGCGGCGCGCTCGCGGACGAAGGGGCGGCCGTGTACGCGGTGGACCCCGCCGTCCTTCTCGCCGATCCGCAGGACGGAGACCGGCTTGTCGAGTTCGACGATGGGGAGGCGGCCGCCGGGGCGGGGGGTGAGGATCACCTGGCGGTCGTTCGAGCCGGTGGCGGCGATCGCCTCGACGGTGGCCATCTGGGGCCACTCGCGCTTCTCGATGCCGAGTTCGGAGACACCCGGGGCAGCGATCATGCAGTGGGTGACCGGCTCGACGTCGTGCGAGCGGTGCTTGCGCAGGCCCGCGTGGCCTTCGGCGTCGACGGCGTACTGGACGCGGGTGCGCCAGGCGGGGACCTCGCCCTTGGCGACCTTGTCGCCCGGGGCGGGCTCGACCGTGCCGTCCCAGTGGGCGTCGTCCGGCGACAGCCCGGCCAGTCGTTCCAGCTGTTCGGCGATGACCGAAGCCTTGAGGCGGCGCTGGGCGCCGGGGGCGGCGTGCTGCCAGTCGCAGCCGCCGCACTTGCCGGGGCCGGAGAAGGGGCAGGGGGCCTCGACCCGGTCCTTGGAGGGGGTGAGGATCTCCACCGCGTCGGTGCGCAGGAAGCGCGCGCCTTCCTCGCCGTCGGTGACGCGGGCGATCACCCGCTCTCCGGGCAGGGCGTGCCGTACGAAGAGGACCTGGCCCTCGTCGGTGCGGGCGATGCAGTGGCCGCCGTGTGCGACCGGGCCGACCTCGACCTCGTACTCCTCGCCGACCAGCGAATTCTTCGGTTCTGCCTGCATGGCGGGAGGGCTCCTGTGGTGGGTGGTGCGGGGCGAGACGGGGACGGTACGGGGCGCGCGGTACGGCCGTTACGGCCGGAGGTACGGCGGGATGCCGACCGTCAAGTCTACGTCCCACCGTGTCATGCCCCGGCCCCGTGCTGCGCCGGGGTCGGGCCGTCCTGCGGATCGCATCCTCGTCGGGGAATGCGGCCCGGCCCGCCGCTGCATCGCGCACCTCGTCGGGACATGCGGCCCGCCGGCCCACTACTGGATCTGGATCCCGCGCCTCGTCCGGGCTGCGGGCCACCGCTCCCCGTCGTGGCGGGCCGCTGTCGTAGCGCTCCCTGGTGCCGCTGCCGTAGCGCGCCGCCCCGGTGTCCTGTCGGGGCGGCGGCGCTTCTACTTCTTGGTGGGCGTCTTTTCCTTCTTCGGCTGGGCGACCGGGCCGCGGCGAACCGCACCCGGGGCGTTCCACTCCGCGCGCTTGCGGGCGCGCAGCTTGGCGGCCTCGGAGGAGTCCAGTTGCCAGGGCACGGAGGTGACCATGACGCCGGGGGTGAAGAGGAGGCGGCCCTTGAGGCGGAGTGCGGACTGGTTGTGGAGGAGGTGCTCGTACCAGTGGCCGACGACGTATTCGGGGATGTAGACGGAGACGGCGTCGCGCGGGCTCTCCCGGCGCAGCGACTTGACGTAGTCGATGATCGGCCGGGTGATCTCGCGGTACGGGGAGGCCAGGACCTTCAGGGGCACCTCGATGCCGCGGCGCTCCCACTCCTCCCGCAGGGCCTTGGTGTCGGCCTGGTCGACGTCCACGCTGACCGCTTCGAGGCTGTCGGAGCGCATCAGCTTGGCGTAGTTCAGGGCGCGCAGGGTGGGCTTGTGCACCTTGGAGACCAGGACGAGGGAGTGCACCCGGGAGGGGCGGACCACGTCGTCGTCGGGGGCGTCCTCGGCGGCGATCTCGTCGGCGACCCGGTCGTAGTGGCGGCGGATCGCGGACATCGTCACAAAGAAGATGACCATGCCGAGCAGCGCCACCCACGCGCCGTGGGTGAACTTCGTCAGGAGGACGACGACCAGGACCAGGCCCGTGAAGAAGGCACCGAAGGCGTTGATGGCGCGGGAGCGGTGCATCCGGCGGCGCTTGGCCGGGTCGGTCTCGCCGCGCAGATGGCGGTTCCAGTGACGGACCATGCCGGTCTGGCTGAGCGTGAAGGAGACGAAGACGCCGACGATGTAGAGCTGGATGAGGCGGGTGGAGTCCGCGCCGTAGAGGTAGACGAGGATCGCGGCGGCGCCGGCCAGCAGGACGATGCCGTTGGAGAACGCCAGGCGGTCGCCGCGGGTGTGCAGCTGGCGCGGCAGATAGCGGTCCTGGGCGAGGATCGAGCCGAGCAGCGGGAAGCCGTTGTAGGCCGTGTTGGCCGCGAGGAAGAGGACCAGTGCGGTGGCGGCGGCCAGGATGATGAAGAGGAAGGAGCCGTTGCCGAAGACGGCGGAGGCGACCTGGGAGATGACCGGGTCCTGGGTGTAGCCGGCGCCGATCGGCTTGCCGTTCTGGAACAGGTCCTTGGCGGGGGTCTCGGCCATCCGGACGTGGGTGGCCATGGCCAGGCCGATGATGCCGCAGAACATGGTGACGGCCAGGCCGCCCATGAGGGCCAGGGTGGTCGCGGCGTTCTTGGACTTCGGCTTGCGGAAGGCCGGGACGCCGTTGGAGATCGCCTCGACGCCGGTGAGCGCGGCGCAGCCGGAGGAGAAGGCCCGCAGCATGAGGAAGACCAGGGCGAAGCCGGCCAGGCCGCCCTGTTCCGCGTGGATGGTGAAGTCGGCGGTGGGGGCCTTCATGGTGTCGCCCAGGACGACGCCGCGGATCACACCCCAGATGATCATGATGAAGACGCCGGCCACGAAGACATACGTCGGGATCGCGAAGAGCTTGCCCGATTCCTTGACGCCGCGCAGGTTCATCAGCGTGAGCAGCACGATGATGGCGACCGCGCACAGGGTCTTGTGCTGGACGACGAACGGGATCGCGGAGCCCAGGTTCTCCACTCCGGAGGAGATGGAGACCGCGACGGTCAGCACATAGTCGACGAGCAGTGCGCTGGCGACGGTGAGACCGGCCTTGGGGCCGAGGTTGGTGTTGGCGACCTCGTAGTCACCGCCGCCGCTCGGGTAGGCGTGCACGTTCTGCCGGTACGACGCGACGACGGTGAACATCAGCACCACGACCGCGACCGCGATCCAGGGACTGAAGTTGTACGCCGACACACCCGCGATGGACAGGACGAGCAGCACCTCGCCCGGCGCATAGGCCACGGAGGAGAGCGGGTCGGAGGCGAAGACGGGGAGTGCGATGCGCTTGGGAAGCAGGGTCTCCCCGAGCTTGTCGCTGCGCAGTGCGCGCCCGATCAAGATCCGTTTGGGCACGTCGGTCAGTTTGGACACGCAGAGGATGCTAAGCCTTCGTCAAGGTCTGCGCCCACCCGCTACCGGATCGGGTGGCATCGGCGGAGCCCGCGCCGCGGCGAGTGGGGCGCGTCCGCCCTGCTGAGGGGCGCATCGCAGCCGTTCACCTCCACAGAATTCGCACGTCACGCGCACGGGGCGGCCCGGGTAGGCCGCATCCGTGGCGTTCATCACGGGGTGGGGCGATCCGTCATGGAGTTGACGCCGTCCGTCACGGGAATGACGCGGTCTGTCACGAGGAGGGGCGGGGGCTGTCATGAACTGACGCCATCCGTCACGGAGTGTGACAGATAAGTCACCCCTGGCGGGCAGCCCCGGCCCCCGTGGCCCCGGTCTCCGCGGCCACCGCCCCCGTGCCCGCCACCCGGTGGCGCCGGACGTGCAGATCGCCCAGCCCCTGCCGGGTGGCGACCAGCAGCACCCGGTCCTGTGGCCGCAGGACATAGCTGTCACCGAGCTCGTGCACCAGATGTGCCGGCTCGCGCTCCGCGTCGGGCGGTGGCGTGGCGGCAGCGTCGTCCGTCTCCGGGTCGTCGGGAGCGGAGGTGTCGACCGCAAGCACCCGCAGCCGCCCCGGCCGCAGCACCTCGGCGACGGTACGGCCCTCCAGCGCCTCATGGCCGCGTACCTCGACCCGGGCGACCAGCAGTACCCGGCGCTCGACGGGGATGGCGCCGAGGATCTGGCGGCCCATCATCGCGCCGGCGAAGGCGGGCGCGGCCAGGTAGGTGACGCTCCGGCTGCGGGTCAGCGCCCTCGGATGCGCGGCGCGCAGGGTGCGGTAGACGGCGGTGGCGAACCGGTCGTCGAACAGCCGCAGGGTCACCCGCAGCCGCGGCTTGACCGAGCGGGCGTAGAGGGCGGCCTCCAGGTTGGTGGTGTCCTCGCTGGTCAGGGCGAGCAGAGTGGCCGCACGCTCGATCATCGCGGCTTCCAGGACGCCTTCTTGTGTGACATCACCCAGCACGGTCGGCACCCGCAGCCGGCGGGCCAGCGCGATGCCCCGCGCCTCCGGGTCCCCTTCGATGCACACCACGGGGATGCCCATCTCGTGCAGCCGTGCCAGCACCCGGGTGCCGACCTTGCCGAGGCCGAGCAACACCACATGCCCCGACAGGCCCCGTGGCGGGCGGCGCAGTGCCGAGGCGCTGCGGAAGGTGCCGAGCCCCTCCAACGCCGCCGCGACCAGCACCGGCAGCAGCAACAGTCCGGTCAGCCCGGACAGCAGCTGCAGCACCTTGCGGGGCGTCGGATCGTGAGTCGCCGGGTCGTTGATCGCGAAGAGGTCCAGCAGCGAGAGATAGGCGGCGTGCACCGGGTCCTCACCGGTGGTCAGCCAGCCGGCGACGGCCAGCGCCAGCACCGCCCCGACGACCGCGGCCAGCGACCAGCGCAGCCGCCGGGAGAAGAGCGAGGCGAGCGGCGCACCCCGGCCGCGCAGTCCGCGGGGCCGCACCGGCCGCCCCGTATAGGAGACGGTCTCCAGGACGACGGTTCCGCAGCCGACGGCGGCCGAGGCCGCGGCGTCGTCCGGCAGAAGTACGGGGCCCTCGTGTCCTGCCGCCGAACTCGGTGCCTCCTCGGGGTCGTTGGCGGAGGCGGAGAGCAGTGCCAGGGTGCACAGCCCCGGATTGCCGGGCCGGCCCGGCGGCACCGGCGTACGCTCCACGGCGCGCAGCAGCAGCCCGTCCGCCTCGATGACCTTGCTGGTACCGGCGACCGCGGCGGCCGCGAGCGCGGGGGCCACGGTGTCGGCGTCGGACAGCACGGTCGTGGAGGCATCGACGGCCTCCGCTTCCCCGGCCTCGTCGGAGCCCAGGGCGGCGACCGCCGCCGCCTGGTCCAGCAACTCCTCCAGATGCTGGCCGAGTTTGCGGTTGTAGAGCCGGATGACCAGCCGCAGCCGCGGGTTGAGCCGGCGGGCCCGCAGCGCGGCGTGGATGTTGAGCTCATCATCGTCGTAGACCAGCGCCAGGGCGTCCGCCTCGGCGACACCGGCCGCGGCCAGCGCCGCATCGTCCGGCTGGGCCGCCTCCAGGAGCCGTACGGCCTCCTCCTGCGCCTCCGCGCCGTCGTCAAGGCCCTCGGGCGGCAGCGGTGTCGTACGCGTCATCGCCGCCGACATCCGGCCCAGCAGCGCGGTCGCGCGGTCCAGGGCACGGGCCGGCGGCGGGATGCGGGGCCGGTGCGACTCCCGGGCGGTGGGCACGACGAGCGTCACCCGTTCGCCGTAGACGTCCCGGAGTTCGGCGGCGAGCCGATGCGCCAGCGCATCGTCGCCGCAGACCACCATGTGCGGGGTGCAGTGGCCCTGTTGGGGCTGGAGAGGCAGGTTGGGCACACCTCGTAGCGTGCCTTACGCGCGCCACGCGGCGCAGCCCGGCGCGAGCGGCGTCGCGCGGACGGCGCGGATCCGCATCCGACCACGGCCCACCGCGCCCCCTACCAGGAGCGCCATTACGGCTACGGTTGTACCGGACCACGGTGCGCCCAGCGCCCCCGCTGCCGCACCAGTCCTTCGCGAGCCGTGGCTCCGTGTCGCCGGTACTGGGAGAAGAAAGTAGTGAGCAGGGTGTTTGTGCAGGTCAGCGCGCTAGTACAGGGCACGGGGTAATCAGCATGCACATCGTCATCATGGGGTGCGGGCGCGTGGGCTCCGCGCTTGCGCAGACCCTGGAGAGCCAGGGTCACACCATCGCCGTGGTGGACCAGGACCCGACGGCGTTCCGTCGCCTGGGGTCGTCCTTCGGCGGCCGCCGGGTGACCGGCGTCGGCTTCGACCAGGACACCCTGCGCGAGGCCGGCATCGAGGAGGCAGGCGCGTTCGCGGCCGTCTCCAGCGGTGACAACTCCAACATCATCGCCGCCCGGGTGGCCCGTGAGATGTTCGGCGTCGAGAATGTCGCGGCCCGTATCTACGACCCGCGCCGCGCCGAGGTCTACCAGCGCCTGGGCATCCCGACCGTCGCCACCGTCCGCTGGACGGCCGACCAGATGCTGCGGAGGCTGCTGCCCTCGGGCGCCGAACCGCTGTGGCGGGACCCGAGCGGCGGTGTCCAGCTCGCGGAGGTGCACACCTCCCCCTCCTGGGTCGGCCACAAGATCAGCACCCTCCAGGAGGAGACCGGCGTCCGCGTCGCCTTCCTCACCCGGCTGGGCGAGGCGATTCTGCCGACCTCGCAGACCGTGCTGCAGGAAGGCGATCTGGTGCACGTCATGATGCGCACCGACGAGGTCGAGAAGGTGGAGGCGGCATTCGCCACGGGTCCTGAGGAGGCGCACGCATGAGGGTCGCGATCGCAGGCGCGGGCGCGGTGGGCCGTTCCATCGCGGGCGAGCTCCTGGAGAACGGGCACGAGATCCTGCTCATCGACAAGGCACCGACCGCCATCTCGGTCGAGCGGGTGCCGCTGGCGGAGTGGCTGCTGGCCGACGCCTGCGAGATCACCTCGCTGGACGAGGCGGCGCTGCAGCGCTGCAACGTCGTCATCGCGGCGACCGGCGACGACAAGGTGAACCTCGTCGTGTCGCTGCTCGCCAAGACCGAGTACGGCGTGCCGCGGGTGGTCGCCCGGGTCAACAACCCGAAGAACGAGTGGCTGTTCAACGAGTCCTGGGGCGTCGACGTCGCGGTCTCCACGCCGCGTCTGATGTCGGCCCTGGTCGAGGAGGCGGTGAGCGTCGGCGATCTCGTCCGGCTGCTGCGCTTCAGCCACGGTGACGCCAACCTCGTCGAGCTGACGCTGCCCCCGGAGGCCGCGCTGGCGGGCACCCGGGTCGGCGATGTGGAGTGGCCCGAGGACACCTCCCTGGTGACGATCATCCGCGGGACGCGGGTGCTCACGCCCAACAAGGAGGACGCGCTGGAGGCCGGCGACGAGCTGCTGTTCGTCGCGGCCCAGTCGCGCGAGGAGCAGTTGGAGGATCTGCTGTCGGTGCGGCGCGAGGACGCGTAGCGCCGGCCGGTGGTGCACCCGGTGCGTGCCCCGGCGGCCGTCCCTCGGGGCACGCACCACCTGCTGGGGAGACGCCCGGGGCCCGGGAACCGAGCGGTTCCCGGGCCCCGGGCGCAGGCCTGTGCGGCGCCGGCCGCGCGTGCCGTCAGCGGCGGTGGCGGGCCCGCCGCGGCCGCTCGTCGGCGGCCTCCGTCGGCGCTTGGGCCGCGACCTCGGACGCCATCCCCTGGTAGAGGTCGTCGGCGACCCCGTCGAGCACCGCGCGCTCGCCGCGGCGCCGCTCCTCCGCCTCCTTCTCGGCCTGCTCCTTGGCCTCCATCTCCGCGAAGACGTCGATCGGCGGCGGCGCCTTCGCCAGGAAGACCCAGGTGAGGTAGACGGCGAGCAGGAAGGGCGGGATCTTCAGCGCGATCAGGATCCAGCCCAGCTGGGTGGTGTCGGCCCACCAGTACAGCGGGAAGAGGATCGCGCACTTGGCGAAGAGGATCAGCCCCCAGGCCCAGCTGGCCTTGGCGTACGCCTTCTTTCGTCCGGGATTGCGGGTGCGCCAGGAAAGGTTCTCCTTGAACACCGGCCCCAGGATCAGCCCGATGAGCGGGACGCCCGCGAGCGTGGTGATCATGTACGCGAGGGCCAGTCCGAGGGTGTAGAGCATCCCCGGCAGGTAGAAGTCCTTGGCGTTGCCCGTCATCATCGCGAAGACCACGCCGAAGGCCACCCCGAAGACGCCGCTGAAGGCGTGCTTGACGGTGTCCCTGCGGACCAGGCGCACCGCCGCCAGCACCAGCGAGACGGCCAGCGCGGCGATCGCCGAGACGTGCAGATCCTTGTTGATGGTGAAGATCGTGACGAACAGCAGGCCGGGGACCACGGTCTCCACCATGCCGCGTACGCCGCCGAACGCCTCGAACAGCGCCGCCTCGGTCACCTGCCTGTTGTCGGCGTCTGTTCGGTCGCCCGGATCGGGCGAGGGGCCTGCGGAGGCGTCGGGGCCGCCCTCCGCGTCAGTGGTCGGTCGGTCGTGAGACGTCACCGGCTACTCCTGTCCGAGCGGTCGGAGTTCGTACTTCGGATTGAAGAGCACCCGGCGTCCGTGGCTCAGGGAGACCCGGCCCGAGGCGATGAGCTTACGGCCCGGCTCGATCCCGACGATGGAGCGGCGTCCGAGCCACACCACATCGAGCGCCGCGGAGCCGTCGAAGAGCTCCGCCTCGAGCGCGGGCACACCGGCGCGCGGCCGCAGCGTCACATGCCGCAGGGTGCCGGTGACCTTCACTATCTGCCGGTCGTCACAGTCGCAGATACGGGTGCACCCCGCGTCCTGCGCATCCTGTTGCAGCTCGGCGGACTGCAGCTCCTCCTCGGAGGAGGACAGCCTGTCGAGCAGCCGGCGGAATCGACCGGCCGGCTTCTCGGAACGGGTCCCAGCACTCATAACCCCAGCGTACCGGTGGCCAGGTCCGCAGATCACGGTCCGCACACGGACTTCGTCCCCGCCTCACAAAGCCGGGCCCCGCCACGGGCCCGGAGCCCGGTCACGTCCCGCCGCCTCACTGCTCGAAGCGGTACCCCATCCCCGGCTCCGTGATGAAGTGCTTCGGGTGCGAGGGATCGCTCTCCAGCTTGCGGCGGAGCTGGGCCATGTACACCCGCAGGTAGTTGGTCTCGGTGCCGTACGAGGGCCCCCAGACCTCCTGGAGCAGCTGCTTCTGGCTGACCAGCCGGCCGGCGTTGCGGACCAGGACCTCCAGCAGATGCCACTCGGTGGGGGTCAGCCGGATGTCCCGGCCGCCGCGGTGGACCTTCTTCGCGGCGAGGTCCACGGAGAAACCTTCCGTCTCCACGATCACCTCGTCGTCGGCAGGCCCCGTCGGCTCGGCCCTGCGCACCGCCGCCCGCAGCCGGGCCAGCAGCTCGTCCATGCCGAACGGCTTGGTGACGTAGTCGTCCGCGCCGGCGTCCAGCGCCTCCACCTTCTCGTCGGAGGTCTGCCGCGCGGAGAGCACCAGGATCGGCACCCGCGTCCAGCCCCGCAGTCCCTTGATCACCTCGACGCCGTCCATATCGGGCAGACCGAGGTCGAGGACGATGACATCGGGGTGGCGGGCGGCCGCGAGTCGGAGCGCGGTGGCCCCGTCGGGGGCGGCGTCGACCTCGTATTTGCGCGCCTTCAGGTTGATCACGAGGGCGCGGACGATCTGCGGCTCGTCATCGACCACAAGCACCCGGTTCACTGGCGTTCTCCTCGTGGTGTCGTCGGCCGGCGGGGCGGGCCCGCCGGGTGTGTGGTGAGGGTGGTCCGTGCGGCCCGGCTCATGTCGTGGCCTGGGCCGGAAGATCGGGCCTGGCGGCCGGCCGGCCGGGCGCGGCCCGGAGCGTGAGGACCATCGTCATCCCGCCTCCGGGGGTGTCCTCGGCGGCGAGCGTGCCGCCCATCGCCTCCGCGAAACCGCGCGCCACGGCCAGTCCGAGGCCCACGCCGGCACCGCGCGGAGCGTCACCGTAGCGCTGGAAGGGCTCGAAGATGCGGTCCTTGGCGCTGTCCGGCACCCCGGGGCCGCGGTCGGCGATCCGCAGCTCCACCCGGTCGCCGAGCGCGCTGGCCGAGACCAGTACCTGCGTCCCGTCCGGGCTGTATTTCACGGCGTTCTCCACCAGGTTGGCGACCGAGCGCTCCAGCAGCCCCGGGTCGACGGCGACGATCGGCAGCTCCTCAGGGATGTCGAGGGTGACGCTGCCCTCCGGGACACCGCCGAGCGCCATCGGCACCACCTCGTCGAGGTCGATCTCGCGGATCAGCGGGGTGACCGTGCCGGTCTGCAGCCGGGACATGTCCAGGAGGTTGCCGACCAGGTGGTCCAGCCGGTCGGCGCCCGCTTCGATGCCCGCCAGCAGCTCCGCCTCGTCCTCCTGGGACCAGGCGACGTCGTCGGAGCGCAGGGAGGTGACCGAGGCCTTGATGCTCGCCAGCGGGGTCCGCAGGTCGTGGCTGACCGCGGCCAGCAGCGCCGTCCTGATGCGGTTGCCCTCGGCCAGCTCCCGGGCCCGCTCCGCCTCGCCCACCAGCCGCTGCCGGTCCAGTACGACGGCGGCCTGGGCGGCGAACGCGGCCAGCACCCGGCGGTCCTCGGCAGGCAGCACCCGGCCGGTCAGCGCCAGCGCCATGTGGTCGCCCACGGGCATGTCGACATCGGCGTCCTCGGGGCGCAGGAGCGGCTTGCCGTGGTCGCTTCCGGCCCGGCCCGCACAGGTCCACGGCTCGACGTCGCCCGCCCGCTCCAGCAGCGCCACGGTCTCCATGCCGAAGGTCTCCCGTACCCGCTCCAGCAGGGCGTCCAGGGTCGTCTCGCCCCGCAGCACACTGCCCGCGAGGAACGACAGGATCTCCGACTCGGCGCGCAGCCGGGCCGCCTGGTGGGTGCGGCGGGCGGCGAGGTCCACCACGGAGGCGACCGAGACGGCCACCGCGAAGAAGATCACGATGGCGACGAGGTTCTTGGGATCGCTGACCGTGAGGGTGTGGGTGGGCGGCGTGAAGTAGAAGTTCAGCAGCAGCGAGCCGACCGCGGCCGAGGCCAGGGCCGGCAGCTGCCCGCCGAGCAGCGCGGCGACGACCGTCAGGAAGAGGAAGAGCAGGACGTCGTTGGCCAGCCCGGGGCCGTTCGCCATGCCGGTCAGCAGCAGCGAGAGCAGGGCCGGGCCGACGACGCCGACGAGCCAGCCGGCGATGATCCGGGTGCGCCCCAGCCGCGCACCGCGCGCCACCGGCAGCCCCCGGCCCTTGGCGGCCTCCTCGTGGGTGACGATGTGCACATCGAGATCGGGCCCGGATTCGCGGGCGACGGTCGCCCCCACCCCCGGCCCGAAGATGTACTGCCAGGCCTTGCGGCGGCTGGAGCCCAGCACGATCTGGGTGGCGTTGACCCCGCGCGCGAACTCCAGCAGCGCGCTGGGTATGTCGTCCCCGATGACGTGATGAAACGTGCCGCCCAGGTCCTCCACCAGCGTTCGCTGGACGGCGAGTTCCTTGGGCGAGGCCGAGGTCAGCCCGTCGCTGCGGGCGATGTAGACGGCCAGCACCTCGCTGCCCGACCCCTTGGCCGCCATCCGCGCGGCGCGGCGGATCAGCGTACGTCCCTCCGGCCCGCCGGTCAGTCCGACGACGATGCGCTCACGCGCCTGCCAGGTGGAGCGGATCGAATGCTCCGCCCGGTACTCCTGCAGATACTCGTCCACCCGGTCGGCGACCCACAGCAGCGCCAGCTCGCGCAGCGCGGTGAGGTTGCCGGGGCGGAAGTAGTTGGACAGGGCGGCGTCCACCTTGTCGGGCTGGTAGATGTTGCCGTGCGCCATACGACGGCGGATCGCCTGGGGCGACATGTCGACAAGCTCGATCTGGTCGGCCCTGCGGACGATCTCGTCGGGCACGGTCTCGCGCTGCCGCACACCTGTTATCGACTCGACGACATCCCCGAGTGACTCCAGATGCTGGATGTTGACGGTCGAGATCACATCGATCCCGGCTTCCAGCAGCTCCTCGACGTCCTGCCAGCGCTTGCCGTGGCGCGAGCCGGGGACGTTGGTGTGGGCCAGTTCGTCGACCAGCGCCACGGCCGGACCGCGTTCCAGGACCGCGTCCACGTCCATTTCGGTGAAAACCGAGCCGCGGTACTCCAGCTCCCGGCGCTGCATCTGCTCCAGCCCGTGCAGCATGACCTCCGTGCGGGGCCTGCCGTGATGCTCCACGAACGCCACGACGACGTCCGTGCCCCGCTCCACGCGCCGGTGCGCCTCGGACAGCATCGCGTACGTCTTGCCGACGCCCGGTGCCGCGCCGAGATATATCCGTAGCTTGCCGCGTGCCATGGCTCCATTGTCTTACGTGAAAGCCGCCCCCACCGGGCTGAACCTGCCGCGACCCTACCGACCGGACAAGTGGACAAACGGTGCAGTCGGCGACTTGGCGGCCGGTCTTGACGCGACTCTGATACAGGCGGTGCAAGGAGCGGGCGGCCGGGGTTCATGGGGGTGGGCGGGCCTTCGTGTGGGTGGGCTCCGGGGGCCGGGCCTTCGGGACGGGCCGTCGGGACGGGCCGTCGGGTGGCTGGGCCTTCGGGTGGGGCGCCGGACCGTGCCGGAACGGCCGGCGCGGGCGGCGGAAACGGGGACGGGACGGCGGCCCGACGGCTCGGACGCCCCGACAGCCCCGACGGCTCCGACGGCTCGGCTGCTTCCATGACACCGGCCGGCCCCGCGGGGCACCAGCCCAACCGCCCATCCTTGACACCTCACTGACGGGCCGGACGGCGGGGAGGCGTCCCATGGCCGGAAAAATGCCCTCGCCGGGCCGCCGGCCGACTGCGACGATGACCCATATGACCGAGGCACAGCCGACGACGCCCCGCCGGACCGACGTCCGTATCGCCCACACCGCCGACCTGGCCCCCGCCACCCTGAAGGCGGCCCGCACCCTCCTCTACGACGTCTTCGACGACATGACCGCGGAGGACTGGGAGCACGCACTCGGCGGTCTGCACGCCCTGGTCCACGAAGACGGCGCGCTGATCGGGCACGCGTCCGTGGTCCAAAGGCGTCTGCTGCACGGCGGCCGGGCCCTGCGCTGCGGCTATGTGGAGGGTGTCGGCGTCCGCGCTGACCGGCGCGGACGCGGACACGGCGCGGCCATGATGGACGCCCTGGAACGGGTCATCCGCAGCGGCTACGACCTCGGCGCGCTCGGCGCCGCCGACGAGGCCGCGTCCTTCTACGCCGCCCGGGGCTGGCAGTTGTGGCGCGGCCGGTCCTGGACTCTCGCCCCGGACGGCATCCGGCGCACCGCCGACGAGGACGGCAGCATCTACGTACTCTCCACCCCGGCCACCCCCCTCAACCTCGACACCGACCTCGCCTGCGACTGGCGCGACGGCGACGTCTGGTGAGGCGCGACGCGCGCTCCCGTGTGCTCAGGCCCTGGCCCGACCCTCCACCAGGTCCTTGAGCGCGACGTTCAACTCCAGTACGTTCACCCGCGGTTCCCCCATGAAGCCGAGGATGCGGGTGTCGGTGTGGCGCGTGACCAGCTGCCGGACCGTGCCGCCGGGCAGATGGTTCTCCTTGGCGACCCGGTCGGCCTGCAGCTGGGCGTACGCGGGCGAGACGTCCGGGTCGAGTCCGGAGCCCGACGAGGTGACGGCGTCCGCCGGGACCTTCCACTCGGGGACCCCGTACGTCTCGGAGACCCACTGCTTGCGCTCCTTCACCGCCTTGATGAGGTCGGTGTTGGCGGCACCCAGGTTGGAGGCGCCGGAGACCTGGAGGTCGTACCGGCTGTTGATGCCGTTGGCCCGGTTGCTGCCCAGGCCCGCCGAGGGGCGCGGCTGGAAGAACTTCAGGTCCGGGACCGGATTGCCGTTCTTGTCCTTCCCCTTGTCGTAGCGCTGGCCGATCAGCGACGAGCCGACGACCTTGCCCTGGGAGCGCACCTCGGACCCGTTCGCCTGGTGGGGGAACGCCGCCTGCGCGACCGCGGTGACCACCAGCGGGTAGAGGACCCCGCAGACCACGGTCAGGACGAGCAGGGCCCGCAGGCCCGCCCCGATCAACCGGGCGGTGTTGCGTACGGAGTTGTTCACGGTGGTCACCCGATTCCGGGGAGGAGAGTGAGGAGCAGGTCGATGAGCTTGATGCCGATGAACGGTGCGATCAGACCGCCCAGTCCGTAGACGGCAAGATTGCGGCGCAGCATCCGGTCGGCGCTGACCGGCCGGTACCGCACGCCCTTGAGGGCGAGGGGCACCAGCGCGACGATGACCAGCGCATTGAAGATGATCGCCGAGAGGATCGCGGACTGGGGGCTGGACAGCCGCATGATGTTGAGGGTGTCCAGGCCGGGGTAGGCCACCGCGAACATCGCCGGAATGATCGCGAAGTACTTCGCGACGTCGTTGGCGATCGAGAAGGTCGTCAGTGCACCCCGGGTGATCAGCAACTGCTTGCCGATCTCGACGATCTCGATGAGCTTGGTCGGGTTGGAGTCCAGGTCCACCATGTTCCCGGCCTCCTTGGCTGCCGAGGTACCGGTGTTCATGGCCACACCGACGTCCGCCTGGGCCAGCGCGGGTGCGTCGTTGGTGCCGTCACCGGTCATCGCGACGAGCTTGCCGCCGGCCTGCTCCCGCTTGATGAGGGCCATCTTGTCCTCGGGCGTGGCCTCCGCGAGGAAGTCGTCCACCCCGGCCTCATCGGCGATGGCCCTGGCCGTCAACGGGTTGTCACCCGTGATCATGACGGTCTTGATGCCCATCTTGCGCAGTTCCGTGAAGCGTTCGCGCATCCCCTCCTTGACCACGTCCTTGAGGTGGATCACTCCCAGGACGCGGGGGCTGCTCTCGTCCTCCAGGGCGACCAGCAGCGGGGTGCCGCCGGCCTGCGAGATGGCGTCGGTGAGCTGCTGCGCGTCCTCGGCGACACTGCCGCCCCGCTCCTTGACCCAGGCGATGACCGAAGCTGACGCGCCCTTACGGACCTTGCGTCCGCCGGTGTCCACACCCGACATCCGGGTCTGGGCGGTGAAGGGAACCCACGCGGCGTCGGTCAGCTCCCCCTGGTGCCGCTCACGCAGTCCGTACTTCTCCTTGGCGAGGACGACGATGGAACGGCCCTCGGGCGTCTCGTCGGCCAGCGAGGACAGCTGGGCGGCGTCCGCGACCTCGGCCTCGGTGGTGCCGCGTACGGGGACGAACTCGGCGGCCTGACGGTTGCCGAGGGTGATGGTGCCGGTCTTGTCGAGCAGCAATGTCGATACATCGCCCGCGGCTTCGACGGCGCGCCCCGACATGGCCAGGACGTTGCGCTGGACCAGCCGGTCCATGCCGGCGATGCCGATGGCCGAGAGCAGTGCGCCGATGGTCGTCGGGATGAGGCAGACGAGCAGTGCCAGCAGGACGATCATGGTCTGCTCGGCGCCCGCGTAGACCGCGAAGGGCTGGAGGGTGACGACCGCCAGCAGGAAGACGATGGTGAGCGAGGCGAGCAGGATGTTGAGCGCGATCTCATTGGGGGTCTTCTGCCGTGCGGCCCCCTCGACGAGGTTGATCATCCGGTCGATGAAGGTCTCGCCGGGCTTCGTCGTGATCTTGATGACGATGCGGTCGGAGAGCACCTTCGTGCCGCCCGTCACGGCGGAGCGGTCACCGCCCGACTCACGGATGACCGGAGCCGACTCGCCCGTGATGGCGGACTCGTCAACGGATGCCACACCTTCGACGACATCGCCGTCACCGGGAATGACGTCCCCCGACTCGCACACGACGAGGTCGCCGATGCGCAGCTCGGTGCCGGGCACCTGCTCCTCGTCGCTCCCGTTCAGCCGGCGTGCCACGGTGTCCGTCTTGGCCTTGCGCAGGGTGTCGGCCTGCGCCTTGCCACGGCCCTCGGCGACCGCCTCGGCCAGGTTGGCGAAGAGGACGGTCAGCCACAGCCAGAGGGCGATCGCCCAGCCGAACCAGTCGGAGGGAGCGGTGCAGGCGAAGATCGTGGTCAGCACGGAGCCGACCTCGACCACGAACATCACGGGGGACTTGACCATCACCCGTGGGTCGAGTTTGCGCAGCGCGTCCGGCAGGGACATGAGCAGCTGCCCGGGGTCGAAGAGACCGCCGCCCACACGGCGGTCGCCGGGCTGGTGCCCGCTGGGGACGTCCTGGTGCGGAGCACGGGTCACGGTGGCGGGGGACATGGAGCCGGGCTCCTCCGGTTTCACAGGGACGGTCATGACAGCCCCTCCGCCAGCGGCCCGAGGGCCAGCGCCGGAAAGTAGGTCAGACCGGTGATGATCAGGATCGTGCCGACGAGCAGCCCGGTGAACAGCGGCTTCTCGGTGCGGAGGGTGCCCGCGGTCTCCGGGACCGGCTTCTGCTCGGCGAGCGAGCCGGCCAGGGCGAGCACGAACACCATCGGCAGGAAGCGGCCGAGCAGCATCGCCAGGCCGATCGTGGTGTTGTACCAGGGGGTGTTGGCGTTCAGGCCGCCGAAGGCCGAACCGTTGTTGTTGGCACCGGAGGTGAAGGCGTACAACACCTCGGAGAAGCCGTGCGAACCGGCGCCCAGCGCCTTGGTGTTGAGCATCGAGTCCAGCGCGTCCGGCAGCACCATCGAGACCGCGGTGAAGCCGAGCACCAGCGTCGGCGTGATGAGGAGGTAGCAGGCGGCGAGCTTGATCTCGCGGGTGCCGATCTTCTTGCCGAGGTATTCGGGCGTACGGCCCACCATCAGCCCGGCGATGAACACCGCGATCATCGCCATGACCAGCATGCCGTAGAGCCCGGAGCCGACCCCGCCAGGGGCGATCTCGCCCAGCATCATGCCGAGCAGCTGGATGCCGCCGCCGAAGGCCGTGAAGGAGGAGTGGAAGGAGTCAACCGCGCCGGTGGAGGTGAGGGTGGTGGCCACCGAGAAGATCGAGGAGCCGCCGATGCCGAAGCGGGTCTCCTTGCCTTCCATGGCCGCGCCCGCGGCCTGCAGGGCCGGGCCGCCGTGGGCGAACTCGGTCCACATCATCAGGGCCGTGAAGCCCAGCCAGATGACGCCCGTCGCGGCGAGGATCGCGTAGCCCTGCCGCACGTTCCCGACCAGCTTGCCGAAGGTCCGGGTGAGCGCGAACGGGATGACGAGGATCAGGAAGACCTCGAAGAGGTTGGTGAAGGCGTCAGGGTTCTCGAAGGGGTGGGCGGAGTTGGCGTTGAAGTAGCCGCCCCCGTTGGTGCCCAGTTCCTTGATGACCTCCTGGGAGGCGACCGCGCCGCCGTTGGTCTGCTGGGAGCCGCCCACGAACTGGCCGACCTCATGGATGCCCGAGAAATTCTGGACGGCACCACAGGCGACCAGGACGAGGGCGCCGATGACCGCGATCGGCACGAGGACCCGTACGGTGCCGCGGACCAGGTCGGCCCAGAAGTTGCCGAGTTCGCCGGTGCGGGATGCGGCGAAGCCGCGGACGAGCGCGATGGCGACGGCCATGCCGGTGGCGGCGGAGACGAAGTTCTGCACCGCGAGACCGGCGGTCTGCACGACGTGGCCCATCGCCTGTTCGCCGCTGTAGGACTGCCAGTTGGTGTTGGCGACGAAGGACGCCGCGGTGTTGAACGCCTGGGCCGGACTGATCGACGCGAAGCCGAGGGACAGCGGCATACCGCCCTGGACCCGCTGCAGCAGGTAGAGAAAGAGCACCCCCGCCGCGGAGAACGCCAGGACGCCGCGCAGATAGGCCGGCCAGCGCATCCGGGTGTCCGCATCGGCGCCTATGCAGCGGTAGACGGCCTTCTCGATACTCAGGTGCTCGGGGGACGTGTAGACGGCGGCCATGTGGTCGCCGAGCGGGCGGTACGCCAGGGCCAGCGCCGCGATGAGCGCTGTCAGCTGAAGCACGCCCGCGAGAACGGGGCTCATGTGGCCCGCTGCGGCAGCAGCAGTCGACACCTCAGAACCTCTCCGGGAAGACGAGGGCGAGGACCAGGTAGCCGAGCAGGGCGACGGCCACGACCAGGCCGACGATGTTCTCCGCGGTCACAGCTTCGCCACCCCCTTGGCGACGAGAGCCACCAGCGCGAAGACCGCGATCGTGACGACGACGAAGGCCACGTCGGCCATCGTGTGCTCCTAGTGAACGGGGCGGACAGGACCCCTAGAGCAAAGCGCCGTTCCGGCCGCCTGTGACCGCCGTTGACGGCTCCCTTACGGCCATTGGCGCTCCCTTGACGACTTTCCTACGCATTGCGACCTGACCTGCACAAACAAAGAGGGCCCGCACCCCCCGAAGGGAAGTACGGGCCCTTGAGACCGTCACGATCCAGCCGTTACCCGGGCACCCTCACGCCGCCCGGCCGCCGGAGGTGTCAGCGGATCTCGGTGATCTCCGGTCCACGCTCCAGACGCTCCACACCACCGCCGAAGCGCGACTGCTCGACCTGGTCCTGCTGCACACCGTCCGGCACCATCTGTGCGTCGTCCGGCAGCTTCAGGACGATCGGGTCGCGGGGGGCCATCGGGCCCTCGCCGCGGATGATGACGGTGTCCCGGAAGATGTGTTCCAGCACGCCGGCGGCCTGCGGCTGCACCGCGCCCTGGCCGGAGATCACACCGCGCAGGAACCACCGGGGCCCGTCGACCCCGATGAAGCGCACGACCTGCACACCGTTCGTACCGTCCGGCAGCTGTACGGGTACCTGGGCACGCAGCTCCCAGCCCAGCGGGCCCTCGACCTCGTCGATGACGCCGCCCTGCTGGGTGATGCCGGCCGCGATCTCCTCGCGGACCTCGCCCCAGATGCCCTCGTTCTTGGGGGCGGCGAAGGCCTGCAGCTGTACGGCGCTGTCCTGCAGCACCACGGTCGCGGCGACGATGGCGTCACCGGCGACCTCCACCCGGAGCTCCATGCCCTCGACGCCCGGCACGAACAGCCCGCCGAGGTCCACCCGGCCCTCGCCGGGCTCGGAGACCTCCGACGCGTCCCAGGGACCGTCGGGGCGCGGCGCGGGCGGAAGATTGAGCCGCTGCTGCGGCGCCTCGTCCTCGTCGGCGTCGCTCACCGCGTGCTCGTCGAGCGTGGTGTCCTCGACCGACTCTTCAGGAGCCTCGTTCTTCTTGCGACGTCCGAACACGTCACTGTCCTTCCCGGTCGGCACCGACCGATGCGTATTCATTCCCGCCCGTGGAGCCGTCCACCGCCGCATGACCGCCGGTGGAACCGAATCCCCCCTCGGCCCGCGCCGAGCCGGGAAGTTCCGCCACCTCGTGGAAGCGCACCTTCTCGACCTGCTGGACGACCAGTTGGGCGATCCGGTCGAACCTCTCGAACCGCACGCTCTCGCGCGGGTCGAGATTGACCACGATCACCTTGATCTCTCCACGGTACCCGGCATCCACCGTCCCGGGGGCATTCACCAGCGCCAGGCCGCAGCGCGCGGCCAGTCCGGACCGCGGGTGCACAAAGGCCGCATACCCGTCGGGCAGCGCGATCGACACCCCCGTGGGCAGCACGGTGCGCTCCCCCGGCGCCAGCTCGGCGGCCTCGGTGGTCACCAGATCCACGCCCGCGTCGCCGGGGTGCCCGTACGCCGGAACGGGCACGTCCGGATCCAGCCGCCGCAGCAGTACATCCACCGGATTCCGTCCCTGACTCATGGGTTCACCTCGAAGGCACGCGCTCGCTTGACCTGGTCCGGGTCGGACATCGCCGCCTGGATCTCCTCGGTCCTGCCGTTGTCGATGAAGTGGTCGACCTTCACCTCGATGAAGACGGCCTCGGCGCGCACCGCGACGGGGCCGTCCGGACCGCCTATGCGTCCCACGGCGGTCGAGTAGATCTTGCGCCCGTGCACCGCGGTGACCCGCGCGTCCAGGTGCAGCACCGTGCCCAGCGGCACCGGCCGCAGGAAGTCCGTCTCCAGCCTGCCGGTCACCGCGATCACCCGCAGCAGCCAGTTCAGGGAGCCCAGGGTCTCGTCCAGCGCGGTGGCCAGCACCCCGCCGTGCGCCAGCCCCGGCGCACCCTGGTGGGCCTCCTTGACGGTGAACTCGGCGGACACACTCACGCCGTCGCCGGCCCGCGCCTCCAGATGCAGGCCGTGCGGCTGGCCCGTGCCGCAGCCGAAGCACCGGTCGTAGTGCGCGCCGAGGAGTTCTCCGGGTGGCGGCGCATCGGCATGCCGGACCGGAGCGACGGCGTCCGCCGGTGGCGTCAACCGCGCCCTGGGTTCGTCAGTTCCACTCACGAGGTCAGACCCTACCCGCGCGCGTAACGGGCCCGCGCCGCCGTGCCAAGCTGGAGCCATGCAGCCGTACGAAGAACGCCTCACCGCGCCCCGGTCCTGGTGGGTGATCGCCGCGCTGATCGGCGTCGCCTGCGCCCTGATGCTGCTCCCCCTGGGGACGCTGTGGATGCTCGGCGGACTGATCGGCGGAGCGGCACTGTCCGCGGTGGCGGTGAGCTCGTACGGCTCGGCACGGATCCGGGTGGTGGGCGGCGCCCTGATCGCCGGCGACGCGAAGATCCCGGTGACGGCGCTGGGCGAGGCGCGGGCGCTGGACGCGGACGAGGCGCTGGCGTGGCGTACGCACAAGGCCGACGCCCGCGCTTTCATGCTGCTGCGCGGCTACATCCGTACCGCGGTGCGGGTGGAGATCACCGATCCGCAGGACCCGACGCCGTACGCCTATCTCTCGACGCGGACACCGGAGCGCCTGGTGGCGGCGCTGGCGGCCGGACGGGTCTGACCGGCGCGCGGGGGTGACCGGCGCACGGGGGTGCGGGTCAGCCGCCCGGTGAGGGCGGCGGAGTGTCCCCGGCCGCCCGTTCGCCGCCCGCGGGGGCGTCCGGCGCGGAGGGGGGCAGGGCATCCCAGGGCACCTGCTTCGTGCGCAGGTCCTTACGGATTTTCTCCGCGAGCTTTCTGGTGTCCCTGCGGTTCATGAACGCGCCGACGGAGGCGCCGATCATGAACGGGGTGAGGTTGGGGAGATTGCGCAGCGTGCGCTTCATGATCTGCTGGCGCAGCTCACGCCTCATCTGCACACCGAGGGCGATGTTCAGCGAGGCCGGTTTGGTGAGGTCGACGCCCCGCTCCTCGGTCCAGGACGTCAGATAGGCCATACCGCGCTGCCGGAAATTCCCGGCGGGCCGCAGACCGTAGACCTCGTGCAGCTCGGCGATCAGTTTGATCTCGACCGAGGCGACGCCGGTGACCTCGGCGGCCAGCTCGGCCGGCATGGCGGGCGGTACGGGCAGCATCGCTGCCGCGCCGACGCCCGCGCCGACGGCTCCGGTGGCTGTGCAGGCGCCCGCGACCAGCTTGTCGGCCAGGTCCTCGGGGGTCATTCCGGGGAACTGGGCGCGCAGGGTGGCGAGGTCACGGACCGGGACCCGCGGAGCGGTCTCGATGATCCGGTCGGCGATCACGGCCAGCCCGGCCCGTACCCTGCCGCCGGTTCTTCCGGCGCCACGGCCGACCGTGGCTGCGAGCGAGGCCGCGCGGCCCCTCCCCCGCTCTCGGCCTTGCTCGAGCGGGAGGTGCCCCCACTGCAGTGCACCGGTCGTCCGCTCCGCGGGAAGGGCGCTCGGGTCGGCGGGCACGGGCGCGGTTTCCTCGCGTGATCGTGCGCCGGCCGCCGAGCCTTCGACGCCCTTGGAGCCCTTGCGGAACGGGTTCACGCCTGCCACGGCGTAGACCGGACTCAGGCCGCGCAGTCGCGGCAGATCGGCTGCCCGTTCTTGTCCTCCGCGGCGAGCTGGCTGCGGTGGTGGACCAGGAAGCAGCTCATGCACGTGAACTCGTCCTGCTGCTTGGGCAGCACGCGCACGGCCAGTTCTTCGTTGGACAGGTCCGCGCCGGGCAGCTCCAGGCCCTCGGCCTGCTCGAACTCGTCGACGTCGACGGCCGAGGCGGACTTGTCGTTCCGCCGCGACTTCAGCTCTTCAATGCTGTCCTCGTTGAGGTCGTCGTCGGTCTTGCGTGGGGTGTCGTAATCCGTAGCCATTTTCGCTCTCCCCCTCTGGGTGTCTGCGGTGTCTCAGCGCTCGTAACGCGTGAGAGGCCGGACTTGTGCCCGACCTGAGGCGGAGATTTTGCCTCACATCAAGGTCTGTTACTCAATCGACACCCAACCGCACCCCTGAAGAGGTGATCGGTTTGGATGGCGATCAGGACCGTACACGGTCCGAATGTCGCACCTCGCGCAGCCCATCACCTCTACTTCCCGTGATCTCACCCCCCGGAAACCCGGACTTCCCCGGCATTCCGACAGGCTTTTTGATCACAGAGCGTAGATGGCCGGAAAATCGCGTCTGTGAGGCATCACACACGCGCAGACCGGTGAGCGGACCGGTTCAATTCCGCGCAAAGCGAACTCGGCGAAGGATCCACGCCGACCCCCCTTGCCGTCAAACCGGCAGGCGAAGCGGTGTACGGCCGCGAGACGGGCGATCGTACGCACAGATGTCCGATGACTGCCCAGGGGGGTGCACAGCGGCTCCAGCGGGCGTACAACCCCCCTGTGGCCTGCATCAGAGCGGCAGCATGACCCTCATGACGAGGCCGCCGTTCTCGCGGGGCTGGGCCGTGATGGTGCCGTCGTGCGCGCGCACCACCGAGCGCACGATGGACAGCCCCAGCCCGACCCCCTTGTC
>NZ_JBICWS010000042.1:0-25688 GCF_043199875.1 Streptomyces sp. NPDC048516 | reverse complement strand
CCACCCCCCAGGTCATGCCTTCGACAGGGGGCAACAGTCATACCGGGCCCGGAGGCCAGCGGCCCCATTGCAGGACCGCGAAAAAGATAACGGGGAAGGCGCCCCTAGCCCTTCGCCCCGGCCGTCACCGGCTGATCGTCGTGCAGTTCCGCGAAGAGCTTCTTCGCACGCGGTATGTCCCACTTCACCGCGCTGCCCTTCGGGGTCTTGAAGCCGAGGCCGGAGACGGGGACACGGACGCGGGCGCCGTTGCCGGCCGAAACGCTCTTCATCGCTTCGAAGAGCGAGGTGAGGTTCCACAGGCTCATGCTCTTGTCGACGATGAGCGTGCCGAGGCCCGCGTTCATGGTGGGGTAGATCTTGGACGGGTTGAGCAGGGTGCCGGGGGTGGCCGCCTTGTGGGAGAGCGCGGCCAGGAACTTCTGCTGGTTCCGGCTGCGGCCGAGGTCGCCCTGAGCTTCCTGGTGGCGCTGGCGGACGAACGCGAGCGCGGCGCGGCCGTCGAGCGTATGGCAGCCCTTGGTGAGGTTTTCGCCGGACTTCTCGTCCTTGACGGCCTTGTCCAGACACATCGGCACTCCGCCGACCGCGTCCACGATGCCGACGAAACCCGCGAAGCCGATCTCCGTGTAATGCCCGATCTGCAGGCCCGTGTTGTGCTCGATGGTCCGTACGAGCAGTTCGGGGCCGCCACGGGAGAACGCGGCGTTCAGCTTGTCCTTCGACGCGGCGTAATGCTTGCCCGTCTCGGGGCGGGTGTAGGGCGGGATGGTCACCCAGGAGTCGCGGGGCAGGCTCATCATGGTGGTGCCGTGGGCGCCGGTGTGCAGCAGGATCATCGAGTCGGTGCGGCGGCCCGCGGCCGCCGAGCCGCCGGTGTGCAGGTCCTTGAGCTGCTTTCCGGACAGACCCTGGCGGCTGTCGGAGCCCACGATCAGATAGTTGGCACCCTTGCCCGGCGCCGGCCGGCCGGCGAGCTTGCCGAGGTCGACGTCGCGTTCGAGCTTGGTTTCGGCCCATGTGTAGGTGCCGACGGAGGTGAGCAGGGCCACGGCGATCAGGAGGCCCGAGAGCCGCAGGACCCGGCGGCGCCAGGTGGGGCGGGTGGGCGCGGGCCGGGTGCTCCTGCGCACGGGCCCACCGCGCCCGCCGTACGGGCCGGGCAGCCGTGGCTCGATGACCGGCTGCGGCGGATACGGGGCGTGGTGCTGCCGTACCTGTCCGGTGACGGGATGCACCGGCTTCCCCGCACCACCGTCACGGTTGGCGCCGGGGACCCCGTCCAGCCAGTCACTCATGGGCGGACAGTCTGCATGCTCACGTGCTCTTCACCAAATATTCCGCCATTCCGCACCACAGGAAAGGCACACGGAGGGGAGAAAGCGGACTTTGTACGTGATGAGACATTTGCGCGCGTGAGGTCTGCATGCGGAAGCCGGGGTGCACGGGGGACCGGGATCACCTCGACGACAGCCTCCGGTGCGCCACCGGCTGCCCGATCTGCTGCGCGGCCGTCCCCGAGCGGTGCATCCGGTGCCACTTCAGGCGGGTGCCGAGCAGGAAGGCCACCACGGACTGGATGACCACCAGATACATCAGCTGCCGGTAGACGAAGAGCTGGAACGGCATCGCCCACAGTGACCGCAGCTTCTCCCCGTCCAGTCGCAGCGCATATCCGGCGCAGAGCAGTTGCACGAGCAGGAAGCCGCACCAGACGCCGGCCGACTGCCAGGGGCCGAGGAAGAGCATCCCGTACAGCGCGAAGATGTCGACAACTGGGGCGAACAGCGGCAGGGCGACCTGGAACAGGACGAGATAGCTCAGTCCGCGGCGGCCGGAGCGCCCGGCCGGCCCCGCCTGGACGACGACCCCGCGGTGCTTCCACATGGCCTGGATCGTGCCGTAGCACCAGCGGTAGCGCTGCCGCCACAGCTGCCGCAGCGAGGTGGGCACCTCGGTCCAGGCGATCGCGGACTCCTCGTACAGCACCCGCCAGCCCGCCTGCCACAGGGCCATCGTCAGGTCGGTGTCCTCGGCGAGGGTGTCCTCGCTGACCCCGCCGACGCCCATCAGTGCGTCCCTGCGGAAGGCCCCGATGGCGCCGGGGACGGTCGGCATGCACTCCAGCACCTCGAACATCCGCCGGTCGAGGTTGAACCCGAAGACGTACTCCAGGTGCTGCCACCTGCCCAGCAGGCGGCGGCGGTTGCCGACCTTGGTGTTGCCGCTGACCGCACCCACCGCCGGGTGCGCGAGCGGCTGGATGAGGTGGTGGATGGCGTCCGGTTCGAAGACGGTGTCGGCGTCGACCATGACCACGATCTCGTACCGCGCATGGGCCAGCCCGGTATTGAGGGCGGCCGCCTTGCCCGCATTGGCCTGGCGGATCACCCGCACCCGCGGATCGCCGATCCGGGCCGCGATGTCCGCCGTACCGTCCGACGAACCGTCGTCGATCACGATCACCTGCAGCTGCCGGTGGGTCGAGGCGAGCAGCGAACGGACGGTGGACTCGATGCCCGCCTCTTCGTTGTACGCGGGGACCAGCACCGTCACCGGGTCGGTGACCTCCCGCAGCCAGGTCGATCCGGGGCGAATACGGGTCAGCCGCCGGACATGGGTACGGGCGAAGAACACCAGCATCGCCAGCCGCAGCAGCCCCAGCCCGCCCGCAACGGCGAGCACCCAGGCCATCGCGCTGATGAAGGCGTGCCCCAGCGCCTTCGCCCAGATCAGGGCCGTGCCCGACCAGCGCTCGGCACCGGAGGCCGGCTCGTCGGGCGAGGGCTGCCCGACGCCCGCCGTCACGGTGGTGAACTTGGCGGCCTTTGGATTGTCGAGCAGCTCCTTGGTGCCCAGGTACGCGAGATCGTTCTGACCGAATTGCCGGATCACGCCCTGCGACGGATTGCGGAACCACCGGTCGGCGGCGACCAGGGTGTACCCCTCCGCGCCGGCCTTCCGGGCGGCCTTCCATTCGGCGCCGCACATGGTGTCCACCGCAGTGGTCTGCGGCAGCCGCAGCAGTTTGGTGTGGATGCCCGCGCTGCCCGCCAGCACCTTCTGCGTGAGCGACTGCTCCAGCGAGGCGCGCAGCGGCGAGGAGGCGCCCATCGCGGCACCGGTGTAGGTGTTCGAGCCGATCTCATGGCCTTCGGCCCGGATCCGCCGCACCAGGTCCGGGTGCTGGGCCGCCTGCGCGCCGCGGAGGAAGAACGTGGCATGGGCGTGGTACTTGCGCAGCAGGTCGAGCAGCCGGGGTGTCCATACGGGGTCGGGCCCGCCGTCATAGGTGAGCGCCACCGTACGGGCCGGCACCGCGGACGAGGCCGCCTTGCCGTCGTGGAACCGGAGCACGGGGCCGCCCTTGTCGACGGACCTGGGCACGGGGCTGGTGCAGTCCTTGCGCGTCTTCGCGGCATCGACCTCGTGGGTCGTCCAGCCCTCGAAGAGCAGGGCACCGAACATCACCGGGAGGATCAGGAGCAGCAGCAGCCAGTGACCGCGCGGATCGCGGGACTGCCGGTGCCGGCCTCGGTTCGCGCGGCGTCTCACACAGCCCCCGGGGGGCCGCAGACCGGCGCCGACGGGGTGCCGGAGGCCTGGGCAGATGGGGTGCGGCTACGGACGGCGGAGCTTCGGTACGGGGCAGGCGTGACGGTAGCGAGCAGGTTCCGCGCAGCCCCCGCGCGCCCGCCGGAAGCGGCGGCGCACGGTCGGCCGGCGCGCATCTTGTGCCGTTTTGCATACCGTCTGGGCTCGCACATGGTGGGCGAGTGTACTCATGAGCGAAGGGGCGTCCGCCGCAAAGATCATCAGTGTCCGGCCCGCCGCAGAGCGTGTCCCACCAGCGCAAACGGCGGCGGGGAGAGCGCGGGCGGCGGACGTCGTGGCGGGCACGCCGTGAGCGATGCCACTCCGCGGGCCCGCCGTCGGCTCACCGGCCGCCGTCGGCTCACCGGCCGCCATCGGCCTTCGGCCAAAGACAGGCCCTATCGAGGGGGCGCCTCTCCCTAGTTCCCCGTGCGCGCCGTCTCCAGCAGTTCCTCGGCGTGCGCGCGGGCCGTTTCGGAGTCCTCCTGGCCGGCCAGCATCCGGGAGAGCTCGCGGACCCGCTCCTCGCCCTCCAGGACCGTGACGCCGCTCCTGGTGACCGACCCGTCGTTCGTCTTCGCCACGAGCAGCTGGCGGTCCGCGAAGGCCGCGACCTGCGGGAGGTGCGTGACGACGACGACCTGTGCCGACTTCGCGAGCCTGGCCAGCCGCCTGCCGACCTCGACGGCCGCCTTGCCGCCGACCCCCGCATCGACCTCGTCGAAGAGGTAGGTCGGTACGGGGTCCGAGCCGGCGAAGACCACCTCGACGGCGAGCATCACCCGGGAGAGCTCACCGCCGGAGGCCCCCTTGGCGATCGGCCGGGGCGGTGCGCCCGGGTGCGGGGCCAGCAGCAGCTCGACCTCGTCGGCACCGGCCGGCCCATAGGCGACGGTGCGGCCGCCGACCTCGATGCCGTCGGCGTCCTCGGCGACCTCGGTCTGGCGGATCTCGACGGTCACCCGGGCGTGCGGCATCGCGAGTTCGGCGAGCTCGGCGGTGACCGCATCCGCGAAACGCTTCGCCGACACCGTGCGGGCATCCGTCAACATTTGCGCCAGTTCGCCCAGTTCTGCGCGCAAGGCGTCCCGCTCGGCGGCCAGCTCACCGATCCGGTCGTCGTCGCCGTCCAGTTCGGCGAGCCGGGCGGCACTCTCCTCGGACCAGGCCAGCACGGCTGCGATGTCCTGGCCGTACTTGCGGGTCAGATGGTTCAGGGCGGCGCGACGCTCCTCGACCGCGGCGAGCCGCAAGGGGTCGGCGTCCAGGCCGTCCGCGTAACTGGCCAACTCGCCCGCCACGTCCGCCATCAGGATGCCGATCTCACCGAGCCGCTCGGCGAGCGCGGAAAGCTCCTGGTCGTGGCTGCGTACGGCCTCCAGCGCACGGTGGGCGCCGGCGACCAGGGTCGTGGCGTCGATGCCCTCGGGGTCCTCGGGATTGCCGGCCAGCGCGGCGTGCGCGGCGGTCGCCGCGGAGGCCAGTGCCTCGGCGTGACCGAGCCGCTCGGCCTCGGCGGCGAGGTCGGTGTCCTCGCCGGGCTGCGGCTCGGCCTCCGCGATCTCGTCGAGGCCGAAGCGCAGCAGGTCGGCCTCCTGCGAACGTTCACGGGCCTGCGTCGTCAGCTCGTCCAGCTCGGCGGCGACGCCGCGCAGCCGGCGGTGGGCGGCGGTGTACTTGGCGAGCGGAACGGCGACCGTGTCCCCGGCGTAGCGGTCCAGCGCCTGGCGTTGGCGGGCCGGCCGCAGCAGCCCCTGCTGGTCGGTCTGGCCGTGCACGGCGACCAGGTCGTCGGCCAACTCCGCCAGCAGCCCGACCGGTACGGAGCGGCCGCCCACATGGGCGCGCGAACGGCCCTCCGCGGAGAGCGTGCGGCTGATCAGCAGCGCCCCGTCATCGAGCTCTGCGCCGGCCTCCTCCGCCCGTACGGCAGCGGGAGCCCGGGGGCCGACGCCGATCCTGCCCTCCACGACCGCCGACTTGGCGCCGAGCCGCACCAGCGCGGGGTCGGCGCGCCCGCCGAGCAGCAGCCCGAGGCTGGTGACGACCATGGTCTTGCCCGCGCCCGTCTCGCCGGTCACCGCCGTGAAGCCCGGGGACAGCTCGACAACGGCGTCGTCAATGACACCCAGGGACCGGATCCGCATCTCCTCCAACACGGATACGACCTTACGAGGTCCGGGGGCGACCCGCGACGGCCTCCCCTCACTCCTGCCACCGCCACCACGGAAAACCTCGTCCCAAAGCGGAGGAATTCCTCCTGGTGTGCACTCACGCTCCGCCGCCGGGATGGTCACAGACCGGAACGAAAGGTGCGCTCATGACGGGTGCGGCGACGCATGCGGCGCGGCGTGGCCGGCGTCCCGCATTCACTGACACGAGGCCCGCATTCGCCTCCATGAGGGACTGCCCGGTGCCGGATCTCCGGTGCCGGGCGCCCGTTGCCCGGTGCCGGGCGCCCGTTGCCCGGTGCCGTTCACGCCGCGACCGGGCGGCGCAGCAGGGCCGTCCACAGGAAAGGTTCGCCGAAGCACGCGGACTCCGGTCCCTCGTCGTGCATGCGGCGCATCTCCACCTCCGACAGACCGGAGAAGATCCAACGCAGGGACTCCGCGGTGTAGGCGAGACCGCCGTGGAGGCGGGCCTGGCGGTAGAAGTCGGTGTCACCGAGTTCGGAACCCATCCCGCCCGCCGCGAAACAGGTGAGGGCGAGATGCCCGCCGGGTGCCAGGGCCCGGTCGAGGAGGGCGAGGTAGCTGATGCGGCGGTGCGGCGGCAGATGGTGGAAGCAGCCGGAGTCGTAGATCAGGTCGTACGGGCCGGTCAGTGCGGTGTCCGCCAGGGCGAAGGCGTCACCGCACAGGAACCTGACGCCGGCCCCCGCGTCGTGGGCACGGTCCTCGGCCCAGGCGATGGCCGCCGGCGAGAGGTCGACGGCGTCCACCGCGTAGCCCGCGGCGGCGAGGTGCAGTGCGTTGCGGCCCGGGCCGCACCCGAGGTCGAGGGCGCGCCCCGGGCCGATCAGTCCGCGTTCGAGGTAGGAGACCAGGTTCTCGTCGGGCTTCGCCACGAAGAACGGCACCGGCTTGGAGCGGTCCGCGTAGAAGTCGTCCCACCAAGCGGCACCTTCGGCCGTCCAGCGGTCGGCATCCGGCGCGAACAGGCCGTCCAGAAGCTTGAGTACGTCCTCCGTACTGCGCATGTACCGGTCCATCCGCTCCCCCTTCGCCATCCCCTGCCCCTCCCCGTCCGCCCCGTCTTCCCCTTCCTCAGATGATAGGAGCGGATGTCACCGCGCGCCCGGGTCCAGAGGTGTGCCCGGATGCCGTGACGGACCGCGTGAGCGGTGCGGGCGGGAGCGCGAAGGTTGCCCCCTCACGGCCGGGGCGAAGCGCCGCCCACGTCCCCGGCGAGGGGCGGCACGAGGGCATTCCCCACCGCGCCGGCCCCTGTTTCTCAGCGTCCGCACGTCCCCGCGCCCGCCGGGCAGTTCCTAGTGCGGTGCTCCCCGCCACCCCGCCACCGGGAGGGCGAACTTGGCGACCAGACGATCCGTGAAGGAGGCATGATGCAGACGGGCCAGGCGTACGGGCACGGCGCCGCGGCGGACCTCGACCCGGGCGCCGGCCGGGAGTTCGATGCTGCGGCGGCCGTCGCACCACAGGACGCCGTGCGGGGTCTTGGGCTGTACCTCGACCGCCAGGACGGAGCGCGGCGAGGTGACCAGCGGCTTGGCGAACAGGGCGTGAGCGCTGATCGGAACCATCAGCAAGGCCTCGACCTCGGGCCAGACCACCGGGCCGCCGGCCGAGAAGGCATAAGCGGTGGAGCCGGTCGGCGTCGCACAGACCACCCCGTCGCCGCCGAAGCGCGAGACGGGCCGGCCGTCGACCTCGGTCACGACCTCCAGCATCCGCTCCCGGGCGGCCTTCTCCACCGACGCCTCGTTCAGGGCCCAATCGGTGTAGACGACACTGCCGTTGTTGCGGACGAGGACGTCGAGCGTCATCCGCTCCTCGACCTCGTACGCCCGGGTGACGACCCGGTCGACGACCTTGTCGAGGTCATCGCGTTCGGCCTCCGCGAGGAAGCCCACCCGGCCGAGGTTGACGCCGAGCATCGGGACACCGGACGTCCTGGAGAAGTCCGCACCACGCAGCAGCGTGCCGTCCCCGCCCAGGACCACCAGCAGTTCGCAGCCCTCGGCCGCGCACTGCTCCGACTCGACGCGCTCGACCGACGGCGGCAGCGGCAGGTCCGCGGCCTCCTCCGCCAGCACCCGCACTCCGATGCCGCAGCGCAGCAGCCCCTGGACGACGAGCTCGGCGCTGCGGATGGCCGCGGGGCGGCCGGTGTGGGCGAGCAGGAAGACCGTCCGCCCGGCTCCGGTGTTCCCGTGTGCTGCGCTGCCTTCAACTGCCTGGGTAGTGGTCAACGAGGCCCCTCCGCCACTGCACGGTCGACGTCCGCCGGGTCGAGTGCAGGCGCCCCGGCGCGGAGCCACAGAAAGTACTCGACATTCCCCGAAGGTCCGGGCAGCGGGCTCGCAGTTACGCCAAGTACGCCAAATTCCAGTTCCGCGGCACGCTGCGCGACCGCCCGTACCGCGTCGGCGCGCAGCTCCGCGCTGCGCACCACCCCGCCGCTGCCCAGCCGCTCCTTGCCGACCTCGAACTGCGGCTTGACCATCAGCACCAGGTCGGCGTCGGGCGCCGCACAACGGGCCAGCGCGGGCAGGACGAGCCCCAGCGGAATGAACGAGAGGTCGCCGACGACGAGATCGACGGGCCGGGAGTCGATCTGTTCGAGGGTCAGCTCGCGTACGTTGGTGCGGTCCTTCACGGTGACCCGCTCATCGCTCTGCAGCGACCAGGCGAGCTGTCCGTATCCGACGTCGACGGCCACGACATGGCCGGCACCGGCCCGCAGCAGGACATCGGTGAAGCCGCCGGTCGAGGCGCCCGCGTCCAGCGCCCGCCGGCCCTCGACCTTCAGGCCGAGGGGTACGAAGGCGGCGAGGGCTCCGGCAAGCTTGTGCCCGCCGCGCGAGACATAGTCCGGATCGCTCTCGTCCTCGCGTACGACCACGGCCGCGCTGGTCTCCACCTGAGTGGCCGCCTTGGTTGCGGTCGCCCCGCCCACGGTCACCCGGCCCGCGGCGATCAGCTGGCTCGCGTGCTCGCGGGAACGGGCCAGCTTGCGGCGCACCAGCTCCGCATCGAGTCGGCGTCGTGCCACTCCTGCCACCTGTGGTTCAGCTCCTGTTGTCGTGCGTCTTGTCGTGCGTCGTCGGGGAAGGGGCGGGCGGCCCGGGGTGCTGGTCGAGACCGGCCAGCACATCGCGCAGCCCACGATGCACATCCTCGTACACCTGCAGGTGTCCGCTCGCCGGGAGGTGGTCGGCATCGGCGAGACGGCGCAGCGTGGTGTCGACCGCGGCCTCTCCGGTCGGGGTCGTCCCCACCCCGACCGGCTGCGGCTGCGGCTGCGGCTGGACATCACCGGCCGGCGCGGCTCCCGCGGCGCTCGCGACCGCGTTGCCCTCCTGCTGTTCCCCGGACGGCACGGGCTCCGCCGGCGCGGCTTCCACGGGCGCCCCCGGCTCCGGGCCGGACATCGGCTCTTCCATGCCCCCGACGCTACCTTGGCGGAGGCTGACAAGGACGAACGAGCCGTCCCCGACCTGGCGTATCGTCGCTCACGATGGCAACCCTCGACCAGTGCCGCGCCGCTCTCGACCGGCTGGCCCAGAATCTGTCCTCGGCGGATGGCAGCGTCCGGCGCGCGGCCGCGTTCGACCGTTCGCTCAGCTGCCGCATCACGGACCTCGATGTGACCTTCCTCGGGCGGCTGTCCGACGGCTCCATCCAGGAGGTGACCCATGTTTCCGGCCCGCCTCCGCGCAAGGCCGAGATCCGCCTGTCCATGGCCGGCGACGATCTGGTCGCCCTGGTGGACGGAAAGCTGAATTTCGCCAAGGCCTGGGGCAGCGGTCGCGTCAAGCTGGAGGCCGGCCTGCGCGACCTGCTGCGCCTCAGGACGCTGCTGTAGTCGCCGTCTCGCCCTTCGTGCTCCCGGCGGCCGGGCTCCCCTCTGCCGTGCTCCCCTCTGCCGTGCTCCCGGCGGCCGGAGCCCCGCCCGTCGCAGCAGCTCCGTCGGCCCGGACTCCGTCCTGCCCGGTGCGCGGCTTCCGCGCCGGGCCCCGGCCCGCTCCGCTTTTGCCGTTACGGGGCTTGCGCGCGGCCGGGACGACCAGGGGGGTGCCGCTCTCCGGGTCCTCGATGATCTGGCAGCTGAGCCCGAAGACCCGTTCCACCAGTTCCGCCGTGACGATGTCGCCCGGCGCGCCCTCGGCGAGGACCGCGCCGTCCTTCATGGCGATCAGATGAGTCGCGTAACGGGCCGCGTGGTTGAGGTCGTGCAGCACCGCGACCAGCGTCCGCCCCTGCTCCTCGTGCAGCTCGGCGCACAGGTCCAGGACCTCGATCTGGTGCTGGATGTCCAGGTACGTCGTCGGCTCGTCGAGCAGGAACAACGGCGTCTGCTGGGCGAGCGCCATCGCGATCCACACCCGCTGCCGCTGCCCGCCGGACAGCTCGTCGACATAGCGGTCGGCCAGCTCGCCGATCCCGGTGGCCGCCATCGACTCCTGGACGATCCGCGCGTCCTCGGCCGACCACTGCCGCAGCAGCCCCTGGTGCGGATAGCGGCCGCGCGCCACCAGGTCGGCCACGGTGATCCCGTCGGGGGCGATCGAGGACTGCGGCAGCAGTCCCAGCGTCCTGGCGACCTTCTTGGCCGGCAGGGAGGAAATCGCGGAGCCGTCCAGCAGCACCGATCCCGAGGCCGGCTTGAGCATCCGCGAGAGCGCGCGGAGCAGCGTGGACTTGCCGCAGGCATTCGGGCCGACGATAACCGTGAAGGAGTGGTCGGGGATGGCCACCGAGAGGTTCTCGGCGATCACCCGCTGGTCGTAGGCGAGGGTGACCTGCTCGGCCGTGAGACGGCTCACTTCGGAACTCCTGAGGTTGTCGTATCTGTGCTGTTGCCCGGCGCGTCCGTCCGTCGCGCCCGCCGTCTCATATCCGTCCCGCCCTGCGCTCGGTGGCCAGCAGCCACAACAGATAGCCACCGCCGAGGACACCGGTCAGCACGCCCACCGGCAGCTGGTCGGCGCCGAAGAGCCGCTGGGCGGCCCAGTCCGCGGCGACCAGCAGCACGGCACCCATGAGGGCGGACAGCAGCAGGTGGGGGCCGGGCAGGGGTGCGCCTCTCCCCGCGCCCTTGAGGAAGCGCGGGAGGGACAGCCGCCGGGCCAGCTGGGGAGCGGTCAGCGCCACGAAGGAGATCGGCCCGGCCGCCGCGGTGGCGGCGGCGACGAGCACGACCGCCGCCAGCAGCGCGACGATACGAACCCGCTCGACCCGTACCCCCAGGGCGCTCGCGGCGTCATCGCCCATCTCCAGCATGCGCAGCGGACGCCCGTGGAACAGCAGCAGCGGGACGAGGACGACGCAGACGGCGGCCAGCGGCCACAGCTGGTCCCAGTCACGGCCGCTGAGGGAACCGGTCATCCACGTGGTGGCCCGGGTCGCGTCGACGATGTTCGCCTTGGTCAGGAGGTAGAGCACCATCGCGTAGAGCATCGCGCCGGCTCCGATGCCGACGAGCACGAAGCGGTAGCCGTGGATACCGCGCTTCCAGGCGAGCAGGAAGATGGCGGCGCCGGTGATCACGCCGCCGACGACCGCTCCGGCGGCGACCGCGAAGGTCCCGGCCTGGAAGTAGACGATGGCGACCAGTGCGCCGACGGACGATCCCTGGGCGAAACCCAGGACGTCCGGGCTGCCCAGCGGATTGCGCGACACGGTCTGGAAGACCGCCCCGGCGATCCCGAACGCGGCGCCGACCAGCAGCCCCACCAGCACCCGCGGCAGCCGCAGGTCCTGCACGATGAACTCCTGGCCGGCATCGCCGCCGCCGGTCAGGGTGGCGATCACCTCGGCCGGGGTCATCGGGTAGTCGCCGGAGCCGATCAGGGCGATGGCCGCCGCCAGCGCGACGGCCATCAGCACCAGCCCGGCCACCACCGCGGGCACGTCCAGGCGCACCGAAAGCCCGCCCCTGGTCCGCACCACCGTGACCCGCCGGCCCGTCCCCGCCCTGCCGCGCGCGGCACCGGCCTCCGCCGCCGCCCCGTCGCTCGGCCCGGCGTTCTCCCCGTCGCGCTGCTCGATGTTCTCCTCGGTGCCCTTCCCGGGCCGCACACTCGCGCTCACAGCTGGGCCATCCTCCGACGCCGTACGAGATGGATGAAGACCGGGCCGCCGACGACGGCCGTGACGATGCCGACCTGCAGCTCACCGGGCCGCGCCACGACCCTGCCGAGCACATCGGCGCCGAGCAGCAGGACCGGCGAGAGCACCGCGGAGTACGGCAGGATCCAGCGCATGTCGGGCCCGGTGATGGCCCGTACGACATGCGGAACCATCAGGCCCACATAGACGATCGGGCCGCAGGCGGCGGTCGCCCCGCCGCACAGCAGGGTGACCGCGAGCATCGCCAGTACCCGGGTGCGGGTCAGCCGGGCGCCCAGCGCCCGCGCCTGGTCGTCGCCGAGCGCAAGGGCGTTCAGTGGCCGGGCGAGCAGCAGCGCGAGGACACCCCCCACGGCGAGAAATGGCGCGATCCGGACGACCGTCGGCAAGGTGGCCGAGGCCAGCGAACCCACCGTCCAGAAGCGCATCTTGTCCAGGGCCGCGGTGTCCACCAGATTGACGGCGTTGATGTAGCCGACGAGGACGGCGGTCAGCGCGGTGCCGGCGAGGGCGAGCCGTACGGGTGTGGCGCTGCGGGTGCCGCCGAGGACGTACACCGCGACGGAGACCACCGCGGCGCCGGCGAACGCGAACCACACATAGCCGGTCAGCGAGGTGACGCCGAAGAAGCTGATGGCGGAGACGACCGCGGCCGAGGCGCCGGCGTTGATGCCGAGAAGTCCCGGGTCCGCCAGGGGATTGCGGGTCAGCGCCTGCATGACCGTGCCGGCCAGGCCGAGCGCGGCCCCGGTGATCAGGCCGAGCAGGGTGCGGGGAAAGCGGACGTCGCGGATGACCACGTCGGTGTCGGAGCCGGAGTAGTGGAACACCCCGTGCCACACCTGGTCGAGGGGGATCTGTTTCGCGCCGACGGCGATACCGAGAACGGCGGTCACGGCCAGCACGGCAAGGGAGGCCACCAGCCCTGCGGAGCGCGCGAGATGCCGTCTCCTGGGGGTCACGGGGGCCGGGGCCGCTGCTGCTTCGGGGGGACTGTCAACCAACACGATAGTTAGGTTAGCCTACCCTAATGTTGATCAGCTGCCCCTTCCAGAGAGAAGCACAGTCATCATGAGGACCTCCCGCAGCGTCACCCCGTCCCGTCGCGGCATCCTGGCCGCGGGCGGCGCCCTCGGCATCGGCGCCCTGCTCGCCGCATGCGGCGGGGACAAGGACTCGGGCGGCACCAACAGCGGCGCCAAGACGGGCCCGTGGTCGTTCACCGACGACCGTCAGCAGAAAGTCTCGCTGAAGAACACCCCCCAGCGCATCGTCGCGTTCACCGGCACCGCGGCCGCCCTGCACGACTTCGGGATCGACGACCAGATCGTCGGCGTCTTCGGCCCCACCAAGCTCAAGAACGGCAAGGCCGACCCGCAGGCCGGTGACCTGGACGTCGACAAGGTCACCATCATCGGCAACGCCTACCACCAGTTCAACGTCGAGAAGTACGCGGCGCTGCGCCCCGATCTGCTGGTCACCAACATGTACGAGCCGGACGCGCTGTGGTTCGTGCCGGACGACAGCAAGGACAAGATCCTCAAGCTCGCCGAGTCCGTCGCCCTCACCTCCTCCCGCGTCCCGCTCATCAAGATCATCGAGCGCTGTGCCGAGCTGGCCGGGTCGCTCGGCGCCGACCTGAAGGCCAAGAAGGTCACCGACGCCAAGGCCCGCTTCGAGAAGGCCTCCGAGGCGCTGCGCAAGGCCGCCAAGTCGCACCCGGTCAAGGTGCTCGCCTGCTCCGGCAGCCCCGACCTCTTCTACGCCTCCAACCCCCGCATCAACGCCGACCTCATGTACTACAAGTCCCTCGGCGTGGACCTGATCGTCCCCGACCACCTGGACAAGGGCGGCTACTTCGAGAGCCTGAGCTGGGAGAACGCCGACAAGTACCAGGCCGACGTGCTCCTGCTGGACAACCGGACGGCGACCCTCCAGCCCAAGGACCTGGCCGCCAAGCCCTCCTGGTCCAAGCTGCCCGCCGTCAAGGCCGGCCAGATCACGCCCTGGTCGAGCGAGCCGCGCTTCTCCTACGCGGGCGCCGCGCCGCTCATCGAATCGCTCGCCAAGGCGATCGAGGGGGCCAAGAAGGCCAACTGACCCGCGGCCGCGGCGCTCGGCGCCCGCCGGCCGGAGCCGCCCTCCGGCGGGCCGGTCTTCCACGTCGCCTCCGCCTCGCGGCGCCTGGCCAGGCACGCCCCGCCGCGGCCTCACCCGCCCCCACCACCGTTCCGGGAGGTTCCCGTATGACCACGACCGTTGCCCCGTCCACCGCACCGTTCCGCTTCTTCGATGTGCACGTCGTCCGGTCCAGGCGGCTGAGCCCCTCCATGGTGCGGGTCACCTTCGGCGGCGAACGGCTCGCGGAACTGTCCTCCGGCGGTCGCGACCAGCGCTTCAAGCTCTTCCTCCCGCAGCCCCATCAGGACCGGCCGGTCTTCGACGACACCGGCGACGGCTGGTACACCGCCTGGCGGGCACAGGATCCGGCCGAGCGTGCGGTGATGCGCTCGTACACGATCCGCGAACAGCGCCACGATCCGGCGGAGTTCGACGTCGACTTCGCGTTGCACGGCGCCGGGCCTGACACCGCGGCCACGGCGGGCGGCCCCGCCTCCCGCTGGGCCGCCCGTGCCCGGCCCGGCGACCGGCTGACCGTCCTCGCCCCGGCCGTCGAGGACAACGGCGGCGTCGACTTCCGGCCACCGGCCGGCACCGACTGGATTCTGCTCACCGGCGACGAGACGGCACTGCCCGCGATCGTCGGCATCCTGTCCTGGCTCTCCCCCGGCACCCGGGCGGAGGTCTGGATCGAGATCGCGCACGAGGACGACCGGCAGCGGCTTCCGACCTTTGCCGATGCCGGCATCCGCTGGCTCGTCCGGGACGAGGCGACCGCCGCGCGCGGCGGGCCGGTGCTCGACGCGCTGCGCGCCGCCGAGCTGCCCGAGGGCACCCCGTACGCCTGGATCGCCGGCGAGGCCGGGACCGTCAAGGCGGTGCGCAGGCACCTCGTCCGCGAGCGCGGCATCGACCGCAGGGCGGTGAAGTTCACCGGCTACTGGCGTCGCGGCGCCACCGAGGAGGATCTGATCGCGGAGCTGACCGCCGCGGCCGCGGCGGCGACGACAGCGGCCGAGGAGAACTGACGGCGAGGACTGACGGCGGGAACTGACGGCGAGGGCTGACGACGGGAACCGGCGGCGAGGACCGGCGAACCCGCCAGGAGTGGGAGGCGAAGGCCCGGGCCGCAAGGCTTAAGGCCCCGCCTCACCTCCCGATCCGCCCCAGCGCCTTCCCCGCGTCCGCCCCGCAACTGCCCTCCCCGGCAGCCGTCCAGGCCGCCGCGCACAGCGCCCGCAGCCCGTCCAGCGGCGTCCCCTCGCCCGTCACGGCCAGCGCGTCACCGGCCGCCTCGGCCCGCCAGCCGCCGCACCGAAACCCGCCGTCGTCCGCGGTCACCTCCGGCTGCGGTGCCAGCAGCCCGCGCAGATCCTCGGCCACGTATGCGGGACGGTGCCGCGGCGGGGCGGCCAGCAACCCGGCGGGGGTGGTGACGCCGGTGAGCACCAGCAGCGAGTCGACCTCGCCGCGGGAGGCGCCCTCGATGTCGGTGTCGAGCCGGTCGCCGATCACCAACGGCCGCCGCGCACCGGTGCGCAGCACCGTCTCCCGGTGCATCGGCGGCTGCGGCTTGCCCGCCACCTGCGGCGAGCCGCCCGCGGCGATCCGCACCACCTCCACCAACGCACCGTTGCCGGGGGCGATCCCCCGCTCCTTGGGGATCGTCAGATCCGTGTTGGACGCGAACCACGGCACCCCGCGCTGCACCGCGTACGCGGCCTCCGCCAGCCGCTCCCAGTCCAGGGTGGGGTCAAAGCCCTGCACCACCGCCGCCGGGTCGTCGTCGGCGGAGCGGACCGGTTCGAGACCGCGCTCGCGCAGCGCCACCCACAGCCCCTCGCCACCGACGGCCAGCACCCGCGCGCCCGCCGGCACCTGCTCGGAGATCAGCCGCGCCACCGCCTGCGCCGACGTGATCACATCCTCCGGGCCGGTCGGCAGCCCGAAACCGGACAACTGGCCGGCAACGGCCTGCGGGGTCCGCGCGGCATTATTCGTCACATAGGCGAGGTGCATCCCGCCGTCCCGTGCGCGCGTCAGCGACTCCACGGCATGGACGATGGCCTGCCCGCCGGCGTAGACGACGCCGTCCAGATCCAGCAGCGCCGTGTCGTACGCCTCGCTCAGCGGGCGCCGGCACCCGTCGGGCCGCCTGCGAATCTGCTCGTTCATGCCGTCTCGCTCCTCGCTCCCACACACCGCACGAGGAGATCCGCCGGGGCATCGGGCGCGCGCTCGCCGCGCCGCCTGATACACCGTTTCCCCCCTCGCGCATACCGATATTTCCAGCCACGCACGGGCCGTCCCCCGATCTTCCCTCATCGGCCCGGCGGCATAGCATTCTTCAATGACCAGTACCGACGGCCTCCGCCTCCTCCCGTTCCGCGGGCTGCGATACGACCGCGACCGGGTCAGCAGCCTGACCGCTGTGATGTCCCCGCCGTACGACGTGGTGGTGCGGCCGGATGGCGTGCGCCACTTGGAGACCGCCGATCCGTACAACATCGTCCGGCTGATCCTGCCGCACGCCGCGGACCCCACCACCCGCCACCGCCAGGCCGCCGACACCCTGCGCCGCTGGCGCGCCGAGGGCGTGCTGAGGCAGGACGCCGAGCCCGCGCTCTACGTCTACGAGCAGCGCTCCGGCGAGGTGCTGCAGCGCGGGCTGATCGGGGCGCTGGGCCTGGACGGCCCGGTGCTGCCGCACGAGGGCGTCATCCCGGAGGTGGTCGAGGACCGGGCCGCCCTGATGCGCGCGGCGGCCGCCAATTTCGAGCCGTTGCTGCTCTCCTATCGCAGCCAGGGCACCGCGACCGGCGCCGCCGCGGTCATCGAGCGCACGGTGGAGCGCGACCCGCTGCTGGCCACCACCACCGAGGACGGCTTCGCGCACCGCCTGTGGGCGGTCACCGACCCCGTCGACCTCACCGCCGTCGACGACGATCTCGCCTGCCGGCAGGCGCTGATCGCCGACGGCCACCACCGCTGGGCGACCTACCAGCGGCTGTACGAGCAGCAGCCCGGCGCCACCGCCGCCTCGCCCTGGGCATCCGGCCTGGTGCTGCTGGTGGACACCGCCCGCTACCCGCTCCAGGTCCGCGCGATCCACCGCGTGCTGCCGCATCTGCCGCCCGCCAAGGCGCTGGCGGATCTAACCGGCGCCTTCCGGGCCCGTACCCTGCCGGGCGAGCTGTCCGCCGCCCTGGAGGCCCTGGAGGAGACGCCCGGCACCGCCTTCGTCCTCGCCGGCGGGCCGGACTCCTTCCACCTCCTGGACCGTCCCGACCCCTCCCTGCTGGACCGTACGATCCGCCGGGACCGGCCCGAGGCCTGGCGGCAGCTGGACGCCACGGTGCTGCACTCCGTCCTGCTGGACGAGGTCTGGCACATCCCCGACCACCCGTCGGACATCAGCTATCTGCATCACTCCGCGGCCGCCGTCGAACAGGCCGCCCGGCACGGCGGCACCGCGGTCCTGATGCGCGCCACCTCCGAGGAGACGGTCCGTCAGCTCGCGGAGCACGGTGTGACGATGCCGCGGAAGTCCACCTCGTTCGGCCCCAAGCCCGCCACGGGTCTGGTCCTGCGCGTCCTGGAGGACCACCGGAACTGAACCTTCCACGGCGCCGCCCCTCCACGGCACCCCTCACCCCTCCCGAGGTGAAATTAGGTTAGCCTTACCTAACCACGTCACACGGGTGGGTCTCCCTGCCCTTGCGCGCACCTCAGCCTGCGCTGGACGTGGTCAAGTCCGCACCAGGGAGGACACCTTCATGGATCTCCTCGCGCGCCCCGCCGAGGACCCGGCCGACAGCCGGACATACCTGCTCAACGCGAAGACGGCCCAGCGCTACCGCAGCGCGGTCACCGAGAGCGTCACACGGATCGGCGCCAAAATCGCGGGCACCACCCGCCCGTTCACCGGCATCACCGCCGACGAGCTCACCCCCGCCGTCATGGGCGTCGACCTCGACGCACCGCTGCACGACGCGGCCGCCGCGCTCGACGAGCTCGAAGAGGTCTACCTCCGCGACGCCGTCTACTTCCACCACCCGCGCTACCTGGCGCACCTCAACTGCCCCGTGGTGATTCCCGCCCTCGTCGGCGAGGCCGTGCTCTCCGCCGTCAACTCCTCCCTGGACACCTGGGACCAGAGCGCCGGCGGCACCCTCATCGAGCGCCGGCTCATCGACTGGACGGTCGAGCGGATCGGCCTGGGCGAAGCGGCCGACGGGATCTTCACCAGCGGCGGCAGCCAGTCCAATCTCCAGGCCATGCTGCTCGCCCGTGACGAGGCCTGCCGCCGCGCGCTGACCGCTGACGGCGCACCGTCCCCCAAGCTCTCCACTCCGTTCGGGCAGGAGGGGCCCCCAGCCGCCCGCCGCACGGACGTCCTGCCCCGGCTGCGGATCCTCACGTCCGAGTGCAGCCACTTCAGCATCCGCAAGTCGGCCACCCTGCTGGGCATGGGAGCGGAGGCCGTCATCACCGTCCCCACCGACGAGCACAAGCGGATGCGCACCGACAGCCTGGCCGCGGAACTGGCGCGCTGCCACCGCGACGGCCTGATACCCATGGCCGTCGTGGCCACCGCCGGCACCACCGACTTCGGCTCCATCGACCCGCTCCCCGAGATCGCCGGCCTGTGCGCCGGTTACGGCGTCTGGATGCATGTCGACGCCGCCTACGGCTGCGGTCTGCTGGTCTCCGGCCGCCGCGCATTGCTGTCCGGCATCGAACTCGCGGACTCGGTGACCGTCGACTACCACAAGTCCTTCTTCCAGCCGGTCAGTTCGAGCGCCGTCCTGGTCCGCGACCGCGCCACGCTGCGGCACGTCACCTACCACGCGGACTACCTCAATCCGCGCCGGATGGCGGAAGCGCGCATCCCCAACCAGGTCGACAAGTCGATCCAGACGACCCGCCGCTTCGACGCCCTCAAGCTCTGGCTCACCCTGCGCATCATGGGCGCCCACGCCGTCGGGGAGCTCTTCGACGACGTCATCGACCGCGCCGCGGAGGCCTGGAAACTCCTCCACGACGACCCCCGGTTCTCCGTCGTCGTCGAGCCCCAGCTGAGCACCCTGGTCTTCCGCTACGTCCCCGGCACCGACCAGGACCCCGAACTCGGCGACCGGGTCAATCTGCATGCCCGCGAGGCCCTGGCCGCCTCCGGTGACGCGATCATCGCGGGCACCGTCGTCGACGGCCGCCACCACCTCAAGTTCACGCTGCTCAACCCGGAGACCACGGTGGAGGACATCGCCACCGTCCTCGACCTGATCGCCGAACACGCGGGCACCTTCCTCGCCGGGCAGCCCCGCCCGGCGCTCAGCGTGCGCTGACCCGCCCCACCGCAGACCTCCCCCATCGGAGACCTCGTGTCCGCCCCTTACGACTTCATCGCCATCGGCCTCGGCCCGTTCAACCTGGGCCTGGCCGCTTTGACCGAGCCGATCGACGGACTCGACGGCCTGTTCCTGGACGACAAGCCGTCCTTCGACTGGCACCCCGGCATGATGCTGGACGGCAGCCACCTCCAGGTGCCGTTCCTGGCCGACCTGGTCACCCTCGCCGACCCCACCTCGCCCTTCTCGTTCCTGAACTACCTCAAGGAATCGGGGCGCCTGTACCCGTTCTACATCCGCGAGAGCTTCTATCCGCTGCGCGCCGAGTTCAACGACTACTGCCGCTGGGCGGCCGGCAAACTGGACAACGTCCGCTTCGCCCACCGGGTCACCCGCGTCGAGTACGACCAGGGCGCCGAGCTGTACGTCGTCCACGCCGAGCACCTGCCCACCGGCGAGCGCACCACCCACCGCGCCCGCAAGCTCGTCCTGGGCACCGGCACCCCGCCCTACCTCCCCGACGCCTGCCAGGGCCTGGGCGGCGACCTGCTGCACAACGCCGGCTACCTGGACGCCAAGCCCGCCCTCCAGGCCAAGGAGAGCATCACCCTCATCGGCAGCGGCCAGAGCGCCGCCGAGATCTACTACGACCTCCTCCAGGACATCGACAGCCACGGCTACCACCTGACCTGGGCCACCCGCTCCCCGCGCTTCTTCCCCCTCGAATACACCAAGCTCACGCTGGAGATGACCTCACCGGAGTACGTGGACTACTTCCATGCCCTCCCGCCGGCCACCCGCGACCACCTCAACGCCACCCAGAAACACCTCTACAAGGGCATCGACCCGGCCCTGATCAACGACATCTTCGACCTGCTCTACCGGAAGAACCTGGCCGGCCCCGTCCCCACCCGGCTGCTCACCAACACCGCGCTGCACCAAGCCGGTTACGACGAGGCGAGCGGCACCTACACCCTCGGCCTGCGCCAGGAGGAACAGGGCGCCGACTTCACCCTCGGCACCCAGGGCCTGATCCTCGCCACCGGCTACCGCTACCGCGTACCGGACTTCCTCGCCCCCGTCCACGACCGGATCGCCTGGGACGACGCCGGCCGCTACGACGTGGCGCGCAACTACAGCATCGACACCACCGGCCACGGCATCTACGTGCAGAACGCCGAGCTGCACACCCATGGCTTCGTCACCCCCGACCTCGGCATGGCCGCGTACCGCAACGCCTGCATCATCCGCGAACTGCTCGGCCGCGAGTACTACCCCGTCGAAAAGGCCATCGCCTTCCAGGAATTCGCCGCCCCGGCCGGCCCGCACCACCTCATGGAGGCCCCGGCATGAGCGCTCCGCTCTTCACCCGTACCGACCCCGCACTGGGGGAGTTCTCCGTGCGCCCGGTCGACCCGTCCACCGACGCCGAGCTGCTGCACGGCTGGGTCACCCACCCCAAGGCCGTGTTCTGGCTGATGCAGGAGTGCGACCTCGCCGCGGTCGAGAAGGAGTTCCTGCGCATAGCCGCCGACCCCTTCCACGCCGCCTTCCTCGGCCTGCACAACGGCACCCCGGCCTTCCTGATGGAGCGCTACGACCCCGCCCACCGGGAGCTGGTCGGCATCCACGCCGCCGCACCCGGCGACGTCGGCATGCACTTCCTGTCGGCCCCCACCGACACCCCCGTGCACGGCTTCACCCGGGCCGTCATCACCACCGTCATGGAGATGCTCTTCGCCGACCCGGCCACCCGCCGGGTGGTCGTCGAACCCGACGCCGGCAACACCGCCGTCCACGCCCTCAACAAGGCCGTCGGCTTCGAGATCCAGCGCACCGTCTCGCTCCCCTCCAAAGACGCCTGCCTCAGCACCTGCACCCGCGAACAGTTCCTGGCCACCCGAGGAGACCACCGATGACCGCCGGCAGCGGGCCGACCGCCCAGGACGCCGTCGCCCACCTCACCCCCGCGCTGTGGGCCCGCGCCAACCGCCTGCTGATCCGCAAGGGGCTCGCCGAGTTCGCCCATGAGCGGCTGCTCACCCCCCAGCGCCTGCCGCAGGACGACCACTACACCGTACGCAGCGACGACGGCACCACCGCCTACCGCTTCGCCGCCCGCCTGCAGGCGCTGGATCACTGGCAGGTCGACGCCGGCAGCATCACCCGCCACCGCGGTGACACCGGACTCCCCCTGGACGCACTGGAGTTCTTCATCGAACTGCGCGACGCCCTGGGCCTCGGCGAGGACATCCTGCCGGTCTATCTGGAGGAGATCAGCTCCACCCTGTCCGGCACCGCCCACAAACTGGCCGCCGGCCTGCCCAGCGCCGCCGAGCTCGCGAAATCGCCGTTCCAGGCCATCGAGACCGGCATGACCGAGGGCCACCCCTGCTTCGTCGCCAACAACGGCCGCCTCGGCTTCGGCATCCACGAGTACCACGCCTACGCCCCGGAGACCGCGAGCCCCCTCCGGCTGATCTGGCTCGCCGCCCACCGCGACCACGCCACCTTCACCGCCGGTGCCGGCCTCGACTACGACACCCTCATACGCGACGAACTCGACGACACCACCCGCACCCGCTTCACCACCACCCTCACGGGCCTCGGCCTCGACCCCGACGACTACTTCTTCTTCCCCACCCACCCCTGGCAGTGGTGGAACAAGCTCTCCGTCACCTTCGCCGCCGAGGTCGCCCAGCAGCGCCTGGTGTGCCTGGGCCCCGGCGACGACGACTACCTCGCCCAGCAGTCCATCCGCACCTTCTTCAACACCACCAGCCCCGCCAAGCACTACGTCAAAACGGCCCTCTCCGTCCTCAACATGGGCTTCATGCGCGGCCTGTCCGCCTCCTACATGGAAGCCACTCCGGCCATCAACGACTGGCTGGCCCGCCTGATCGCCGCCGATGACACCTTCCGGGCCGCCGGCTTCTCGATCATCCGCGAGCGCGCCGCCATCGGCTACCACCACCGCCAGTACGAGGCCGCCACCGCCAAGGGCTCCCCGTATCTGAAAATGCTCGCCGCCCTGTGGCGCGAGAGCCCGGTACCCACCGTCGAACCGGGCCAACGGCTGGCCACCATGGCCTCGTTGCTGCACCTCGACGACGAGGGCGGCTCGTTCGCCGCAGCCCTGATCGAGGAGTCCGGCCTGGAGCCCGCCGTCTGGCTCCGCCGCTACCTCGACGCGTACCTCACCCCCGTACTGCACGCCTTCTACGCCTACGACCTGGTCTTCATGCCGCACGGCGAGAACGCCATCCTGGTCATCGAGGACGGCGCCGTGGACCGCGTGATCTTCAAGGACATCGCGGAAGAGATCGCCGTCATGGACCCGCACGCGGTCCTGCCCCCGGCCGTCGAACGCATCCGCGCCGACGTCCCCGAGGACAAAAAGCTCCTCTCCGTCTTCACCGACGTCTTCGACTGCTTCTTCCGCTTCCTGAGCGGCACCCTCGCCGACCGCGGCATCCTCGACGAGGACACCTTCTGGCGCACGGTCGCCGCATGCGTCACGGACTACCAGGCCACCGCCCCCCACCTGGCCGACAAGTTCCGGCAGTACGACATGTTCACCGACGAGTTCGCCCTCTCCTGCCTCAACCGCCTCCAGCTGCGCAACAACCAGCAGATGGTCGACCTCCAGGATCCCGCCGGCGCCCTCCAGCTGATCGGCACCCTCCGCAACCCCCTCGCCCCCTACGCACCAACCCCCTGACCCGCACCGCACCAGCAGAAGGGCGGGCCCCCTCAGGGGGACCCGCCCTTCTCCTCATCTCAGCTCCTCAGGAACCGACCAGCCGGCTCAGCCCTTCGCCGGCCCCTCATCGTCCCGTGCACCATCACCCTCGCGTGCAGCGTCACCATCGGCGTCCCGTGCACCAGTGCTCTCGTCGGCCTCGTCCATCTCGTCGGCCGCCTCCAGCGCATCGGTGAACTCCACCCCGTCCAGCTCGGCGAGCCGGTCCGAGGCATCCGTCGTGCCGCCCTGGTCGGCCTCCAGCGCCCTGGCGAACCAGTCGCGCGCCTCGTCCTCACGCCCGACCGCCAGCAGCGCATCCGCGTACGCGTACCGCAGCCGCGCCGTCCACGGGTGCACCGCGCTCGACGCCAGCTCCGGGCTCTGCAGCGTCACCACTGCGGCGTCCGCCTGCCCCATGTCCCGCCGGGCACCCGCCGCGACCAGCCGCATCTCGACCTGTCCGGCCCGGTCCAGCTTCTGGACCTCGGGCTCACCGGCCATGGCCATCGCCTTCTCCGGCCGCCCCAGACCGCGCTCACAGTCCGCCATGACGGGCCACAGCTCCACGCTGCCGGTCATCCGCCGCGCCGCCCGGAACTCCGCCAGCGCCTCGCTGTACTTACCGACCGCGTACGCCGCGAAGCCCGCGGCCTCACGCACGGCCGGAACCCTGGACGCCAGCCGCAGCGCCACCCGCGAGTACCCGTACGCCTTCTCCGGGTCCTCGTCCAGCAGCTTCGCCACCATCACCAGGTTCTTGGCGACGTCGTCGGCGAGCGTCTTCGGCAGGCTCAGCAGCTCCTGACGCACATCCTTGTCGATCTCGTCACCGGTGACATCCTCCGGAATCGGCAGCCGCTTGATCGGCTCCCGGTCCCGGTCACGCCGGTCATCGCGCCGGTCGTCCCGGCGGTCATCCCGCCCACGCCCCGCGCCGTACGGCCGACGCCCACGCTCATCGTCCCTGCGGAACCCACCACGGTCGTCCCGCCGCGGCCCACGGTCATCCCGCCGGTCGCCACCGCGGTACCCACCCCGGTCACCACCCGACGGACGATCGTCCCTGCGGAACCCGCCTCGGTCACCACCCGACGGACGGTCATCACGACGGAACCCACCACGGTCCCCGCCCCGATCGTCACGCCGGTCATCCCTGCGGAACCCGCCTCGGTCACCACCCGACGGACGGTCATCACGACGGAACCCACCACGGTCACCACCGCGGTCATCGCGCCGGTCACCACCGCGGAAGCCACCCCGGTCACCACCCGACGGACGGTCGTCACGACGGAACCCACCACGGTCGTCCCGCCGGTCACCACCGCGGAACCCACCACGGTCACCGCCGGACGGACGGTCATCACGACGGAACCCACCACGGTCCCCACCCCGGTCACCACCCGACGGACGGTCATCACGACGGAAGCCGCCACGGTCCCCACCGCGGTCATCGCGCCGGTCACCACCGCGGAAGCCACCCCGGTCACCACCCAACGGACGATCATCACGACGGAACCCAGGGCGGTCCCCACCCCGGTCATCACGCCGGTCACCACCGCGGTACCCACCCCGGTCACCACCCGACGGACGATCATCACGACGGAACCCACCACGGTCATCACGCCGGTCGTCCCTACGGAAGCCGCCGCGCTCGCCACCGCGCTCGCCACCCCGGTCGTCACGACGGTCGGCACCGCGGAACCCACCACGGTCACCGCCGCGGTCGTCCCGCCGGTCGCCACCGCGGAACCCGCCACGGTCACCACCCGACGGACGATCATCACGACGGAACCCAGGGCGGTCTCCACCCCGGTCGTCCCGCCGGAATCCACCACCGCGCTCATCATCGCGACGCGGCCCACGCGGCCGGTCGTCACGGCGGTCTCCCCCACGGAAGCCGCCGCGGTCACCATCGGACGGACGGTCGTCACGACGGAAACCACCACGGTCCCCACCGCGGTTGTCCCGCCCCGCATAACCGCCACCGCCGCCGGCCGCCGGTCGACCACCGCGGTCGTTGTCACGACGCGGCCCCCGGTCGTCACGCCGGAAACCACCGCGGTCACCGTCGTCGCGCCGCTGCGGCCGGCGCTCCGAACGATCGTCGGAAGAGTTGGTGGGCATCGACGTGACTCCTGTCTTCGGTACTGCATTCATTCTCACGCACCGATGAGTTCGGCGCGCTTCGGCATAAAAACAAAAAGGACCCTTGGTCCCAGCGTGAACGCTGGGACCAAGGGTCCTGAAAGATTGTTCGGCGGCGTCCTACTCTCCCACAGGGTCCCCCCTGCAGTACCATCGGCGCGGAAAGGCTTAGCTTCCGGGTTCGGAATGTAACCGGGCGTTTCCCTAACGCTATGACCACCGAAACCCTATCGGGTTCTAGCGAACAAGCACACTCTTCAGTTAATTGAAGTGAAACTTGGTTCAACCAGCGATTGCGACTGTTCGCAACCCGGGAACCACACAGTGGACGCGAGCAACTGAGGACAAGCCCTCGGCCTATTAGTACCAGTCAACTCCACCCGTTACCGGGCTTCCATATCTGGCCTATCAACC
>NZ_JBICWS010000041.1:0-28254 GCF_043199875.1 Streptomyces sp. NPDC048516 | reverse complement strand
GGGGGGGGGGGGGGGGGGGGGGGGGGGGGGGGGGGGGGGGGGGGGGGGGGGGGGGGGGGGGGGGGGGGGGCGGCGCCCCCCCCCCCCGGGGGGGGGGGCCCCCCCCCCCCCCCCCCCCCCCCCACGGCGCAGCGATCACCAGGTGGCGGCAAATGCGCCGCCCGGCCCTCGGGGAGACACACCCCTGAGGGAGCCCTCTACGGCGACAGCGTCAGCGTGTCCTTGCCCGCCTTCTTGACGGCGTCCTGGCTGTACGCCCAGGGCAGCAGGTCGCCCTTGGCCCACTTGTCGGTCTGGTCGTAGTAGTGGGCGTCGTACGCGTGCCCGGAGGCGCCGGTGAGGTTGATCCAGCGGGACTTGTCGAGGTCCGCGAGGTTGACCACCATCCGCATCGACGGGACCCAGGTGACCTGGTAGCCGCCGGCGGCGTTCCAGCCGGTGGCGTCGACCGCGGCCTCACCGCCGCCGACGTTCCAGGGCCCGCGGTTGAACAGGCCCTGCAGCATGCCGGGTCCGTCGGTGCCCAGGGTCTGGTTCTTCAGGAACATCTGGTGCAGCCGGCCCCAGCTCCAGTTGTCGATGTTCTTGCCCAGCTTGGAGGTCAGTTCGTAGCGCGCGTCCTTCATGGCGTGCGCGAGGAGCTGGTCACGGTTCTTGTCGCCGGGGCGGTTCGGCCGGTCCTCCGTCTTCCACCAGGCGTTGTTCGGGTCGTCCAGGATGCCGCGGACGACCTCGTACCAGCGGTCGCCGCCGTCGGGCTGGGCGGTGTCACCGGCCCGCTCACCGCATTCGCGGATGTACTTGTCGTTCTCGTCGGCGGGGCCGGTCTCGTCCGCCGGGCGGACGGTCAGGCACTGCCCGTCGGGGCGCAGCTCCTTGGGCATCTTGTTGCCGAAGGCGAGCTTGAGGGTGTTGCGCCAGACGGCGTTGAAGTAGGCGGCCGCGGCGGAATCGGGCTCCTGGGTGAAGTCCCAGCCCTCCAGCAGCTGCTGGGCGTCGCGGACGTACTTGTCCTTGATGTCGATCTTCGTGAGGTACGGCGTCAGCAGCCGGGCGATCTCGCTGCTGTTGTCCTTCTGGAAGGCCTGCATATCGTCGGTCGAGACCTTGCCGCCGTCCTTGATCTTCGACTCGATCAGGTCGTTGATCCGCTGGCTGCGGGAGCCGTAACCCCAGTCCTTGGTGAGGAGGTAGGGGTACTTCTCGTCCGTGACGGCCTGGTTGGCGGTGACGATGTAGCCGCGCTGGGGGTTGTACTCGTACGGCAGCGCCTTCTGCGGGATGTAGCCGGTCCACTGGTACTTCGGGTCCCAGCCGGGCGCCGGGAGGGTGCCGTCGTAGTGGCCGTCGCCCTTGCCGCGGACCGGGATCCGGCCCGGGGCCTGGTAGCCGATGTTGCCCTTGGTGTCGGCGTAGATCAGGTTCTGCGAGGGGACCTCGAAGTCGCCGGCGGCCTTGCGGAAGCCGTTCCAGTCCTTGGCGCGGTCGAGTGCGAAGACGGCGTCCATGGACTTGCCGGGGGTCAGCGCGGTCCAGCGCAGCGATACGGCGTAGCCGTCGCCGCGGTCCGGTGCCGCGTTGCCGACCGGGGCGTCCTTGCCGACATTGGCCAGTTCGCCGTCGCGGTCGGAGACGATCGGCCCGTTCTTGGTGGACCGGACGGTGATCTCGCGGCTCTCGCCGTCGGCGACCTTGATGGTCTCCTTGCGGGTTATGAAGGGCTGCTGCTTGTTGTCGTAGAGGTAGCCGTCGGCGTTGACCTTCTCCAGGTAGAGGTCGGTGACGTCGGCACCGAGGTTGGTCATGCCCCAGGAGATGTCCTGGTTGTGGCCGATGACGACGCCGGGCATCCCGGAGAAGGTGAAGCCGGAGACGTCGTAGTTGCACTTGGGGCCGGTATTACGGCAGTGCAGGCCCATCTGGTACCAGAGCGAGGGCATCTGCGGTGCCAGGTGCGGGTCGTTGGCCAGCAGCGGTTTGCCGGTGGTGGTGTGCGCACCGGAGACGACCCAGGAGTTGGAGCCGATGCCGTTGCCGTTGGGGCCGAGCAGCGCCGGGACCTTGTCGAGGGTCTTGGACAGCGAGGACAGCTGCGACGTGAGGCCCGCGGTCGCGCCGGCGGCGGTGGCGGGGGCGGCGTTCGCCGAGCCCTTGGGCGAGAACTTCTTGGTGGCGCGGTCGACCGCGCCGCCCTCGACGATCGGCTTGTTCCGCTTGTACGGGTATGCCGGGTAGAGCTGGGCAATCTGCTCCGGGGTGAAGCGGCTGGTCATCAGGGAGCGGTCGATCTCCTCCTGCATATTGCCGCGGAGGTCCCAGGCCATCGCCTTGAGCCAGGCCACCGAGTCGACCGGCGTCCACTTCTGGGGCTTGTAGTCGTTCTGGAAGTCCAGCGCCGCGTACTCCAGGGACACCGCCGAGCCCTCGTGGTCCTTGAGGTAGGCGTTGACGCCGGCGGAGTAGGACTGGAGGTACTTCTTGGTGCTGGGCGAGAGCTTGGTGTCGTACTCCTTCTGCGCCACGTCGTGCCAGCCGAGGGTGCGCAGGAACGAGTCGGTCTTGACCTCGCTCTTGCCGAACATCTCCGAGAGCCTGCCGGAGGTCATGTGGCGCCGCACGTCCATCTCCCAGAAGCGGTCCTGGGCCTGGACGTACCCCTGGGCGCGGAAGAGGTCTTCGTCGGTGTCGGCGTAGATCTGCGGAATGCCGTTGCCGTCGCGGACGACATCCACCGGGTTGGTCAGGCCCGGGAGTTTGAGCGAGCCGGTGGTCTGCGGGAGCGAGGCGCGGACGGTACTGACCCCCCAGAACGCGCCGAAGCCGATGCCCGCCACGAGCAGCAGCACGACCGTGATCGCGACGAGGCGGCCGCGCCGCCCCTTCTTTTTCCTGGGGACTGGGCCGGACTTGTTGGCGGGCATCTCGGTCCTTCGAGGGGCAGGGTGGGAGTGCTGGAGCAACCATAGGCGCACGGGTCCGGCTACCCCTACGCGGAGTCACCGCCAGCACCCCCAACCTTCAAGTAATGGTAAATTGTTAGTCTCAGTAACTAGATACGGTAAGGAAAGCCCCCTCCCGAACCCGTGCGAGGAAGGACCAGCTCCTGTCTGTCGACCACCTCAACGAACTCCTGCTGTTCTGCTCGCTCGTACTGCTCATCGCGGTTGCCGCGGTACGGCTCTCCTCGCGCAGCGGGCTCCCCAGCCTGCTCATCTACCTGGGGATAGGCATCGCCATAGGCCAGGACGGCCTGGGCGGTGTCGTCTTCGACAACGCCGAGCTGACCCAACTCCTCGGCTATACCGCGCTGGTCGTGATCCTCGCCGAGGGCGGTCTGGGCACCAAGTGGAAAGAGATCAAGCCGGCGCTGCCCCGGGCGGTGTCGCTGTCGACGGTCGGCGTCGCGGTGAGCGTGGGGGTCACCGCGGCCGGAGCGCACTATCTGGCCGGGCTCGACTGGCGGCAGGCACTGCTGATCGGCGCCGTGGTCTCGTCCACGGACGCCGCGGCCGTCTTCTCCGTGCTGCGCAGCGTGCCGCTGCCGGCCCGCCTGACCGGTGTGCTCGAAGCCGAATCCGGCCTCAATGACGCCCCCGTGGTCATCCTCGTCGTCGCCTTCTCCACCGCGGGGCCGGTCGAACACTGGTACCTCCTGCTCGGCGAGATCGCCCTGGAACTGGCGATCGGCGCCGCGCTCGGCCTGGCCATCGGCTGGCTCGGCGCATACGCGCTGCGGCACGTGGCACTGCCCGCGTCGGGCCTGTACCCGATCGCGGTCATGGCCATCGCCGTCTCCGCCTACGCGGCCGGTGCGCTGGCGCACGGCTCGGGCTTCCTCGCCGTCTATCTGGCCGCGGTGGTCCTCGGCAACGCCAAGCTGCCGCACTCCCCGGCCACCCGCGGCTTCGCCGAAGGTCTCGGCTGGATCGGCCAGATCGGGATGTTCGTCCTGCTCGGCCTGCTGGTCACCCCGCACAACCTGCTGGACGACTTCGTGCCCGCGCTGCTGATCGGCATGATCCTGACGCTGGTGGCCAGGCCGATGTCCGTCTTTGTGGCGCTGCTGCCGTTCCGGGTGCCCTGGCCGGAGAAGACCCTGCTGTCGTGGGCCGGACTGCGCGGCGCGGTGCCGATCGTGCTGGCCACGATCCCGATGGTGAGCGATGTTCCCGGCAGCGACCGGGTCTTCAACATCGTCTTCGTCCTGGTGGTCGTCTACACCCTGATCCAGGGGCCGACGCTGCCCTGGCTGGCCAAGCGGCTGCGGCTGGGCGACGACGAGGAGGCCGCCGACCTGGGCATCGAGTCCGCTCCTCTGGAACGGCTGCGCGGCCATCTGCTGTCCACCTCCATCGGCCCGGCCTCCCGTATGCACGGCGTCGAGGTCGGTGAACTGCGGATGCCCGCGGGCGCCGCGGTCACCCTCGTCGTCCGGGACGGTTCCAGCTTCGTGCCGTCACCCTCGACGGTGCTGCGGCGCGGCGACGAGCTGCTGGTGGTCGCCACCGACCCGGTACGCGACGCGGCCGAACGGCGGCTGCAGGCGGTCTCCCATGGCGGCAAGCTGGCCGGCTGGCTGGGGACGGGCGGGCCCCCGGAGCGGCGGGGGCACCACCACCGCTGAGGCTCGGCCGGGCTCGGGGCCCGGGGGCTCCCGAGGTGCGGGCTCTCGGGGTGCGTCCCCCGGAGTGCGGGAAATGTGCTGCAGATCTCCACGGATCCCAAGGAAATTTACCTGAAGCCCAAGCCAATCCCAGGGCTTCCCGCACGACGGCCTGTAGGATGAAAAGGCAACATCGACGAACCAACTCTGCCTGATGCAGAGCTGGCGCGACCGCTCGGCGGCCGCGGTCCTCCTGCCACACGCAGCCACCCTCTCGGTGCGGACCACGCGGTATCACTCGGTCCTGCGCGAGAGGACAGCTCTCGGCGCGTACCCGTGACGATCTCGCGGGTGGCGCGCTACCAGGCGGCAGAAAGGCCCGGCCGTGGCATCCGCGGTCAAGGATTCCCGTTCCGGATACGGACCACTGCTCCGCACCCCTGGTGCATGGACATTCCTGCTGCCCGGCTTTCTGGCCCGGCAGCCCTTCGCCATGCTGACGATCGGCATCGTGCTGCTCGTCGAATCGACCACCGGCTCGTACGGCACCGCAGGCGCGGTGTCCGCCGCGACCGGTGTGTCCATGGCCCTGTTCGCCCCGCAGAGCGGCAAGCTGGCCGACCGCTTCGGCCAGCGCGCGGTGCTGATCCCCGGCGTACTGGTGCATGTCTCCGGCGTCGCCGCGCTGATCACCCTCGCTCTCGCGCACGCCCCCCTGTGGGCGCTGTTCGCGGTGGCCGTCCCCACGGGCGCCTCGACACCGCAGGTCGGCCCGATGGTGCGGGCCCGCTGGGCCTCCCGGCTCGGCGGCAGCCCGCTGATGCCGACCGCCGCCGCCTTCGAGTCGGTGACCGACGAGTTCACCTTCGTCGTCGGCCCGGTGCTGGCGACCGCGCTGTGCACCGGCATCCACCCGGCGGCCGGTCTGGTCGCCGAGGCCGCGCTGACGCTGGCCGGCGGGCTGCTGTTCGCCTCCCAGCGGCGCAGCCAGCCCCCGGTGCACCGCCCGCAGGCCGGCGACCGGCCGCGCGTCTCGGCACTGGCGGTGCCCGGCGTGCGCGTCCTGATCGTGGCGTTCCTCGGCATCGGCGCCGTCTTCGGCGGTATGCAGGTCTCACTGACCGCGTTCACCCAGCACATCGGGCAGCCCGGCATCAACGGCGCGCTCTACGGGATCTTCGCGGGCGGCAACATGCTCGCCGGTATCGCCTGCGGGGCCATCACCTGGAAGGTCGGCCCGCGCCGCCGGCTGCTGGTCGCCTACGGGCTGCTGGCACTGGCCACCACCCCGTTGTGGGCGGTGACCGCGGTACCGCTGCTCGGCGCGGTCGGCCTGGTCGTCGGCCTGTGCATCGCACCGGCCCTGATCACCGGCTACACGCTGGTCGAGTCGCTGGTGCCGGCCGCCGCCCGCACCGAGGCCTTCACCTGGCTGACCGGCGCGGTCGCGCTGGGCCAGGCGGCCGCGACCACCTCCGCGGGGCAGCTCGCGGACGGCTTCGGGCCGAGCACCGGATTCCTGGTGCCGCTGGCCGGTACGGCACTGGCCCTGACGGTGCTGCTGACGCTCCGCGCCCATCTGCTGCCCCGTGCCTCGACCGAGGCTGCCTGCGCCCCTGCGACCGGCGTGAACGCACAGGTCACAGCCGTTTCCGACGACCGGGAGCGGGAGCTGGCGCGCGTCTGAAGGGCCCTGCAGGAAGCCTGACGGAACGTGGAGTCGGTCACCGTACGGCGGTCACGGTGGACTGGCGGGCGGGAATACTGCAATATGGAGCGTCGTTAGCACTCATCGAGTGAGAGTGCCAGGAGGAAGACAAGTGCCGACGTACCAGTACCAGTGCACCGAGTGCGGCGAGGGCCTCGAGGCGGTGCAGAAGTTCACCGACGACTCTCTCACCGAGTGCCCCGGTTGCCAGGGACGCCTCAAGAAGGTGTTCTCCGCGGTCGGCATCGTCTTCAAGGGCTCCGGTTTCTACCGCAACGACAGCCGCGGCTCGTCGTCCAGCAGCAGCCCCGGGAAGAACGCCTCCGCGTCGGGCAGCACGTCCTCGTCGGACTCCTCGGGCTCCTCCGACTCCTCGTCGAGCTCCTCGTCCGGCAGCTCGGACAGCAAGTCCTCGACCCCGGCCGCCGCGTCGTCGTCCGGCAGCTCCTCGAGCGCCAGCTCCGCAGCCTGACCCACAGCTCTTCGGGCCCCGCCGTCACCGACGGCGGGGCCCGTCGTCGTGCGCCTTGCCCGGCCTTACGGCTTTCTTTCGTCTTCGGCACCCGCCCGCCCCCGGCCGCCGCACCCCGATAGTGTGACCGGCATGGCTGACGCGGAGATTGGCGTAATCGGCGGATCGGGGTTCTACTCCTTCCTCGACGACGTGACCGAGGTCACGGTGGACACCCCCTACGGGCGCCCCAGCGACTCGCTGTTCCTGGGAGAGATCGCCGGCCGCCGGGTCGCGTTCCTGCCCCGGCACGGCCGCGGCCACCACCTTCCGCCGCACCGCATCAACTACCGCGCCAACCTCTGGGCCCTGCGCTCGCTCGGTGTGCGTCAGGTCCTCGCCCCGTGCGCGGTCGGCGGCCTGCGCCCCGAATACGGCCCCGGCACGCTCCTGGTCCCCGACCAGCTCGTCGACCGCACCAAGGCCCGCCCCCAGACCTACTTCGACGGCGAACCGCTCCCCGACGGACAGATCCCCAATGTCGTCCACCTGACCTTCGCCGACCCGTACTGCCCCACGGGGCGGCAGGCCGCCCTCAAGGCGGCGCGCGGCCGGGACTGGGAGCCGGTCGAGGGCGGCACCCTGGTCGTGATCGAAGGTCCCCGCTTCTCCACCCGCGCCGAATCGCGCTGGCATGCCGCCCAGGGCTGGTCGGTGGTCGGCATGACCGGCCACCCCGAAGCCGTCCTGGCCCGCGAACTGAGCCTGTGCTACACCTCCTTGGCACTGGTCACCGACCTGGACGCGGGTACGGAGACCGGCGACGGCGTCTCCCACGAGGAAGTCTTCCGGGTGTTCGCCGAGAACGTGGGCCGGCTGCGGGAGGTCCTGTTCGACGCGGTCGCCACCCTCCCGGACACCGCTGCCCGCGCCTGCCTGTGCACCGAGGTCCACACCGGCTGGGACCTGGGCATCGACCTGCCGTAAAGGCCTCGGACGTGCCTGCCGTAGCGCCTTGGGGCTTTCCTGCCGTAATGCCCTTGGACCTGCCGTAACGGCCTTGGACCTGCCGTAACGGCCTCGGCGGACTGCTCGGCTTCCCCCTTGCGGGTGGCCGGGTTGTCCACAGGGGCGGGGGCGTCCACAGCCCGGAGCGGGCGGGAGTGGATTCCGGCACGGTGGTGAGTCCGGTCCCTCCGGCCCTCTCACCGCAGGCGGTGCCCACCATGCCCCATACCCCTTCCGCTCCTTCTGCTTCTCCCACTCCTTCCGCGCCTCCCCCGCCTCCCTCTCCTCTTCCTCCTTTCCCTTTCCCACCCCGGGCCGACCCGGCCCTTTCGTCTCCGCCGCTCCCCACTCCCCCGCGGTGTGACGTGCCACACTTCGCTCCCGTGCGAGCGGGCGGCGGGCGGCGCCGATGGGGGCGGAGCGCGCGGCAGCGGATGCTGGCCGCCGGCCTGGCGATGACCGCCGCAGCACTGGCCTGCGGAGCCTCGTACGGTGCCGTACGAGCCGCGCCCGTCTCCGGCTGCCCGTCGGCAACGGCCGCGGGAGGGCGGTGACCATGCCCCAAGATCAAGTGGCGTCCGTACTCCCCTCACGCAACACTGCTGCGCATGGCGGGGCATCCGCCGCGCGCCAATGGGGTCGCGCTCACCGCACCACCACCGCGGTATCCGCCCACGGCGTCCGCAGGGTCGGCACCCTCCACCGGACGCGCACCGGGGCTCCGGCCGACCGCCGGTGCACGGGGCAGGACTGGACACCTCCGCCCCGTCCTGCCGTAAGTTGCGGTGCTGACTGTTGGTGCACCATCCGTAGTGAGCGTGGAAAGAGGCTGTCAGGTGAGCGAGAGCAAGGGCGTCCTGCAGGGGTTCAAGGAATTCCTGATGCGCGGCAACGTCATCGAACTCGCGGTCGCGGTGGTCGTCGGTGCTGCCTTCACGAACATCGTGAACGCCGTGGTCAAGGGCATCATCAACCCCATCGTGGGCGCGCTCGGTTCACAGAACCTCGATCACTACCAGTCCTGCCTGACCGAGACCTGTGCCAAGGATCCCAAGACGGGCGCGTTCGCCGACGGCATTTACATCCTCTGGGGCTCGGTGCTCAGCGCCGCCCTGACGTTCCTGATCACCGCCGCGGTCGTCTACTTCCTCATGATCCTTCCGATCAACAAGTGGAAGGAGCGCCAGGCGGCCAGGAAGCCGGACGACAGCATCCCCGCGGACCCGACCGAGATCCAGCTGCTCATCGAGATCCGCGATGCGCTGATCGCGCAGCGCGCCGGCGCACCCTCCGTGCCGTCCTCCGGGGCGGGGATCATCGGCACACAGAAGAGTCAGCACTAGCGGGCGCCTACGGCGGCCGGCCCACGCCGCCCCCTCGCCTCGCTCAGAGGTGGTGGGGCGGCTTTTCGTCGAGGAAGCGGGCCAGGTCGGCGGCGCTGTCACTGCGGTCCGGGCGTTCACCCCAGCCACGGTCGGTGTCGTCCGAGGACTGCTGGTTCAGCGGGTCGTCGAAGATCAGCCTCGCGGCGGGCATGGCGGCCGGGCGCACGGCCGGCGACGGCGCGGCGGCCGGCGCGGTCTCGGACGCGTCCTGGGGCACGTCTTGGGACGTGTCCTGGGACGTGTCCTGGGACGTGTCCTGGGACGTGGGGGCCGACTCGGGTTCGGGGCTGGTGCTCACCCCTTCAGGGTACGGGCGCGTAGAGCGCCCGGGCCCGGGCCTGGTCGAGGGCACCGCCGGCGTCGATCGGCAGAAAGTGCTCCACCTGCCACGCCTGTGCGCTGCGGGCCTGGCGACTGGTCGTCTCCACCCACGGCGGGTAGATGCGGAACGCGCGCTTTCCGCCCGTGCCGTGCCGGGACACGATGCCCCGTCCGGCGAGCACGTGCCGCGGGAAGACGAAGTGCCCGAAGCGCCCGTCCTGTCGGCTGCTGATGACGAAGAGATCGACGGCGTCCGCGGAGTCGAACGGCTGAATCGGCCCGCCGGGGCTGCGCTTCCACACCGTGACGAACTGGCCGGCCTTCGTCGGAGTCGTCTTGGCCACCCGGAACCTGACGGCCAAGCCGTCGAGAGTGAATTCATGGGCCGCGTACTCCGCGCTCTCCGCTTCGGGCACCGGCCGCGAGCAGACGAACCCGCACGGGTCGTACACCGCCGACTTCGCCGCAAGAAGCTCCTCGTGCAGCGATTCCCCACCTGCCCAGGGCTCGGCACCTGCGGGGCACTGCGCGGAGGATTCCGCGGAATTTGTCGCCATTGCGCCATCGTGCCATTGCCGGCCGCCGCGCAGGTCAGCGGGATAGCCGGGGCTCCGCGGGCCGGTGCGGCTTGCCCGGTCGCCTCGCGCCTTATCGGCCCTTGTCGTGGGTCGGTATGGGCTGCGGGCGGTGGCTGTCGCGCGGGCGGGTCGGCGGGCCCTGCGAGGCGCGGCTGCGCCTGAGGAGCCGGTTCCGGTCGGTGCCGGGCAGGGGGTGGCGGGGGTGAGCGTACTCGTGGCGGGCCATGGGGAGGGGCCTTTCCGGTCGGGGGAGAGTACGACGACCCCGTCGGAAGAGTGATGCCTCCGGGGCCGCAGCCGGGGCAGGTAGGGCGGGTAGGCCATGTGCGGCAGGTAAGGCACGTGGGGCGCCTGAGGGCCGGCCCACGGGATCCACGCTAGGCACGCGTGAGGCACATGGCCCGTTCCATGGGCTCAGTGGGTGAAGCCGCGCCGGCGTGGGCCGCGTCTGCCCCTCTGCCGGCCTGGGCTGGGCCTTCCCCTCTATACCGCCCTGGGCCGCGCCGTCCCCTGTACCGGCCTGGGCCGGGCCTTCCCCTCCATACCGCCCTGGACCGCGCCGTCCCCTGTACCGGCACGGGCCGGGCCTTCCCCTCTATACCGCCCTGGGCCGCGCCGTCCCCTCCATACCGCCCTGGGCCGCGCCGTCCCCTGTACCGGCACGGGCCGGGCCCGCGCTCGCCTCCCCTGAGCCTGGGCGGGCCGCCCCTCCCCAGGGCGGCCGTGCCGTCAGCGGGTGGCGGCGCCGGCGCCCAATGCCTCGTGCCACCACAGGTCGCGGCCCGGCTTCCAGGAGACCGGCCGGGAGCACCGGTTCACCACCAGCACGGTGCGGTCCGGGACACCCCCCGAGGCGGCGCCCCGGGCCAGCGCGTGGTCGAGAAGCGCCTTCACCGGCCGTACGGCCCCGTCCCAGAACGCCGCATCGGCCGTGATCAGCACCCTGGCCGAGGACTCACGAGTCCGGGCGACCAGTTCGGGCACCGTTAACGAGACCGGCAGCGTGGTGCGTATCGCATCCAGCCGGCCGCAGGCGAGCGTGGCGATCACCGACTCCGGCACCAGTGGCAGATGCACCGCGACCCGGTCGCCGGCCCGTACGCCGAGCCGGGTGAGCGCGGCCGCGGCCCGCTCGGCCTGGTCGAGGAGCATGCCGTGCGTCAGCTCCTCATGGCGTCCCGGCTCCCCGCTCCAGGTGAGGGCGATTCGCGACGCCTCCGGTTCCTGCACATCCCGGGCGTCGTCTGCATGCTCTGAGGTCATACGGCGCAACATGCGGACCAGGGTGCAGATCATCGATCAACGTTCGCTGAACGTCCGTTGTACGCGTCGGTGTACGGCACCGGCGTACGGCACCGGCGTACGGCTCGCGTATCAGGGCCGTGTGCCCGTCACCCCAGGATCCTTCCCCTTTCCGGCGCACACCATCCCTCCTCCGGGCCACCGGGCGCGCGCTCACCCGGAGCCCGCGGCCACCGCGTCGTATCCACCCACCACATCGCACACGTCCCCGAACCCGTGCGCCTCCAGCAGTGCCGCCGCGATCACCGACCGATTGCCACTGCGGCAGTACAGGACCACCGGGCGGGCCGGGTCCAGTTCGCTGATGCGGGCAGGAAGGCCGGCCAGCGGGATGTTGCGGGCACCGGGGAGGGCACCCGCCTCGTACTCGGCCGGATTACGGACGTCGATCAACTGGTGTCCGGTCGCGTGGTCTTCGGGCGACTCGCCTGCCGCCAAAGGCAGCTCGTCGTGCCGGATGCGATGGCTGCGGCGGGCGAGGGCGGGCGTGCGCTCCAGTACGGCGGCCGGGTCGGGCAGATGACCCAGGACGTGGTCGTAGCCGATACGGGCGAGCCGGAGGCGGGCCTCCTGCTCCGTACCGGGGTCGGCGAGCAGCACGATGGGGGTGCCCGGGGCGACCACGCTGCCGGCGTACTCCGCGAACCGGGTGTCCAGGCTCGTGTGGAGGGAACCGGCCAGGTGCGCGCGGGTGTAGGCGGCCGGCGGGCGGCAGTCGAGGAGGGCGGCGCCCTGCCGGTCGCGGGCCGCGAGCGCCTCGTCGAGGGTGAGGGCGGGCGGCGGGCCGGGCTCCAGGAGTGCGTGGCCGTCACGGTTGAGGGCCGAGTCGTGCGCGAAGTACCCGGGGGTGGCGGGCTGTCCCGCGGTGACCAGCCGGACGAAGTCGGCCTCCGGCATGGGCTGCAGGGCGTAGTTGAGGCGGCGCTGGTCGCCGATCGTGGAGCTGGTCTCGGTGGAGAGGCTGCGGCCGCAGGCGGAACCCGCGCCGTGTGCGGGAAAGACCCGGGTCGCGTCCGGGAGAGTCATGAGTTTGGTGTGCAGGGAGCGGTGCAGACGGGCGGCCATGTCCTGCGGGGTGTGACCGGCGGCGGAGAGCAGGTCGGGACGGCCGACGTCGCCGACGAAGAGGGTGTCGCCGGTGAGCACGCCGAACGGCACCTCGTCGTCCGGGTGTTCACGGAGGACCAGACAGATGGATTCGAGGGTGTGGCCGGGGGTGGCGAGGACGGTGAGGGTGACCCCCTCGCCGTCGTCCGCCCCGAGCGAGATGCGCTCGCCGTCCCGTAACCGCCGTATGGGGAAGCCGGTTTCGGCGGCCTCCCCGAAGGCGATGGCGGCGTCGGCGGCCCGCGCGAGTTCGAGGTGACCGGAGAGGAAGTCGGCGTGAATGTGCGTCTCGACGACGAGTTCGATGCGCAGGCCCGCGGCTTCCGCGTCGTGCAGGTACTCGTCGACGTCGCGGCGCGGGTCGACGAGGACGGCGCGGCCCGTGCTCTCGTCGCCGATCAGATACGACGCCTGGGAGAGGCAGTCGAGGTAGTACTGCGCGAAGTGCACGGTCGGCCTCCAGGGTGCGCGGGGCCCGTGCGCGGCGGCTGGGGCCCGCCCGGGCAGGGTGCGTTGTGCGGATGCACGGATGTACGTACATTAGGGAGCCGGGTGGCGGGCGACAAGCCGAGGCCGCCGTCCAGGCGCTTCATGTGACGGCGCACCAGGCGACCTTGCGTGACGACGTGGCAGGTATCACGCCGACGTCACCTCGCAGCGCACGCCTGTGACGTCACATCAGCTGCCGGGCGCGACGCACGATGCCCGGTCCGTCGGACGGCTGTACCGACTCGCCCGGCATCGACAACCGCCAACCGCAGCACCACCCACACCACCCCGTATGCCCGCGGAGGAACCCCATGACGACCGAGCCGCCGGACGGCGCGCACGGCCCGCGTCCCCTGGACCGGCGCTCGCCGCTGCCCCTGTGGGCGCAGCTCTTCGCCGATCTGCGCCGCCGGATGGAAGCCGGCGCGTTCCGTGCGGAGTTCCCGGCCGAGCACCGGCTGACCGGTGAGTACGAGGTCAGCCGGCACACGGTCCGGGAGGCGCTGCGCAAGCTGCGCGCCGACGGTCTGGTGATCGCCGAGCGCGGCCGCACCAGCCGGCTGGACACCCGTCGCATACAGCAGCCGCTGGGCTCCCTCTACAGCCTCTTCCGTGAGCTGGAGGGCCAAGGGGTGGAGCAGCGCAGCGAGGTGCTGCGGCTGGAGCGGACCGCGGAGGGGACGGTCGCCGGGCATCTGGGGCTGGTTCCGGATGCGCCGCTGGTCGTACTGGAACGGCTGCGGCTCGCGGACGGCGAACCGCTCGCCCATGACACCGCGTATCTGCCGGCCGAGGTCGCCGAGCCGCTGCTGGACGCCGACTTCGGGCACACCTCGCTCTACGGGGAGCTGACGCGGCGCTGCGGGCTGAAGGTCACCGGCGGCCGGGAGCGGATCCAGCCGTTCCTGCCGGACGTCCGGCAGGCATGGCTGCTGGGGCTGGCCGACCGGGAGGCGGCGTTCACCATCGAGCGGCTGGGGCAGGCCGGGGAGCGGCCGGTGGAGTGGCGCGAGACGGTGGTCCGCGGCGACCGGTTCTCCTTTGTCGCGGAGTGGTCCGACCGGAGCCCGGCCGTCGCCCTTGCGCCGCGTGCCTCGTGTCCGTCCTCATAGCCGCCGCGGCGCTGCCGTGCGGACTGCTGATCGGTGTGCTGCTGGGCGCGCTCGGCGGCGGCGGTTCGGTGCTGGCGGTGCCCGCGCTGGTCTATCTGCTGGGGCAGTCGCCGCACGAGGCGACCGCGGGCGCGCTGATCGTCGTCACGGTCGGCGCGGTGACCGGCCTGGTCTGCCATGCCCGGGCCGGGCGGGTCCGGTGGGCGGCCGGTGCGGCGTTCGGGGCGCTGGGTACGGCCGGCAGCTACCTCGGCTCCCGGTGGAGCGCGGCGCTGGACCCTGCGGCGCTGATGGCGGCGTTCGCGGGGCTGCTGCTCGTGGTGGCGGCGATGCTGGTGTCACGGGGGCTGCGCGAACGGCGGGCGGCGAACGGCGTCCGTCCCTTACGGGAGCCCCCGCAGACCGACTCTTCAGGAGATCCGAGGGAGCCCGTGCTCTTACGTGATACCCCGGAGCCACCCGCGCCCCTTCGCCACTCCCCGGGCCCCGCGCCCTTACGGGACACCCCGGAGCCCTCGCCCTTACGGGACGTCCCGGAGCCCTCGTCCGTACGGGACATCCCGAGTCCGGCCTCCTCCGCAGGCCGGGCCGCCGGCCCTTCCCATCCCACGGGAGCCCACTGCGCCGGAACCCACGGCACGGGAACCGGCCCCGCGGGAAGCCACCCCACGGGAACCGGCCTCGGAACCCACCCCGCGGACATTCGCCCCACGGACACCCACCCCACCGGCCCCCGACCGGCAGGCTCCCGGCCCGCCCGCCCCCTCCGGTTCGCCCGTTCCCTCCGGTTCGCCCGTCCCCTCCGGTTCGCCCGTCCCCTCCGGTTCGCCCGTTCCCTCCGGTTCGCCCGTCCCCTCCGGTTCGCCGTGACCGCGTCCGCCGTCGGGCTGCTCACCGGTTTCTTCGGGGTCGGCGGCGGCTTTGTCGTCGTACCGGCGCTCGCCCTGGTTCTGGGCCTGGAGATGCCGGTCGCCATCGGCACCTCTCTTCTCGTCATCCTCCTCAACTCCCTTACGGCGCTGGGCACCAGGGCCGGCACCGGGGCACTGGACTGGCCGGTGCTGGCAGGCTTCGCGGCCTGCGCGGCGGTCGGCAGCCACTTCGGCAACCGCCTCACCACCCGTCTGCGCCCGCGGACCCTGACCACGGCCTTCGCCTGCCTCGTCACCGTCCTGGCCGTCTCCATGGCGGTCACCGCCCTGCCCCGCCTCTGGTCCCCCTGACGCCCTCGGCCCCAGGTCCCGCTCCTTCCTCACGCCCCTCACCCGATCAACTGCCCACCGCCCCCGACCCCTACCGAACCGGCCTCCGCCACACACCGCCCGACCACCCGCATCGCACCACCCGCATCGCACCACCCGCATCGCACTACCGGCATCGCACCCCCACCACTCACCGCTCACCACTCACCGCTCACCGCTCACCGCTCACCGCTCACCACCCACCAGGAGGAAGCACATGGCCCCCGCACCCGCTGCCCCGTCCCACCACCAGGTCCTCATCGTCGGCGGCGGCACCGCAGGCATCACCGTCGCCGCCCGGCTGCGCCGCGCCGGTGTCCGGGACATCGCGCTGCTGGAGCCGTCCGAAACGCACTGGTACCAGCCGCTGTGGACGCTGGTCGGCGGCGGACAGGCCCCGCTGCGCTCCGCGCTGCGCACCGAGGCGGAGGTCATACCGCCCGGCGTGCGCTGGCTGCGGGAGCGCGCCACCGCCGTCGACCCGGCCGCCCGTACGGTCACCACCGCCTCCGGCCGGGTCCTCTCCTACGGGCGGCTGGTGCTCGCCCCCGGCCTGCAGCTCGACTGGAACGGCGTGCCCGGGCTGGCCACGGCCCTCGGCCACGGCGGGGTGAGCAGCAACTACCGGCCCGATCTCGCCCCGCTCACCTGGGATCTGATCCGCCGGATGCGCAGCGGGACGGCCGTGTTCACCATGCCGTCCGGGCCGGTGAAGTGCGGCGGCGCCCCGCAGAAGATCGCGTATCTGGCGGCCGACCACTGGCGCAAGCGCGGCGTGCTGGGCGCGATCCGCACCATCCTGGTACTCCCGGAGCCTGCGATGTTCAAGGTGCCGGTCTTCTCCCGCGCGCTGACGGAAACGGCCCGGCGGTACGGCATCGAGGTGCGGCTGAGCTCCGAGATGACCCGGCTCGACGGCGCGGCGCGCGAGGCAGTGATCACCGACCACACCACCGGCAAGGACGAGACCGTCCGCTATGACCTGCTGCACGCCGTACCGCCGCAGCGCGCCCCCGAGTGGCTGGCCGACGGTCCACTGGCCGACCCCGACTCCCCCTTCGGGTACGTCAAGGCCGACCGGGAAACCCTGCAACACCCTGACTTCCCCCACGTGTTCGTGCTCGGCGATGTCGCCAACCTTCCGACGTCCAAAACGGGTGCCGCGATCCGCAAGCAGGCGCCGGTCGTCGTCGCCAACCTCCTCGCCCAGCTGCGCGGACGCCCCGCCACCACCCGCTACGACGGCTACACCTCCTGTCCCCTGGTCACCGCCCGGCACAAGATGCTGCTCGCCGAGTTCGACTACGACCTGCGGCCCACCCCCTCGGTCCCCTTCATCGACACCACCCGGGAACGCACCGACATGTGGTTCCTCAAGCGCTACGGGCTGCCGCAGCTCTACTTCAAGGGGATGCTCAAGGGTCTGGCCTAGGGGCGGGGATTCCTCAGCGGCAGGGATCCAGGGGGGGGCGCGGCTCAGCGGGAGCGGCTTCGGGCAAGTGGCCTGGCGGCGGCGGCTGCGCGGCAGCGGCTTCGCGGCAGCGGCTCCGGGACGGCGTACGGGCCCAGGCCCGTACGCAGGGAGCGTCCGGCAGCCGTCCGAGGAGGTCGGCGGCCGCCGCGCCGGATTCCGTCCTACGCCGCCCTGATCTCCCCCACCACACACGCCACGTTGTCCGGCGCCCCCGCCTCGCGGGCTCGTCGGATCAGCTCCCGTACGGCCTGGTCGGGGCCGTCGGCCGTGGTCAGCACGTCCTGGATCGTCTCGGCCGGCACCACCGAGGTCAGGCCGTCGGTGCACAGCAGATAGCGCTCCCCGGGCCGGACCTCCAGCAGTTGCAGGTCAGGGGCGAACGCGGTGCCGCCCCCCAGCGTCCGCAGCAGCAGCGCGCGCTGGGGGTGCGACGAGGCCTCCTCGGGGGTGAGGCGGCCCTCGTCGACCAGCGACTGGACCAGGCTGTGGTCGTGGGTGATGCGGAAGAGGCCGGAGTCGCGCAGGACGTAGGCGCGCGAGTCCCCGATGTGCAGCAGCGCGAGCTGCGAGCCGGAGCGCAGCAGCGCGGTGAGGGTGCTGCCGGATGCCTCGTTGGCCGCCGGGGCGGCGCGGTGTGCGCGATGGGCCGCCTCCTCCAGGACGGCCGGCAGATCCGCCGAGGCCAGATCCCGGTGCTCCAGGTCCTTGAGCGCCGCGATCGCGGCCGTCGCGGCGGGGCCGCCACGGGGGCCGTAGCCGTCGGCCACCGCCAGCAGCTGTGGTCCCGCGTGGGCGGCGTCCTGCTGGGCCGGGCGCACCAGCCCCTGATCGGTCAGGGCGGCGCAGCGCATCGTCACCGGGGTGAGCGGATCGGTCATGACGGTGTCCTTCCTGGACAGCTGGTCGACGAGGAAGGCGGCCAGGTCCCGGCGGGCGGCGGTGTCGGCCTCGACCTGCGCCCAGTAAGCGGCGACCGCCCCGGCTGCCGCGTCCGGCGCCAGTTCGCACACCTCGCGGATGCGGGCCAGCGGCATACCGAGCCGGCGCAGCCAGGCCACCAGCCGGGCCCGCTCCAGCTGGGCCGGGGCATAGTGGCGGTAGCCGCTTCGCGGGTCGACGCGGTCCGGGGTCAGCAGGCCGAGCTCGTCGTAGAGCCGCAGCGCCTTCGGCGAGAGCCGGCAGGCGCGGGCGAACGCCCCGATGGTCAGCAGCTCACCGTCCCCGCAGGGCGCGTCGCCCACGCCTCCGGTCACCCGTCGGTCCGGCCTTCGGTCCGGCCTTCGGTCCACCCCTCGGCCCGCCCCTCGGTCCACCCGTCCGCCCTCCTCGTACCGGGCGCCTCGCCCGGCACGGCCGATGCTGGGGCTTCCCCCAAGGACAAGGTCAAACGGCGGCCGCCGCCCCGCCGCGGCCGACCCGGTCCGTCGTCTCCGCCGGGTCCATGTCCGTGTCCGCGCGGGCCAGCTGGTTGAGCGCCGCGGCGGTCAGCGCCTGGACGCCCATGGTGAGGGTCGGCCGGACCACCGGGACGAAGTGCGGCGAATGGTTGGAGGGGATGTCCTGGGCCAGCCGCCCGGCGGCCAGCGCCGCCTGGAACTCCTCCGGGTCCCAGCCGCCCAGCCACCAGTAGTAGAGCGGTGCCCCGGCGGCGGTGGCCAGCAGTCCGGCGTCCTCGCTGCCGGTGGCCGGCTCGTAGGCGAACAGCCGCTGCTCGCCGAAGAGTCCGGTGAACTGCTCATTGACCTGCCGCAGGGTCGCGGCGTCGTTGACGGTGACGGGGAAGGAATCCAGGACCTCGGTCTCGGGCGCCCGGTCCGCACCGGAGGCGGCGGCCTCGCCGCGCGCGATGCGGTCGATGGCGGCCAGTACGGCCGTGCGCACCGTCTCGTCGAAGGTGCGCACGCTGAGCCGTACGACGGCCCGGTCGGGGATGACATTGGCGGTGTCCCCGGCCTGGAAGGAGCCGACGCTGACCACGGCCCGGTCCTTCGGCGCGACCTCACGGGCCACCACGGACTGCACCCGCTGCACAAAGGCCGCCGCCATCAGGATCGGGTCGACGGTGGTCTCGGGCCGGGAGCCGTGGCCGCCGGTGCCGTGGAAGGTGATCTCCAGGCTGTCGGCGGCGGCCATACAGGGTCCGGGGCAGTACGCGATCAGCCCGGCGCCGAAGGGGGCGACATGCTGGGCCAGCACCACATCGGGCGTGGGGACCAGGCCCTTGGTGTAGAGACCGGCGTCGAGCATGGCGCGGGCACCGCTGCCGACCTCCTCGGCGGGCTGGAAGAGCACGACCAGCGTGCCGGACCAGCGGTCGCGGGCCGCCGCGAGCAGGTCGGCGGCGCCCAGCAGGCAGGTCACATGGACGTCGTGCCCGCAGGCGTGCATCCGGCCGGGGACCGTGGAGGCGTAGTCCAGGCCGGAGTTCTCCGTGACGGGCAGCGCGTCCATGTCGGCGCGCAGCAGGACCACGGGTCCCGGGCCGTTGCGCAACACGCCGACGACGCCGGTTTCGGCGATGCCGGTGGTGACGTCATAGCCGCAGCGGGTCAGCCGGCGGGCGGCCTCGGCGGCCGTACGGGTCTCCTGGAAGCCGAGTTCGGGGTGGCGGTGCAGGTCTTCGTAGAGGGCCACGAGGTCCGCGAGGCGGTCGTCGAGAGGGGCCAGGACGGCGGCGGAGTCGTCACTGTGCTCGGCGTCATCGGTCGGGCCGGTCGTGCCTGTCGTGTCGCTGTCGCTCATACACGCATTCGACCATGGATCTCCGCCCCGCGCCGAGCGTCTGCCCCGCACCCGACCCGGAGCCGCCCCGTAGGGGCACGCCGCCCTGCCCTGGCCGGACTTCGCGGGTGCCGCGACGCCCGATCGTGACACCGAAGCCCGTGACTGCAACCGTGGATCACCCTGCCCGTGGCCGTGACCAGCACGCCCAAACCGACGACTGGAGGCCGACGTTGGCCAGTTCCTCCACCCCACCGACCGGCGAGCCCCGCGACCTCGCGGCTCATCTGATGGAACAGGCCATGGGCCATGTCTTCTCCGCCGCCCTGCGCACCGCGGCACACCACCGCCTCGCCGACCACCTCGCCGCGGGCCCGCGCACCCCCGAGCAGCTGGCCGCCGCCACCGGCACCCACGCCCCGCAGCTGCGCCGCGTCCTGCGCTACCTCGCCACCCGCGGCTTCTTCCGGGAGGACGCCGCGGGCGCCTACCACCTGACGCCGGCCGCCGCCCCCCTGCGCGCCGACGTCCCCGACTCGCTGCACCCGGCCGTCATGATGGCGACCGACGAGCTGTTCCTGCGGACCTCGGCCGCCCTCCCGGAGGCCGTACGGCACGAGGGCGCGTCCTTCGAACGACTCTTCGGGGCACCCCTCTTCGAGCATCTGACGACGGATCCGGCCACCCGGCGGGTCTTCGACGAAGGGATGTCCTCCGTGTCCGCCCCGGTCGACGCGGCGGTGGCCGAGGTGTACCCGTTCCCCGCGGTGGGCACGGTCGTGGACGTCGGCGGTGGCCGCGGCGGACTGCTGCGCGCCGCGCTGCGCCGCCACCCGCAACTGACCGGCGTGCTCTTCGACCAGGCGCCGCCGCTGTCCCACCACCTCCTGGAGGGCGATGAGTTGAAGGGCCGCTGGCGCACCCAGGAGGGCGATTTCTTCGCGTCCGTGCCGGAGGGCGGCGACGTCTACGTCCTCAAGCACGTCCTGCACGACTGGCCGGACGAGGCCTGCCTGCGCATCCTGCGCACCTGCCACCGGGCGATGGCCGCGGGCCGCCGGCTGCTGGTCATCGATGCCGTACTGCCGCCGGCCAACGCCCCGCACTTCGGCAAGACCCTGGACGTCGCGATGATGGCGGTGGTCGACGGGCGGGAGCGGACCGCGGAGGAGTTCGCCACCCTGCTGTCGGCCGGCGGGTTCCGGCTGACACGGGTGCTGCCCACGCCGGCCTTCCCCTCGATCGTGGAGGCGGTTGCCGAGTAGCCACAGGCACACACGGACACATGGACACACGGACACGACACGACATGCCGCGCCACGCCGCGCCCCCAGCTCCTCGGAGGCGGACCGACACGCCGCACCCCCAACTCCTCGGAGGCGGACCGACACGCCGCGCCCGCTCCCTCACGGGTGGCCCGACACGCCGCACCCCACTCCCCTCACGACGCCCCGACACGCCGCACCCCGCTCCCCTCATGGGCGGCATCGTCCGCCCGCGCTGTACTGATGCCGGCCGCACCGGCCGAGGAGAGGAGCTGACGTGCCGGTCCTCATGCGGGCGCGCCGCCGCGACGAGCAGCACCGCGCCGCCACCCCGCTGGAGCTCTTCTTCGACCTGTGTTTCGTCGTGGCGATCGCCCAGGCCGGGCAGCAGCTGGCCCATGCGCTCACCGAGGGGCACCCGGGACACGGCATCTCCGGCTACCTGATGATCTTCTTCGCCATCTGGTGGGCCTGGATGAACTTCAGCTGGTTCGCCTCGGCGTACGACACCGATGACCCGCTCTATCGCGTGGTGACCCTGGTCCAGATGGCGGGGGTGCTGGTCCTGGCCGCCGGCGTACCGCGTGCCTTCGCCCACAGCGACTTCAAGGTCATCTGGTGCGGGTATGTGGTGATGCGGCTGGCCATGGTTACCCAGTGGCTGCGGGCCGCACTCGCCGGCCGGGGCGCGGAGCGGCGCACCGCCCTGCGCTACGCCCTCGGGGTGACGGTGTGCCAGGTCGGCTGGCTGGGCCTGCTCGCGCTGCCCAAGGGGGACGTGCCCTGGGTGTTCGTCGTCGTGGGACTGCTGGAGCTCGCCGTCCCCGCGCTGGCCGAGCGGGAGCGGCAGACGGCCTGGCATCCCCATCACATCGCCGAGCGCTACGGCCTGTTCACCCTCATCGTGCTGGGCGAGACGGTCGCGGCGGCCACCGTCGCCGTGCAGTCGGCGCTGGACGCGAATGACGAGCTCAGCGTCCTGCTGCCGATCGCGGGCGGCGGACTGCTGCTGGTCTTCGCCGCGTACTGGATCTACTTCGCGGTCCCCATCCACCGTCACCTGCGCTCGAACCGGCAGTCGTTCCTGTGGGGCTACGGCCACTACCTGGTGTTCGGCTCGGCGGCCGCGGTGGGCGCGGGCATCGAGATCGCGGTGGAGGAGGCGTTCGGCAGGGCGCATCTGTCGGCGTTCGCGGCGGCCGCGTGTGTCACGGTGCCGGCCGCCCTGTTCATGATGACGGTGTGGCTGATCCACTCCCGGCATCACAAACGCGGCGCGGCACAACAGCTGGTCCTTCCGGTGTCCTCGCTCCTGGCCTTGGCGTGCACCTTCGCCGGGCACCTGGCGGTTCTGGCGGCCGGTCTGGTGGCTTCCGGCACGGTGGCGGCCGGCGTGTTGCTCACATCCCGTCAGGGCGCCGCGCCGGTGGAGTAGAAGCACGCCCGGCGTGTTGCTCACATCCCGTCAGGGCACGGCACCGGTGGAGCAGAAGCGCCGCCACGTCACCCATCTCGGCGAGCGCCCCGGCACGGATCTCGGCAAGCGGGCCCGCACGGGCCTCCCGGCGCTCCCGCGAGCCTCTCCCCGCCTCCCCCATAAGCGTGCCGAACGGCCGTGCAAACCTCCGCAACCACCCTGATCCTGCATCAGATTCGGCCATCTTCGACTCCTGCGCCGGAGGGCCCCCTCACCAGCGGAGCCCTCGGCGCCACCCCCGCGCCATACCCCGTCAATTACCCACCAATGGATCCCACTTCCCGCCACTTGGTGCCCTTGTTCCCCACCGCGCACCGGGGCCAGCGGAGGCGCGCCGACTCTGAAGCGGTAGGGTGCAGATTGCCCTTTTTATGACAGGGGCGCCCTGGGGAAGAGCCGCAGAAAAGCCCCGGGGACCGACCACCGTCCGCACCTGAGGAGACGCCAGCCATGGCCCGCCACGCTCAGTCCCGCGCGCGGACGAGACTGTCCCGGCGCAGCAAGGCCGTGGGCGGTCTCGCCCTCTCCACGCTGGTCGGCACCGCCCTGTGGGCGTGGCCCGCGTCGGGCGACGACCACAACAGCGGGACCGACGCCAAGAGCACCACGTCCTCGACGGCTTCCGGCCCGGACACGCCACGCGTCCCCGTGTCCGCCGCGAAATCCGCCCCGAACGCCGCACCGAATCCCCCCGCGGGCCGTCCCATCCCGGGCCTCAGCGACGCCGCCCGGAAGCGGATACCGGCCGACTCCCGGCAGGCCCTGGTCGTCACGGGCAAGGGCATGGACTCCTTCGAGTCCCGTGTCGTCCTCTACACCCGCGAAGAGGGCTCCGACGACTGGGAGCCGGGCCCCACCTGGTCCGCGCACAACGCCGCGCACGGCTGGACGGACGACCACCGCTACGGCGATCTGCGCTCCCCCATCGGTGTCTTCTCGCTCACCGACGCCGGCGGTCTGCTGGCCGCTCCCGGAGACACCAAACTCCCCTACGACCACAACAGCAGCTTTGTCGCCGACGGCACCGGAGTGGAGGGCGAGCCGCTGGCCGGCGCCTTCGACTACGTCATCGCCATCAACTACAACCGGGAGGCCGGCACCTCTCCCCTGGACCAGCAGCGCCCGTGGGGCGACGCCAAGGGCGGCGGGGTCTGGCTGCATGTGGACCACGACGGCCCCACCCAGGGCTGTGTGAGCCTCAAGCCCAAGGTGATGCAGGAACTGCTGCGCACCCTCGACCCCGACCTGCACCCGGTCATCGTGATGGGACCGGCCGGTTACCGAGCACCCGCCGATGACTGAGCACCCGCCCTGCCCCGCGGGGCCGCAGGACGCGCTGACCGACGTCCTCGGCCTCCGGGTCGGCCACGCCCAGCGGACCGGGGACGGGTACCTCACCGGCACCACCGTCGTCCTGGCTCCCGAGGGCGGCGCCGTCGCGGCCGTCGACGTACGCGGCGGCGGCCCCGGCACCCGGGAGACCGACGCGCTCGACCCGCGCAACCTCGTCCAGCGCATCGAGGCGGTGGTGCTGACCGGTGGCAGTGCCTTCGGTCTTGACGCGGCGTCCGGTGTCGCCGGGTGGCTGGAGGAGCGGGGCCGCGGTTTCCGCGTCGGCCCCGACCCCGCGCAGGTCGTACCGGTCGTGCCGGCCGCGGCCCTCTTCGACCTGGGGCGCGGCGGCGACTGGCGGGCCCGCCCGGACGCCGCACTGGGCCGGGCGGCGGCCGCAGCCGCGGCGGACACCGCGCCCGGCGCCCCAGTCGCCCAGGGAAATGCGGGCGCCGGCACGGGCGCGGTGGCCGGCGGCCTCAAGGGCGGCATCGGCACCGCGAGCGCGGTCCTCCCCTCGGGCGCCACCGTCGCCGCGCTGGCCGCCGTCAATGCCGCGGGCTCCTTCGCCGACCCGCGCACCGGCGCCCTCTACGGCCGGCTGTACGAAAGCCCGTCGGCCCTGCCCTCCCCCGAGGTGCACGCCGCCGCCGCGCGCCGGCTGGCCGAGGCCGGGGAGATATCCCGGGCCCGCTCTGCCGCGTCCGTCCGCCCGCCGCTGAACACCACCCTCGCCGTGGTCGCCACGGACGCCGCCCTCACCCGAGCCCAGGCCCTCAAGCTCGCCGGCACCGCCCACGACGGGCTGGCCCGCGCGATCCGTCCTGTCCATCTCCTGTCCGACGGCGACACGGTCTTCGCGCTGTCCACCGCGACGCGCCCGCTCGCCCCCGAAGAGGCCCGCGCCGAAGCGGCGTTCGACGTGCACGCCGAGGCCGGGGCCCTCAACCAGATCCTGTCCGCCGGCGCGGACGTCCTGACCCGCGCCGTGGTCCGGGCCGCCCGGGAGGCGGAAACGGTGGACGGCCCCGGTGGGGTCTTCCTGTCGTACCGGGACCTCTACGGGACGGGCTGATCCGCTACGGGACTGGCTGATCCGCTACGGGACTGGCTGATCCGGTACGGGACTGGCTGATCCGCGGAAATCCGCGGACGGCCGCCGTCCGTGCCGATGTTCACCCTCCCACCGCGCCGGCCGCCGAGCACCGAGCACCACCCGACCGGTCACACCCCCACCGCCCCGAGCACCGACCCCGCGGCATACGTCACCCCCATCGCCACGGCGCCCCCGCCCACATTCCGCAACACCGCCCGCCCCACCGGCGCGGCCCCCAGCCGGGCGCTGCTCCAGCCGCACAGCGCCAGCGCCGCCAGCACCGCGACCACCGTGATCCACAACCGCTGGGCGGCCGGCGGCAGCACAATCGCGAGCAACGGCAGCAACGCGCCCGCCGTGAAAGCGAGGAAACTCGCCCCCGCCGCATGCCAGGGATTGGTGAGCTCATCGGGATCGATCCCCAGCTCCACCTCCGCATGGGCACGCAGCGCGTCGTGCTCGGTCAGCTGCTCGGCGACCTCCCGGGCCAGTTGCCCGTTCAGTCCCTTCCCTTCCAGCATCTCCGTCAGTTCGATGAGTTCGGCCTGCGGCTCGGTCGCCAGCTCCCGCTTCTCCTGGGCGAGCGCGGCCTTCTCCGAATCCCGCTGGGTGGAGACCGATACGTATTCGCCGGCCGCCATCGACATGGACCCGGCCAGCAGTCCGGCCAGCCCCGCGGTCAGCAGCGCGCCACGGGAATCGGTGGCTCCGGCCACTCCGACGACGAGTCCGGCGGTGGAGACGATGCCGTCATTGGCACCAAGTACCGCCGCCCGCAGCCAGTTGAGCCGGCTGCCGAGCCCGCCGCCGTGTGCCTCGTCGTGGTCCGGTGTCTGCGCAGTCATCGGCAGAGCATTTCATCCGCACCAGCTGTGCCTCCCCCGACGCCACCGCCCCGCCTCCAATGGGCCGGTGGTAGAAACGGCTTATGTCCGCACCACCCCCCTCCCCGCCTCCCCAGCCGCCACCGCCCACGCTCGTCCAGCCGGCTCCCCGGGGGCCGGCACCACGCCGCCGACTGTGGTGGCACCAGCTGATATTCGGGCTCTGGTACCGCCCGGTGGAGGTGCTGGACGAGGCACGGGACCGCAGTGCCTGGAGCGCAGCGGTGCTGCTTTCGTTGATCAGCGGCGGCATCGGGGTGCTGTCGGTGGATGCCTTCCACACCCAGTGGGCCGTCGATCACGCCGCGGCGCTGAAGCTCCTCGGGCTGGGCGAGGCGGGCGTGCTGGCCGCCAGTCTCGCGCTGGGCTCGGTCGCCCACGCCATCGCCCGGACGCTCGGCGGCATAGGTCGCTTCGCGCCCACGGCAAGCCTGTTCATCGTGCTCTTCTGGGTGACGGATCTGCCGCGGATGGCCATAGCGGCCTGGCTGCCGACCGATGCCACCTTCGTCCAGGCCGCGACCTGGACGACCTGGGGGTTCGGCTACGTCCTTGCCGTACTGCTGATACGCGGCCAGCACCATCTGTCGACGTGGAAGTCGGCGGCGGCGGTATCGGTGCAGATGCTGACCGCGCTGGCCCTGCTGCGGCTGGGCCCGGTGCACTGAGAGCGGTGCACCGAGAGCGGTGCACCAAGAGCGGGGCGTACCGAGGGCGGTGCGTACCGAGACCGGGCCGGAGGCGAAACCGGGGCCGGGGCCTGGGCCGGGGACGAAACCGGGGCCTGGGACGAAAACCGGGGCCGGGGCCGGTTATCCGCTCAACTCCGGCTGGACAGCTGCCGTACGAGACCCTCGAACGCCGCACGCTCGGCGGCGCTCAGCTCCACGCACTCCGCCGGCGGCCCGGCCGGCCCGGTCTGGCGCGGCACGGAACCGAGCAGCCCCGGCTGTGCGGGCAGGCCCTCCGGGGAGGGCGGGGCGAAGCGCCCGCGCGGCGCGTACCGGGCCCGCATTTCCCGCTGATCACGCCACATGGCCGACTCGTACCGCCCCCGGTGCAGCACTCTGGCCAGCCCGACGACCCAGACGATGGCCACAGCCAGCAACACGCCGAGGCCGATCTGCTGCAGAATCGAAGCGGAGGGGAGCATGCGGTCCTCCCGGACGGATGAGGCGCTGGGGCAGAGCCAGTAGACACCACACGCCAGGCCGTCCGACAGGGGATCTTGGGACTTAAGTCCCGAAGTGACGCATCTCCTATGACATTTCGCTACATTCCCCTCACGGCGCGGCACATCCGGTCGCTCGCCGCGTACGGCCTGGACCACACCGCCACCCGCACCGCCGGCCCCGGCCTGGCGCACCGCACCGTCACCGGCTCCCTGAAGGCAGGGGTCACCCTGATGAACGTCCGGAAGGCAGGGCCGCCCTGATGGGCGCCCGGAAGGCAGGGCCGCCCTGATGGGCGCCCTGAACGCAAAGGGCGCCGCCACAGCTATCCCCGCCGCGCGCTCCGCCACCGCGTCCGTGCCTGCCAGGGCAGCTGACGGAAGTGACTCCGCTCTCTTCCCTACTGGGCTCGTTGGTGAACCAGACCTCCGGTTACCTGGCCACCGGCCACGGTCCGGGACCGATGGACAGCCGCCATCCGAGCATCGCCCCGCACGAGACGCCAGCCTTCCAGGGGGGCAGCTTCTCGCGGTGGCCGTGGGGAACGACCGTCAATTCCGGGCGCCGACGCAGGTACTGAGCACACCGGAGCTCAGCGGGGGCGTCCGGTTCGCCCGCAATCGAGACCGGGTACAAACAGAACAAATCTCATCAAAGCACCGGAAAACCCCCTGCCCGCCGGCACCCCGCCCGCTTGGACCGAGCGGCCGGCCCCGGTGGCGATGCCCCGCGTCCGGCCAACGGCCTCTCCGGGGCTTTCGAGTTGGCGGGGCAGCTGGATCTCGATCCGGTAATCTCCGTCGGCGAGGGCCGTGCGCCCCAAGTCACCAGCTCACTCCGCCTCTCGGCCACGCCGGTGTCCCAACCCTCCGCTCCACCCCGCCTGGACGAACACGGCGCGCCACTGCGAACCTGGCTATCGGGACCGGCCGACCAACCCCTCCCTTTGCATATGTGACCTTCGTCACAACCGGGCCCCACCCGCAACCAAATCTGCCCGTAGGTGCTGTTTACCAGCACGGAATCACAACACCCTTGTATGGAGCAGCTCGTGACATCGCCGGACAACCCCGCACCCGCTCGGTCCCGCACTCCGCACCAGCTGCTCCAGTCAGCCGAGCAGCCGGCATCCGGTGCGCCGCGCCCGCACCGCCGGATGCGCCGCACTCTGGCCGTCACCGCCCTGTTCGCAGCGGGTGCGCTGGCCCTGTCGGCCTGTGGCGGGGACGCCTCGGCCGGCGGCAATGACGACGGCAAGAACGGCCAGGCCGGTGCGGATGCCGCGGCCAAGAAGGACGCCTCGGACGCCAAGATCACGGTCTCCTCGAAGGACGGCGCCACCAACGCCAGCATCAACGACACCGGTGTGAAGGTCACCGGTGGCAAGTTGACCGATGTGAAGCTCACCGAGGCGGACTCCGGCAAGGACGTCACCGGTGCCATATCGTCCGACGGTTCGTCCTGGAAGCCCGGCGCCCAGCTGGAGCGCGGCACCAAGTACAAGATCGTGGCGAACGCGAAGGACGCC
>NZ_JBICWS010000040.1:0-28414 GCF_043199875.1 Streptomyces sp. NPDC048516 | reverse complement strand
CACCGAAGCCAACCAGCACCCGTCAGCCAAACCCGCGAACTGGTACGGAAAGCGACTCACGTGGTGCCCAATCAACTCACAACCAGATCACTAGCGGCTCGGCGGCAGGAGCGGCGACCGGGGCGGCGGCAGGAGCGGCGGCAGGAGCGGCGGCAGGAGCCTCATACCGTGGTAGGGGGTGGAAGTCCGGCCCCTGGTATGACGTCACGGCCGCGGTGCTCCGCTTGGATGGAGTCGCGATGACCGGACCCTCTTCCCACCCCGCACACGAACCGGCCCGGCGACGGGTGCTGCGCGCCGTACGACAGGCGCCGCACCTCCTCGCCGTCGAGCTCGGCACGCCGACCGCACCCGGCACCCCGCTGTTCGGCAGCGTCCAAAGCGCCTGGCTGCGCCGGCTGCCGTATCTGGTCGCGTTCGTGTTCGCGGTGTCCCTGCTACCGACGACCATCACCCTCCTCAGCCACGACTACGGCCTGGACGGCGGACTGGCCGGCGCGCTGGCCACCGCGCAGGTCGCGCCGCTGCTGCTCGCGGTGACCCGGCCGCTGCAGGCCTGGTGGGTGATCTTCACGGCGGACGTGGTCTGCGCCCTGGCGCTCACCGGCGCGGACGGTGTCGCGGGCCGCTCCTGGCCCTGGCCGCCCACGGCGATCGTCGGCTATCTCGCGCTGATGCTGGCACTGTCCCTGCGCGAGCGCGGCCGCACCCTGATCGCCGTCTGGCTGACGACCGGTGTGGCGGGCATCCTCTCCGAGGCGGTCACCCCGGTCTCCACGGTCACCCCGGACCGGATCAACAGCACCTGGGTGCTGCTGTTCGTGCTGACCGGAGTGGTGCTGATGATGGGCGCCACGCTGCGGGAACGCGGTGACGCCCGGCGGAAGCTGATCGAGCAGGAGACCATCAGCGAGGCCGAGCGGGCCCGTCGGACGCTGCTGGAGGAGCGCACCCGTATCGCCCGCGAGCTGCACGATGTCGTCGCCCACCACATGTCGCTGATCACGGTCCAGGCCGACAGCGCCCCGTACCGCATCAGCGGGATTCCCCTGGAGGCACAGGAGGAGTTCGGCTCGATCGCGGCGACCGCACGGGAGTCGCTGGCGGAGATGCGCCGGCTGCTCGGGGTGCTGCGCAGCGAGGAGGCGGAGCGGCACGGCGGCCCGGAGAAGACCCCGCAGCCCGGTATCGGCATGCTGCCGAAGCTGGTCGAGGGGACCGTACGGGCGGGCGTGCCGGTGGAGTTGTCGCTGCCCGGGGACCGGGGGCCGCTCGAACCGGCGGTGGATCTGTCGGCCTACCGCATCGTGCAGGAGGCGCTGGCCAATGTCGTACGGCACGCCCCGGGCGCCCGGACCCGGGTGTCGGTGACGACGGCTGCGGACGGCTGCGGGCTGACCGTCCTCGTCGTCAACTCCCCGCCGCCCGCGCCGTCCGCGCCCTGCGCACCGCTGGAGACCGACGGCACCGGCCACGGCCTCATCGGCATGCGGGAGCGGGTGCGGCTGGTGGGCGGTTCGCTCGACACCGGTCCGCTGCCCGACGGCGGGTTCCGGGTGGCCGCGCAGCTCCCCCTTTCGCCGCCGCCCGCCCCGGCGGCACCCCTTTCACCGAAGGATTCCGACCCGGTATGACCACGCGTGTGATCATCGTCGACGACCAGGCCATGGTGCGCGCGGGCTTCGCCGCGCTGCTGGCCGCGCAGAGCGACATCGAGGTGGTGGGCGACGCGCCGGACGGTGCGCAGGGAGTGGAGCTGAGCCGCCGGACGCACCCCGATGTGGTGCTGATGGATGTCCGGATGCCGGAGATGGACGGTCTGGAGGCGGCCCGGCAGCTGCTCGACCCGCCCCCCGGTGTGCTGCACCGCCCGAAGGTGCTGATGCTGACCACCTTCGATGTCGACGACTACGTCTACGAGGCGCTGCGGGCGGGGGCGTCCGGGTTCCTGCTCAAGGATGCGCCGCCGGGTGATCTGCTCTCCGCGGTCCGGGTCGTGGCGGCCGGGGAGGCGCTGCTCGCCCCGTCCGTGACCCGGCGGCTGATAGCCGATTTCGCCCGCCGGCGGCCCGCGCCGCGCAAGGGCCGGGCGGCGCTGCGGCTGAAGGGCCTCACCCCGCGCGAGACGGAGGTCCTGGAGCTGATCGCCCGCGGTCTGTCGAACCAGGAGATCGCCGGTGCGCTGATCGTCGCCGAGCAGACCGTGAAGACCCATGTCAGCCGGGTGCTCGCCAAGTTGGCGCTGCGGGACCGCGCCCAGGCCGTGATCTTCGCGTATGAGTCGGGGCTGGTCACGCCCGGGGAGCAGTAGCGGCCGCGGAGGGTTCCCGGGCCTGCCCTTCCGCGCTGCTCCTCCTTGAGGACGAGGGGCGCCGCTCCCCCCTACCGGGGTATCACCCCTCAGTTGGCTCCGCGGTGTGACGCCGCGTCATACGCCCTCTTCCTACGTTTCCCTCCGCCACACCAACGGGAGAGGGAGACACCACCATGTCCAGGCTGCGAACCGTCGCTCACCGCGGCCGGCGCACGCTCGTCGGCGCCGCGCTCGCACTGGCCATGGCCGCCGGCACCGGCGGCTGGGCGGCCGGCACGGCGCAGAGTGCCGTCACGGGCCCGGCGCCCGGCGCCGCCGCCTGGCGCGCCGACCACTCCCTCGGCGTCCGGCTGCCGGACCCGGCGACCGCACGGCCCGCCGAGGTCACCCGCTTCTTCGCCTCGCTGACCGACCGGCAGCGGCAGGCACTGGTGGCCCGGCACCCGCTCACCGTCGGCAATCTCGACGGGGTGCCCCCCGCCGTGCGGTACACGGCCAACTCCCGTGCGCTGACGGCGGAACGGGACCGGCAGCTGGCCCGCGCCGCCGATCCGTCCGGCCCCCTCCAGGAGCGCCGGCAGGCCAGGAAGGCGGCCGCCCGCTGTGCCTCGCTGCTCTCCCCCGGCCGCCACATCCTCGCCTTCGACCCCCGCGGCCGCGGACAAGTGGCCGAGGTGTACGGCGACTTGGCCACCGCCGAGCACACCGCCGTGATCGTGCCGGGCTCGGACATCGACCTGGCCACCTTCGACCGCGACCACGATCCGTACGGCACGCCGGCGGGGATGGCCAGGTCGCTGCGGACCCGGCTGGCCGCCGACGCGCCCGGGACCCGTACCGCGGTCATCGCCTGGGCCGGGTACACCACACCGGTCGGTCTCGGCCCGGATGCCATGACCGGCCGGCTCGCCGATGCCGGAGCGCCGCGGCTGGCGCGCTTCCTGTCCGGGCTGGCCGCCGTGGGGGCCCCGGCCCCGGCCGTGCTGTGCCACAGCTACGGCTCAGTGGTCTGCGGGCTGGCCGCCGCACGGCCGGCCCGCGGCGGCATCGCCGACCTGGTGCTCTTCGGCTCCCCCGGCGTCCGCCGGGACAGCGTGGCGCAACTGCACACCCCGGCCCGGGTCTGGGCGGCGCGGGACGCATCCGACTGGATCGGCGATGTCCCCAACGTCGAAGTGTTCGGCCTGGGCCACGGCACCGACCCCACCGACCCCGCCTTCGGCGCCCGCCGGGTCCCCGCCGTACGGGCCGTGGGCCACACCGGCTATCTCGCCCCCGGTACGGACTCCCTGCGGAACTTCGCGGCCATCGTGCTGGGCCACTACGGCGCCGTGCGGTGACGCCGGTCCGCGACAACGGTCTTTCGCGACACCGGCCCGCGACACCGGCCCGTGCAACGGCCCCGGGCCCCGGGCTCAGGGCCCCGGGCTCAGGGCCCCGGGCTCAGGGCTCAGCGTTCCTGCCTCCCCGCTCACCCCTCCGGCTCCCAGGACTCAAGGACGCCTCATGGACATCGCCTTCCTCACCCCTCTCAAAGACGCCACCTCCAAGACGGTCCGCACCATCGAGGACCGCACGCCGGCGGACCGCGACCGCGCCCTCGACGGGCTGCGCGCGCTGGCCCTGCTCGCCGTACCCCTCGGCCACTGGCTGCTCGGGGGTTTCACCCGCGACGCAGACGGCGCACTGCACAACACCAGCCCGCTGAGCACCTTCGGCACTCTCGCGCCCGCCAGTTGGGTACTGCAGCTGCTCGGCATCTTCTTCCTCGTCGGCGGCCATGCGTCGGTACTGTCCCTGCGGCGCGCCACCGAGCGGGACGAGCCCGTCCGGGCCTGGCTGCGCGGCCGGATCCTCCGGCTGGGCCGCCCGGTGCTCGGGGTGACGGCCGTGTGGGCGATGCTGCTCCCCGTCCTGTACGGCCTGGGGGTGCCGGAGGCGACGCTGCGGACCGGGGCGACGCTGGTGATCCAGCCGCTGTGGTTCGTGGGCGTGTATGCGGCGGTCACCGCGCTCACGCCGTACTGCCTGTGGGCCGCCCGGCGGTGGGGCGCCTGGCCCGCGGCCCCGCTGGCGGCCGTCGTGGCGGCGGTGGACTTCCTGCGCTACGGGCCGTTCGCCGAGGCCGTGCCGGGATGGCTGAGCCTGCTCAATCTCCTGCCCGGCTGGCTGTTCGCCTATCAGCTCGGGGTGTCCTGGGGTGAGCGGCGGCTCGGCGGGCGCACCGCCTGGTCGCTGCTGCTCGGGGGCGCCGCGCTGTTCGCCGCGCTGCTGCTGTTCTTCCACTACCCGGCGAGCATGGTCGGCGTCCCCGGTCAGGACCGTACGAACTCCCACCCGCCGTCGCTGCTGGTCCTGGCGCTGGCGGCGGCCCAGTCCGGCGCCGCGGTCCTGCTCCGTGACCGGCTCGCCCGTCTGCTGCGCCGGCCCGTGCTGTGGGCGCCGGTCACGATCGTCAACCTCTCGGCGATGACGGTCCTGTGCTGGCATCAGACGGCGATGCTCTCGGCGGCCGTGCCCGCGTCCTTCCTGGGCGAGATCCCCGGGCTGACCACGCGGCCCGACACCCCCGTCTGGATCCTCGCCCGGCTCGCCTGGCTGCCGGTGTTCGGCGTGGCGCTGCTCCTCATCGGGCGCACCACGCGCCGCTTCGAGGCGCCGTGGACCGGCGTCACCCGGGCCCGCCGGGCTGCCGCGGCGCTCCTGGCCGCCGGGTTCGCCGCCTTTGCGCTGGGGCTGGCGTGAGCACCCGGCCGACGGGGCGGGCCCTGGTGCGAACAACCGCACCAGGGCCCCGCCCCGTGAGCCCTACGACCGTCCCGCGGGCCTTACGGCCGCCCCGTGAGCCTTACGACCGTCCCGCCGAGGTGTGCGTCATGTCCGCGTACCGCGCCCCCGCGACCTGTCCGGCGATCGGCTCCAGCAGCGCCAGGTCCTGCTCGGTCAGCGCGACCCGGGTGGCCCCGGTGTTCTCCTCGACGCGGCTGCGCTTACGGGTACCGGGGATCGGCACGACGGCGATCTTGCGGGCCGCTGCCTGGTGCTGCACCCAGGCCAGCGCGATCTGGCCGGGCGTCACTCCATGGGCGTCGGCGACCTTGCGGACGGGCTCCAGCAGTGCGGCGTTGGCGGTGGCGTTGTCGCCGGTGAAGCGGGGCTGGCTCCGCCGGAAGTCGTCCTTCGTCAGCTCCTTGTCGGCGCTGACGAACGCGCCGGTGAGGAAGCCCCGGCCGAGCGGCGAGTAGGGGACGACACCGACCCCGAGCTCGGCCGCGGCCTGCACCACGCCGCCCTCGATGTCCCGGCTGAACAGCGACCACTCGGACTGCAGGGCCGCGATCGGGTGCACGGCCTGCGCCGCGCGCAGCTCGGAGGCGGTCACCTCGCTCAGCCCCAGGTGCTTGACCTTGCCCTCGGCGACCAGCTCGGCCATCGCGCCGACCGACTCCTCCAGGGGGACGTCCGCCGTGCGCCGGTGCATGTAATACAGGTCGATCTCGTCGACGCCCAGACGCTTGAGGCTGCCCTCGACGGCCTGGCGGATGTACGGCCGGTCGTTGCGGATGACGCGCTTGGACGGGTCGTCCGGGTGGTCCGGGTCGGGGGATATCGCGAACTTGGTGGCCACCACGACCTCGTCGCGGTGCGCCTGGATGAACGGGGCGATGAACTTCTCGTTCTCCCCCCTGCCGTACATGTCGGCCGTGTCGAAGAGCGTCACGCCCAGTTCCAGGGCCCGCTCCAACGTGGCCCGCGCCTCGCCGGCGTCGGTCGGGCCGTAGGCGAAGCTCATGCCCATGCAGCCGAGGCCCTGTACCCCGACCCGCGGTCCGCCGGTGCCCAGTTCGACCGTCTCGATCTTCTCGCTAGCCATGACCTCAGAACCTCTCGGACGCCCGTCGGGCGTCGGCATAGATGTCGATCTTGTAGTCGAGTACGTCCAGCGTGCTCTGCAGCTCGGCTATCCGCTGCCGTACGTCCTCGCGATGCGCGGTCAGCAGCTCCTCGCGCTCGGCGAAGGTGCGCTCCCCGGCCCGCACCAGCTCGGCGTAGCGGACCATGTCCGCGACCGGCATGCCGGTCAGCCGCAGCCTGGCCACCAGGCTCAGCCAGTCCAGATCGCGATTGGTGAAGCGCCGCTGCCCGGTGTGGGTCCGGTCCACATGCGGCATCAGGCCGATGCGCTCGTACCAGCGCAGGGTGTGCGCGCTGAGTCCGGTGTGTTCCGCCACCTCGCTGATCGTGTACTGGTCCCGGCCCGCGGGTCGCGGATGCGTGAGCGTGGGGGCGCAGTCGCGCGGCCTCGCCGGCAGCCTCCCGGCCGCGGCCCCGCTCGTGACCGGTTCGCTCTGCGTTACCGTCATGCCCCGTCTCCCCTGTATCGCCGGATTTCTCCCGGCCTTTTCGCCGGATGCCTCTCGACGTCCTCAACGCTAGAGACTTCGAGTGCACTCCAGGCAAGTGCGGATCACGGGCAGACTTGACCGGGATTTGGGGACGTGCGGACCTCCCGGACAGGCCGGAGGGAACACCGCCTAGGCTCGTGGGCATGCAGAGCCTGCGGATGATCGAGAACTGGCCGGTGCCCACCGCCGCGGCCGCCGTCGTACGAGCCGATGGGTCGGTGGCCGGATCCTACGGCCCCCAGGAGCACCGCTTCCCGCTGGCGTCCGTCACCAAGCCGCTGGCCGCGTATGCCGCCCTGCTGGCCGTCGAGGAGGGCGCCATCGAGCTGGACGAACCGGCCGGACCCGAAGGGTCCACGGTCCGTCATCTCCTCGCCCACACCTCGGGGCTGGCCTTCGACGAGCAGCGCACGATGGCCGGGCCGGGCACCCGCAGGCTCTACTCCAACACCGGTTTCGAGGCGCTGGGCGACCACATCGCCAAGGCGACGGACATCCCCTTCCCGCAGTATCTGCACGAGGCGGTGCTCGCACCGCTCGGGATGACCGCGACGGAACTGCCCGGCTCCCCCGCCAAGGACGGCGTCTCCACCGTCGCCGACCTGGTCCGGTTCGCCGCCGAACTGCAGGCACCACGGCTGCTGGCACCCCAGACGCTCGCGGAGGCGACCCAGGTGGCCTTCCCCGGTCTGACGGGGGTGCTGCCGGGCTACGGCCACCAGAAGCCCAACGACTGGGGGCTGGGCTTCGAGATCCGCGACGGCAAGTCACCACACTGGACGGGCAGCGCGTCCTCGCCCCGCACCTTCGGACATTTCGGCCAGTCCGGGACGTTCCTGTGGGTGGATCCGGACGCGCGCGCGGCGTGTGTGGCGCTGGCCGACCGGGCCTTCGGGCCGTGGGCCATCGAGGCCTGGCCGCCGCTGACCGACGCGGTGCTGGCCGAACTGGCGCAGACCGCCTGACGGGGCGGTACGGGCGGTTACGCGGGCGGTACGGGGCGGACGCTCCGGGCCCGGACGGCGCGGCACAGCGGCGTGGTGGGCCGCGCCACCGGGCGGGCCGCACCACCGGGCCGGCCGGAAAGACCGCCGCCGGCTGGGGGCCCGCCGCCGCTGCTCTCACCCGTACGCCGTCTCCGCCCCCATCTCCCACACCAGGCACTCCGCCGCCGTCAGCCCCCGCAGCTCCAGGCCCGTCCCGTCGGTGATCCGCGCCGCGTCGCCGGCCTCCAGGCGCTCCGCACCGATCCGTACGGCGCCGCGCACCACCTGCACATACGCTCGATCCGCATCCGGGACGGCGGTGCGCTCGCCCTCGGCGAGGCGGCGCAGATGCAGCAGGGCCCCGGCCCGCGGGACGGCGTACGGGGTGCCGTCGGCGATACCGCGCACCACCTCGTACGACGGCTCGCCGCCGAATTCCCGCGGCGCCAGCCACATCTGGACGAAGCGCAGCGGCCGCGCGCCGTCGTTGCGCTCCACATGCCGTACGCCACCGGCCGAGCTGAGCCGCTGGAGATCACCGGGGCGTACGGTCGTCTCGTGGCCGGCCGAGTCGCGGTGGGTCAGCTCGCCCTCGACCACCCAGGTCACGATCTCCGTGTCGCGGTGCGGGTGCTCGTCGAATCCGGCGCCCGCCGCCAGCCGCTCCTCGTTGCAGGCGATCAGCGCGCCGAAGCGCAGATTGTCCGGGTCGAAACGGTGCCCGAAGGAGAACGCGTGCAGTGACTCGATCCCGGCCTCCGCATCCCCGCCGGGATACCGTTCATGGCCTCTGCGCACCTCAATCATGGGCCCACGGTAGCCCCGCCCCCGCACCCTCCCGCCCCGATAGTGCAGGCTTGTCCCGTGTCTGAACCCGCATCGCGCGACGCGCACCCGCACTCCGCCACCCTCCGGCGCCTGGAGAATTCCTCCGGCAAACTGGCGGCCGCGGCCATCGCCCGCATGGACGCCACCCTGCCGTGGTACCGCGCGATGCCCCCGGAGAACCGCTCCTGGATCGGCCTGGTGGCACAGGCCGGTATCGCCGCGTTCACCGAGTGGTTCCGGCATCCGGAGACCCCCCAGGCGATCAGCACCGACGTCTTCGGCACGGCGCCGCGCGAGCTGACCCGGGCGATCACCCTGCGGCAGACCGTGGAGATGGTGCGGACGACCATCGAGGTCATGGAGTCCGCGATCGACGAGGTCGCGGCCCCGGGCGACGAGTCCGTGCTGCGCGAGGCGCTGCTGGTCTACGCCCGCGAGATCGCCTTCGCCACCGCCCAGGTGTACGCCCAGGCCGCCGAGGCCCGCGGCGCGTGGGACGCCCGGCTGGAGTCGCTGGTGGTCAACGCGGTGCTGTCGGGCGAGGCGGACGAGGGCGCGGTCTCCCGCGCCGCGGCGCTGGGCTGGAACTCCCCCGAGCATGTGTGCGTGGTGCTGGGCACCGCCCCCGACGGGGACAGCGAGCTGACCGTGGAGGCGATCCGGCGGGCCGCCCGGCACGCCAAGCTCCAGGTGCTGACCGGTGTGCTGGGCTCCCGCCTGGTGGTGATCGCGGGCGGCTCGGACAATCCGCTGAAGGCCGCGAAGGCGCTGATCGGCCCGTATGCCGCCGGTGCCGTGGTGGCCGGCCCCGTGGTCTCCGATCTGCTGGCCGCGACCCGCTCGGCGCAGGCCGCGGCGGCCGGCCTGCGGGCGTGCGCCGCCTGGCCCGACGCGCCGCGCCCGGTGCTCGCCGATGACCTGCTGCCGGAGCGCGCGATGGCCTCGGACCCGGTTGCCCGCGAGCAGCTGGTGGAGGAGATCTACAGACCGCTGGAGGAGGCGGGGTCGGCACTCCTGGAGACGCTGAGCGTTTATCTGGAGCAGGCGAGCAGCCTGGAGGGCGCCGCCCGGATGCTGTTCGTGCACCCCAACACCGTGCGCTATCGGCTGCGACGTGTGACGGACGTCACCGGCTGGTCACCCTCCGATGTGCGCTCGGCGTTCACCCTCCGTATCGCCTTGATTCTGGGGCGTCTGGCTGACGGTGAGGCGCAACCCTAGACTTTTGTCGGACACCAACAATTACCCCGATGGTTCTTCGTCCTTGTCCCCACGGGCGGGCGGAACCACCCACAAGAGAGAGTGTGAGGGTGCTCGTACTCGTCGCTCCCGGCCAAGGCGCTCAGACGCCCGGCTTCCTGACTCCCTGGCTCGACCTCCCCGGTGTCGAGGACCGGCTCCGTGCCTGGTCGGACGCCATCGACCTGGACCTGGTCCACTACGGCACCAAGGCGGACGAGGAGGAGATCCGCGACACCTCGGTGGCGCAGCCGCTGCTGGTGGCCTCCGCCCTGGTCTCCGCCCGGCAGCTGTTCGCGACGGCCGACGACGTGGCCGCGCAGGTCGGCGCGGCGGCCGGCCACAGTGTCGGTGAGCTCGCCGCCGCCGCGCTGACCGGCGCGATCTCGGACGAGGCCGCGATGAAGCTGGTGCGCCGGCGCGGCCAGGCGATGGCCGAGGCCGCCGCCGTCACCGAGACCGGTATGGCCGCGCTGCTGGGCGGTGACGAGGCCGTCGTCATCCCGCATCTGGAGCAGATGGGCCTCACCCCCGCCAATGTGAACGGCGCCGGGCAGATCGTCGCCGCCGGCACCGCCGAGCAGATCGCCGCACTGGTCGGGAACAAGCCGGAGGGCACTCGCCGGGTCGTACCGCTGAAGGTGGCCGGCGCGTTCCATACTCACCACATGGCACCCGCTGTCTCGGCTCTGGAATCGGCGACCACCCAGCTGTCGGTCGCCGATCCGCACACGCGCTACGTCTCCAACAAGGACGGGCAGCTGGTCTCCGGCGGCCGGGAACTGGTGCAGCGGCTGGTGGGCCAGGTGGCGAACCCCGTGCGCTGGGACCGGTGCATGGAGACCTTCAAGGAGCTCGGGGTCACCGCGCTCATCGAGGCGGCTCCCGGTGGCACGCTCACCGGTCTGGCCAAGCGCGCGCTGCCCGGCGTGCGGACCCTCGCCCTCAAGACGCCCGACGACCTCGACGCGGCCCGCACGCTGATCGCCGAGCAATCCGCACCGGCCGAATAGGAGTCCGCAGCGCATGACCTCGAAGATCAAGCCCTCGAAGGGCGCCCCGTACGCGCGGATCATGGGTGTCGGCGGCTACCGCCCGACCCGTGTCGTGCCCAACGAGGAGATCCTCAAGCACATCGACTCGTCCGACGAATGGATCCGCTCGCGGTCCGGTATCGCGACCCGCCACTGGGCGGGTCCCGAGGAGACCGTCGCGACCATGTCGGTCGAGGCGTCGGGCAAGGCGATCGCCGACGCGGGCATCACGCCCGGGCAGATCGGCGCCGTGATCGTCTCCACCGTGTCGCACTTCAAGCAGACTCCGGCCATCGCGACCGAGATCGCGCACCGCATCGGTGCCGGCAAGCCGGCCGCGTTCGACATCTCCGCGGGCTGTGCGGGCTTCGGCTACGGCCTGACCCTGGCCAAGGGCCTGGTGACCGAGGGCTCGGCGGAGTACGTCCTGGTCCTCGGTGTCGAGCGGCTTTCGGACCTCACCGACCTGGAGGACCGCGCGACGGCCTTCCTCTTCGGTGACGGCGCCGGCGCGGTGATCGTCGGCCCGGCCGACGAGCCGGAGATCGGCCCGACCGTCTGGGGCTCGGAGGGCGACAAGTCCGAGACCATCAAGCAGACCCTCGGCTGGGACGTCTACCGTTCCACGCCCCTCCCCGGAGGGGACGCCCCCGAGGGCCGCCCGGCTCCGGAGGAGATCCGGTACCCCGCCATCACGCAGGAGGGCCAGTCGGTCTTCCGGTGGGCGGTGTTCGAGATGGCGAAGGTCGCCCAGCAGGCGCTGGACGCGGCCGGAGTCAGCCCGGACGACCTGGACGTCTTCATCCCGCACCAGGCCAACATGCGGATCATCGACTCGATGGTGAAGACTCTGAAGCTGCCGGAGAGTGTGACGGTCGCCCGCGATGTGGAGACCACCGGCAACACCTCGGCCGCTTCCATTCCGCTCGCCATGGAGCGGCTGTTGGCGACCGGGCAGGCCAAGAGCGGCGACACCGCGCTGGTCATCGGCTTCGGGGCGGGTCTCGTCTACGCCGCGACGGTCGTTACCCTCCCCTAGGCAAGATCTGCGCAGGGCCGTACGTCCCCGGACGTGTCGGCCGTCGCACGGATCCTCACCGCAAGTAACGCAGTTTCCCCATAAAATGACCGAAGGAGCGCCATCATGGCCGCCACTCAGGAAGAGATCGTCGCCGGTCTCGCCGAGATCGTGAACGAGATCGCCGGGATCCCCACCGAGGACGTCCAGGTGGACAAGTCCTTCACCGACGACCTGGACGTCGACTCGCTGTCCATGGTCGAGGTCGTCGTCGCCGCCGAAGAGCGCTTCGACGTGAAGATCCCGGACGACGACGTCAAGAACCTCAAGACGGTCGGCGACGCGACCGAGTACATCCTCAAGCACCAGAGCTGATCCAGCTCCCGCGCATGTCGCCACCCCGCGGTGGCGCCGTCGATTCAGACCCCTCTACCCGTGGAGTAAGAATTCCCGTGAACGCGACCAATCGCACCGTGGTCGTCACCGGTATCGGCGCAACCACACCGCTGGGTGGCGACAGCGCTTCGTCCTGGGAGGCCCTGCTCGCCGGACGTTCCGGTGTCAGCACCCTCGAACAGGACTGGGCCGCCGATCTGCCCGTCCGTATCGCCGGGCAGATCGCCGTCGAGCCGTCCGAGATCATTCCCCGTCCGCAGGCCCGCAAGCTGGACCGCTCGGCGCAGTTCGCGCTGGTCGCGGCCCAGGAGGCCTGGAAGGACGCGGGCTTCACCGCCAAGGCCGGCGAGGACACCGCGGTCAACCCCGACCGTCTGGGCGCCGTCATCGCCTCCGGCATCGGCGGTGTGACGACCCTGCTCGACCAGTACGACGTGCTCAAGGAGAAGGGCGTACGCCGCGTCTCCCCGCACACCGTCCCGATGCTGATGCCGAACTCGCCGTCCGCCAATGTCGGCATCGAGTTCAACGCCCGCGCCGGTGTGCACACGCCGGTCTCGGCGTGTGCGTCGGGCGCCGAGGCCATCGGCTACGCGATCGAGATGATCCGCTCGGGCCGCGCCGATGTCGTCGTCGCGGGTGGCACGGAGGCCGCCATCCACCCGCTGCCGATCGTGGCGTTCGGCAACATGATGGCGATGTCCAAGAACAACGACGACCCGCAGGGCGCCTCCCGCCCCTGGGACGTCGACCGCAACGGCTTCGTGCTCGGCGAGGGCGCGGGCGTGATCGTCCTGGAGTCCGAGGAGCACGCCAAGGCCCGCGGCGCCACGATCTACGCGGAGGCAGTCGGCCAGGGCATCTCGGCCGACGCCCACCACATCACGCAGCCCGAGCCGTCCGGCAACGGCATCGCGGCGGCGCTGCAGAACCTGCTCGACAACACCGGCCTGCAGCCCGCCGAGATCGTGCATGTGAACGCGCATGCCACCTCGACGCCGGCCGGTGACGTCGGCGAGCTTCGGGCACTGCGCAAGGCGTTTGGCGACGACGTCGACCACATGGCCATCACCAGCACGAAGTCGATGACCGGCCACCTCCTGGGTGGCGCGGGCGGCATCGAGACGGTGGCCACGGTCCTCGCGCTCAAGAACCGGATCGCCCCGCCGACGATCAACATCGACCAGCTCGACCCGGAGGCCGACGCGGACATCGTCCGCGGCGAGGCCCGCAAGCTGCCCGCCGAGGGCCGGATCGCGGCCCTGAACGACTCGTTCGGCTTCGGCGGCCACAACGTGGTGCTGGCCTTCCGTACGGTCTGACACGCAAGGCGAGGGCCCGCCCGGTGACTGTCACCGGGCGGGCCCTCGGCGTTCCTCCCGGAAGCGCGCCGCTCAGCCCCCGAAGCTCGCGAAGTACGCGGCCGCGCCGTCCTCTTCGCCGTGGCCCTGCGCCTCGGCCCGCCGGAAGCGCTCGGCGAAGGCCTCGGCCAGATCCATCCGTACGCCGGCGCCCAGCGCGGCCTCCGTGATGAGCCGGGCATCCTTGCGGGCCGCGGACACCGTGAAGCTCGGCGGGTAGTTCCCGGACAGGATCAGCTCGGATTTCAGCCGGAGATACGGCATGTCGAGCGCCCCGCCGGCGATCGCGTCGAGGAAGTCGCGCGGGTCCACGCCGAGCGCCTTGGCGAGCGCCAGGGACTCACCCGTACCGTTGATGACCGTCAGCACCCAGTTGTTGACGACGAGCTTGAGATGGCTGGCCGCCCCGCTCGCCCCGTCCTCGCCGACCCACAGGGTCCGGCTCCCGACGATGCCGAAGATGCGCTCGGCGCGCTCCCGGACGTCCTGCGGGCCGGCCGCCAGGATCGTCAACTCCCCCTTTTCCGCGGGCGCCTTGGTGCCCAGCACGGGGGCGTCCACGAACCGCAGGCGGTGCTCGTCGGCGAAGCGGGCGAGCGACGGGAGGGCTTCGGTGCCCACCGTGCTCGTCTGGAGCCACAGGGCCCCGGCCGGCAGCGCGTCCGCGGCCTGCCCGAGCGCGCCGTGGACCGCCTCCCCGTCGAGCAGCATCGTGAGCACCACATCGGCGCCCTCCACCGCCTCGGCGGGGGTGCCGGTGACGCGGGCCCCGTCGGCGGCCAGCGGCTCGGCCCTGGCGCGCGTACGGTTCCAGACCCGGACGTCCAGACCGGCCCTGGCGAGGTTGCGGGCCATCGCCGCACCCATGATTCCGGTGCCGAGCACCGCTACTGACGGGGCGTCGGAAGAGTTGTTGTCGGCCATGACGGCACGCTAGGCCTTGGAGCGCGCTCCAGGGCAACCGCTGCCGCGTGTCGGAACGGCTCCGCTGCCGCCAGGGCCTGTCGTCACCTTCCCGTTGTCACCCGAAGGGGCAGACGGGAAACTGACGACAGGCCCTAGACGACCTGGTGGAGCCAGCGGACCGGGGCGCCCTCGCCCGCGTACCGGAAGGGCTCCAGCTCGTCGTCCCAGGGCTTGCCGAGGAGCTTGTCGACCTCGGCGGCGAGTTCGGTCTCGCCGCGCGCCGAGCGGGCGACCGCGGCGCGCAGCCGGTCCTCGGGGATGAGGATGTCGCCGTGGATGCCCGTGACGGCGTGGAAGATGCCCAGGTCGGGGGTGGAGCTGTAGCGCTCGCCCTCGGCGGTGGAGCAGGGTTCCGCGGTCACTTCGAAGCGCAGCAGATGCCAGCCGCGCAGCGCGGAGGCCAGCTTGGAGGCCGTGCCGGCCTCGCCCTGCCACGAGAACTCGGCTCTCCAGGTGCCCGGGGACGCCGGCTGGCGGATCCAGTCGAGATTGACGCGCACACCGAGGACGCCCGCGACGGCCCATTCGACATGCGGGCACAGCGCGCGCGGAGCGGAGTGGACGTACAGAACTCCACGTGTCGTCACCGGGACCTCCAGTGCGGTTCGAGGTTCGCCTTCCCCAGCGGCCTCGTGCCCGTTCCGGTTGCGGCCGGGACAGTTGCCATTCTGCCCCAGTGACCACTTCGGCACCAGCATGCTGGTGACCTACAGTAAACACCATTAGGCGGAATTTGCCGCAAAAGGGACAGGAAATGACGTGATGTAATTTGTCTCTGCCGACTGCACCAGCCACTTTGGGTCACCGCCCGGCAGGCACGGGGCAAAGCTACCGCGCGGTGCCGGTCGAGGGGGTGACGTACCGTCGGTACCCGAAGAGATATCACTCGCACGCCGGAGGGGACAGGGGATGAAGCAGATCGATCGGCCTGTTCGCCCCCGGCGCAGCCGCTCCGGGCGCCGCTCCTCACGCACCGTCGCCGCCGCTTCCGCCCTGGTGATCGCCCTCAGCGCCTGTAGCGGCGGCGGGCACCCGGAGAAGCCGCACCCCAAGCCGACGCCCGTATGGCACACCGACCCCGGCTCGGTCGCGGCACTCGGGGACTCGATCACGGTCGGCTTCGACGCCTGCACGCTGCTCTCCGAATGCCCCCGGGTCTCCTGGGCCACCGGTACCGACCCCAAGGTCGGCAGCGTCGCCCGGCGGCTCGTCAAACACCCCGCCACAGACAGCTGGAACTTCGCCAGGACCGGTGCGCTGATGAGTGATCTGCCGGACCAGATCACCGCGGCCGTCCACCGCAGACCCGAGCTGGTCACGGTCCTGATCGGCGCCAATGACGCCTGCCGGCGCGATGTCGGGGCGATGACCCCGACGGCCGCCTTCCGCGCCGGCTTCGTGCGCTCCATGAAGCGGCTGCGGCGCGCCCTGCCGCACACCCAGGTGTATGTCGCGGCCGTCCCCGACCTGTTGCGGCTGTGGTCCGAAGGGCGCAAGAACCCGTTCGGCAAACAGGTGTGGAAGCTGGGCATCTGCGGGTCGATGCTGCGCGATCCGGACGACCTGTCGAAGGCGGCGCAGGACCGCCGGGCGACGGTGCGGGAACGGGTGGTGGCCTACAACTCGGCGCTGGCCGAGGTGTGCGGCAAGGATCCGCTGTGCCGCTTCGACAAGTCGGTCTTCGACTACCGCTTCACCGGGCGCCAGTTGAGCACCTGGGACTGGTTCCACCCGGGCGCCCGCGGCCAGAAGGAGCTGGCGGCACTGGCGTTCCGCGTGATCACCCGGGCGCAGCCGTAGGGGCCGTGCCCAACCGGCTCTCCGGACGTACAGCCCCCCGACACACAACCCGGACGTGTGACCCGGACGTGCGACGCGGACGTGCGACGCGGGCTGCGACGCTCCCGGCGAGCCTGGGTGTGCGGCAGTCGGCAGTGCGGTACCCGTACGGTGGCCGCCCGGCGGCGGGCATAGGCTCATACGTATGACGACGCAGGTCAGCAGGGAACCCTTCGGCACGCTGGACGACGGCACCCGTGTCGACCGCTGGACCCTGGAGTCGGGTCCGGGCGGGCTGCGGGTCCGCATCCTCACCTACGGCGGGATCATCCAGACGGTGGAGGCGCCGGACCGGGACGGGGCGAGGGGGCAGTTGGCACTGGGCTTCGCCGACCTCGCCTCGTATGCCGCGCACGGCGGGTCGTACTTCGGCGCGCTGGTCGGGCGGTACGCCAACCGGATCGCCGGGGCGTCGTTCGCGCTCGACGGCGAGGCCCACACGCTGACGCCGAACGACGGGCGGCACAGTCTGCACGGCGGGCCGGGGGGATTCTCCCGGGTGGTGTGGGAGGCCCGGGAGGCCGGCGGGGGTGTGCGGTTGCACCGGGTCAGCCCGGCAGGCGAGGAAGGCTTCCCCGGCGCCCTGGACGTCCGCGTGACGTACACCCTCTCGGCCGGCGCGCTGCGTATCGTCTCGCACGCGACGACCGACGCACCGACCGTCGTCAACCTCACGAACCACACCTACCTCAATCTGGGAGGCGACGGCAGCGGCAGCGCCACCGGCCACGAGCTGCGGCTGACGGCGTCCCGGTACACGCCCGTCGACGGCACCGGCATACCGGTGCCCGGGGCGCCCGCCGACGTCACCGGCACCCGCTTCGACTTCCGGGCGGCGCGGGCGGTGGCGGGCGCGTACGACCACAACTTCGTGCTGGACGGCGGTGTGTGCGCCGCACCGCGTACGGTGGCGGAGCTGTACGACCGGCGCTCGGGCCGCGTCCTGGAACTGGCCACCACCGAGCCCGGTCTGCAGCTCTACACCGCGGATCACCTCGACGGCACCCTGACCGGTACCTCAGGTGTCCCCTACGGACCGGCGGCCGGCCTGGCCCTGGAAACCCAGCACTTCCCGGACTCGCCGAACCGCCCGGACTTCCCCGGCACGGTGCTGCGGCCCGGCGAGACCTATCGGTCACAGACCGTTTACGCGTTCTCGGCGCGGCCCCGGGCCTGAAGAAGAGGCCCCAGGACTGCGGGAAACCCTTAAGGGCGGGGGCCGGAGGAGGTCATCCTGTGCGCCGACGCGGTGGGGCGGTGGAGCGGGAACGATGAGAAGCGACCGGAGCTCCGGTCCCTTCGTCCGCCACCTGCCCGGGAGACGTCTCACCATGGCCCGCCTTCGCGTTCCCCATCTCTTACTGTCCGGTGCGGCCTTGACCGTGCTGATGACCGGCTGCTCGCTGTCGAGTTTCGGCCCGACGAAGGAAGCGGAGCGGACGTACACGGTGCAGGGCAAGGTCACCGCGCTCTCGGCGACGACCCACGGCGGGAACATCGAGGTGGTCCCGATCGACGCCGGCGGGTCGGTCAAGGTGACGGAGAAGTACGAGTACACCAAGCAGAAGCCGTCCCCCGCGCACGGGGTCAAGGACGGCCGGCTGACGCTCAAGGCCGAGGAGTGCGGCATGGGGCGCAAGTGCGCGGTGAACTACCGGGTCCTGCTGCCGCGCAACGCCTCGGTCGACCTGCGGACCAGCGGCGGGGACATCACCGTCCGCGGCGCGTCGGGCGGCATCGCCGCCGAGACCAGCGGCGGCGATATCACCGTCACGGACTCCACGGCCCGCAGGGCGAAGGCGAAGACCAGCGGCGGAGACGTGGAACTCGCGCTGTCCGCGGCACCCGACGAGGTGTCGGGCCGGACCAGCGGGGGCAGCGTCACCATCCGTCTGCCGAAGGGCTCCTCCTTTGCCGTGGACGCCTCGACGAACGGCGGCACCCGCAAGGTCTCCGTCCCGACGGATGAGGGCTCCCCGCGCAAGGTGACGGCACGGACGAGCGGCGGTGATGTGTCCGTGGTGACCTCATGAGGGGCCGCCGCAGGGGGCGTTCCCGGGCAGGAGCGCCCCCGCCCCCGGCCGGGTCAGCCGACGGTGACCTCCGCCGTCAGCCTGCGGTCGGCGACGCTGTGCGCCGCCTCGACGCGGTAGACGCCCTTGACCCGGCACCAGCCGCCGTCCGCCGCTTGCCCGCCGTTCGCCGTGTCCCCGCCGTCGCCCGCTGCCCAGACCGCGAACGCCCGGTCCGGCAGCGGGATCTCGGCCTCCGCGCTCTCACCGGGACCGGCCTCGACGACCGCGAAGCCGGCCAGCCAGCGGGCCGGGCGCTCCGGAGCGTCAGGGGCGGCGTCCGCAGTGGGCGCCAGATAGATCTGGACGACCTCGCGGCCGGGCCGGTCGCCCGCGTTGCGGATCCGCACCCGCACCGAATCAGGGGTCGTGTCCAGCGACTCGTACTCCCAGTCGGTGTAGCCGAGTCCGTGGCCGAAGGGGTAGGCGGGCGCGGGAGCGGAGCGCTGCCAGCCGCGATAGCCGATGTACACCCCTTCGGAGTAGGCGAGTTGCCCATCGGCCGGGGTCACGGTGGTGACAGGGGCGTCGGCGAGCCGGGCCGGCCAGGTGGTGGGGAGCCGGCCACCCGGCTCATGGGCCCCGAGCAGGACGTCGGCCAGCGCCGCACCGGCCTCCTGGCCGGGGAACCAGCTCAGCAGCACGGCGGGGACCTCGGCACGCCACGGAAGCTCCACCGGGGAACCGGAGTTGACGACCACGACCGTGTGCGGGTTGGCGGCGGCGACCCGGGTGACCAGCTCGTCCTGACGGCCGGGCAGCCGCAGATCGCTGCGGTCGAAGCCCTCGGACTCGGTCTCATCGGTGGTGGCGACGACCACGATCGCGACGTCGGCGCCGGCCGCGGCGCGGACCGCCTCCTCGATCTCCGCATCGGCGTCGGGCCGCGGTTCGGCGTGGCCGAGGGCGAACGCCGGCGAGGCGGGACCTTCGCCCGGCTGCGGGCCGCCCGCCGCGCACCGCAGGGTGACCTCGACGCTCTCGCCCGCCGTGAGTTCCGCCGTCATGCGCCGCTGGGCGGGGCGCAGGTACGCCTCGAAGGGGTCGTTGCCCTCGGGCGCGAGGCGGCCGTCGAAGAGGACCGCCCCGCCGACGGTCAGCCGCAGCTCGCCGGTGCCGGAGACCGCGAGGGTGTGGCTGCCGGTGAGCCGCGGGAGGTAGCTCCCGGTCAGCTCGACGGCGCCCAGGTTCTGCCGGGTGACGCCCTCGGGCAGGCGGCCGGTCAGCTGCACCTTGCCGTCGGCCTGCGGTGTCTGTGCCAGTACCCGGCCGTCGGCGGCCAGATAGCGGGCGCGCAGTGTGAAGCCATCGCGGGCGTGCGGGACCCGGGTGCGCGGCTCGGCGCCGACGGCGAAGGTGACCTCGACGTCGTCGGGGAGCGCGGCGCGCAGCCCCTCCAGCGGGGAGACGACCGCGTCGGGGAAGACGGTCGCGGAGCCGCCGCCGAGCACCCGGGCCTCGCGGGCGGCCGCCCCGATGACGGCGACCCCGCGAAGGGCCGTGGCGTCCAGCGGCAGGGCCCGCCGTGCCCCGCTCACCGGCTCGTTGCGCAGCAGGACACACCCCCGCCGGGCGATCTCGCGGGCCACCTCCCGGCCGTCGATGCCCTGCGGGACACCGGCCGGGTCGACCGCGGCCGGCACCCCGTCCAGGCAGCCGGTGCGGGCGGCGAGCAGCAGCACCCTGCGCACCGCGTCGTCCACCTCCGGCTCGGCCACCTCACCCGCACGGACGGCCTCGGCGAGCGGCGCGCCGTAGACCGTACGGGGCCCCGGCATCGCCACGTCCAGGCCGCCGCGCAGGGCGCGCACGGTGTCGCGGGCGGCCGTCCAGTCGGAGACGTTGACGCCGTCGAAGCCCCATTCCCCGCGCAGCACGTCCTGCACCAGCGCACGGTGTTCGGTCATCGTCGCGCCGTTGACCTGGTTGTAGGCGGTCATGACGCCCCAGGGGCAGGCGTGTTCGACGATGTGCTCGAAGGGCGCGAGATAGAGCTCGCGCAGCGGGCGCGGGGCGATGCGGTTGTCGACCGTGAGCCGGTCGGTCTCGGCGTCGTTGCCGACGAAGTGCTTGACCGTCGTACCGATGCCGCCTTCCTGCACACCGCGCACATACCCGGCGCCGATCGCGCCGGTGAGCAGCGGGTCCTCCGCATAACACTCGAAGTGGCGGCCGCCCAGCGGTGAGCGGTGGAGGTTGGCGGTCGGCGCGAGCAGGACGTGCACGCCCTTGCGCCGGGCTTCCTGGGCGAGCAGGTGGCCGGCCCGGCGGGCGAGCGCGGGGTCCCAGGTGGCGGCCAGCGCCGTGGGGCTGGGCAGCGTGACCGAGGGGTCCTCGGCGTTCCACTCCCGGCCCCGCACACCGACCGGGCCGTCCGACATCACCAGCGACCGCAGCCCGATCGCCGGAACGGCCGGCAGGGTCCACATGTCCTGGCCGGACAGCAGCCGGACCTTGGTGTCGAGGTCGAGCGCGGCGAGCGCCCGCTCCACCACTGCGGTGTAGTCATGCGCGTCGCCCCGGGCACGGTGGTGGGCGTCGGTGGGGTGGTGGGGCTGGGTGTCGTCGGTCATACGGCTCTCCGGTGCTCCCTGAATGGACGTGCGGCCCCCCTTGCCGCGATTCTTGCCGTCCCACCTCCTGACCGGTAGGCGTCGTTACTTTTCCGATACACCAGTCGTACGGGATCTCCACGCGGGAGTTACGCTCGGCCGGTGACTGCACCAGACCAGGACAGATCCCACGGTGCCGGGACGGGCGCCCGGCGGGGCGGAGGCGGGCGGGAGGCCCGGCGCGCGGAGCGGCGCGAGGCCATCCTGCAGGCCGCCGTGGAGCTCATCGCCGAGCGCGGCTACCGCCGTACCTCGCTCGCCGCCGTCGCCGAGCGCGCCGGACTGACCCAGCAGGGGCTGCTGCACCACTTCCCGACGAAAGAGCTGCTGCTGGTCGGCGTGCTGGAGGCGCGCGACCGCTGGGACCTGGCCTCGGCCGCCGCGGCGTCCGGCACCTTGCGCACCGACGCCCTCGCCCAGCTCGTCGACTACAACGCCACCCGCTCCGGCATCGTCCAGACCTACACGGTGCTGTCCGCCGACAGCGTCACCGAGGACCACCCCGCCCGCGCCTTCTTCGAATCCCGCTTCCGCGCCGTGCGGGCCTCGATGGCCGAGGTGCTGCGGGCGGAGTACGGCGACACGCTGCCCGGCGGCCTGTCCGCCGAGCGGGCGGCGCCGCTGCTGGCCGCCGTGATGGACGGCCTGCAACTGCAGTGGCTGCTGGACCCGGAGGAAGTGGACATGCCGGCGGCGTTCCGGGACTTCCTGGCGCTGCTCGGGCAGACAGGGGGGCAGGGCGGCGCCGGATCCGGCGAGGAGCCGGGCGTGGGGTGACCCTCCCCTCCCGGCGCCGCTACCGGGCGGGGGAGAGGCAGGAAATCGTCGCCTTGTCCGGGCTGTACTCGGGATCGGCGAGCAAGTCACCGCCGGCGCAGTGGGCCTTCGAGGTGTCCAGCCTGCGGGTCACCTTGTACTGCGCGTCGGCCGAACCGCAGTCCACGACCTCCAGGTCCTCGTCCTTCCAGTCACCTTCGTTGCGTACGCAGTCACCGACGGCGAGGGTGGGCGCCTTCCCGATGCCGGCCCCGTCAACGAACAGGCCGAGTACGAGCAGGGCCGGGATCGCCACCGCCACGAGGGTCATCGGCACCAGGAACAGCATCGCCTCCGGGCGGCGCAGCAGCGACTTGCCCGGGTCGAGCGAGGGCCGGAAACCGCCTGCGGGAGCGGCCAGTTTGCGGAACCGGCCCCGGGGGCCGAGGTTCATCAGCAGGGTGAGCGGGGTGATGGCCACGGACAGCGGGCTCCACCAGCCCTGCCACAGCGTCTTCGCGGACATCTCACGGTAGGTGGCCAGCCCGCAGGAGCGGCAGAACATCCCCTTGCGGCTGAGGAACCGCATCAGGAAGAGGATGCCCTGATGCCCGCGCACGGTGGCCTGCGCGGCGGGCTGCGCACCGCAGAACTGGCAGCCCGGGGCAGCGGCGTACGGCTGCGGGTGCTGGTGCTGGTGCTGGTGCTGGTGCTGGTGCTGGTGCTGGTGAGCGTATGGGTGCGGGTGCTGCTGAGCGTACGGGTGCGGAGCCTGTGCCGGGTACCCCGGCTGCTGCGGGGCGTACGGCTGCGGGGCATACGGCCCGGCGGGCTGCTGCGGGTAGGGCTCCGCGGGCGGCGGAGCGTACGGGTACGGGCCGTGTGGTGGTGGCGGGGTGGCCACAGAGATCCCCCTGAGTCTCGTGCCTGTCGCCGGACGCGGTGGTGGGCCGGACCGGACCGAATCAGAAACCCTATCCGCGGTCGATCGGCGGGCGGAGGCAGGGGCGGGGACAGCGGGCAGGGCGCCCCGGGACAGCGGCCGCTCCCTCTACCGCCCCGCGGCGCACACCGCTTTACTCGCCCCCATGAGACGCATACGTACCAGGATGGGCGCGCTCGTTGTCGCGCTGCTGGCCGCCGCCCCGCTGTCCCTGACGGCGCCGGCCACCGCGGCCGCCCCGGCGGATGTCACGGTGGAGGAGGGGCGGCTGACGCAAGCCGCGCCGCAGGAGATCCTTCGGCGCAGCGGATTCGACGCGGTGGAGCGGGAGTTCGGGCAGGGGCTGGCACGGGTGACCACCTACGCCGGAGCCCGGCGCTATGCCGCCGACGAGGGGCGGGCGCTGTGGCGGCGGGCCGTCGACCGGGCGCAGGGGCGCGGGCCCGACGGCGGGGATCTGAGCCGGGACGACGACCGGCCGCTGTACTGGGCGCGACTGGGAATGACCAGGCAACTACGGCAATGGCAGCCGCCCTTCGCCCTGACCGAGTCCGGGCGCGCCGCCCTCCTCGGGTCACTGGAGCGGGGCTCGCGCGGACAGGACTCGATCGAACTGCCCGCCGGAAAGCACATCTTGCGGATCCTGGTGACCGGATTCGACCCGTTCCAGCTGGACGCCGACGCACGGCGCAGCAATCCGTCAGGGGCGGCGGCGCTCGCCCTGGACGGGACGACGGTACGCACCGCCTCCGGGCGGCCGGCCCGGATCGAGACCGCGGTCTTCCCCGTACGGTGGGCCGATTTCGCGGAGGGCACGGTGGAGCGCACGCTGCTCCCGCACTTCCGGAGCGGGGCGCGGCAGGCCGATCTGTTCACGACGATCAGCCAGGGGCGGCCCGGACGGTTCGACGTCGAGCGGACCAACGGGGCCTGGCGGGGCGGCTATCCGGACAACGTGCGGGAATCCCGTACGGAGACCGTGCCGATTCCGGCAGGGGTGCCGACCGTGCGGCCGCAGCCGCAGTGGACGACCACCAGCCTTCCGTACGCACGCATCGTGGCGGCCGGGACCGGGCCCTTCCCCGTGGTCGACCACACCGAGGTCACGGAGATCCCGGCGGGCGGCACCGGGCCCGTCGACCGGCCGGACGGCCCGACTCCCGGGTCCACGGCCCGTGCCGGGGGCGGCGGGGACTACCTGTCCAACGAGATCGCCTACCGGGCGACCCTGCTGAGGGACGCGGTGCGCCCGGCGCTCCCGGGCGGGCATCTGCACACCCCGGTGCTGGAGTTCGGCCCCGGCAACACCGACCCGGCGCACGGCCAGGTCACCGACCCGGACTTCGTCCGCCACCGGGTCGCGATCACCGAGCAGGTACGGGCGATCCTGACGGTGGCGGCCTCGGAAACGGCGGCGGCCCCGGGCACGGTCGCGGCCCCGGACACGGTCGCGGCCTCTGACACGGCGGCGCGGGGCGCGCGGAGGTAGCACTCCGGTCACCGGTTCCGGGGCCGGCGGACCGGGCCTGCCGGTTGCTCAGGGCAGGCAGCGGGCACGTTCGACGGCGCGTCGCAGCGCCGCTCGGCAGGCCCGGGCCGCCGGGTGGCCTTCGCTGCCGTGCCGTACGGCCGTGAAGAGCCGCCGGGTACGGCCGCCGTCCGGCAGCGGCAGCAGCGGCACGCTCGGTGCGCTCCCGCCCCACAGCAGGTCGGGCAGGAGGGCCGCCGCGTGCCCCTGCTCCACCAGCCGTAGCTGCACCAGCAGATCGGGCGACTCGAACCGCACGTCGGGCTCGAAACCGGCCTGGCGGCACACGGCTGTCGCCCACCGCCGGGACGCGGTACCCGCGGGCTCCATGACCCACGGCCGGCCGGAGAACGCGCGCAGCGCCGCCGCCGGCTCATCCGTCCGGGAGGCACTGTCCGGCGGCAGGGCGAGCCGCATCTCGTCGGCGCACAGCTCCACCGAGTCCACCTCGGCGGGGCGGGCGACCGCGTGCCCCGGGTACTCCTCCGCCACGACCAGGTCCACATCCCGCGCGAGCAGGGCGGGCAGCGCCGCCTCCGGCTCCGCCTGGATGACGTGGACGCGCAGCCCCGGGTGTTCCTCGCGCAGCAGGGTGAGCGCCGGCGGGACGAGCGCCAGCACGGCCGTCTGGAAGGCGGCGACCCGCAGCGTGCCGGTGACGGCGGCCAGCGAGGCGGCGATATCGGCCTCGGCCCGCTCCAGGCGCTCCAGCAGAACTTCCGTGTGCGCGACAAGAATCTCCGCCTGCTCGGTCAGCCGTACCCGCCGCCCCACCGGCTCCAGCAGGACCACGCCCACCTCGGCCTCCAGCACCGAGAGCTGCTGCGAGACCGAGGAAGGGCTGTACGAGAGGGCCGCCGCGACGGCGGCGAGGGTGCCGCGGTGCTTGAGCTCGCGCAGCAGTCGCAGCCGGTGAAGATCGAGCATGTCCGGGTGTAACGCCCTTCCATCGTTCGGTATTTCCGATGATTATCGCTCGAAAAGATGTGCTGGACCGTTGGGACGGCGCTACGGCAGCGTGCTCCCCATGTCCACTTCTCGCTGGTACGCACAGCCGTCCGCCCGTTCCTGGACCTGTTCGCCCGCCCCGCGTGAGGCGATCGGATTCCACGCCACCCTGCCCGGTTACGCGCCGACGCCGCTGCGCGAAATACCCATACTGGCCGCTGAGTTGGGAGTGCACCGGGTCTTCGTCAAGGACGAGTCCGCCCGGTTCGGCCTGCCCGCGTTCAAGATCCTGGGAGCATCCTGGGCGGTCCACCGGGCACTGGCCGAAACGTCCGGCGAACGGCTCGTCACCGCCACCGACGGCAACCACGGTCGCGCCGTGGCCCGTACCGCCCGGCTGCTCGGCCTGACCGCCGAGGTCTTCGTACCCACCGCGGTGCACCCGGCGGCGGCCGCCGCCATCGCGCACGAGGGCGCTCGGGTGACACGGGTCGACGGGTCGTACGACGACGCCGTACACCGGGCTGCCGAGGCCGCCGCGCGCACACCCGGCGCGGTCCTCGTCCAGGACACCGCCCTGCCCGGCTACACCCGGATACCGGGGTGGATCATCGAGGGCTACGCCACGCTGTTCGACGAGACCGATGAGCAACTGCGCGCGCTGGGCGCCGGACCCGCCGGGCTGGTGGCCGTCCCCGTCGGCGTCGGCTCACTGGCGCAGGCCGCCGTCAGCCACTACCGCGCCCCGCGGGACGCCCCGCCGCCGTCGTTGCTGAGCGTCGAACCGGACACCGCCGCGGCTGTCCTGACGTCCCTCACCGCCGGCCGCCCGACCGCTGTTACCACCGGCGCCACCATCATGGCCGGGCTCAACTGCGGCACGCCCTCCAGCGCCGCCTGGCCCCTGCTGCGCGACGGCCTCGACGCCGCCGTCGCCGTCACCGACACCGAATGCGCCCGCGCGGCCCGTGACCTGGCAGCGCTCGGACTCTCCTCCGGCCCCTGCGGCGCCGCCTCGCTGGCCGGCGCCCGGGCCGCCCTGACCTCCGCCGCGGAACGCCGCGCGGCACTGGCGGAGCACAGCACCCGCACGGTCGTACTGCTCAACACCGAGGGCGCCGACGCCAATCCTCAGGTGTTGAGCGCTGGGCGTTGAGTGCCGGGCGTTGAGTGCCGGGTGCCGGAGTGCCGGGTGCCGGAGTGCCGGGTGCCGGAGTGCCGGGTGCCGGAGTGCCGGGTGCCGGAGTGCCGGGTGCCGGAGTGCCGGGTGCCTGGCTGCTGGACGGTCCGCCGCTGGTCCGGCGTGCTGATCACCGAAGGGGGGCGCGCCAGTCCGGCGAACGGCCGAGAGCCGCCAGGATGCTCTCCAGCGGGCCCGTGCCGTGGCCGGCGGACAGCCCCGGCCGAAAGGCACTGCCCGGGTCCAGCCTGGAGTCGTCGTCCGGGACGGCGCGGGCGATCGGCTCTGCGGCCGCCAGGAGTTCGGCGGTGGGTACGTACGTGAGGCCCAGGGTGCGGGCGACATCCCAGCTGTGCACCACGTAGTCGATGAGGTGGAAGCCGATCGCGCGGACGGCGGGAAACGTCCGGGCGCCGCTGAATTCCGGGAGGGTGAACGCACGGTCGGGGCGTTCCACGGTCGCGAAGGCGGCGAGGACGTGTCCGGCCGCGGTGCGGTACTGCGCGACGGGGTCCTCGCCGAGCGGTCCGACCGACCAGTGCGACAGGTCCTGTCCGTGCCCGAGCGCTGCCGCCGCGAACCCGTTGTGCTGGGCCGTCATATGGGCGAGCAGATCGGCCAGCGTCCATGCCGAGCACGGGGTCGGCCTGCGGAGGTCGGCGGGGGTCGTCCGGCTCATCAGGGCCACGCTGTCCCGGACCGCCCGGGCATTGAGGCGCCGGAGCCGTGCGAAGTCCGCGTGCGGTGCGGGCGCATCCCCACCGGTTGAATTCGTATGCATACGCTTACGGTCCGCGCGAGCACATAATTTGTCAACGGGTATTTTCTTGGCCATGGCCGAGAACGCAGCCGAGAACGCAGCCGACAGCCGCACCCCATCCGGGAGGCGGCCGACCCGTCCCGATCTCGCGGCGATGATCGTGCCGCTGGGGCGTGCGCTCATGGCCGCCGAGCAGCCGGTCCTCGATGCGCACGGTCTGACGATGTGGGCGTACTCGGTCCTGCTGCACCTCGACGAAACACCGATCCGTACCCAAGCGGCGCTGGCCGAGGCCATCCGGGCGGACAAGACCCGCATCATCGCCGTCCTCGACGACCTGGAGTCCCGGGAGCTGATCCGCCGTCAGCCCGATCCCGCGGACCGGCGGGTGCGCCTGCTGTCGCTCACCCCCGAGGGCCGGCGGCTGCGGGACACGGTGCAGTCCTCGATCCAGCAAGGCGAGGAGCGACTGCTCGCCCAGCTGCCGGCCGCCGACCGCGCCGGCTTCCTCAAGGGACTGCAGGCGTTGTCGGCGCTGCCGGAACTACGGCGCGGACGAAGCTCGTCGGCTTCCTGACTTCCCGGCTTCCCGGCTTCCTGCCGGGCTGCTCAACTACGCGACCGAGTGGTGACACCGGCCTTACGGTGACCGCTACCGGGCACTGGCGACCGGCGCGGACCACGCACCGTACGGACCGCGGGAGCGGACGCGCGGTAGCGGACGAGCGGTAGCGGCCGCCCGCATCACGTCCCGGCCCGACCTCGCCCCTTCCCGCCCCGACCCCATCGTCCCAGCCCCGTCCGGCTCCCGTCCCGTCGCCCCGGTCCCGTCCCGCGTCTACAGCGGCAGCACCACACGCATCGTCAGGCCGCCGTTCTCGCGGGGCTGGGCCGTGATGGTGCCGTCGTGCGCGCGCACCACCGAGCGCACGATGGACAGCCCCAGCCCGACCCCCTTGTCGCTGCCGGTGCGCTCGGTACGCAACCGCCGGAACGGCTCGAAAAGGTTCTCCACCTCATAGGCAGGCACCACCGGACCGGTATTCGACACCACCAGCACCGCACACCCCGGCTGCGACTCGGTGGTCACCTCCACCCAGCCCTCCTCCGGCACGTTGTAGCGCACCGCGTTCTGCACCAGATTCAACGCGATCCGCTCCAGAAGCACCCCATTGCCCTGCACGAACACCTGCCCGCGCACCCCCCGCAGCTCCACCCCCTTGCCCTG
>NZ_JBICWS010000039.1:0-29560 GCF_043199875.1 Streptomyces sp. NPDC048516 | reverse complement strand
ACGATGCCCGGCCCTTCAAATGGACCAAGACCGCCGACCAGATCCTTGACCGGATCTGCCGCTACTGCTCACGCATCTCCGAACCAGATCACTAGAGCTCCGCCAGCAGCTCGGCCTTCTTCGTGCTGAACTCGTCGTCGGTCAGCAGGCCGGCCCCGTGGAGCTCGCCGAGGTGCCGTATCCGGTCCGCGATATCGGCGGGGTCCCGGCGCGCGTCCCCGGTGCGGCGGCGCGGTTCGTTCTCCGGCGTCTCCTGCGCCGGCTCGGCGGCGCGTACGGCCTGCAGTACCGAGGCCGCGAACGGCAGCGACTCATGGACGGGGCCGTACCCCAGCCCGAACACCACCGCGGCCGGATCCTGGTCCGCCTCGCCCGTCCCCGGTTCACGGGCACCGCGCTCCAGCAGACGCAGATAGCCGTTGAGGATCTCCGGCGACCGCCACTCGACCCCGGCCAGTTCGCCGACCGGGAAGCTCTGGTCGCCGCACTTCCACTTCGCCGAGGACGCACCCGTCCAAAACCACCGGAAGGCGACCGAACGGCCGTCGAAGGACGCCTTGCCGTCGTACGCCTTGAAGTGCAGCGGGGGCTCCGGCGCGGCCACCAGGTGGCGGTCGGCGCATTCCTTCGCATCGGGACCGAGCGCCGTGCGCAGCTCGTCGGCGTAGTACTCGGCCAGCGTCCCGCGTTCAGCCGGCAGCACCAGCCGGTACGGATCGGCGTCCTCCTTGAGCTGTCCGTCCGCCGCCTCCATCAAGGGGTCGGCGCCGGTCCGGGGCATGGCATGCAGCACCACCGTGCCGCGTCTGCCTCCGGTCACCTCGACGGAGCTCAGCGCCTCGTACGGAATGCGTCGCTCGCCGAGCGCCTGGAACAGCTTCGGCTTGCGGATCCCCCGTTCGAAGCGGATGAGTACGGAGTCCGTGTCGAACTCCCAGACGGCATGAAAACCGGCCAGCACATCACCCATGCGGTTCATCGTATGCGGGCCGTTGCCCACCCGTCCCCCTTCCGGACACCTCGGGGCGTCTGCCGAAGCTACGCGCGTCACGCCGGCCACCCGCTGCGTTCCCTGTGTGGTGGACGTCCCCGGCGCCGGGTGCGGTTCCCGCGGGCACGGCCCGTCCCCGGGCGCCGGGCCGTGCCCGCGGAACCAGTCGTGCGGGCCGACGGCCCTCAGACGAGACCCGAACTGCAGTGCGGGTCATCGGTGGCGCAGGAGACGGTGCTGGTCGCGCCCACCCCGACCAGGGCGAAGTTGCGCAGGCTGCGGGTGCCGGGCGCGAAGTAGCCGGCGTGGCCGACCGCGCCGTCGGCCGACAGGACCCGTGAGCCGAAGGACGGATCGACGGGGTCGGCGCCGTGGCCGAGCCCGCCGACCTCCAGGTTGGGCACGTCCTGGATCCAGTCGTCGGCGTCCCGCATGGCCCAGACGCGGGCGTGGGTGCCCAGCCCGGAGAGGCTGTCGGCCCGCATGCCGGGGCTGCCGGCCACCGCGATGTCCTCGACGTTGGACGGCAGGTCACGGGCCGCGACGCCGCACACCACGGACCCGTAGCTGTGGCAGAACAGCGAGACCGCGTCGGAGGAGGGCAGTGCGTCCACCAGGGCGCGCAGCCGGACGGCGCCGTCCGCGGCGAGCTTCCCGGTGGCGGCCTCGACGCCCATCCCGCCCGGCGAGGTGTAGTCGGCCCAGGCGATCACGGCGGTACGGGTGCTCGGCCGGGCTTCGCGCTCGGCGCCGTAGAGGGACCGCGCCATGCCGACGGGGGCGGTGTTCGCCCGCGCGGTGCGCTCGAAGGTCGACAGGTTGGTGTCCACGCCGGGCACCACGACCGAGACCCGTTGCGCCGCCGGGAGGTTGCCGAAGACCTCGGCGGCCCGGCCGTCGCCGGCCGGATCGAAGGCCAGGATCTGCCGGGCGGGGCTCATCATCGACTCGAAGCGGTGCATCAGCCGGCCCGCCTCCTGGCGGCCGACGGGGGTGAGCCGGCGGTCGTGCATCCGCTGTTTCTCGATGCCGCGGGCGTCGTCGATGGCCATCCGGTTGGCGCGGTAACGCAGCGGTACGGGGGCGCCGTTCATATTGCCCACGACCAGCGGATAGCGGTCGGCGAGCTGCCGCTTCTCGCCACCGGTGAGCTTGGCGAAGAAGCCCCGGAGCGCGGCCGGCGAACCGTCGGGGTCGGGCAGCGGGCGACCGTGGAAGGCGGCGTGCTGCCAGGCGGTCTTGGCGGTGGCCAGCGGATGGGCGTCTTCCTTGGTGCCTCTGACGGCCGTCCAGCCGGTGAGGGCAAGCATCACGAACACCACCGCCAGGGCGAGCGCGGCACGCCAGACGGAGGACTGCAGGAAGCTGGAGGAGGGGCCGAGGCCCGGGAAGGAAGTCACCGCGTGCCACCCTAGAAGAAGCGGAAGGGTGCTTGCTGTGACCGTGAGTGAGATCACGTTTCACGGTGGGTATTTCGACCAAACCGGACACTTGTCGTTCGTTTTCCGTGCTCAGCCGTGCAGGAGCGACCTCATGGGGTACCCGGAGTGATCGCGGAAAGGTGAATTCCGGTTACGGCGAGTAATGAGTGCCCTGCCGTGGCGAGGGCGCGCTCACCTCGCCCGCCAGTCGCCCTCCATCGCCGGCCCGATGTGGTCCAAGTAGGACTGGGTGAGCCGGCGGATGGATGCCACGCTGCAGTCCTGCCCCTCGCCCCACACCTTGCCGGCCACCCGCATCACCCCGCTGAACGCGGCAACCAGCACCCGCGGCCGCGGATCCGCGTCCACGTCCAGTCCCTCGCGCCGGGCGATCAACCGCGCGATCTGCTCCTCCAGTTCGGAGGAGCGCCGCAGATGCGCGGCGACCAGGGCGGGCGTCGACTCGATCATCCGGAACGAGCGCATGTGCAGCTCCACCGGAATCACCGACTCGATGGCGCTGCCGATGTCGTCCCAGGCCACCATCACGGCGGTGCGCAGGGCGGTGAGCGGGGCCTCGGTCGCGGGCCGTGCGCTCAACTCGTCGACGAAGCGGGCCTCGACCATCTCCTGGACGGCGAAGACGACGTCCTCCTTGTTGGCGAAGTAGCGGAAGTACGTCCGCTGGGAGACGTCCACCGCCTCCGCGATCTCGTCGATCGTCGTCGCCTCGTACCCCTGCTCCGTGAACAGTTCGAGGGCCGCGCGGATCAGCGCGTCGCGGGTGCGCTGCTTCTTGCGTTCCCGCAGGCCCGTGGGTGCCGCATGCGGCGTCGGGTCCGCCATCCTGAGCCGCCTTTCCGTGGTGTTCTCGCTGCTCAGGTTACCTGTGAGCGAAATGACAGTTACCGACTCATGATTTGCTTTGTCAACTGTCAGCGGCTGACATTAGCCTCGTCCTATGAGTTCTCAGACGCCCGTCGCCGTCGCTGCGCCGGACCTTCCCGCACCAGAGCCCTCGAAGGGGCTGCGCGGCCATCCGTGGCTGACCCTCTTCTCCGTCGCGATCGGCGTCATGATGGTCGCCCTGGACGGCACGATCGTCGCCATCGCCAACCCGGCCATCAAGGCGGACCTCGGTGCGTCGCTCGCCGACGTGCAGTGGATCACCAACGGCTACATGCTCGCGCTGGCCGTCTCGCTGATCACGGCCGGCAAGCTCGGCGACCGCTTCGGCCACCGCCAGACCTTCCTGGTCGGCATCCTCGGTTTCGCCGCCGCCTCCGGCGCCATCGGGTTCTCCCACGAGGTCGCGCTGGTCATCACCTTCCGTGTCCTGCAAGGCCTGTTCGGCGCGCTGCTGATGCCCGCCGCGCTGGGGCTGCTGCGCGCCACCTTCCCGGCCGAGAAGCTCAACATGGCGATCGGCATCTGGGGCATGGTCATCGGCGCCTCCACCGCCGGCGGGCCGATAGTCGGCGGACTGCTGGTCGAGCACGTCAACTGGCAGTCCGTGTTCTTCATCAACGTCCCGGTCGGTGTGCTGGCGCTGGTCCTCGGCCTGGTGATCCTCAAGGACCACCGTGCGGAGAACGCCCCGCGTTCGTTCGACATCCCGGGCATCGTGCTGCTCTCCGGAGCGATGTTCTGCCTCATCTGGCCGCTGATCAAGGCGTCGGAATGGGGCTGGGGCGACATGAAGACCTGGGGCTTCGTGATCGCCGCGGTGGTCCTCTTCGCGCTGTTCGCCGTACTGGAGGCCAAGGTCCGCGAACCGCTCATCCCGCTGCGGATGTTCCGCTCCCTGCCGCTGACCGCCGGCACGGTCCTGATGGTGCTGATGGCCTTCGCCTTCATGGGCGGCCTGTTCTTCGTGACGTTCTATCTGCAGAACGTCCACGGCATGACCCCCGTGGACAGCGGTCTGCACCTCCTTCCGCTCACCGGCATGATGATCGTCGGCTCGCCGCTCGCCGGCGCTTTGATCACCAAGCTCGGCCCGCGCATCCCGCTGGTCAGCGGCATGATCCTCACCGCCGTCGCGATGTACGGCATGTCCGGCCTGGACACGCACAGCAGCACCGGTCCGATGTCCCTCTGGTTCGCGCTGCTGGGCCTCGGCCTCGCGCCCGTCATGGTCGGCGCCACCGAGGTCATCGTCGGCAACGCCCCGCTGGAGCTCTCCGGCGTCGCCGGCGGCCTCCAGCAGGCCGCGATGCAGGTCGGCGGCAGCCTCGGCACGGCCGTGCTCGGCGCGGTGATGGCCTCCCGTGTCGACAACGAACTCCCGGACAACTGGAAGGCGGCCGGCCTCCCGCCCGTCCCGCCCGCGAAGGCGTCCCAGCTCTCCGACGCGGTCTCGGCAGGTATCGCCCCCGTGCCGAAGGGCACCCCGCCGGAGTTCGCCCAGAAGATCACCTCCGTCGCCCACGACACCTTTGTGTCCGGCATGGGCCTGGCCTTCACGGTCGCCTGCGGTGTGGCGGTCGTTGCCGCCGTCGTCGCCGTCTTCACCAAGCGCGGCGCGAACGCCGAGGCGGGCGCCGGGGTCGGCCACATCTGACCGGGCCCCGGCCGCACGCCACACCCTCCGCGGCGCCCGGCGGTTGACCGCCCCCAGCGCGGGGGCGGGCCCGGCGTCTGACGCCCCGACGCCCGGCGCCCGCGCGCGGCAGGTTACGAGGCTCGTCCTCGTCCGGCCGCGCGCCGGGGCGTGGTGCCGTCAACCGCGGGCGTCAACCGGCCGTCCCGGACCGGGTCCGGACCCTCCCGCCGTGCGCCCGGCGGGAGTTGGCCCTGCCGCGGGGCCGCTCCCTCCGTCGCATCCCTCATCCGGATGAGCCGGCGCGGGAACCGGACCGGGCACCGGCCTCCTCCGGGAGCCTCGGGTGCCTCCCGGACCCCTGCAGGCCATGGGGCGAACGGTTTCCGCACCCCCTCCCCGCCGGTCCGTCCACGTCAACGCCGCGCACCGAACGCCCCACGCCGGGCCGTTCCGCTTGTCCACATCCCTGATCCGGGTGGCTGTGCCGCCACGGCCTTGGCAACCGCGCCGCGCCCTCGCGAAGCTCGACACCGCAGCACCCGCCGCGGGCAATCCGCCCGCTGCAAAACGCCATCGTCGTACTTCACGGGGGAGAGATTCCTATGCGTCTGCGTCTGCGTACGCCCCACACCACCGCGCTCCTCACCGGCCTCGCCGCGCTCACCGCCGCCCTCGCCGTCCCGCCGGCCCTCGGCACCCCGGCTGCGCACGCGGCCCCAGGCGGCCGCGCCGCCGCCCCGGGCCACTGCGCGGCAGGACAGCTGTGCCTGTGGCCGAAGGCGGACTTCGGCGGCACGCGGCGGACCTACGAGCTGTCCGACACCGACATCGAGAGCTGCACCCCGCTGCCCAAGGGGACCAGTGCCGCCGCGCTCGCCAACCGGACCGGCCGGCCGGTGACCACCTACCAGAGCGAGGAATGCGCCGAGACCGCCGAGTTCGACACCTATCCGGGCGGCGGCAGCTGGGTGCCCCGGTCCCCTTACCGGGTACGGGCGTTCAAGGTGTGGGAGCGCTGAACCGGCCGCCCACGGACCTCCCCGCACGCCCCGCCGCACCCCGGGGAACACGGCCCCCGCACGCGCCGCCCGGCCACGCACCGCCCCACCGCACACCACCGCGCCCCCCGGCCGGCGAAGGTCGCTGGCCGAGGGGCGCGGCAAAGGGGATGCGGCAGCCTGCCGCGGAGGGGTCAGGCGTCGCCGCCGGCCTCACCCGCGTCGGCGGCCGTGACGTCCAGGAGCTGGTAGCGGTCGATCGCCTGCTTCAGCAGCGACCGGTCGACCTTGCCCTCCCTGGCGAGCTCGGTGAGCACGCCCAGGACGATGGACTGGGCGTCGATGTGGAAGAAGCGACGGGCCGCGCCACGGGTGTCCGCGAAGCCGAAGCCGTCGGCGCCCAGCGACTGGTACGTGCCGGGAACCCAGCGCGCGATCTGGTCGGGAACCGCCCGCATCCAGTCCGAGACCGCGATCGTCGGACCCTCGGCGCCCTGGAGCTTCTGCGTCACGTACGGGACGCGCTGCTCCTCCTCCGGGTGCAGAAGGTTGTGCTCCTCGATCTCCACCGCGTCACGGCGCAGCTCGTTCCAGGAGGTCGCCGACCAGACATCCGCCTTGACGTTCCACTCGTCCGCGAGGATCTGCTGGGCCTCGACGGCCCACGGCACCGCGACACCCGAGGCGAGGATCCGGGCCGCGTGCTCGCCCTTCTCGCCGGCCTTGATGCGGTGCAGACCCTTGAGGATGCCCTCGACGTCGACGTCGGACGGCTCCGCCGGGTGCTGGATCGGCTCGTTGTAGACGGTCAGGTAGTAGAAGATGTCCTCGGCGTTCTCGCCGTACATCCGCCGCAGACCGTCCTTGACGATGTACGCGATCTCGTAGCCGTAGGCCGGGTCGTAGGAGACACAGGCCGGGTTGGTCGAGGCCAGCAGCTGGGAGTGGCCGTCGGCGTGCTGCAGACCCTCACCGGTCAGCGTCGTCCGGCCCGCGGTCGCACCGAGCACGAAGCCGCGCGCGAGCTGGTCGGCCATCTGCCAGAACTGGTCGCCGGTGCGCTGGAAACCGAACATCGAGTAGAAGACATAGACCGGGATCAGCGGCTCGCCGTGCGTCGCATAGGCGGAGCCCGCCGCGATCAGGGAAGCGGTGCAGCCCGCCTCGGTGATGCCGTCGTGCAGCATCTGGCCGGTCGGCGACTCCTTGTACGCGAGGAGCAGTTCGCGGTCGACCGACTCGTACTGCTGGCCCAGCGGGTTGTAGATCTTGGCCGACGGGAAGAACGCGTCCATACCGAAGGTGCGGTACTCGTCGGGCGCGATCGGCACGAAGCGCTTGCCGATCTCCTTGTCCCGCATGAGGTCCTTCAGGACACGGACGAACGCCATGGTCGTGGCGATCTTCTGCTGCCCCGAGCCCTTCTTGGCACCCGCGTAGGCCTTGTCGTCCGGCAGCTTCAGCGGCTCGGCGCGCACGACACGGGTGGGCACATAGCCCCCCAGCCCCTTGCGGCGGTCGTGCATGTACTGGATCTCTTCGGAGTCGCGGCCCGGGTGGTAGTACGGCGGCAGGCCGTCCTCCAGGTCCTTGTCCGGGATCGGCAGGTGCAGCCGGTCACGGAAGCCCTTGAGGTCCGCGACCGTGAGCTTCTTCATCTGGTGGGTCGCGTTGCGGCCCTCGAAGTTCGGGCCGAGCGTCCAGCCCTTGACGGTCTGCGCGAGGATCACCGTCGGCTGGCCCTTGTGGGCCTTGGCCGCCGCATACGCCGCGTAGATCTTCTTGTGGTCGTGACCGCCGCGGCCCAGGTGCAGGATCTGGTCGTCGGTCATGTTCTCGACCATCGCCCGCAGCCGGTGGTCGTCGCCGAAGAAGTGCTCACGGATGTACGCACCGGTCTCGGTGGCGTACGTCTGGAACTGACCGTCCGGAGTGCTGTTGAGCTTGTTGACCAGGATGCCGTCGCGGTCCTGCGCGAGCAGCGGGTCCCAGCTGCGGTCCCACACCAGCTTGATGACGTTCCAGCCGGCGCCGCGGAACTGCGACTCCAGCTCCTGCATGATCTTGCCGTTGCCGCGGACCGGGCCGTCGAGGCGCTGCAGGTTGCAGTTGACGACGAAGGTCAGGTTGTCCAGGCCCTCACGGGCGGCGATGGACAGCTGGCCGAGGGACTCGGGCTCGTCCATCTCGCCGTCGCCGAGGTAGGCCCAGACGTGCGACTTGGAGGTGTCGGCGATGCCGCGCGCCTCCATGTAGCGGTTCATCCGCGCCTGGTAGATCGCGCCGAGCGGGCCGAGGCCCATCGAGACGGTCGGGAACTCCCAGAAGTCCGGCATCAGCCGCGGGTGCGGGTAGCTGGACAGGCCGTTGGGGGCCTTGGACTTCTCCTGCCGGAAGGCGTCGAGCTGGGCCTCGGACAGGCGGTCCAGGAGGAAGGCACGGGCGTAGACACCGGGCGAGGCATGGCCCTGGAAGAAGATCTGGTCGCCGCCGTCGCCCTCGTCCTTGCCCCGGAAGAAGTGGTTGAAGCCCACGTCGTAGAGGGAGGCGGAGGAGGCGAAGGTGGCGATGTGCCCGCCGACCCCGATGCCCGGGCGCTGGGCGCGCGAGACCATGACCGCGGCGTTCCACCGGGTCGCGTTCAGAACCTTGCGCTCGATCTCCTCGTTGCCGGGGAAGAACGGCTCGTTCTTGGTCGCGATGGTGTTGATGTAGTCCGTGCTGCGCATCTCGGGCACGGCCACCCGCTTCTCGCGCGCGCGCTCGATCAGGCGGAGCATGAGGTAGCGGGCACGTTCCCGGCCCCGCTCGTCGACGGCCGCGTCGAGCGAGTCGAGCCACTCCTGGGTTTCTTCGGGATCGAAGTCCGGGACCTGGCTGGGAAGGCCGCCAATGATGATCGGGTTTCGATCGGATCCGGAAGCCACGCTGTTCCTTCGTGTTCGGTTCGTTTCGTGCTCTGCAAGATGATTGCTGCTGCGCACGGGACGAATGCTGTCGCTGCCTTGGTGTCGCGCCGTCTCCATCGTGTACCGAGCCACTGGGATACGTCACCTCTACCGATGGGTAACCCATCCGTAGAGAGATGGCGCTGAAAAGGCCGATTTCTCGGGTCGGCCAAATCGCAACCATACGCCCATGTCGAAAGTGCTTCGCGTACGGACGTGCGGGCCCCGAAACCGGGTCCGCGGCCGGCCGTCGCCCCCCGAAGGGACCAGTCCCGCGCAAGTACCCGATAAACTTCACAGAAAGCTGTGGCGTGAATCACTTCAGCCTGGCCTGCGGGGGTCGTGCTTGCGGCGAGACGCCTCGAAACGTCACCGTTTCGGCGGTCTGGACCGCCGGGTACTTGCGCGATCCGCCCGGCCCGTGTGGACTACGCCCAATGCTCCGCGCACGCGCGGGGTCCCCGAGCATTTCCGAAACATGACAGGAGGCAATCCGTGAGCGCGACCGCGGACCACGCGGAGGAGCGGACCAACCCTGCCGCCAGGCTGGGGTTCGAGCCCGGACAGGTGGTCCAGGAGATCGGCTACGACGACGACGTCGATCAGGATCTCCGCGAAGGCATTGAGACCGTGATCGGCCAGGATCTCGTCGACGAGGACTACGACGACGTGTGTGACGTCGTTCTGCTGTGGTTCCGCGACGAGGACGGCGACCTCACGGACGCGCTGGTGGACGCCATCGGGCTGATCGACGAGGGCGGGCAGATCTGGCTGCTGACCCCGAAGACCGGCCGCGACGGCTACGTCGAGCCGAGCGACATCAATGAGGCCGCGCAGACCGCGGGTCTGTCCCAGACCAAGAGCATCAACGCGGGCAAGGACTGGGCAGGCAGCCGACTGGTCACGCCCAAGGCCGGCAAGCGCTGAGCCGTACGGTCTCACCATTCGCCACCGAGCCCCCTCCGCCTGTTCCGGAGGGGGCTCGGCCCTGTTCAAGGCGGGTTCCCCGGACGTGCACCGCGGCGCGTAGGGTTGGCCGCGTCCTGTTGAGTGTGAGCGGAAGGGAAGCACCCCATGGCGATCGAGGTCGGCACGAAGGCTCCGGATTTCGAGCTGAAGAACCAGCACGGCGAGCTGGTCAAGCTCTCCGACTTCCGCGGCGAGAAGGCCGTCGTCCTCCTCTTCTACCCCTTCGCCTTCACCGGCGTCTGCACCGGCGAGCTCTGCGCGCTCCGTGACGAGCTGCCGAAGTTCGTCAACGACGAGGTCCAGCTGCTGGCCGTCTCCAACGACTCCCCGTTCTCGCTGCGCGTCTTCGCGGAGCAGGAGGGCCTGGAGTACCCGCTGCTGTCGGACTTCTGGCCGCACGGCGAGGCCTCGCGGGCGTACGGCGTCTTCGACGAGGAGAAGGGCTGCGCGGTGCGCGGCACGTTCATCATCGACAAGGAGGGTGTGGTGCGCTGGACGGTCGTCAACGGCCTGCCCGACGCCCGTGACCTGAACGAGTACGTCAAGGCGCTCGACACGCTCTGAGGCGGCGCACTCTCCCTGGCGCCCCCGGAGCCCCTGCGCCCACCGGGCCGAATCCGCACTGATCCAGGTGCGGTATCTGTAATCGGTGGGAACCGGTCACTAGGATCAATTCGTTGATCCGATGCCATGCACGATGGGGGCGCAATCTTTACGTACCCCTCGAATCTATGGGAGGACTCGTGGGAGTCAGCCTCAGCAAGGGCGGCAACGTCTCGCTGACGAAGGAAGCCCCCAATCTGACCGCCGTCGTCGTCGGTCTGGGCTGGGACGCGCGTACGACCACCGGTACGGACTTCGACCTGGACGCCAGCGCCCTGCTGACGAACGACCAGGGCAAGGTGGCCAACGACCAGAACTTCGTGTTCTTCAACAACCTGAAGAGCCCGGACGGTTCGGTCGAGCACACCGGTGACAACATCACCGGTGAGGGCGAAGGTGACGACGAGCAGATCAAGGTGAATCTGGCCGCTGTGCCGGCCGATGTCTCCAAGATCGTCTTCCCCGTGTCGATCTACGACGCCGAGACCCGCCAGCAGAGCTTCGGCCAGGTCCGCAACGCCTTCATCCGCGTGGTCAACCAGGCCGACAACAACGAGCTGGCGCGCTACGACCTGAGCGAGGACGCCTCGACCGAGACCGCCATGGTCTTCGGTGAGCTGTACCGCAACGGCGCCGAGTGGAAGTTCCGGGCCATCGGCCAGGGCTACGCCTCGGGTCTGCGCGGCATCGCGCAGGACTTCGGCGTCAACGTCTGATCGACCGGAGCCGAGGGGATCCGTGAGGATCCGACGGGAACCGCCATCTGATCGTCGACGTCCGCACCGGGCAGTGCCACCGCAGGGGCTGCCGGGCCAGGAGTGACCGCGTCCGGCGCCGTACGCCCCCGAGGGGGAGTGCGGCGCCGGACGTGCAGGAAGGGAAGCGGGCCGCGCCGGGCACGGCCCGCACGGACACAGGGGAGGAAGCGCACGATGAGCGTCACGCTCGCCAAGGGGGGAAATGTCTCCCTTTCCAAGGCCGCTCCGAATCTCACGCAGATCATGGTCGGCCTCGGCTGGGACGCACGGTCCACGACCGGAGCGCCCTTCGACCTCGATGCCAGCGCGCTGCTGTGCCAGTCGGGCCGGGTGCTGGGGGACGAGTACTTCGTCTTCTACAACAACCTCAAGAGTCCCGAGGGCTCCGTCGAGCACACCGGGGACAACCTCACCGGCGAGGGGGAGGGCGACGACGAGTCGGTCCTGGTGGATCTCTCGCAGGTGCCCGAGCAGGTCGACAAGATCGTCTTTCCGGTCTCCATCCATGAGGCCGATATGCGTGGCCAGAGCTTTGGCCAGGTCAGCAATGCCTTTATCCGTATCGTCAATCAGGCCGACGGCAGTGAACTCGCCCGCTACGACCTCAGCGAAGACGCCTCCGGCGAAACCGCGATGATCTTCGGTGAGGTGTACCGCTACAACGGCGAATGGAAGTTCCGAGCGGTAGGGCAGGGGTACGCGTCGGGTCTGCGGGGCATCGCTCTAGACTTCGGGGTCAACGTTTCGTAAAGCGCCGCGCGCTGCGCGCGGGGGACCCCATACAGCGAGGGATTGGGTAGGCAGTGCTCCTGAAAACCTTTGGCTGGTCGTTCGCCATCACGGTGATAGGCCTCGCCTTGGCGGGCGTGCTCTGGGGGTGGCAGGGGCTCGCGATCGTCGGGATCCTGGCCGTCCTGGAGATCTCGCTCTCGTTCGACAATGCCGTGATCAACGCAGGCATCCTGCGCAAGATGAACGCCTTCTGGCAGAAGATCTTCCTCACCGTCGGCATCCTCGTCGCGGTGTTCGGCATGCGGCTGGTGTTCCCGGTCGTCATTGTCGCGATCACCGCGAAGCTGGGGCCGATCGAGGCGGTCAACCTCGCCCTCAATGACAAGGCGCAATACCAGGAACTGGTCACCAGCGCGCACCCTGCCATCGCGGCCTTCGGCGGAATCTTCCTGCTGATGATCTTCCTCGACTTCATATTCGAGGAGCGCGACTACAAGTGGCTGTCCTGGATCGAGAAGCCCATGGCCAAGATGGGCAAGCTCGACATGCTGTCCGTCATCGTCGGGCTGGTCGTCCTGCTGGTGAGCGCGATGACGGTGGCCACCGCCGCCGCGCACGGCGCCGGTGACAAGAGCGCCACGGTACTGCTGTCCGGTGTCGCGGGCATGATCACCTATCTCGTCGTCGGCGGCATCTCCGGCTACTTCGAGGACAAGCTCGAGGAGGACGACGAGGACGAGGAAGGCGAGGAGGCCGCGGCGGCTCCCGCGAAGAACGGCACCGGGGCGGCCGTGGGCCTGGCCGGCAAGGCCGCGTTCTTCATGTTCCTCTACCTCGAGGTCATCGACGCGTCGTTCTCCTTCGACGGCGTCATCGGCGCCTTCGCGATCACCAACGACATCTTCATGATGGCGCTGGGTCTGGGTATCGGCGCGATGTACATCCGTTCGCTGACGGTGTTCCTGGTCCGCAAGGGGACCCTGGACGACTACGTCTACCTGGAGCACGGCGCCCACTACGCGATCGGCGCGCTGGCCGTCATCCTGCTGGCCACGATCAAGTACGAGATCCCCGAGGTCGTCACCGGCCTGGTGGGCATCACGCTGATCGGCCTCTCCTTCGCCTCGTCCGTGATCCGGAACCGGCGCGAGGGGAAGCCGGGGGGTACCTCGGAGGCGAGGTCGGAAGTCACCTCCGGAGTGTGACGCGACGCTGATTGAGGAACGCTCTCTGCGGGGCGGCTGCGAGGTGCGGACCTCGGGCCGCCCCGCAGTGGTTGGGGCCGAGCAATGGGGTGGGCAAGGTGTCGTTCCTGGGGAATCTGCGGCGCGGTGGCGCCGCGAAGTTCGACTTCGACAGCGGCGGAGCGTCGTACGTCGTCGAGCTGACGAAACGGAATCCGGTCGTTTCCCTGACCAAGCAGGGGGCGGCCAGCGGGCATCTGCGGGTCAATCTGCACTGGCAGATGCGGCCCTCGGACCTGCACGAGCGGAGCGGGCAGGGCAGGGGCGGTCTGCTGCGGCATCCGGGCAAGCTGTTCAAACCGGAGATAGTGCAGGCGCAGGGGCCGGCCGTGGTCAATGTCGACCTGGACCTGGCCTGTCTGTACGAGCTCAAGGACGGCACCAAGGGCGTGGTGCAGCCGCTGGGGAACTTCCTGGGCGATCTCAACGGGGCGCCCTTCGTCAAGCTCAGCGGTGACGACCGCTTCGGCTCGGGGTCCGGCGAGACGCTTTACATCAACCTGGATCACCGCGACGAGATCAAGCGCATGCTGATCTTCGTCTACATCTACGACGGCACGCCGGCCTTCGACCGTACGCATGCGGTCGTGACGCTCTATCCGAGCAGCGGGCCACGGGTGGAGGTCAAGCTGGACGAGCGGGCGCCACAGGCCCGGTCCTGCGCCATCTTCATGCTGGAGAGCGTCAAGGGTGAGCTGACGGTGCGCCGCGAGGTGAAGTACGTCTACGGCTTCCAGGCGGAGCTCGACCGGCTGTACGGCTGGGGGCTGCAGTGGGGGCGGGGCTACAAGACGAACGCCTGAGCCGGGCACGCGGCGGCCCGCCGCCCTTGCGGCGCGCCGCTCGTTCCGCCTCCGGCCCCCGCGGCCGCCCGTCCCTGCCGCGCTCCCGCGGCCTTACGCCCGTGCCGCGCCCACGCCGCCGGAGGAATCCGCCCGGTCTCCCTAACGGCGCTGGAACTGCGGGCCCTGGGGCGGCAGGACGAAGGACGGGTCCGGCACGAAGGGCTGCTGCACCGGGTAGCCGTACGTCGAGGCCGGCGGTTGCTGGGCCGGCTGCGGAGCGCCGTACGGGAGCGGCGGCTGCTGCGGCTGGTACTGGGGCGGCGGCCCCGGGTAGCCGTAGGCGGGCTGGGCCGGGGGCTGCGCCGGCGGTGGCGGAACGTTCTGCGGATAGCCGTAGCCGCCGCTCGTGGGTGCCGTTCCCGGGCCCTGGGGCGCCGCGGTGGGCGGTGAGGGCAGAGGCGCGGACGACAGCGGTTCCGGCATGGCGTCCGGCACATGCTGGGTGACCGCCTCCGGGTCCGACGCCGAAGAGGCCTGGGGGTCCGCCGCGGACGGGGGGCCGGAGGCCTCCTCGGGCCAGGTGCTGGGCGGCGGGGTCGCGGCAAAGGCGGCGGGGCCGGTCACCTCCGGGCCGGTCACCGCCGGGCCGGGGGCGGCCGGTGCGGGAGCGGCCGGCGCCGGCGCGGCCGGGTCGCCGGACGGGCCGGACTCGCTCGCGGGGGCCGGGGCGGCGGTCGCCGCCGACTCCGGGCCGGGGGGTGCCGACACCGGGGCTTCCGAGGCCGGGGGACCGTCGGCGGCAGCCTCGTTCTCGTCCACCGAGATCCCGAACTCGGTCGCCAGGCCGACCAGCCCGCTCTCGTACCCCTGCCCCAGGGCGCGGAATTTCCAGCTGTCGGCGCGCCGGTACAACTCCCCGCAGATCAGGGCCGTCTCCTCGCCCGTCTCGGGAACCACATCGAAGACCGCGATCGGATCGCCGTCGCTCTGCGCCGCGTCGTACAGCACGACCCGCAGATCCGTGACGCCCGCGAACGCGCCACCGTCCGAGGACGCGGCCAGCACGACCCGGTCCACCGATGCGTCCAGCGCCGACAGGTCCGCCTCGATGGTGTCGGTCAGACTCTCCGCGAGCTGGGTCTTGGGCAGGTGCCGCACCAGACCACTGGGGTGCCGCGGTTGGTTGTAGAAGACGAAGTCCTCGTCGGAGTTCACACGTCCCTCGGGCCCCACCAACAGGGCCGAGGCATCGACATCGGGGACACCGGCGCCGGGGGTCCAGCGCAGGACGGCCCGGACAGCCGTGGCATCGAGGGGTACGTTCGACCCTTTCAGCATCGCGTGCGTCATGCCGCAATCCTGCCTTCCCGGAGGTCGCAGCGACAACGCGGGGGGCCACGAGCCGTTCGCGGGGCGCGGCCGCGGACACCCGGGCGCCTCGTGGGGGTTACGTGATTTTCCGGCGCACGGGAACTAACCGTGCTCCCACACACGTACGATTACCGGCTGGATCCAGACAGCGAGACGCAGCGGGGGTGCCGGATCCCGCATGGAGACGGGGAGTTGTATGCGTCATTTTGGGCACCTTTCGCCCGATATCCGGAAGGCACTGTTCCACCAGGAGCCGGTGGAGTTCACCGCCGGCTCCCCCGCCCGCACGCTCGCGGTCGCTCTGGGGGCGACGCTCTACAGCCCCGCCACCCGCACGCGACTCGCCGCCGATGTCCTCAAGCAGGCCGCGCGAGGCGTGGCATCCATGGTCCTGTGTCTAGAGGACTCCATAAGCGACGGGGACGTCGAGGCCGGCGAGGAGAACCTCGTGCGGCAGCTGGGCCTTCTCGACGAGGCGGCCACTGCGGGCGCGGACCTTCCCCTGCTGTTCATCCGCGTCCGCACACCCGGCCAAATACCGGATCTGGTCCGCCGGATGGGCAATGCCGTACACAGGCTGTCCGGTTTTGTACTTCCGAAGTTCACCGAGGAGCGTGGCATCCCGTTCCTTGAGGCACTGAACGCGGCCGAGGGCGCCTGCGCCCGGCGGCTGTTTGTGATGCCGGTGCTCGAATCTCCGCAGCTGCTGCATCTGGAGAGCCGCGCCGAGACCCTGGCGGGCATCGCCCGGACCGTGGACAAATACCGGGACCGGGTGCTTGCCCTGCGGCTCGGTGTCACGGACTTCTGCTCCGCCTATGGACTGCGCAGAGCCCCCGACATGACGGCATACGACGTCCAGATCGTCGCCTCCGTGATCGCCGACGTGGTGAATGTGCTGGGGCGGGCGGACGGCACGGGCTTCACGGTCACCGGCCCGGTGTGGGAGTACTTCCGGCTGCAGGAGCGGATGTTCAAGCCGCAGCTGCGCCGCAGCCCGTTCCTCGGACGCGCCGAGGAGTTGCGGACGGCCCTGATCGAGCACGACATGGACGGCCTGCTGCGGGAGATCGAACTCGACCGCGCGAACGGACTGCAGGGCAAGACCTGCATTCACCCCTCGCATGTCGCGCCGGTGCACGCCCTCTCGGTCGTCAGCCATGAGGAGTTCAGCGACGCGGTCGACATCCTGCGGCCCGAACGGGGCGACGGCGGGGTGCTGCGCTCCGCCTACACGAACAAGATGAACGAGGTGAAGCCGCACCGCGCCTGGGCCGAGCGGACCCTGTTGCGCGCCGAGGCGTTCGGGGTCGCCCGGGAAGGCATCGGGTTCGTGGAGCTGCTGACGGCGAGCCTGCCGCAGACGTGAGCGAGCAGGCGTGAGCAGACAGGAGCAGGCGTCAGCAGACGTGACCTGCGGGAAACAGATGAACGGTACGACGGAGGAGACGGAACACGTGGTCTGGACGGGAGAATGGGTCGCCGGCCGGCTCGGGGTCTCGCTGAGCGGCGGGGACGAGCTGCCGGAACTGCTGGGGCTGGCGCTGCGGCGCAACCCCAAGCGGGCCCATTTGCTCGTGTCGAACGTGCTCGGCAAGCACGTGCCCCAGCGGCCGGATGTGGTCCACGGCGCAGGCGTCGGGCTGGGACGCCGGGTGCGGGAGCTGCTGGGCGACGAGGCCGCTGCCCGCTCCGTCGTCCTCGGCTACGCCGAAACCGCCACCGGCCTGGGACATTCGGTGGCCGACGGCCTGGCCCTCGCGCCGTATCTGCACTCCACCCGCCGCCCGGTCGCGGGCGTGGCGCAGGTGGGCGGGTTCGAGGAGGAGCACAGCCACGCCACCTCGCATCTGCTGCTCCCGGAGGACCGTACGCTCCTCGCCGGTAACGGACCGCTGGTGCTCGTCGACGACGAGTTCTCCACCGGCCGGACCGTCCTGAACACGATCGCCGCGCTGCATGCGCACTTCCCGCGCGAGCGGTACGTGGTCGTCGCCCTGGTCGACATGCGCTCCGACGCGGACCGCAGCCACCTGGAGAAATTCGCGGCGGAACTGGGCGCCCGCGTCGACCTCGTGGCACTGGCCGCGGGCGGCGTACGCCTGCCCGCGGACGTTCTGACCCGCGGCCAGGAACTCGTCGCCGCCCAGGAGGCGCTTGCGGCCCGGGCCGCCGCGCCGGTCACGGGGAGCGCGACCGAGCAGGCGGGATCCGAGGGCACGGGTTCCGCGAACAACGACCGCGGCTCCGGTCCGGCAGAGGCCCCGGCAGACATCCCGGCAGACATCCCGCCGGACGTCCCGGCGGCGTCCGGCGCGAACGTCGTGCGGGTCGCTCTCGGCTGGCCCGGCGGGCTGCCGGACGGCGGTCGGCACGGCTTCACGCCGGCGCACCGTGCCCGGCTGGAGGCCGCTCTGCCCCGCATGGCGGCCCGGATCGCCCGGCACCTGGACGGCGCCCGCCGCATCCTCGTCCTCGGCAGCGAGGAATTGATGTACGCGCCGCTGCGGATGGCCGGGGCCCTGGACGCTCTCCTGGCCGAGGAGGCGGGCGGCGCCGAACCGGCGCCGAACGTCTTCTTCTCCACCACCACCCGGTCGCCGGTGCTCCCCGTCGACGACCCCGGTTACGCGATACGGACCCGGCTGTCCTTCCCCGCTCACGACCAGCCGGCCGACGGCCCGGGGGAGCGGTACGCCTACAACGTGGCGGCCGGCGCCGACCCGGAACGCGGCTTCGACACCATCGTGGCCGTCGTGGACTCGCCCGGGGACTCCCCGGAACTGCACGCCACCGACGGTCTGCTGCACCGGCTCGCCGAGCACACCGGCCGGCTGCTGCTCGCCGTCATCCCCTCGTACGCCCCGCAGCCACAGGACCGGACCGTGCCCCTCCCCGAGCCGCTGCGCGGCCCCGCCTTCTCCTCCTACACCGCTGACGAGGTCGGCTGGCTGCTGCAGGACCTCTCCGACGTCACCCTGGAAGCGCCGACCGAGGAACGCGAGGAGGCGATTCAGCGCGGTGGCGCCCACTACGCCGAGTCGCTGCCGGTCGAATACCAGCCGAGCGAGCAGTACCAGGCGCTCTTCCACAGCGCGCTGCGGACCTCCGCGAGCCGGATCGCCCGGGCGGTCGGGACCGTCACCGAGACCGTGCTCGCCGAACGCGGCCCGCGCCCCGTGCTGGTGTCGCTGGCCCGGGCCGGCACCCCCGTCGGGGTGCTGATGCGCCGCTGGGCGCTGCACACCCACGGCGTGGAGCTGCCGCACTACACCCTCTCGATCGTCCGCGGCCGGGGCATCGACACCACCGCGCTGCGCTGGCTGGCCGCCCATCACGATCCGGCGGATGTGGTCTTCGTGGACGGCTGGACCGGCAAGGGCGCCATCACCCGCGAACTCGCCGAGGCCCTGGCGGAGTTCCCGGGCTTCGACCCGCGGATCGCCGTGCTCGCCGACCCCGGCGGCTGTGTCGAGACCTATGGCACCCGGGACGACTTCCTCATCCCGTCCGCCTGCCTCAACTCCACCGTCTCCGGCCTCATATCCCGCACCGTTCTGCGCGACGACCTCGTGGGGCCGGACGACTTCCACGGGGCGAAGTTCTACCGCGACCTGGCGGCGGCCGATGTGTCGCGTGCTTTCCTGGACGCGGTCAGCGCCCGCTTCGACGACGTGGCCGCGGAGGCCGCGGCGGAGGCGAAGGAGCTGGCCGCCGCCGACCGGGCCCCCACCTGGGAGGGCTGGGCGGCCGTCGAACGGATCAGCGAGGAGTACGGCATCCACGACGTCAATCTCGTGAAGCCCGGTGTCGGCGAGACCACGCGCGTACTGCTGCGCCGGGTCCCCTGGAAGATCCTGGCCCGGCAGGGGGCCGGGGCCGATCTCGATCATGTGCGCCTCCTGGCGGAACAGCGGGGGGTGCCCGTCGAAGAGGTCGAGGAACTGCCCTATACCTGTGTGGGGTTGATCCACCCCCGCTACACCCGCGGGGCCACGGGTGCCGACGGCAAGGCGGTGGCCTCCTGATGAACGGCCGGCCCCTCGCCCACCACCACCCTTCCCCAAAAGCGCTGCGCGCCGCCCCTCTTCTGGTCGCCAGCGACCTCGACCGCACCCTGATCTATTCGGCCGCCGCCCTGGGCCTCGCCATGCCGGACGCCGAGGCTCCCCGGCTCCTGTGCGTCGAGACCTATGAGCGCAAGCCGCTGTCCTATATGACGGAGACGGCCGCCGCCCTGCTCGCCGAACTGGCCGCCACCACCACCTTCGTCCCGGCCACCACCCGCACCCGCGAGCAGTACGGCCGTATCCATCTCCCCGGGCCCGTACCCGAGTTCGCCATCTGCGCCAACGGCGGCCATCTGCTCGTACGGGGTGAGTCCGACCCGGACTGGCAGCGCACCGTCGCCGGGCGGCTCTCCTCGCAGTGCGCACCCCTGGACGAGATCCGCGCGCACCTGGTCCGCACCGCCGACCCGGCCTGGCTGCGCAAGGAACGCGTTGCCGAGGACCTTTTCGCCTACCTCGTCGTGGAGCGCCCACTGCTGCCGGACACCTGGGTGAAGGACCTGACCGGCTGGGCCGACGAACGCGGCTGGACCGTGTCCCTGCAGGGCCGCAAGATCTACGCCGTGCCGAAGCCGCTGACCAAGAGCGCAGCCGTGGCGGAAGTGGCCCGCCGCACCGGGGCGTCCGAGGTCCTTGCGGCCGGCGATTCCCTCCTCGACGCCGATCTGCTGCTGGCCGCGGACCGCGCATGGCGGCCCGGACACGGCGAGCTGGCGGACTCCGGCTGGCAGGCCCCGCACCTCACGGCGCTCGACGAACGGGGCGTCGCCGCGGGCGAGGAGATCGTGCGGGCCTTCCTTCGCGGTGCCGTGCCCCCGGGCCGGGCGGGTTGATACGGGCGGCAACGAAGGCCGCCATTGCCGGCGTGACCGCCATTGCCGTCGCGACCTCCACTGCCGACGTGACCTCCACCGCCGGCCTGGCCGCCGCCCGGGCCGGCTTCTCGTCCACCCGCCCCGCCCCGCCGGGTTCGGGCGGTATCGCGCGCTGCCTCGCTACCTGGGGCCGTAGACCGGTAGTGAGGCCGGGGAAAAGGGAGAGGCACGAGGGGAGCGAGTGCCGGGAAAACAGTCGGTGAAGGCGGCGGCTCGGTTAGTCTCGCCGAAGCGATCGGCTGCATCGTCCGGTGATCGCCGCGACCGCGATCCTTGACCCAGGGGAGAGCCAGTGACCGAGTCCAAGAGCACGCCGATCACAGCGGAGATGTACGACTACGTCCTCGCCCACAACCCACCGTTGAACGCCGCACAGCGAGACCTCGTGGAGCTCACCCGCCAGCAGTTCCCCGAGGCGGCGGGGATGCAGTCAGCGGAGGAACAGGGGCCCCTGCTGGCGTTCCTGGTGCGGCTGATCGGGGCTCGGCATGTCGTCGAGGTGGGAACCTTCACCGGATTTTCGGCGCTGTCCATGGCCCAGGCGCTGCCCGCGGACGGCACGCTGATCGCCTGTGATGTCTCCGAGGAGTGGACGGCGTACGGCCGGGAGGCATGGGAGAAGGCCGGGGTCGGGGACCGCGTCAAGCTGCGGATCGCGCCCGCGCTGGAAACGCTGCGGGCGATGCCGGCCGCACCGCATATCGACCTCGCCTACCTCGACGCGGACAAGGGCGGCTATATCGCGTACTGGGAAGAGCTGGTGCCCCGGATGCGGCCGGGCGGCCTGATCGTTGCGGACAACGTCCTGTACCACGGCGAGGTCGCCGACCCGGCGGCGACCGGGTCGGCCCTGGCGATCAGGGCCTTCAACGACCACGTCGTGGAGGACTCACGTATGGAGGCGGTCATTCTCACGGTGGCCGACGGCGTGACCCTGGCACGCAAGAAGTAGCGGCGGCCGAGGACCCGGGGCCGGGCCCCGGGGCACCCCGTAGTTGCCGTGCGCACTAGCCGCCGCAGCAACCGCCGCCGCAGCAGCCGCCGCCCCCGCCCTGTGGGGCGGCAGCGGTCGCGGAGCCGCCGACGGCGACCGTGGAGAGGAGCTTCACGGTGTCCTCGTGGCCCTCGGGACACACGGCCGGGGCGGAGGACTCGGCCATCGGCCGGTTCAGCTCGAAGGTGGAGCCGCAGGGGCGGCACCGGTATTCGTAACGAGGCATGGGCACAGGTTAGCCGTGGTGCCGCTCAGCGGACGACGGTGCCGGGCGGCGCGCCCAGCAGGCCCAGCTCCGCACGGGTCGGCGCGCCCTCCCAGTCGCCGGGGGAGGCGACGGCGAACGCTCCTGTGGTGACGGCCCGCTCCAGGCATTCGGCCGTCCCCTCACCGTCCAGCAGCGCCGACAGATAGCCCGCCACGAAGGCATCGCCGGCTCCCACGGCATCGACGGCCCGTACGGCCTTGGCGGGCCGGTGCAGGGAGCCGCCGTGGGTGAAGGCCGTTGCCCCCTCCGCGCCGAGTTTGACCACGATCTCGCCGACGCCCAGCTCCCTCAGCAGCCCGGCCTGCGACGTGATGCCGGCGGCGCAGCCACCGCCGGCTTCCAGGGGCGGCAGGCACAGCGGAAGCTCGTCGTCGGAGGCGATCAGGAGATCCACGTAGGGGATCCACTCAGCCAGGACCACGGAGGCTTCCCCGGCCGTCCACAGCCGGGCGCGGAAGTTGACATCGAGGCAGACCAAGGAGCCGTGCTCGCGGGCCAGCCGGAGGGACCGCAGAGCTGCCGAGCGCGCCGTGGGGCTCAGGGACGGGGTGATGCCCGTCAGGTGCAGGACGCGGGGCGGCGCGGCGCGGAAGGCGCGCTCGATCACGCCTGCCGTGAGCCGCGAGCCGGCCGATCCCGCACGGTAGTAGTGCACCCGGGTGACGTCAGGCAGCCGCGGCTCGAAGAGGAGCAGCCCGGTCGGGGCTCCCGGATCGGTCGAGGCGCCGGATACCTCGACGCCCTCGGCGCGCAGCGTACGCAGCACCAGTTCCCCGGCCTCGTCCTCACCGACCGCGCCCGCCCAGCGGACCTCGTGCCCGAGCCGGGCCAGTCCGATCGCGACATTGCTCTCCGCTCCTGCGATGGAGACCTGCATCGTGCCGCCGAGCTTCAGCGGGCCGCTGCCGCGTAGCGCGACCATGGTCTCGCCGAAGGTGAAGACGTCCGGACGGCCCGGTTGCCGGGGAGCCCATGGACGGCCCGGGGCGGCCCCGGGGCGGGGATCGGCGCCGCCGTGCTGCGAGTCCCCGTCCTCGTCCCCGTGCCCGTCCCCGTGTCTGTGCCCGTGATCGTCCCTGTCCCGCTGCGCTTCGCCGCCCCCGGCAGCCGGCTGCCCCGTCATCGTGCGCACACCGCCCTGAACTCTGCCGCGCGCTTGCGCAGCCCGTCCAGGTCGCCGCCGTCCGCCGCGTCCCCGACCAGTGGCGAGCCGACACCCACCGCCACCGCCCCGGCGGCGAAGTACGCCTGCGCAGCGGCTGCGTCCACGCCGCCGACCGGCACGAACGGCAACTCGGGGAAGGGCGCACGCAGCGCCCGCAGATACGCGGGTCCACCGACCGACGCCGGGAACAGCTTCAGGGCCGAGACGCCCAGCGCATCCGCCGCGATCACCTCGGACGGCGTCATCACCCCGGCGAGCGTCGGCAGCCCCTGGCGTACGGACTCCTCCAGACCGGCCCCGAGCCCGGGGGTGACGATGAGATTCGCCCCGGCTTCGGCGGCACGCCGCGCATCCGATGCGGTCAGGACGGTGCCGGCGCCGAGCCAGGCCGCGTCGCCCAGCTCGGCGCGCGCCCGCCGGATCACGGTGAGGGCGTCCTTCCCGCTGAGCGAGATCTCGATCAGCGGAAGGCCTGCCTCCACAAGCGCCATGACGGTACGGAAGGACGCCTCCGCATCTCTGCCCCGGATGATGGCGACCAGCCGCTCGGTCCGGAGCGCTGTGCTGAGGTCCATGGCGTTTCCTGCTTTCTCCTGCACCCCGCCGCATGTGTGACTGCGCGGCTGGGTCGTTCGGGCGCGCGGGTGACACCTTCGATTATTCCGGGCCGCGCTGACGGGTGTACCGGGTGTACCGGGTGTGCCGGGGGGACCGGGTGCACCGGGCGTGCGGGGGGGGGGGAGGAAGGGGGAAGGCACCGGGCGCCGGTAGGGAGGGGAATTCCGGGCCCCGGTACCAGGATTCCCCTACCGGGGGCCTGGGTCGCGCACACCGGACACCCCCATCCCCGTCCCCCATCCCCCATCACCAACCCCACCCCCATCCCCCTCACCATTCGGCTCACCATTCGGCGAACGACCCGTCCTCATGGCGCCACACAGGGTTCCGCCAGGCGTGGCCCCGCTCATCCGCCGCCCGCACCGCGGCCTCGTCCACCTCCACACCGAGCCCGGGGCGGTCGGTCCGCAGCAGTGAGCCCCCGTGGAAGCGGAGCGGCTCCGGATCCAGCACGTAGTCCAGCAGCTCGGCGCCCCGGTGGTAATGGATCCCGATGGACTGCTCCTGGATGAGGAAGTTCGGGGTGGTGAAGGCGACTTGGAGGCAGGCTGCGAGGGCGACCGGACCGAGCGGGCAGTGCGGGGCGAGCTGCGCCCCGTACGCCTCCGCGAGCGCGGCGATCCGGCGCAGCTCGGAGATGCCGCCCGCATGCGAGACATCGGGCTGGAGGATCGCGACGCCGGCTTGGAGGGGAGCCAGGAACTCTCGCCGGGTGAAGAGACGTTCACCGAGTGCGAGGGGGATGTTGGAGGCGTTGACGAGGCCAGGGAGGGCTTCCAGGTAGTCGGGGAGAACCGGCTCCTCGACGAACATCGGTGCGTAGTCGGCCAGCAGGGGGAGGAGCCTGCGGGCGTTGGCGGGCGAGACCCGGCCGTGGAAGTCGAGGCCGAAGTCCCGTTCGTCGCCGAGGACTTCGCGTGCGGTCTCGGCGCGCAGCAGGCACTCCCGTACCTCGGCGCGGGTGGCCACCGGAGTCATCCGGCCGCAGCCGTTCATCTTGACGGCGGTGAAGCCCGCCTCGATCTGGGCGGTGACCGCGTCGCGGACGGCGTGCGGCTCGTCGCCGCCCACCCATGCGTAGGCGCGGATCTTCTCGCGGACCGGTCCGCCCAGCAGCTGGTGGACGGGGACACCGTGCCGCTTCCCCTTGATGTCCCACAACGCCTGGTCCAGCCCGGCGACGGCGGACGACAGGACGGGCCCGCCGCGGTAGAAGCCGCCTTTGGTCATGACCTGCCAGTGGTCCTCGATGCGCGCCGGATCCTGGCCCAGAAGGTACTCGGACAGCACCTCCACCGCCGCCCGGACCGGCTCGGCCCGCCCTTCGGCCACCGGCTCACCCCAGCCGACGACGCCCTCATCGGTCTCCACCCGGACGAACAGCCAGCGCGGTGGCGCGAGGAACGTCTCGATGCGGCTGATCTTCATGGACCGGCTCCGTCCTGTCGGCGTGCGGGGCGGCGCCGCCTACGGGCGGAGTCCGCCTTCACCGGCCCGAAGCCTTTCCCTCCAAGCCCCTACGGATGCTCCCGCGCCGACAGATCAAGCAGTTCGAGCATCGCCATATAGGCGCCGTCGACGTCCCGGTCCCGTACGGCCTCGACCACCGCGGCGTGCGCCGCATGAGGATGCTCGAACGCGCCGTCCGCGGCGAGCACGGCCCGGTCGCGCTGGACGAGTACCGGCACGATCACCCGGTGCATCTGCGCGTAGAAGCGATTGTTCGAGGCGATCAGCATCGCCGTGTGGAACGACGCATCGGCGCGTACGAGCAGTGCCGGATCGGTGTCGGCTCCGGCCATCGCACCGAGCGCGGCGTGCAGCGCCGCCAGATCGTCCTCCGTCCGGCGCTCCGCGGCGAGCGCGGCCGCCGCGGGCTCGATGGAGCGGCGCAGTTCGAGCACATCGGCGAAGAAATCGGACGAGACACCGGCCGCGAGCTTCCAGCGCAGGACGTCCGCATCCAGCAGGTTCCAGTCCTCCCGGGGGCGGACGAACGTGCCGCGCGCCGTGTCGGTATCGAGGAGGCCCTTCATGGTCAGCACCTTGACCGCCTCACGCAGCACGGTCTGGGTCACGTCCAGCTGTGCCATCACGTCCGGCATGACGAGGCTGTCGCCCTCACCGTAAGTGCCCTTGATGATCCGCCCGGCGAGCGATTCGACCGCCTCGTGGTGCACCCCGTGCCCGCCGGCGGAGGAGGCGGTGTGCTCCGAACTGCTCATCGTGTGCTCCCTGCTCTCCCCGTGTGCTCTCCGCCGACGCCGTCCCTCCCGGTCGCGCAGCTCCGCCCCGTCATCGAGTCCCGGTAGTCCCCGTGGTCCCCGGTTGGTCCCGTAGTCCCGGCTGGTCCCGTAGTCCCGTAGCGCCCTGACGGCTCCCGTCATCAGCCGTCAGGGCGTACCGAGCACCCCATTCCCACCTCGGTACGCCCTGACGTCTCTCCTCGCCCCGGCTCAGGTCCTCTTGCCGGCGGTTCCGGCATCCGTGCCGCCGCCGGAGGCAGTACCCGCACCCCTGGCACCGGAGGAGGCGGTACCCGTACTCGTCCCCGCACTCAGGCCCGTGCGGGACCTGCTCCCGCTGGTGCCGGCGCCGATCGAACCGCGCCCGGCGTGCGAGGCGCCCTGGACCTTGACCCGTGCCGCCTGCCGTGCGGCCGTCATGCCGGAGACGGGACGCAACTGGCCGCGGTCGAACCGTTCCGCTTCCTCCGGGTGCCGGGCGCGCCAGTACGGATTGTCGTGCGAGAGGCCGCCGCTGACCCGTCCGTACATCCCGAAGACCAGCAGCATCAGTCCGACCACAAAGCTGAAGAGGACGTTCTGGAGCCGGAAGGCGAGGAAGTTCGCGTCGGTGTCCAGCAGCGCCAGGTTCACGAAGCCGCTCAGGAGGAAGAGGATGCCGAACACGATGTTGAGGGTCGAGGCGAAGTTCTTGCCGATCACCATGCCGACGACGAGGATCGCGCCGACGACGATGGAGAGGATGCTCAGGGAGCCGTTGGTGTTCAGCCCGGCAACGGTGTCGCCGCCGGTGTCGAAGAAGCCGATGTGGTGCGTCAGCCCGAGGATGCCGAAGGCGATCAGCACCAGGCCCATCAGCCCCGCGCCGATGCGGTAGACCTTGCTGAGCCGGTGGTCCACGGGCAGATGCTCATCGAGCCGGGTGTGATGCGTCTTCGTCCGGTGAAAGGGGTTCGAGGGCCCGTGCAGGGTCTGGCCAGTAGCCCCAGTAGCCATCTCCGGCCTCCTTCGCGCAGGTGTGCCGCCTGGGCCGTACTTCCCTCCAGGATCCGCCCACGTGCGACATCACGCCATTGCACCCTGGGTGACGGGCACGTAGCTGCGGTGACCTGCACACGGCCCCGGTGACGAGTGGTACGGAACCCCGGTGACGAGTACGGAACCCGCTGACGAGGAGAGCCCCGAAGACGGGCACATACGCGTCGCCCGCGCCGGGACCACCAGCCGGCCCGGGGCAGCCCCCTCAGCAGCCTCAGCGGCCGCCGCCAGGAAGTCCCAGCCCCGGAGCCCAGCCACCCCCGGCCCTGGAGCCTCAGCCGCCCCCGGAACCCAGCCACCCCTCTCGGCCCTGGAGCCTCAGCCGCCCCCGGAGCCCGGAGCCCAAAGCCCGGAGCCTCAGCCCCCGCCCCCTGCGCCGCCCCTGGCCCCGCGGATCTCCTGCACCACCCGGGCCGCCGTCTCCCGTACCGCCTCGGTCTCCGTCAGGAAATGCCACCAGTCCGGATGCCGCCCCTCCAAGCTCTCGACCGCACGGTCCAGCCGCGCCACCGCCTCGTCCAGGGGGCCGGCGTGCCGCGGGTCGGGGGTGCTGCGCCCGGCCATCGCCAGCCGTTGCGCGTCCCGGACCGCGAAGCGCGTCCGTTCGACCTCCTTCTGCCGGTCGAACGACACCGCATCGAGTCGCTGCAGCCGGTCACCGGCCGCCGAGACCGCCTCGTCGGTGCCGTCCAGCAGCGCCCGTACGGTCGCCAGCAGGCTCGTGGCATCCGCCCAGCGCTGCTCGTCCCGCGCCTGCTGCGCCTCCCGCAACTTGACCTCGGCCTGCTGGACGGAGTGCGCGGCCTGTTCCGGTACCTGCTGCAGGTCCTGCCAGCATGCCGCGCTGTACCGTCGCCGCAGCTCGCTGAGGACCGGGTCGACCTTCCCGGCACGCGTCGTGATCGCCTGCGCCCGGGTCCGCAGCGACACCAGCCGCTTGTCGATCTCCGCCGCCTTCCCCGGCAGCCGCTCGGCCTCGGTCCGTACGTCCTCGGCCTTGCGCAGCATGTCGTCGGCGCGGCGGATCGTCTCCTGTACGCCGTGCTGCCCGGCACCCTGATTGAGCTTGGTCAGCTCGGGCCCGAGCGCTGCCAGCCGGGTCGCGAGATCATCGGCCCGCAGCCCCTGCGCACGGACCGCGTCCAGCGCGTTGCTCGCCGCCAGCAGCGCCTGCCGCGCCCGCTCCACGGCCGGAGCCAGCCGCGCCAGCTGCGTCTCGGCGGTCTGCAGCAACGGCCCGAGCCCTTGCGCGAACCGCTCCAGCTCGCTCCGGACGCGATCCAGCTCCTCCTTGGCACGCGTCAGATCGGCCCGCGCCCGCGCCACCGCGGCACCGTCCAGATCATCACGGTCCAGATCGTGGGAGTCGACCGCGGTGATGTACTGCTGACTCACCTCGTCGATCCGCCGGCCGAAGCCTTCGTAATCCGCCGCGGCCTTCCGCGCGGCCGGCGAATTGTCGACCGCGGTGATCGTCTCTATGGAGATCCGCAGGTCACGGTGTGCGGTGTCCAGCTCGTAGAACGCGGCCGCCGCGGCGTCCTTCGCGGCCTGCGCATCGGCCCGCTGGCTCTCCCCGCGCCCGAACCAGCGACGGGTCCCCCCGCCCGCGAACGACATCGGCACCATCGCCACCAACAACGGCAACGGCAGCAGCACGAGCCCCACCACATCCCGGAGCGGACCCCCACGGACGCGACGGCGTTCTCGCTGCTCATGCGGCTGCGTCTCTGTCGCCGTCACTTCCCTCTCCCGATCGGATCGCCCCAGGACCGAATGTCATTCTCCCACTCACCGGAAACGAACACACCGGCCGGTAAGTTCGGACTTCGCTTACGGGTTTGCCGTTCAGCCCCAAAGGCAAGGTAGTCTGTCGGCTCGGCCAGGGCGCATAGCTCAGCGGTAGAGCGCTGCTCTTACAAAGCAGATGTCACAGGTTCAAATCCTGTTGTGCCCACAGAGAAATAGCAGGTCAGAGGGCCCTTCGCGTCGATACGTGGAGGGCCCTCCGCCTGGCGGTACACATTCAGGCACCTGGGTCAGCACGCCTCGGCCGGTGCGCCGCGGCGCGCTCTTGCTGCCGCCTCCAGCGCAGCTTCCTGCTTCAGTTCCCTGCTTCAGCTCGGCGAGTGCCTTGGCTGCCTTGTGTGTGGTGCCCGGAGCTTGTCCTGGGCTTCACCAGGCTGCTGGAGACGGGCGGGCTGTTACCGACCTTGCAAAGGAATCATGCCGCGGGGGCTTGGTGCCTGTGAACGGAGGCGGGTGGCTGCATGCAGCCACCCGCCTCCTCGCTTTCTCCGGCGGCTATCGACCCTTGGCGCAGGCGCGCGTCCAGTCGATCAACTTCTGCAATACCTCGATCATGACCCTCTGCTTCCGTTCCGGCATGAAGGGCCAGCAAAGCCATGCCGGCGCCGCCGGCAGGACGAACAACAGCAGGGGCAGGAGCGAGAGCGCAGGGAGAAAGATCCTCAACACACCAGGAGTGGGCACGATGTGTCCTTGTACTCGAAGGAATCGACGTGCGACACCGCGGCCCACGCCTTACCAACTACCTTGCCGCAGCACCAGTTAACGCTCTGGCCAGGAGAGCACTACGAACTTGGGGTAATCGCACGCCTGTTGGAAGCTGCCTGGCAGAGGGCGCACGGGAGGGAGGCGTGTTCGGCGTCGGTGCCCCTTTGTACGCAGCGAGACGAAGGTGCGGGTGAGGGATTCGGTCTGCTCAGCGGCTGTCCGCACGCCCAGCACGGTGGGGTGCCGCGGGGCCGGGCTGCTCCGGCGGGATCGGGGCGGGGTCGGCGGCGCCGACTCTGACGGCGGGCTTACTAGGCACTGTTTCTCGGATCACGTTCGGAGCCAGATGGCGAGGGCTGCGAGTGTGACGGTGCCGAGGTAGATGTAGGCGCGTTTCTCGTAGC
>NZ_JBICWS010000038.1:0-31398 GCF_043199875.1 Streptomyces sp. NPDC048516 | reverse complement strand
CCCGCGGAGCGGGTACCACAGCGCTGCGCGCTGTGCAAGGCAACCACCACGCTCCGCGTGGTGGTTGCCCGACCCGCTCCGCGGGTCGGGCTGGGGTGCTGCGCACCCCAGTTGCCTCGGCTTCGCCGAGGCCGGCCCTTTCGGGCCGTCAGATCCCGCGCTTCGCTTGGGATCTGAGTGCGCTTCGCGTACGGGTCGCTGCGCTCCCCTGGCCTTGCGGCTTCGCCTCCAGGCCGGCCCGCTGGCGCGGGCGGCTGGCTACGCGGTGGGGTTCTGCTCGGGTTGGGTCACTGTCAGGGCCCACCGGGTGTCTTCCTTCGAGGCGTCAACTGCCACTGTGAAGGATCCCTGCACGCGCCCTGCGTCCATGGTCACCGATCCCACGCCCGCCCTGCCGGCAGGGCACGTCACCTCGAACTCGGCTGCCTGTACCTGCTGTGACTTCATCGTCACCGCCACGCTGCCGCCGCCTTCGCAGGCCACGGTGAGTACGGTCGGCAGCCTGTCCCACGCCCCACCGGACGCCACTCCCCCGTCCCCCGTTCTTCCTTCCACCCACACCAGGCCCTCCGGCCCAGGATGAGGAAGAAGGCCTCCAGTCGCCGCAGCCGGCGCGGCTCCTGCCCCTGCCATCCCAAAGACTGCCAGCATCGCCACGGTCACGATTTTCCTCGCGTTCATCACGCTTGCCCCTCCCGGTGATCTGTCATGGCACGGCCATAGTGGCGCGCGGGAACCCCAATACACCTGAGTACGGGGGCTCATGACGCTCAGCCGGATGTATGCGCTGTGCGGTCCGTAGAGGTCAAGGCAGGTTTCGAGTGGTCGTCGCAGTCCTGACGGCGGCTCGTGCGGGGCATGGCCGGCTCAGAGGGGCGGGGCATTACTCGATGTACCCGGTAGTCGGGTCAACCTGCTGCAAGAAGTCGCGGGCTGACGCTTCCAATTCCGGAACGCTCAGGGCTCTGGCGGGCTGCACCGCAGAGGTGAAGCCGTAGCCGGGGTTGGGGCCTGTCAGCCAGGTGAAGTCGTACGTTCCCCGCTTACCGGGGCGTTTGGAGACGTCGAACTTCTCTCCGTCAACCACCAGCGTCTGCCGCGCACTGCGCCTCTTCATGACTACCAGTCTGCCCGAGCTTGTGGCCGCTTGTTGGCTCACTACGGGATGGTCAGAACGGGACGTCCATGCCTGCCTGCGGATGACGGCGAGCCCATTGCTCAAACACTCACCGGCTGACGCCGCATCATTCCGGACGGGATGAGACAGGGCCCCACCCTCTGCCGTGAAGGTCCACTGGTTGCGGGAGCGTTTCGCATCGAACTTGAGGAGTGGGCGCTGACGCCCTGCTCGCCGAGCCACTCCCGGACTGGCAGGTCTTGATGGTTCTCGGCGAGCTCGGTTTGCTTCAAAATTGTTGGGAGATAGACTCTGGGATTAGTGCGTCACGCCTCTGTATCATCTCGGGTCGCGTGGAACGGCCCGGAGCGGCCCGGAACGCGGATGCAGGAAGGCGCCCTTGAAGAGCTCGCCACTGCGGCAACTGTGAGTCTGCAGGCAGGGTTTCGTGGTCAGCTGACGCTCGAGTCGGCCACACCGGCAATCAGGATAAGGCAGAGCGGATATGGCAGAGAAAGACCTCTGGCCCCACCAGCGAGAAGCTGTTGACGCCGTCATCCGCGCTCTCGAATTGTCTGCAAGTTCACTTGTGCCGGAGCGAGGGCTCCGGACTCAGGTGATCATGGCGACCGGATCCGGGAAGACCCGGGTGGCGGTCCGCAGCGCGGAGGAGCTCCACGCGGGCCGTGTCCTGGTGCTCGTGCCCTCGCTGGACCTCCTGGCGCAGACCGAGGCTGCGTGGCGCGAGGGGGGCCGTCGGGGGCCGATAGTCGGGGTGTCCTCCCTGCGGGGCGAGGAGGCGGGCTTTCCCAACACCACGGCCGTGGACGAGCTGGTGCAGTGGACCCGCGGCCTGGACAAGGTCACCGTGTTCGCCACGTACGCCTCACTCGGTCTGGGCACACTGGAGCGGGCGCACGCTGCCGGTCTTTCGGCCTGGGACCTGATCGTGGTCGATGAGGCACACCGGACCTCCGGGCGGATCGGGAAGCCCTGGGCGGTCGTGCACGACAACCAAAAGATCCCGTCCCTGCGCCGGCTCTACATGACCGCCACGCCCCGCCTGTGGCAGCTCGACGAGGACCGGGAGGGCGCTGTGGGCGAGCTGGTGGCGAGCATGGACGATGACCCCGAGGGCCCCTTCGGCAGCAGGGCATTTACCCTGACGCTCTCCGAGGCCATCGACCGGGGGATCTGCGCCCCCTACCAAGTCGTGTGCGTCGACGTCACCGATGCCCGGCACCAGGCCGCCGTGCTGCTCGGTGTGGATGGCCGGTCGGACGAGGTCCGGGGGGCGCGCCTCGCCGCCCTCCAGACCGCCCTGCTCAAGGCGTCAGCTGAGGAGGGTTTTCGGCGCACGCTAGTCTTCCATCACGTCGTCAAGGAAGCCGAAGCTTTCGCGGTCGGCCTCCCCCAGGTCGCAAAGCAGCTGCATGACAGCGGTCCCGAGCTGTATCCGCAGGCAGTTTGGGCCGACTGGCTGTGCGGCGATCACAAGCCCCTCCACCGCCGCCGTGTGCTGGGCGAGTTCGCCGGCGGGATCGCCATGGACGGCACGGTGGTGGAGAAGGGTTATCTGGGCTCTGTGAAGGTGCTGGGCGAGGGCGTCGACACCCGTGTCTGTGATTCTGTGTACTGGGCTGACGTCCGGGGCTCGATGCCGGACCTGGTGCAGGCGGTGGGGCGGGCGCTGCGGATGCAGCCGGGCGAGGGCAAGCTGGCCAGCCTGGTCGTGCCGGTGCTGCTCGGACCGGGCGAGACGGCGGACAACATGCTGACCTCGAAGGCATTCGGCGGGTTGGCAAAGCTTTTGGAGGCGCTCCGGGCGCACGACGCCAGGGTGGTGGAGGCATTGGCCGAGCAGCAGGCGCCGAGCCGCTGCAAGCCCGTCCACAAGGACGCAGAGGGCAAGGAGCAGGGCGCCGGCGGGGACGGGGGGCCTTCTGCTCCGGCGAAGGCCCTGCTGAAGTTCAGCACACCGCGCGACCCCGCGCAGCTGGCGGCGTTCATCAACCTGCGGGTGCTCAACCCTGAGCATCAGCACTGGCGGCGGGGCATGGAAGCCGCCGTCATCTATGCCCGTCAGCACGGCGATCTGCGGGTGCCGTTCGCGTACCGTGTCCCGGCCGGGGAAGAAGCTGAGGCCGAGGGGTGGCCGGCCTCGCTCGCGGGCTTTCCGCTTGGCTGGTGGACCGCTGACGCGCGGCGGTTCTATGTCCGGGGCGACATGGGCGAGGACCGCATCGCGCAGTTGGAGAAGCTGGGCATGGTGTGGTCGCACTTCGACGTCGCCTGGGAGGAGGGCCTGGCCGCAGCGCGTGGGTGGGCTGCGGAGCACGGGCATCTGTTGGCTTCGGTGGATGCGACGTACCGGGGGGCGAAGGTCGGGATCTGGTTGAAGAACGCGCGGGCCGCCGCCCGCAAGGCGGTAGAGGTCGAGCAGCGGCGGGCGGAGGGCCTGCCCGTGGTTTCGTCCGCCGGCGCGCTGACGGAGGAGCGGCGGGAGCAACTGGAGGACATCGACCCGTCCTGGTGCCCGGCCTGGCCGGTGACCTGGCAACGCTGCTTCCATCTGACCCGGCAGCACCTCGACGCCGGTGGAGGCCTGCCCGCCACGGCGGGCGACGTCGTACGCCAGGGCGAGGACCTCGGACGGTGGGTGACGTCGGTCCGGCTGGGGTGGGAGCAGCTCACCGGCGCGCAGCAGTGGATGTGCGAACAGGTCCTCGGGATCGAACCCGCGAGTGAGGACGAGAAGCCGAAGCCGCGCCGTACGCAGGCCGACGAGTGGGCGATGAACTACCAGGCCGCCAAGCAGTTCTTCGAGCGCGAGGGGCACCTTCGGGTGCCGAGGAAGCACGTTGAACGGATCGTCGTCGGCGAGGACCAGGAGGAGCGCGAGCTCCGGCTTGGGGCATGGACCAGCAATCAGCGCAGTCGGGCCGCGACGCTGTCGCCGGAGCGGGTTGAGCAGCTGTCCGCGATCGGGATGCGGTGGTCGTGATGGGCATCGTCACCGCGACCGTCGTCGCGCTCGCGGCCGGCTATCTGCTCGGGCGGGTGGGTCCGTGGCGGCGCGGCGGTCTGGGGGCATGCCGCAGGGGGGTGAGCAGCGTCATGGGAAGGCTCCTGTGCGTAGGGCCCGGTGGGACGGCGGGCGGGCAGACGGCCCTTGGTCTCTTGCGGTGCGTGGGACGATGGAGGCGCGGAGGCGGGCCCCGAGGAGGGGCCCGCCTCGCGCGAGATAGCTCAGAGTTCCTTGAGGAGGCCGGAGTCGATGACGAACTCGGCGCCGTTGGTGCTGCCCGAGCGCGGTGAGACGAGCAGGGCCACCGCGTCGGCGATCTCCTGTGGTTCCACGAACCGGCCGGTGGTCAGGCTCAGCATCTGGGGCACGACGTTGTTGATGACGTTGTCCTTGTCGGTGCCTGCCTGTGCGGCGATCTTGTCGGCCACACCGTCTTCCTCGGTCCACCACTCGGTGCGAGTGACACCAGGGACGACACCGTTGACGCGTATGCCCTGGGGGCCGAACTCGATGGAGAGCTGTTTGGTGATGTTGCTCAGGCCTGCCTTGGCCGCGCCGTAGTCGACGTTGATCGGTTGTGGAGCGCGTGCGTTGGCGGAGGAGATGTTGACGACGGCGGCCGCGTCGCTCTTGAGCAGGTGCGGAATCGCGGCGCGGATCGCGCGGACGACGGCGAAGAGGTTGAACTGGAACATCGCCTGCCAGTCCGAGTCCGAGGCGTCCAGGAAGGAGCCGCGGGGCAGGGACACACCGGGCGGCGGGCCGCCCGCGTTGTTGACCAGGATGTCGAGCTGTCCGAAGTCGGTGATCGCCCGGTTGACGACCTGCTGCGGGGCTTCGGGGTCCATGAGGTCGAGGGGAACGTGGACCAGGTTCGGCCCTGCGAGGGCGTCGAGTGCTGGGCTGGTCTTGCGGGATGCGGCCACGACGCGGGCGCCCTCGTGCAGCAGGGTCTGGGTGATGGCCAGGCCCATGCCCTTCGAGGCTCCGGTGACGACGGCCACGCGGCCGGAAAGCTGCAGATCCATGACAATCCTTTTGTGGTGACAGCCCCGCCGTGCGGCGGGGAAGAGTCGGTTGCGTTTCGCTTTCGTAGGGGAATCTCCGCTTTCCCCAAGGGAGTTGTATGCGCCTCGTGTCGGCTGGATCGGGACGTCGCCGCCGGGCCGGGCACTGCTGTGGCCGGCCGCTTTCGCAGCGGCAGGAACTGGATCGGTGCGGGCGGGGTTTGGCCGTGGAACCCGACGGATGCGCGGTTTCAGGTCTGTGGCACCTCTTCGTCCGGGGCGGCCTGCGGTAGGGCCTGGCGCCTGATGCCGGCGCATGAGGTGAGGGGCTACGCGATACCGGTCGGACGGGGGTTGAGGCGGGCGAAGCCCTCCTGGCGCTCGTACGGGAAGTACGGGTAGGGCGCGGGTTTGGTGCTCGCGGCGTCGAGGCGGGCGGCCTGTTCGTCGGTAAGTGCCCACCCGACCGCGCCGATGTTCTGGCGCAGCTGCGTCTCGTCGCGGGCGCCGATGATGACGGAGGAAACGGTGGGGCGTCGCAGCAGCCAGTTGAGGGCGATTTGCGGGATGGTGCGGTCCGTCTCCTCTGCGATCTGTGCGAGGACGTCGATCACGCGGAAGAGGAGCTCGTCCTCCACCGGCGGGCCGTAGTCGGCGGTCTCGTGCAGGCGGCTGCGCTCGGGCAGCGGATGGCCGCGCCGGATCTTTCCGGTGAGTCTGCCCCAGCCCAGCGGGCTCCATACGACCGCTCCTACGCCCTGGTCGAGTCCGAGGGGCATCAACTCCCACTCGTAATCGCGACCGACGAGCGAGTAGTAGACCTGGTGGGCCACATAGCGGGGAAAGCCGTGTTGGTCCGCCGTCCCGAGGGACTTCATGAGTTGCCAGCCCGAGAAGTTGGAGACGCCGGTGTAGCGGATCTTTCCTGCGTGCACGAGCTGGTCGAGCGTGGCGAGCGCTTCCTCGACCGGAGTGGCGGCGTCGAAGGCGTGGAGCTGGAAGAGATCGATGTGGTCGGTGCCGAGGCGGCGCAGCGCGTCCTCGGTTGCCTTGATCAACCGCGTACGGGAGGTGCCCGCGTCGCCGGGGCCGTCTCCCATCGGCAGCCCGGCCTTGGTGGAGATGATCACCTCGTCCCGGCGGCCCTTGATCGCCTCTCCCAGCACCTCCTCGGAGGCGCCGCCCGAGTACACGTCCGCGGTGTCGAACATCGTGATGCCGGCGTCCAGCGCAATGTCGACGAGCCGGCGTGCCTGGCGGGCGTCCGTGTCGCCCCAGGCCTCGAACAGCGGCCCCCGGCCGCCGAAGGTGCCGGTGCCGAAGCTCAGAGCGGGCACCTTGAGCCCGGAAGCACCGAGCTGCCTGTACTCCATGACTGAATCCTCCCCCGAAGGGTTAATGGGTCTCGTGTTCCGTTAAGATGGACAGTAGCAGAGACCGAGCCTTAAATGGAACTGGAGTGCCGTTATGGATTCTGAGAGTGCCGACCCGGGAAAGGTGCGCCCGGGGGGACGGACGGCGCGGGTACGGGCCGCGGTGCTGCAGGCGGCCGGCGACGCACTGGCCGAACAGGGCTTTGCGCGGCTCGACCTCGCCGACGTCGCGCGCCGCGCGGACGTGGGCAAGACGACCGTCTACCGCCGCTGGGGCACCGTGACCGGCCTGGTGGCCGACCTGCTGGCGGACATGGCCGAGCAGTCGCTGCCCCGCACCGAGACGGGCTCGCTGCTCGGGGACCTCGAGGCCAACGCCCGGCTCGTACGCCGCACCCTGGCCGACCCGCGTCAGGGCGCACTGTTCAAAGCCGTTCTCGCTGCGGCCACCTGCGACGCGAAAACCGCCGAGGCGCTGCACCGCTTCTACGAGGTCCGCGTCGAGGAGTGGGCGCCCTGTGTGCAGCAGGCCGCCGCACGGGGCGAGGTACCCGAGGACACCGACCCGCGCGCGGTGATCCGGGCCGTATCCGCGCCGCTCTACTACCAGCTCCTCACCACGGACCTGCCCCTGGACGAGACCCACGCGCAGCGCGCCGCACAAGCCGCCTTCACGGCCGCGCAGGCCTGCGCGTATGTCCGGGGAGCACCCAGCAGATGACGCCGACCGCGGCCTTGGTACCGGTGGGCTCGCATACCTGTGGTCCAAACGGCCGCTGACCGCCGCCATGAGCCCGCCAGTCCAGCGGTCACGGCCCGGGGCCACCCGCAGCTGCCGGGACTGCTGGGACGGGTGCTGGACCGACCGCCCCCCTGCAAAGCATGCCGGGCTTGACCTCGAAGGCCACCAGCCTGTTGATGCCGGCCGGCCCCCTCCAACGGGTACCGGTGAGGGGTGAGGGCCCGGCCATCACGGCCCAGGCCCTCAGGTGCGCCGCCGCGGGCGGGGGGGGCGGGCACGCACCCGCTCAACGACACCGCGGCACAGGAGGCACGGCCCGACTGGTCACGGTGCCGGGCGCCCCTTGCAGCGGCGCGGAAACGGCCACAGCTGAGGCCGTCTCGGCGGCCTGCCATCAGCGGGCCCAGGTCACCCCGCTTCATACCCTCAGATGTACAGCCGTCTCCTGGCGGCATTCCCCCTGCTCATGGGGCCATGACCCAGTACAACGCCTGGCGCCCGGCCGCAGCACGCCGCCGGGCGGCCGGCGCCGGCCACGCCGACGACGCGGGCTCGGATCGCAGCGGCCGCGGCGCGGGCGCGTTCAAGAAGGAGCCGATGGAGCTGGGGCTCCGCATGCCCGGGTTGCTGAATATGAGCCCAGAAAGCACTTTCCACTTGGAAAGTTACGCTGCGTGCGGGGAGTGACGGATGGACAAGTACCAGGTGGGCATGGACGTTGTGGAGCGTCAGCGCCGGGCCGCGGCTGCGCGGGTTCGGCTCGGCTGGTGGTTTCCGGTGCTGATCGCGGTGTCCTGGGCGCTTGCGGTCAGCAGAGCGTTCCCGGCGGCCGGCTACCGGCGTCTGGGTATTCCGGACCTGCCGTACGGCCAGAGTGGCGGTCTGCTGTACGTGGCGTTGATCGTGGTGTTCTCCGTGCGGTCCGGGATGAACCGGCGGGATGCGTGGCCGTTCGCGGCGTACCCGTCCTTGCGTCGGCGCTTTTCCGCGTTCGTCCTGGTGTCCCTGGGCGGCCTGGCGGTGGTGTTCGCGCTGGGCCGGCTGAGCGGTTCGTCGAGCGGCGCCCCATGGGCGGCCATCATGGTCGCGGTGGCCGCGGGGGGCGTGATCGCGTTCCTGCTGACCTGGACGGCTGCGGGATCCGGGGCGACATCCTGACGGGGAGCCAGCAGCGGTGACCGACCCACCCGTGGACTGGACCCCCTGATCCACCCGCTGCCGAAACTGTCGATCTGCGCGCTGCTGGCCGCGGGCCCGCAGTGGGTAGAGTTCCGCACGGTCCGGGAGGCGACGGGGCTGAGCGATTCGATGGTGGCCAAGCACAGCCGCGCCTTGGAGGACGCGGGCTACATCGATATCCGCAAGGGCGGCATCGGACGACGCCCGCGCACCTGGTTGCGCATGACCCCCCTGGGCCAGGCCCGCTACGGCGGGCACCTCGCGGCACTGCAGCAGCTACTTCAGCGCGAACCTGACCAGGACACCAACCCGGACGCCTGACTACCGCGTACTCGAAAGCAGCGATGTGCCGGATCCGTGACCGCGCCCCATCCGTGCACAGTAGTGCTGCCGGGCACCTCGAATTCCTGAGATGCCCGGCAGCGTCTGGTCAAACAGCTACATGCCCAGGCCGGTCAGGACGCCGTTGCCGCAGTACAAGGAAGATCTGAACGAGCACTGACGCACCGCAGTGCCGACATGTCACGTGAACACCCGCGGGCGGATTGATCACCAACCACCGCTGAAACCCGCGAACAACCGCTGTCGCTGGAGATGAACGAAACCAGCCGGCGGAGAGCGGCATCAACTTCACCGCGCCGCATCCCGGCGACCGCACCCGGGCCGAGAGCCCCAAGAACACGGCCCGGGAATCGCCCTGCACTGCATGCCGACGCTCGGCCCGGGCCGCGGCGGTGGCCACCGGCCTGTCACCGCACCTGGTACGAGCGGCTGCGGTACGGCTGCGGTACGGGTACGGGTGCGGGTGCGGGTGCGGGTGCGGGTGCCGCGGCGTTGCAGGGCTTGCAGGTGGGAGGCGACCGTCCAGTCGGACAGCGCCACCGTCGCGGCGGACAGCGCCACCGTCTCGGCGAGCTCCCGTATCGACGGTGGGTAGCCGGCCTCGTCGGTCAGCTCCCGCAGGGCCCGCCTGAGCCGCTGCTCGCTGCCGCTGAGGTAGGCGGTCATCGCCGGGTCTCTTCAGCATCCGGTGCCCACGTCTGCTGCTTGAGCGCCATCCGGGCGGCGGGCGCCCGGCCGGGGATGGTCGCCCAGTAGGGGTGAGTGGCGATCCGGACCGAGAGGCGTTGCAGGGTGCGGCGCAAGACGGTGGTCTGGGAGGGGTTTTCTTCCTGGGCGAGCCGACGGTAGGCGGTGTACCAGGCACGCTGGGCGTGCAGGAGGTCGTCGGGGAAGTCGTAGGAGGACGTCACCCCCAAATTGCATCACACGTTCGATTTACGGGTGCAGTACACGCACAGGTGAATCAGGGGCCCCGCTCTCCACGGAGCCGTCGGCCGGCTTGGCTGATGTGGTGCGGCTCAAGCGTTGCCGGTGCCGCCGGCCGGCTCGCCGAGGAGGTGGGGCCGTTGCTACGGACCTTGTCGACCGAGGTCGTCACGACACAGGCGCCGACGTGACCGGCGCCGGGGTGACCGGCGCCGAGGTGACCAGCGCCGGGGCGACCAGCGCCGGGGCGACCAGCGCCGGGGCGACCAGCGGCAGGGTGACCAGCGCCGAGGTGACCAGCGCCGGGGCGACCGGCGCCGGGGCGACCAGCGGCGGGGCGACCAGCGGCGGGGCGACCGGCGGCGGGGTGGTCAGCAGGACGCGCAGCCCGCCGGGATCCTGACGGGCAGTGACACCGACGTCCGAGCGGCAGCCCGTTGGCGCTCTCAGAGGCCGACGCTGCCGGATCCTGAGACCCGCAGGGAAGACCGTGCGACCTCCTGGCGGTTGCGAACGCATCCCGTCCCGACCGAGATCGACTGGGCTACAGCTCACGGCGACTGCCACTTCGCCAACTTGACCATGAGCGGGCCGACGTTGCTGGATTTCGAGGGGTTCGGGCTGGCACCGGTCGGCTACGACCCCGCGTTGCTGTATGCCTACTCTCTCCTCGCCCCGCAGACCGCCGCCCGCATCCGCGCCGAATTCCCGATCCCGGACAGCCCTGCCGGCCACACCGCACTCTTGGTCGTCGCAGCAGACCTGCTCCAGTCTGCATCCCGCGGCGACCACCCCGAACTCGCCGAACCCCTGCGCACCCTCGTCACGTCCATCGCACGGTAGTAGCCTCGCTCGCTCCTGCGGTCCTTGCCCATCGACAGCCCGTGCGTGGTCCCGTCCACAGGCATTGCACCTGTCTTTGGACGCCAGCGACCTGGGCCCAAATGCCTGAACGAGGGCGACGCCGGTGCCTTCCAGCACCGGCTCGCATGCGACCGGGAAGTCTCTACACCGCCTTGAGTTGCCGAAACTCGTGGACGGCCAGAGGGAATCGGGACGAGAGGATGGCGGACTTCAGGTCTCCGGCGAGGGCGGATGCCAGAAATTGCGTGCAGGTGACCGGGAAGTGCTCCCAGCGGTCGCCGCTTGATTCGTTCACCATGATGGTCCACTGGTCCGCCGCTTGCTCAGGGCGAACCAGCCAGTAGAGGCATTCTCCGTTGTCGGTGGTGGCCCAGGGGATAACACGCGTGGCTTCGTCCTCGAGCTCAGCGGGCTTCTTCTCGAATTCCCAGAGGCCGTCGAGTGCCTCGGTTTGCTGGTCTTCCCACTCGATGAGGTCGTAGTTGTCGTTGGGGCAGCCGGGCTCGAGCAGGTAAAGGTAGTCGTCCCAGTTGCTCCCTCCGTACGCGTGGATGAGTTCCTTGTAGTCCGACGGCAGCTCCTCCACGCGAAGCGCCTGTTCTGCGGGCCTCCAGTCCTTCTCCCTGGGCTCCGGTGGAGGCGGGAGCAGTTGGGTGAGGCGAGCGAGGTAGGGGTTCATCGACTGTCCTTACTGTGGCGCTGGGTTGCGGCTGACCTGAGTTCAGGATTGGCTGATGCTTCCGAACGTGCCGGCCAGCACACCAGGGCAGCCGGGAGCTCGGCCGCGGGAACGTGCTCGATGTCGCGGCCGAACCCAGCGGCCCGGTCCGCGTCCATGGTGACGCGGACGAGACCTGTGCCACGACGAGCACGCGAGCCACGTGCTCGAACGGTTCGTACGCCAGAAAGTCGTCTTCCTGACCGAGGGGCTGTCCGGCGATGGTACGGGCCACCTTGTTGAGCGTCTCCAAATACCGGCGCCGCTGCTCCGGACCGGCCGACGTCTTCGAGGCGACGCAGCCGGCCACGGCCTGACGGTGCCGCGCCGCTACGCCCGGGGCCGGGCCGACGCGGCGCGACGCACTCAACAGCGTGGCCCCGACCGGTTCGCCCGGCCGGGGCCACGTGTGTTCGCGGGGGACGTGAACAACCCGCTCAACGATGGAGCGGGGCTCAGAGCAACGGCAGCGCGTACACCTGGTACGCCACGGCGGCCCCGTCGGCGGCGTACCGGTCGCAGGTACCGGTGCGGGCGAAGCCGGCCTTCGTCAGGACGCCTCCGGAGGCCGGGTTGTCGGGGTGGTGCATGGCCTCCAGACGCTCCAGGCCGGCGGTGGCGAAGGCGAAGTCGACGACGTGCTGGGCGGCTTGGGTAGCGTAGCCGTTGCCCCAGGTGTCCTCGCGCAGGATGTAGCTGAGGGTGCCCATGGTCGGGGTTCGTCGCCGCAGGGCGATCAGGCCGATCATCTCGTCTGTGGTGACGATGCCCCAGCTCCACTGTGCGCGCGGCGTCTCGGCGGCTCCGGCGAGGGCTGTGCCCGGCGAGCGGGCCGCCCACGAGTCGAACGATCACAGCAGTACCTCCATCCGGCGGGCCCTTCCCGCCTCACCCCTTGGTGGGGCTCAGCGCCCGAAGGACAGCACCGGAGTGCCGACGGCTTCCGTCCCGGCCGGCCGCCGGGCCGATGGCGGGTGCGGCGCGGCGGTCCCGGCCGCCGCGCAACCGGCTGCACGCGCCCCCGCCCCCGGCCGCGCCATCCCGCCGATCTCCGGCGGCGCGGCGGCGGACCGGATCGCCGACGCCCTTGGCACCCCGAAGGCGACCACGTACGGCGAGAAGGCGCGCGTGACGACGTTCGTGGTGCGTCGGTTCGTCGACCGCGGCCTGCTGGTCGACCTGAGCGCGAACCCCGACGGGACGCTGCACCACCCCCACCAGGTCGCGGAGGTCTGCCAGCAGCAGGACCTGGCGGCCCTGGTCGCCGCGGATAACCCGATCGAACCCGAGCAGGCCGCCACACGATGGCGGGTGCGCCGTGCCGACTTCGACCACATGGTGCGGCTCGGCTGGGCCCGCTCCCCCCAGTCGATCAAGGTCCGCTTCGGCACCAGCCGAGCCGGGGCCGTCGCCCTCTACACCACAGCCTCCGTCGACGCGGTCGTCCCCGACCACCCGAAGTCGACTGGGAGCAGCTGCGCGCGGTGGCGAAAGGCCGGCTCGATGGCGGAGTCGAGCCCGAGGGTGCGGGACGCGACGACGATGAGAGCGGTCCTGGCGCTCATGCCTGGGCCTGGACTGCCGGCTTCAGGACGTTTTCACACCACGTGCGGAAGGTGGTCGGGCTCGTGGTCTGAGGGGTGCGCTGCACGCCGTCGTCGAGGCCGTCGTCCTTGGAGCGCATCATGTCGACGTAGCCTTCGACGAGCGCGTCCCCGAAGCCGAGTCCGGTGAGTGCGGTGCGGAAGTCGTCGAGCGACTGCCGCTCGTAGCGGACCGGGCGGCCGAGCACGTCGGACATGATGCGCGCCATGTCGTTCGGCGAAAGGTCCTCGGGGCCCAGCACCGGGACCTCGCCCGTCCCCGTCCACGAGCGGTCGAGCAGCAGGCCGGCGGCGGCCGCAGCGATGTCCCGGGTGGCGGCCCTCGGTGCTTTGCGGTCGGCGGTGACGGTGTCGCTGAACATCCCGTCGTCGCGGATCGAAGGCACCTGCCGTAGCAGGTTGTCCATGAAAGTGGGGTTCGCGAGAGCCCGGTAGGCCACGCCTGTACTGGCGATGAGGTCATCCATGGCCAGCGACGCGGTGACCAGCCCGGATCGGTCTGCGAGGGGTGTGCCGCGGCCGAGTGCGGAGACGCCGACGACGTGCCCCACTGCGTGGGCCGTGAACGCCCGTGCGGCGGCGCGGGTGAACCCGGAGTACGCGGCGTCCAGACTCGGCGCCTGCGGGCCCGGCGGGACCAGCCAGAAGACGGCATCCGCGCCGGCGAAGGCCCGGTCGACGACCTCGGCGTCGTCGTGCGAGCCGGTGACGACGTCGACGCGGGCGCGGACCGCGTCGGGGAGTTTCCCGGGGTCGCGCACGATGACGCGCAGTTCTTCGCCACGCGCGGGAGCCTCGTTGAGCAGGATGTCCAGGAGCCGGCTGCCGATCTGGCCGGTAGGGGCGGTAATGACGATCATGTTTCGAGTCTCGGGGCAGCCCGCCTGCGGCGTCCAATACCCTTCCCGGGCAATTGATACCGTAAAGGCATGGATCTTGATCTACGCAAGCTCCGCTACTTCGTCGCGGTGGCCGAGCACCGGCACTTCGGCCGGGCGGCGCAACAGCTCTACATCGCCCAGCCAGTCCTCAGCCGTCAGATCAAGGCTTTCGAGCGGGAGTTGGAGTGCACTCTGCTTGTACGGACCACCCGCAGCACGGAGTTGACCGCTGCCGGAAAGCAGCTCTACAAGGAGGCACAGGAAATCCTCGCGGTCGTCGACATGGCGGTGCGGCGCGTGCACGACGTCGATCGGAGCGACCGGCGGCTCACTGTCGCCTTCTCCCCCGGACTGCACGTATCGGACGCGGTCCGGGCGTTCACCTCGCGTCACCCGGCCATCGAAACCGACGTCGTCCCGGCGCGCTGGTGGGAGCAGGACCTGCCGCTGCGGGACGGCCGGGCCCAGGTCGGGTACCTACGGCGGCCGTTCGACGACTCGGGGCTGCGCACCATCTCCATCGGCCACGAGCCCAGGGTCGCCTGCATGTCCGCGGCGCACCCGCTGGCGTGCCGGGACGAGCTCACCTCCGCGGACCTCACCGACCAGCGGATGCTCGACACACCGACACGGCGGACATCTTCACTTGAAGAGAAGTTCGAACTTATCGCCTCCGGGCAGGGCATCGCGCTCGTCCCGCTGAGCGTCGCGCGCTCTTACTCCCGCCCCGACCTCGCCCATCTCCCCGTCACGGACGCCCCCGGGGCCGAGACGTGCCTGGCCTTCCTCGCCGACCGGCGCGAGAAGCTACTGCGCGACTTCCTGGAGATCGCCACCGCCACGCTGCTGCACGCCTGAGCGATCAGTGGGCAAGACCGCGGACGGCACCGCGCGGGCACAGCAGGTACGGACAGGGAGGGCGGCTGCGGTCAGCAGGCGGAGGATGAGCCGAACGCCTCAACAGGGGCAGAATCACCCGGGAGCCGGATCCTGTACGACCGCGGCGGCAGCGGCAGGAGTTGCCCGTTGTCTTCCTGGTGCCCGGGCGGGAGGCAGCCTCGTCCTGACCGGCTGTGGACCTCTCCGACTGGTCGGCCCCGGCCTATGCGTCCCGTCACAGGGGCCGGGGCCCGCCCGCGCGCTCCACACCGGCACGGGACGCCAGGAGAACAGCCCGTCCGGGTAGGCGAGATGGCCGACTCCAACGGTCGGGGGTGCGGCCCCGCTAGCGTGCCGTCATGGAAGCCCCCAAGATGCCCGCGCCGCTGCGCGCGGTTCACCAGCTCGTCTCCGAGGCAGTCGCCAACCTCCAGGAGGTGCTGCGGTACACCGAACCGGATCAGGCGCACACCTGGAAGCGGATGACGCTGTACCGGACCACCGAGCGTCAGACACCATGAACACGGCGCCATGCTGATCGCCGCGTACTGCCAGCGCACCGACATGTCCCAGGTGGCTTTATCGAGCAGTAGTGACGTCACTTGTCGATGAGTTTGGGAGGCGCCCCGGGGCACGAACGAGTGGTGTTGATGAGTTTGGGAGGCGCCGGGTCGCTTGCCAGGGCAGCATCGGGGTGCTCCTGGTGAAAGGTGCTGGTCATGCCGCCGATGTCGAAGGTCGAGCTGTACGCGGCGATCCGGCGTGACCATCGCGGCGGTATGTCGATGCGGGAGCTTGAGCGCAAGCACGGCGTGACGTGGCGGACGGTGCGGAGGGCGTTGGACTCGGCATGGCCGGAGCCGCGCAAGAAGCTCCCGCCCCGGGCGAGTGCCCTGGATCCGTTCAAGCCGGTGATCGACGAGATCCTGCGTTCGGATCTGGACGCGCCGCGCAAGCAGCGGCACACGGTCACACGGATCTTTCACCGGCTGGTCGAGGAGCACGGGGCGGACGTCTCCTACGGGATGGTCCGCTACTACGTCGCCGGCCGGAAGCCGGAGATCCTGGTCGAGTCCGGCAAGGAACCGCTGGAGGCGTTCATCCCGCAGACCCACCAGCCCGGCCATGAAGCGGAGGTCGACTTCGGTGACGTGACCGTGCGGCTCGCCGAAGAGCTGGTGACCTGCTATCTGTTCTCCTTCCGCCTGTCGTATTCGGGCAAGGCCGTCCACCGCGTGTTCGCCTCGGCCGGCCAAGAAGCCTTCTTCGAAGGCCACGTCCACGCACTGCGGACGCTGGGCGGGGTCCCGCGAAGCAAGGTCCGCTATGACAACCTCAAGGCTGCCGTCGCACGGGTGCTGGGGCTGAACCGGGCCAGGGTGGAAACGGACCGGTGGATCGCGTTCAAGTCGCACTACGGCATCGAGAGTTTCTACTGCCGGCCTGGCATCGAAGGGGCCCACGAGAAGGGCGGAATCGAAGGCCAGATCGGCTATTTTCGCCGCAACCACTTCGTTCCCGTTCCCGAGGTCTCCTCGCTCGCCGAGCTGAACGAGATGGTTGAGACCGGCAGGACGGCGCCCGCCGAATCGGGTCCAGGCCCAAGACGGTCGCGGAGTACTTCGCGGTCGAACAGCCACTGCTGCTGCCGTTGCCCGACGAGCCGTTCGAGACCGGGCGGATGTTCGCACCACGGGTCGACCGCTACAGCCAGATCCCCGTCCGCACCAACCGCTACTCGGTGCCGACCCGGCTGATCGGCAAACGTGTCCGGGTCGTTCTGCACGCTTCTCACCTGCTGGTTTACGACAGGAACGTGGAAGTGGCACGACATGAGCGGCTGATCGCCAAGGGCGCCGTCCGCCTGGAGCTGGATCACTACCTGGAGGCCCTGGTCCGCAAGCCCGGCGCCTTCCCCGGCTCCACCGCCCTCGAACAGGCTCGCTCGGCGGGAAAGTTCACACCGATCCATGACGCCTGGTGGGGCCGGGCCAAGAAGATCCACGGCGAGCGGGACGGCACCCGGGCCCTGATCGAGGTGCTACTGCTGGGCCGGCACCTGCCCCACGAGAATGTCGTCGCCGGTCTGGCCGCGGCCCTGCGGGCCGGGGCCATGACCGCGGACGCCGTCGCGCTGGAGGCCCGAAAAGCCGCCCAGGCAGAGACCGAACCTGGCCCCGCAGCAGACCAGCTGCCTCCCGGCAAGCCGCCGGCGACGGTGACGTCCCTGCACGAGTGGCGCCTCGCTCACCTTCCGCCGGACACCAGGCCGCTGCCCTCGGTGACCCCCTACGACCAGTTGCTCCGACACCGCCGCGACAGCAGCGGGGACCACCGTGAGGGAGAAGCACAGTGACGACCCTGCCCCGCCAGCGCGGCTTGACCGAGCAGGCCGCCGATGCCGCCATCGACAGCGCTTGCCGCATGCTGCGGCTTCCGTCGATCCGCAAGGAGTTCCCCGACATCCCGCGCGGACGCTGAAAGAGCAGATGAGCTACCGGCGCTTCCTCGCCGAACTGCTGATGGCCGAGCGCGATGACCGGGCCCGCCGTCGCTCGGAGCGGCGGATCAAAGCGGCCAACTTCCCGCGGGAGAAGTCCCTGCGGGCGTTCGACTTCGACGCGAACCCGAACATCGACGCGGCCACCGTTCACACCCTCGCCAGCTGCGAATGGATCAAGAACGGCCAGCCGCTCTGTCTGATCGGTGACTCCGGCACCGGCAAGTCGCACATGCTGATCGCCCTGGGCACCGAGGCGGCGATGAAGGGCTACCGGGTCCGTTACACCCTCGCCACGAAGCTGGTGAACGAGCTGGTCGAGGCGGCCGACGAGAAGCAGCTGAACAAGACCACCGCCCGCTACGGGCGTGTTGATCTTTTGTGCATCGATGAGCTCGGCTACATGGAACTTGACCGTCACGGCCCCGAGCTTCTCTTCCAGGTCTTGACCGAACGTGAGGAGAAGAACAGCGTCGCCAGCGCCTCCAACGAGTCGTTTGGAGGCTGGACGAAGACGTTCACGGAGCCGCGGCTCTGCGCGGCCATTGTCGACCGGCTGACCTTCAACGGCACCATCATCGAGACCGGCACCGACTCCTACCGCCTCGCCAGCACCCGAGCACGAGCCGAGGAGTCCGCCAAGGTCGGCTAGCCTCGCTCGCCGAAATCCTGCAACAGGGCAGGTTCCCCTCACCTTGCCTGGTGCGAAGGCTGAGCCCCGCCCACGTTGTCGATGAGAGCAGCCACGTATTCGGGGTCTTCGTCAACCAGGAGATGACCGCTGCCAGCAGCCACGTGAAGGTCAATGCCAAGTGTTCTGCGCACGGCCGGGCCGAGGCGTCGAGGCGGCAGGAAGGTGTCATGCTCACCCGCGACGGCACAGCGGCGAGCAGCCGTTGAGGGCAGATCCGCGATCCCTGGGGATCCGCTTGAGCGGACGTGTCGCGCGATGAGCGTCATCCACTCAACCAGCTCAGTACGTGGTTGGTGGCCGGGCGCATGCATGGCTCGCAGGAGCCGGGCGCTGCGTTTCGGCGTCGGACGCAAGTACCAGGTGGCGGAGGCGGCCATCACGCCGGCAGTGATCCGCAGCCTCGCCAGCCCGCCTGGGCACACCAGAACCTGTCGTTCGATGCACGGCCAAGCGCACGAGACGGCGACGGCGGCGCCGAAAGAATGGCCCAGGACTGTCACGGGACCGGCCGCCAACTCTTTCAGCGTCTCGCCCAGCCAAGCGCCGTACCAGGACAGTCCGCCGCCAGAGGGCTCACGTTCTGCGGCACTGAGGCCAGGCTGCCCCGGGACGTCCACGAGTAAGACCCGGTGGCCAGCAGTGACCAGGGCCGTCGCCAACGGCAACGAGGAAGCAGCATTGAAATTGGTACCGGGGATGAACACCACCGTCGTCGAGCCGGAGCCCGCAGTCACTACGTGTGTGGGCGCCTCTTTGGCGGTCACCTTCATGCGCTCATGCGGAACCGTCCACCGATCAAGCTGATCGGCACACCAGTCCTGGATGGACCGCCGGCCCCTCTCACTGCGATAAATCGAGCCCATCCAGCGAGTATGCCCCTGCCCGGAGCAGCCCCTTGCACCAGGGGCGCCCCGCACGGGTACCTACACACCCCCACCTCACCAGGACAGGCAGTCACTGCCGTCATTTCTGCTCAACATTCGTGCCGCGCTGGTTGACACCAACTGACTCCGGAACCTGTCGACAAACGCTGTTCCTAGAGATGCACGAAGCCACCTCCCCTCACGCCCCTCCTCACGCCCTCCTCACGCCCCTCCTCACGCCTGGCCAGGCAGCGCACGCGCCCGCATTCGAGCTGGTCACAGCCGACCCGCATCCCCGGCAGCGCGGCCGGCCACGATGCGACCCAGCACCGCCCTGACCGACACGGCTACGCCTCCCACGCGATCCACGACACCTGCGAGACCGCGGGATCCAGGCAGTCACCCCACAGCCACCCGACCACACCAGACCACGACCACCCACCGCAGGCGACGGGCCCATGCGCAAGGCCACCCGCCCGCCCTCGACAAAACCGCATACAGCAGCACCACACCCTCCAGCGCTGCCTCAAACGCGTACAGCAGCACCACACCCTCCAGCGCTGCCTCAACAAACCCAGCAGCGGCGCGGCCTCACCACCCGCTACGACAACAACCCGCCACCAACGACAAACAGCACCCACCTGACCGCCATCCAATCCGGACCGCGCTACTCCCAAAGAAACGGCCTGCCGCCTACCCGCCGGCTACTGCCCACACACAGCCGGAGGTTCCGGCCCCTGATGAAGCCGGCCTCCTGCACGGGTGCGGTGGGCACAGCGGACAGAAGAGCCCGCCGCAAGCACGGGGGCAAGATCCGCCGCCGCCGGCACCGGCCCGAGACGCGGGAGAAAGCGCTGCGCCGGGGCGCAGCACACCGGAAGGCCGGCCGACCGGCACCTGCCGGCGGTTCATAGGTGAGGTGTCGGCGGCTCCTGCAAACGTGGATACCGAGCTGCCCAGCGAAACAACCGCAGTCCATCCACACAAAGAAGCCTCCACTACGGCGTCCACGTCCTCCACCCCGCCCTGGAATGTCCAACGCTTGCCGGATGCCGCCGGCCGCCTCTTCCTGGTCACCGGCGCCCACACCGGCATCGGATACTTCGTGGCGGAACAGCTCTCGGCAACCGGAACCACAGTCATCCTCGACAACCGGAATCCCGCCAAACCCGAGCTCACCACAGCCTCGATCCGCCCACGTGCCCCCAGTGGGCCCGGACACTGCTCAACCCCGCAGCACAAGGCAACCAACAATGGGAACCCGCATCTTCCGACCACGGGGCAAACCTCAACACCAACGAATAGGGAACCACCTCACCCCCCCCACAGCAGCGTCGTTGACGGTAACCAAAGTCCATGGCCGGCACGCCCGCTCACTGGGCTCACACCGAAGCTGATCAGCCGTCTGTGGCGGGCGAGGCAGGGCAGTGCTCGGCCTACGTGGCGCTGCGGGACGCGGAAGTCGCGAAGCCGTCGCTGGTCGAACGCCGTGCCATTGCCGTTCGCAGCCCCAGGAACACCAGCAGCCCGAAGGGCGACAGCAGGATCGTGAAGGCCAGCAGGGGCCCCATCAGCAGGGCGGAGATCCTGAGCCGTCTGGCCTCCTGGTACATCCACTGCCCGATGAGGAGATCCCAGGCGATGACCTGCGACCAGATGGCTCCCGCGCCGTCCGCGCGTGCCGTCAGTTCGCGGAAGGTGCCGAGGCCCGGGCTCCTGACCGCGGTCCAGAGTTCGGGGAACGCCGGGACGGCGAGCGCGAGATAGACGGCAGTACGGGCACCACGGTCATCGGCGACCCGGCGATGCGGGCGGTTGGGCCCCACGCGGGGGCGAAGATCATGAGCAGCCAGACGGGTGCGGCCAGCCAGAAGGAGAGCTCGAAGAGGAATCCGGTCATGACACGGGCTCCTTCGAGGTACTGACGCCTTCAGCGTTTGTCTTGTCCGCGAGGGGAGTCGGAGGACGCAGCGTTCGGTACGTCCCGGCAATGACGGCCACCAGGATCAGGCCGGCCACTCCCAGCGTCGGGCCGTCCGGCTGGGTCAGTGGCTGACCCCTCAGGGCCTGCCAGAGGAGCAGGGCGAAGGCGGCGGCGTAGGCGGCCGAGGCGAGCAGCACCAGGCGCAACCGGACCCGGTCGCCGGAAAGGCGGGTGGAGCGCGGTGCGAGAGCGGTCAGCGCCATGACGAGCAGCGGCAGGAGCTGCAGCGCGTGCATGCCGACGAAGTGCGGGATCCGCAGATCTCCGCCGGTCGTCGACCAGCCGGTCAGCGGCATGGAGGGACCGCCGTCCGGCACACCCACGCTGTGCGCGCCGACCACCTTGGAGACGCCGCGTCGCTGCCCCGGCGCGGGCTGTGTCATCAGGAATCCGACGGCAGCCCCCGCCAGCGCCAGGATGATGCCCGAGCGCATCGCCCAGGCTGACGCGCGGTCGGCGATTGGGGTGCAGAGCAACAGCACGGCGACGGCGAGAGTGCCGAGCCACAGGATGACGACCGTGACGGCCATCGCGTTGAACAGCGCCCCGTCGAAGGGCGTTTCGTGGTTGAAGTGGCTGCGCTTCCCGCGCATCGCCTGCGCAGCGATGATCGCCATCTCGACGAGGCTGGCCAGCGCAACGACCGTCCCTGCCCACCAGCCCACGCGTCGGCCTCGGGGGAGAAGCGACAGCATCCAGGCCAGGGAGAGGCAGTACGCCACGAAGGAGACCGAGAACTTGAACGGCTTGAACCAGACCGGTGCGCCCACCAGCACGCGGTCGTCGACGACGAGCCCCACGGCTGATGCGACCGACATCACCACCATTGCCGCCGAGAACAGCACCAGCGGCCGATGCCACGACTGCCATGGAGCGGAAGACCACCGCCACCGGACAGACCACGAAGACGGAAGTAATGAAGACATGAATGACCCCCTTCATGGATAGCGGCGCTATCCGCTATCTGATAGTCACACTATCTATGATGGGAGGCGAAGCCCGCAAGGGCCGGCGAGGGGATCAGGGCGAAGACCAAGGAGTGAACCGGCGTTGCGAATCGCAGAGTTGAGCCGAACAACCGGAGTACCAGTGCCGACGATCAAGTACTACGTCCGTGAAGGGCTGCTGCCTCCGGGTGAGCTGACCAGCCGGAATCAAGCAACCTACGGCGAGGCGCACGAGCGTCGGCTGCACCTCATCCGCGCGCTGCTCGATGTGGGCGGCATGAAGGTGGCCGAAATCGCGAAAGTGCTGGCCGCCATCGACGACCCGGAACGTCCGCTGCACAAAGTGCTCGGTGCCGCCGCGGACCGCCTCGGCAACGCAAACACCGAGCACGAAGACACCGAGTCGGTGGCCGCGCATGCCGTCGTCGCCGACCTCATCTCCCGGCGTGGCTGGCGGGCGCACGAGTCGCACCCCGCCGCAGCCGACCTCGCCAAGGCCCTCGCCTCCATGGCCCGGTTGGGGCACGGGGCCTTCGTCGAAGTACTCGACGACTACGCCGGCGCCGCCGAGCAGGTCGCCCGCGCCGACCTCGCGTACGCCGACAGGCGGGTAGGGGTCGAGGACATGGTGGAGAGGGTGGTGATCGGAACCGTACTGGGCGAGGCGGTGCTCGGCGCGCTGCGCAGGCTGGCCCATGTGGACGCCTCGGCACACTTGTACGGCACGGAGGGGCCACCGGCGCGGAAGCCGCGATGACCCGAGGCGAGTTGGGAGATCAAGCCCGGCACCCAGCGACCCGCTGCCGCTGCCCGACGCCGGCCCCCTGACCGCCCTTCCCCTCAGCGAGGAACCCCTCGCGGTACTGCTGCCCGCCACCCACCCGCTCGTCGGACGTCCCGCGCTGTGTCTGGCCGACCTCGCCACCGCCCGCTGGATCGACGCACCCGACGCCGCCGTATCCCTGTCCCACCTCCGGGCCGCCCCCCAGTCCGACGGCTTCGGCCACCAACTCACCTACACCGGAACCGACATCCGCGGACTGTCCGTCCTGGTGGCCGCCGGAGCCGGCCTCATCGTCGCCGCCCTGTCCGCAGCCGGAGACCTCCCGGCATCGCGGCCGTTCCGATCACCGAGCCCCGCATCGTCCACCGCACCGAACTCCTTCACCCCCGCACCCCCACCGCCCCGGCCGCCGAACTCGTCGACACCTTGCGGCCCGCGCAGTGACCGCAGCGGAGCCGGTACGCACCACGTCCGACCTGCCCCTCCATGTAGCCGCAGGTGAAAGGCCGCGCAGCCGCTCCGCCCACCAACAGAGCATGGAGTCACCCCAACCATGGCCCTCATCCGCCGACTGAAGCGCTCAGTCACGCCCGAGTGCAGGACTCTCCCCCTCGCCTCCTGCTGCCGGACGACGGGCTGTCAGCGGCCGGAGCGAGGCTGCCGCTTCGCGCATCCGTACCCTGGCGGCGCACCGGAGCCGACGGGCGTCCACCAGTTCCCCTCGAGCTGCCTACTCCACCGCGTACAGCAGGTTGTACTCGGCACCATCGGCCCTGAAGCGCAGACTGCGCTCACCAGGCGTATCCGTGATCCACTGCTCTCCGAGCCTGCCCTCCCCGGCTGTTCCGCCGGCCTTCCCGAGAGAGACGGCAATCGCTCCCGTGAAGTCGCAGTCGTACTTGACGGTGTACATCCGGTCTCCCAGAACCGTCCCATTCCACACAGTGCCACGATGCTGGACAACAAGCCTCGGCTCGTCGAAGCCGCTCCAGCCCTCAGTCGTGACGCACTTGAGCTTCTCCAGATAGAGCTTGGCCATACCGTCCCCAGTGAAGGATCCTTCTCGACACTTCACATCCTGCCGAGCCTCAATAAACGATCACTAAACGCATGGACGCGGTATGCGCCGCCAAGGCGACACCCCGCCCGGGGAGGGCGGGCCGTGGCTGTGGCCCTCGTCAGAGCAACCAGTGCGCCCTGGCACCACAGCGCCGACCCGGCCGAGGACGTCCGGCGCGCGGCCGCGCTGCTGGAGTCACCCAAGGACCTCCATGAGCACGCTGTCGTCGTCGATGCCGTGCGCGAGGCGCCGGCGCCGTACTGCACACGCCTGGAGGTGCCCGAGCGGCCGACGCCGGTGCGCACCGCGGTCCTGTGGCACCTGTCGAGGACCGTCACCGGTGAGCTGTCCGAGCCGGCCGTCAGCGCCCTGGAGCTGGCGGCCGCGCTCCACCCGACGCCGGCCGTGTGCGGCACCCCCACCGGCCTGGCGCGGAGCGTCATCGCCGCGTCGGAGCCCTTCGACCGGGGCCCGTACACCGGGGTTTGAGGCACGGCCATCGTGCCACCCGCCAATGCGCTATGGGGCGGCTCCGTTCAGGAGGCGCCGGCTCCCACCTGTGCCGCCGCGGCCAGGTAGGCCACCACCAAGGGCCGCTCATCGTCCCGACGGGCGGCTACGGCCAGACGGGAGGGGGAGATGCCCCGGACCGGCACGGCGATCACCTCGTCCCGTACGACCAGCGGGGCGTTGCCGGTGGCCAGAAGTACCACGCCCTGCCCGTTGGCAACCGCCTCGTGGGTCTCCTCGGCGCTGCCCACCACCCCGCCTATCCGCGGCGCGCGACCGTCCCGGGCATCCAGGGCCAGCCAGTAGTCCCGCAGCGGACCGGCCTCGGAGGGGAGGGCGAGGAACGGCTCCTCGATGAGATCGGTGAAATCCACCGCCCCCTCGCTATCGGCCGCGGCCCGCGCCGCCAGGGGGTGCCCCTGAGGCAGCGCCACAAGGCGTGGCTCCCGGGCCACCACCGCATGCCGGTAGCGGTCGCCGTCCGGCAGCGGCAGCCAGACGAAGGCGACATCGCTGGATCCGTCCGCCAACCCGGCACTGGGGTCACCCCAGTTGACCTGCCGCAGGACGGGACGTGCGTGCGGATGCCGGGACACCAACCGGGTTCGCAAGGCGGGCAGCAGCCCGCGGCCCGGGCTGGTGGACATGCCGATCACCAGGGTGTGCCGCTCGGCGGCCTTCGCCTCCTCCACCGCCGCCTCGGCGGCCTCCCAGGCGGCCAGCATCCCGCGGGCGTGCGGCAGCAGGGCTTCCCCCACCACGCTCAACCGCACCGCCCGCCGGTCCCGGTGGAACAGAAGCGCGCCGACCTGCTTCTCCAGCATCCGTATCTGCTTGCTGAGCGCGGGCTGGGAGACGAACAGCCGCTCGGCGGCCCGGGTGAAGTTCAACTCCTCGGCGACCGCGGCGAAGTAGCGCAGATCGCGTCCATGGACATCCATAACTCATAGCTATCACGGCAAGTCTTGGACGTGGCCCAGGATCCCGGAGAAGGATCGGAGCCGTCGCCGGGCGGTTCCCGAACGACATGTGACGAGGGAGACGAAGAGATGACCGAGCACGGCAAGGTCTGGCTGGTCACCGGTGCGAGCAGCGGTTTCGGGCGAGCCATCGCCGAGGCCGCGATCGCCGCCGGTGACACGGTGGTCGGCACGGCCCGACGGACCGAGGCACTGGCCGACCTGGTCGCCGCGCACCCCGACCGGGTGGAGGCGATCGGCCTGGACGTTACCGACGGCGACCGGATCGATGTGGTGGCCGCTGACGTCCTGGCTCGCTACGGCCGGGTGGACGTGCTGGTGAACAACGCCGGGCGCACGCAGGTCGGGGCATTCGAGGAGACCACCGACCGGGAGCTGCGGGACCTGTTCGAGCTGCATGTGTTCGGCCCGGCGCGGCTGACCCGGGCGCTGCTTCCGCAGATGCGGGAGCGGGGCAGCGGATCGATCGTGAACATCAGCAGTTTCGGCGGACAGCTGTCCTTCGCCGGGTTCTCCGCGTACAGCGCGACCAAGGCGGCGCTGGAGCAGCTGTCGGAGGGCCTGGCCGACGAAGTGGCGCCGTTCGGCATCAAGGTGCTGATCGTGGAGCCCGGCGCGTTCCGCACCAATCTGTTCGGCAAGGGCGCTGCCTACTTCTCCCAGGAGCAGCCGGCGTACGCGGAGAAGGTCGGCGCCACCCGGAAGCTGCTGCAGGACGGCGACGGCACCCAGCCCGGGGACCCGGCGAAGGCCGCGGCGGCGATCCGGCTGGCCCTGGACGCAGAGAAGACCCCGCTGCGGCTCGCCCTCGGCGGCGACGCGGTGGACTTCCTCGTCGGGCACCTGGACTCGGTGCGGGCCGAGCTCGCCGAGTGGGACAAGGTCTCCCGAGGGACGGACTTCGACACTCAGTGACGGTCCAGGGCGGCGCGGGACCTGTCAGCGCAGACAGCGCCCGTTCCGCCGCGCCGGGCGGCGGAGCTCGCGCCGCCGCCCGGCGCCCGCTCACTTCACCGCGCCAGGGGAACTCCCGCTCCCGGCCGACCTGTCAACGGCCTGTCAGCGGCTTGTCAGCGGCCTGTCAGCGGTCGCCCTTGACCTCCCCTCGCCATTGCAGACCTGCAACGATGTCCCAGGAGTGTCCTGATGAAATCCCTGCTCAGATCCTCCCCTGCCTCCGGCGCCACGGCCGCTGCGCCGGAGGGGGCCCCGGGTGGATCCACCGTGGTGCTCGGCGCCGCCCTGCTCGGCTTCTTCCTGATCTCGCTGGATGCGTTGATCGTCACCGTCGCACTGCCCGACATCGGCCGCAGCCTCGGCGGCGGCATGTCCGGCCTGCAGTGGATGGTGGACGGATACACGCTGATATTCGCCGCCCTGATGCTCTCCGCAGGCGCCCTGTCCGACCGCATCGGGGCCCGACAGGCGTACGGCGGCGGGCTGGTGCTCTTCGCGCTGGCCTCGGCCGCGTGCGGACTGGCGCCCGACCTCGCTGTGCTGGTGGCCGCGCGGCTGGTGCAGGGGGCCGCAGCGGCGGTCATGATGCCGGCGTCGCTGGCGCTGGTCCGGCAGGGCTTCCCCGACCAGGCGAAGCGGGCGCAGGCGATCGCCGTCTGGACCGTGGGCGGCGCGGTCGCGGTGGCGGCCGGGCCGGTGCTCGGCGGGGCGCTCACCGCTACCGTGGGCTGGCGGTGGATCTTCTTCGTCAACCTCCCTGCGGGCCTGCTGGCGCTCGCCCTGCTGGCCCGGGTCCCTGCCTCCCCGCGGCTGCCCGCACGGCTTGACGTGGTCGGGCAGGTGACCGCGGTGATCGCGATGGGCGCGCTGACGTACGGCGTGATCGAGGGCGGCGACCAGGGCTTCGGCCAACCGCTCGTGGTCGCGTCGCTGCTGGTGGCGGCCGCTGCGGCGACCGCCTTCCTCACCGCGCAGGCCAGGGGCGCGCACCCGATGCTCCCCTTACCGCTGTTCCGCTCGCGGGTGGTGGCGGTCTCCCTGCTGGTCGGCTTCATGCTCAACGCCGCCTACTACGGAGGGGTGTTCATCTTCAGCCTGTACCTCCAACAGGAGCGGGGGCAGTCGGCGCTGCATGCGGGCCTGATGTTCATCCCGATGACGGCGCTGGTCGCTGTGGTGAACCTGGCCTCGGCGAAGCTGGCCGCGCGGTTCGGCCCGCGGGTGCCGATGGTGACCGGACAGCTGGTCGGGATGGCCGGGCTGCTGGCACTGCTCGGAGTCGGCGCCCACACCGATGTGTGGGCGGTGGCGGCGCTGATGGTGCCGGTCGGCCTCGGCGGGGCACTGACCGTGCCGGCACTGACCGCCATGCTGCTCGACGCGGTGCCCGCGGACCGGGCAGGCACCGCGTCCGCCGTGCTCAACACCGGCCGCCAGGTCGGCGGAGCGATCGCGGTGGCGGTCTTCGGGGCGCTGCTGGCGGGCGCGGACACATTCCTGACCGGAATGCGGTGGAGCATGCTGCTCGCGGCGGCCGGACTCGTACTGACGGCGGGCACGACGCTCACGCTGCCGCGGGACGGGCGCCGGGCATAGGTGGCGTGAGGCTTCCGCGGGCCTGACGGGCTGTGCCCGGGATGCCCCTCGGGCACAGCCCGGGGAGACCCGCGCTGTCCCTGTCCCCCGCCTCCCGCTTCCCGTCCGCCCCGCTCCCAGCGGGGCTGCCGTGCACACCATGTGGCCCCGGAGGATGCAGGAGCGGGCGGGCGGGGACCGGGTCCGGCAGGCTTTCCGCGGCCGGATAATCTGGGCCCGTCAGCGAAGATCATAGAAAGGCGGAGCACATGGCAGACATCATGGAGACGGCGGCACGGAAGGTCTTCGAGCGCTACGACCTGGACGGTGACGGCCTGGTCACCGCGGACGAATACCGGAAGGTCGTGGCGGAGCTGGAAGGCTCGGAGATCACCGAATCGCAGGCCCAGGAGCTGATCGACTCACTCGACACCGACGGCGATCGCCAGATGTCCTTCGAGGAGTTCTGGGCGGCCATGAAGGGCTGACGCTCCGGGCCGGCACGTGAGCGTGCCGCAGGCGGCGCGGCTCCTCCCCGTCCTCGCGTGACTCGTGGACGGCTCGAAGCGAGGCCGGCCACGCGACAAGTCGCCCCCGGGCAAAGCGGAGCAGACGTTCCGGCGCGGCTCGGCGGCCCTCGCGCAGTGGGTGGAACGGGAAGGCCGCGACCGCCCCTACCCCCGCGACCACGGGAACAGATCACCCTCGACGACGAGACGGAGCCGGCGGGCGTGAACCGTGCGTACGGATCTCCGATACGAGGCAGCGCCGCCACCGCCCCTCGAACAACGCGCCGGACTACGGGAACTCGGCGAACTGGGCGAACTGGGCGAACTGGGCGAACTCAACGTGCAGGGGGCGGGGCCCGGCACCCGCGCCGACCACCACCCAGACCTTCCCCTGGCTGTATGTCAGTCCTGACCAGCCTTGGTCAGAGCTTCGGCGATCATGCGGGTGGCGAAGTCGTGGTCGTCGGTGAGCCGGTTGAGGTGCTCGGCGAGCAGGAAGGCCGTGGCTTCCAGGGGGTTCATCTCGTCCGCGGTCCAGTCTCCGTACTGCTGACGCCACAGACTGGGGCTCAGGCCCATGCCCGCCGCGACGAGCAGGCCGGCCATGGTGGGGATGGCCTCGGGCCGGACACTCCAGCAGGGCCCGGCGGAGGAATGGCGACGGCGATGGCGATGGCGACGGCACCTACTGTCCGGGCGTTACGTCACGTCTCTGCGGGATCGGCTGTCCCTGCCCGGCAACAGCCATAGCATCATCCGCTCTGAAATTTGGAGCGAGCCGGTCAACTCCTCACCGCATGGCACAGCTCATCACGAGGGCCAAGGGTGCGCCCCTTGGACGGTGAGTGTGGCCTTCTGGCCCGCTATCGCGGACGACCGACTGCGCTTACGCCCCTCGACTGCCTCGGACTTGCGTCGGGCTTGCCTCGGGGCGCGGACGAGTTGGTGGGCGCACGAGAGGCTGAGCCCGTTTTCGGGCTCCTGGAGCTCGGACCGAGCAGAATCGGACCGTGCGGGTTAATCGTCGATGCACTTGGGGTACTTCGAGCCCCGGTAGCAGTCGTGGTAGTCGTACTTGCTGACCCGGAACTTCTTCTCCTTCCCCTCCTTCGTGGGATCGACGACCAAGTAGAACTTCTTCCCGTCCTTGGTCTTGCCGGTGACCCGGCCCTCAGGGCCATGGCCGAAGTCCTGCGCGCACCCGGCGAATGCAAGGCCGGCGACTGCCACGAGGACGGGGACGAGAGTGAGGCGACGCATGTCGTGCTCCGATCAACTTTGAAGACGACGGCAGTCTAGGGGCTGTCTCGTAGCCGCCGGCCCCTTGTGAAAGGCATCGAGCAGTGCCGCCAGATACGACAAGCTCGCGGTCCGCTATGAAGCGAGCGTGCTGGTCGCGGCCGTCAACGCTTGGCCGTGGCCGGTTCGGGATGTGCCCTAGACCAGCCACTTCCCGTCGCGCATCAGAGTCCGTCCGGCCATCTCGGGAACCGTTCCCCACGCCTGCAACACCCTCGGGATGACCTGGAAGAAGACGTACGACGGGTGGTCCTCGCGAGGGTCCCAGCCGTCCTTGGCGGCAAAGGCGTCGCCCACCTCGGCGGGCAGCTCCTCGCGGGTCAGCATGCGCGCGGCCCCGTGGACCAGGACCACGTCCCGGGTATGGCCGAAGGAGAGCCGAACCCGGCCCGAGGCGCACAGGTTTCGCCCGGTCGGATTGGTGTCGCGGGTGGCCAGCCACACCGCCTCGCCATCCCACCAGAATGCAAGCGGAACGAGGCATGGCTCGCCCGTGCCGTCGGCCGTGGCGACCCATACGTCGTTGTCCCGCGCGAGCCGTTCCAGCGCCTCGCGCTTGCGCTGCTCCGGGCTGCGGGGTCCGCTGCGGAGAGAGTCAACTGATGTCATGCGGCGAGGTTATGACGTGAAGGGCTCGGTCACATCCGGCGGCGGAACTAGGGCGGAAGGCGGAGGGCGTCGTCACGACCGGAACTGTTCAGACCAGCCGGGCAACTTGCGGCAACGTGCGAATACACCAGGCATTGCGCGGCATGCGTACCGGGCCGGACCGGACGGGACCGGACCGCCCGCGGAGCCGTGCGCCTCAGCGACGAACGGCCGAGGATGTGAGCCTCGGTTGCCGAGTTCAGTGGATGCGACTTCGGTGGCTGCCGGGGCGCGTCACTCCGTTCCCAAGCAACATCCGCCCGTCGGTGGCTGCAGGAGCGGGCTCGCCCACGCGCCGACGCCCACGCCTGATGCCTGGCGTCTGGCGTCTGGCGTCTGGCGTCTGGCGTCTGGCGTCTGGCGTCTGGCGTCTGGCGTCTGGCGTCTGGCGTCTGGGGCCTTCGACCCGCTCCTCCCGGTTGGGTCTCCTGTCCCGCGGGAGGGGCGGGCCGGGCGGCTTCGTCATGGCGGCAGCCGGGCCGCCGGTCCGGGTCAGCCGGTTTGAGTCAGCCGGGCTGGGTCAGCCGGGCTGGATTCGGCCGCGCCAGGCTCCGGATTCGGCGCCTCGGTGCTCGATGTAGTCCTTGAAGCGCCGCATATCGCCCTTGATCCGGCGTTCGATGGTTCCCGACATGTCGGCGGCCTTCTCCGTCACACCCGAAGGCTCGATGTCCATCACCAGCTCCACCCGGGTGTGGGTCTCATCCAGGCGCTGGAAGCTGACCAGGCCCTTCTGCCGCGTGTCGCCGGTGATGGTCCGCCAGGCGATACGGTCGTCCGGGAGCTGGTCGATGATCTCGGTGTCGAACTCCCGCTGCACACCGCCGATTTTGACGGTCCAGCGGTTGCGCTCGTCGTCGAGCTGAGTGATGTTCTCGACGCCCTCCATGAACTTCGGGAACTCCTCGAATTGCGTCCACTGGTTGTAGGCGGTGTGGACCGGGACCTCGACGTCCACCGTTTCCTTCACGGTGCTCATTGCTACGCCTCCTCAGTGGTGGCTTGCGCGGGTGCTGAAGCCCGCGGCGCGCATCTCGCGCAGTCCAGCGGGTGCCCGGTAACCGGTGTCTTAGACAAAGGCCGCCACACCGGTTTTCAGGTCTTGCGCACTCGCCTGGCTGTGAGGTGCCCGCCGTCCGGATTGAGGCCTGGTGACGCCTGGTGGCGCCTGTTGGAGCCTGGTGGCGCCTGTTGGCGCGTACTGGTCACGGCACGGCCGGCCCAGTTGGTGACCGCGGCGCACGTCGAGGGCGGGCGGGAGGTCGGCTTGCCAAGCTCCACGCATTCGTGGCTGAGCACCCGCTCTTTCAGCGGCCGGGGCGCTGCTCCGGGGCTAGTGATCTGGTTGTGAGTTGATTGGGCACCACGTGAGTCGCTTTCCGTACCAGTTCGCGGGTTTGGCTGACGGGTGCTGGTTGGCTTCGGTG
>NZ_JBICWS010000037.1:0-33847 GCF_043199875.1 Streptomyces sp. NPDC048516 | reverse complement strand
CACCGAAGCCAACCAGCACCCGTCAGCCAAACCCGCGAACTGGTACGGAAAGCGACTCACGTGGTGCCCAATCAACTCACAACCAGATCACTAGGCTGCCTCCGGCACCAGCCTCGACAGCCTCGGCCCAGGAGCACCCCTCATGTTCGACCACGCGCAGCAGCCCCCGTATCCCGACGCCCTTCGACCGGACGAAGCACCTGCGCCGCACGCCCTGCTCGCCCCGGTGCTCGGGCTCCTGGGCACCTGGGCCGGTCGGGGCCGTGGCGGGTACCCGACGCTCGACGAGGAGTTCACCTACGCGCAGGAGGTCACCTTCAGCCATGACGGGCGTCCCTTCCTCCACTACGAGGCGCGTGCCTGGCTGCTCGACGCGGACGGCACCCCGCTGCGCCCGTCGGCCAGGGAGAGCGGCTGGTGGCGGCTGCAGCCTGAGGGCCGGGTGGAGGCATTGATCACCCAGCCCACCGGGATCGCGGAGATCTCGGTCGGCCGCGCCGACGACGGTACGGTCGACCTCTCCACCCACGAGGTGGCTGTCACCCCCACTGCCAAGGAGGTCACCGCCACCCGCCGCCGCTACACCCTCACCGACGCGGACACCCTCACCTCCGTCCACGACCTCGCGGCGGTCGGTCAGTCCCTGCAACACCACCTCTCCGCGCAGCTTCAACGGCGGGGCGGACTCCGCGGACTCTAAGGGCTTGCGGAAGAACAACATGCGCGCACCCGTCGCGCTGACCTGAGATGTCAAGTCCCACCAGTCGAGGCCATGCGGCTCGTCAACTCCGTCACCACACTGGTGATCGGGCACTGCCTCGCCGAAGCAGCTGACACTCCAGGGCACCCCGAGCAGCCCTCCGACGACGCCCTCGACCTCACTGCGTTCCCCACCCTGTCCGCAGCGGTCGCGGGCGGACTCGGCACGCCGGCCGACCACCAGGCCCGCTTCGACCTCGCACTGGACGCCTTGCTGGGCGGGCTCCAGGACGCCATCGCCATTGCCGACACGACGCAGACGTAGCCGGCATGCCGGATAGCGGTTGACGCGATTTCCGCGCCGTCTTCAGCGGGGTGCCCGGCGCCGCGACGCCGTTGTCAGTGGGCCCTGCCTGGAGCCGGCGAGCTGTGGGGCGGGGCGCTGGTGGGAAGGCCGGCAGGAGAGTTCGCCGACACCGCATCGACGGCACGGTTCACCCGCGGTGCTCTGCGCCTACCGTGACGCCGGTGTCCGAGCCGGGCAGCCGCCAGGCGAACGGGCTGAGTTCCTTCTCCCAGCCCGGTGTCCCGGCAAGGGCGCCGGCGGCGTCGGGCGCCCGCAAAAGGCAACGGTGACGCAGGAGTTCACGTCGTTCGCCGATGGTCAACTGTGCCGCATCTTCGCTGAGGGCCTGCGGAGCGTCGATATCCGCGTCGCCGGCGACATTGAGCCGCTGGGCCGTTGACGTGCGGTAGTCGAGGCGGAAGTCGGTGGCCCACTGCGACTGGGAACCCCATCCATGGGATTCATCCACCGTGGGCCGGTAGTTGCGCCGGAAGGTCCAGTACAGCGGGAAGCGGTCGGCGACGCCGTGCTGGGCGTGGTTCCTCCCGGCCAGCACGCGGACCCCCGCCCGGCTGAAGAGCAGGTCGCCAAGCATCAGCCCTGGCCACACGACCCGCGTGATCCGGATCGGGGCGTCGGGGTCGTCGGCTTGCTCGACCTCGACGATCTCATGGAAGAACGGGTCGAATACGCCCACCGCCGCATCCTCGTCGTCGAACGCCGTCATGCCCAGCCTGGCGAAGAAGTCGACGTACTCGGACCGGGAGACCCCCGGCCAGTCCAGACGACGGCCCGGCCGGGACGGTCCGGACGAAGTGGTACCGGCAATGTCACCGGCAGACTGGAACCCCAGGAGCAGGACATCGCTCACACGGCTGAGGGCGTAGAGCTCTCGGATCAGGGGCCTGCCCCCGCCCATCGCCGCCTTGCCGGTCCACCAGCCATCGGGGAAGGCGGCCCGCGCCAGCCACCCGCGGTATTCGTCTCCGGCGTGTTCCAGCCACGGCACCGAGGCCGCCTCGTGCGCATCGGGACCGTTGTGATCATGCAGTGCCCGGAACAGCGTCCGCGCGTCCGCCCCGTTCTCGTACATGACCGGAGTTTAAGGGCCATGTCCTCTACGGGGAGGCGGACGTAGCGTCCGTAGCCGCAGATGGGGGCGGCAAGCCCGAGAAAGGCCACCTCGGCAGCCGCCCGATCGAGCGAAACGCTGAAGTCGACTGCTCGCTTGGCCTTCTTCGCGCTCGTCACAGGTTCTTTTTGAGGCGCATTGATGTGTGTTGCGGGGGCGTGACCGTTGACCAGGATGTTCGTGTCGCGGAGCCCGTACCGTTGTCACGCTGACCGTGGGGGCATTTGCGGCGCACTGCCGGTGATCCCGGCGTTGTTGACAAGCACGTCGAGACGGCCGGCGCTGTCCTCGATCACCTGGCGGCGTTCAGCCACGCTCGCCTCGTCGGTCACGTCGAGCGATACGCCGAACGCGGAGAGACCACCGGCCGACCACTCGGCCGACCACTCGGCCGACCACTCGGCCGACCACTCGGTCGACGTCCCAAGTCTCGCCACCGGGTCTCGCCACCCGGTCTCGCCACTCGGCCTCACGGACCGGTCTCTCGGACCGCGCATCGGGGCCGGGGGTGCTCCGTATCGGACCGTATGGCTGCTGGTACCAAACCGGTCTGACGTGTGACTGCTGAAGGCTTCTGACCTGGGGTGATGACCGCCCGGTGGCTCCTTTCCCTTCGCGTGCGCCCGCTGCCGGCAGGGGATCCGGCGAGCAGCGGGCCCTCGCCTCCGCGACATGGTCGCCGCGCCACGTCATACACCGATTTCGAAGCGAACTCGCCGTTTCGAGTGACCTGGTGCTCCGTTTGACGCCTGTGCTTCTGCGAGGTGGTTCATTCGGTGCTGGGCTGGCGCCACAAGCCGCCACCAGCCGCCACCAGCCGTGCGCCGGCTGCCTCGGCGTGCCCTTGTTCCCTTTCCACGTCCATTACCAAGTCCACGTGTCAGGAGCTGGATGCGCTTGTGCGTGAAGTCCCTCGACGCTCCGGCACACCGCAAACACCGGAAACACCGGAAACACCGGAAACACCGGAAACACCGGAAACACCGGAAACACCGGCACGCCGGCACGCCGGAACCCCGGAACCCCGGCACGCCGGAACCCCGGAACCCCGGAACCCCGGAAGCACCCGAAGCACCCGAAGCACCAGAAGCCCACTGAAGGAGAACAGTGACCACCATCGAGGCACCGTCATGAACGACACCCGCCATGGCCTCCCCCGTGAGCACACCGGAGCCGAGCGCGCCACCGAGAAGACGTATCAGCAGCTCGCCCGTGAACTACTGCTCGTCGGCCCCGAGCCGGCCAATGAAGACCTCAAGCTGCGCTATCTCGACGTACTGATCGACAACGGGCTGGAGCCGGCCGTCGTCCCCAAGCGCATCCTGATCGTCGGAGCAGGCATCGCCGGCCTGGTCGCCGGTGAACTGCTGACCCGCGCCGGGCACGATGTGACGATTCTGGAGGCCAATGCCAACCGGGTCGGTGGCCGGATCAAGACCTTCCACGCCAAGAAGGGCGAGCCGCCGCCCTTCACCGACCCCGCCCAGTACGCGGAGGCCGGGGCGATGCGCCTGCCCAGTTTCCATCCGCTGACCCTGGCGCTGATCGACAAACTCGGCCTGAAGCGACGGCTGTTCTTCAACGTCGACATCGATCCGGCGACCGGCAACCAGAGCGCCCCGCTACCGCCGGTGATCTACAAGTCGTTCAAGGACGGCAAGGTCTGGACGAACGGTGCCCCCAGTCCCGAGTTCCGGGCCCCGGACAAGCGCAACAACACCTGGATCCGCACCAATCGCACGCAGGTACGGCGTGCCCAGTACGCCAAGGACCCGTCCGCAATCAATGAGGGCTTCCACCTCACCGGCTGCGAATCGCGGCTGCCCGTCGCCGAGATGGTCCACCAGGCACTGGAGCCGGTGCGCGACTACTACTCCGTGCTGCAGAGCGACGGGACCCGGGTCAACAAGCCCTTCCAGGAGTGGCTGGCCGGCTGGGCCGAGGTCATCCGGGACTTCGACGGCTATTCGATGGGCCGTTTCCTGCGCGAGTACGCCGGGTTCAGCGATGAGGCCATCGAGGCGATCGGCACGATCGAGAACATGACCTCGCGGCTGCACCTCGCGTTCTTCCACAGCTTCCTGGGCCGCAGCGACATCGACCCCGCCGCCACGTACTGGGAGATCGAGGGCGGCAGCCGGCAGCTTCCGGAAGCACTCGCCAAGAATCTGCGGGACCAGATCGTGATGGGCCAGCGGATGGTCCGGCTGGAGTACTACGATCCGGGCCGCGACGGCCACCAGGGCGGACTCGCCGGGCCGGGCGGCCCCGCCGTCGCCATCCAGACCGTGCCGGAGGGCGATCCGTACGGAGAACCGCAGACCTGGACCGGCGACCTGGCGATCGTCACCATCCCGTTCTCCAGCCTGCGGTTCACCACCGTGACCCCGCCGTTCTCCTACAAGAAGCGCCGCGCCGTCATCGAGACGCACTACGACCAGGCCACCAAGGTGCTCCTGGAATTCTCCTGCCGCTGGTGGGAGTTCACCGAGGCGGACTGGAAGCGGGAGCTGGACGCCATCGCACCCGGTCTGTACGAGTACTACCAGCAGTGGGGCGAGGACGACGCCGAGGCCGCGGTGTCCGTGCCGCAGAACGTGCGGAATCTGCCCACCGGCCTGCTCGGCGCCCATCCGAGCGTGGACGAGAAGCGGATCAGCCAGGAGCAGGTGGAGTACTACCGAAATTCCTCGCTGCGCGGTGGCGTGCGGCCGGCCACCCAGGCCGTCGGTGGTGGTTCCACCACCGACAACCCCAACCGCTTCATGTACTACCCCTCGCACCCCGTTCCCGGCAGCAAGGGAGGCGTGGTACTGGCCGGCTACTCCTGGTCGGACGACGCGGCCCGCTGGGACTCCTTCGAGGACGCCGAGCGCTACAGCTACGCCCTGCTCAACCTCCAGTCGGTGCACGGCCGCCGGATCGAGGTCTTCTACACCGGTGCCGGCCAGACCCAGAGCTGGCTGCGCGACCCGTACGCCTGTGGTGAGGCGGCCGTCTACACCCCACATCAGATGACCAGCTTCCACCTCGACGCGGTCCGGGCCGAGGGGCCTGTGCACTTCGCCGGTGAGCATGTGTCGCTCAAACACGCCTGGATCGAAGGCGCGGTGGAGACGGCCGTACGCGCCGCCCTCACGGTTCACGAGTCTTCCGCGGCGTACGAGAGCGCCGCTGCCGCGCCGACCGCGGCCCCCCGAGAGCGCCGGGCAGGCGCCACACGATCGGCCCCGTCGCGAGAGGACGTGGTGACCTCATGACCACCGCACCGACCTGCACCGTCGCCGAGTACCTGGCCATCAGGCTGGAACAGCTCGGCATCACTCATCTGTTCGGCGTTCCGGGCGACCATCTGGGCCCGTTCCTGTCGACCTTGCACGAGAAGACCACGGTGCGCTGGGTGGGCACCCCGACCGAGGGCGGCGCGGGCCAGGCCGCCGACGGGTATGCGCGGGTGAAGTCCGCCGACGCGCAGATCGAACTCGGCGAGCAGGGTATCGGCGCGGTCGCGGTCACCTACAGCGTGGGCGCGTTCAACCTGCTCAATGCGATCGGCGGCGGCTTCGCCGAGTACGTACCGCTGATCGCCATCAACGCCGCGCCGTCCTACGAGCAGTGGCTCAATCAGCGGGCGATCGGCCTGCTCACCTCGCACATGTCCCAGCGGCCCGAGAGCAACCTGGAGGTGTACCGCCAGGTGACGGTGGACGCCCAGGCGATCTCCAACCCGGGCCTGGCCCCCACCCAGATCGACAGTGCGATCACCGCATGCCTCTCCCACCGCCGGCCGGTCTATCTGGAGGTCATGGACGACGTCTGGGGGGCGCGGTGCCCCGCACCCCAGGGCCGGCTGACGCGGCGGGAGCGGCCCGTCACCGCCAAGAACCAGCGCATGCTCGACGAGGCGGTCACGGCGTGCATGGAGCTGGTGCGGCACCACCGCAACCCGATCCTGTGGGCCGGCGAGGAGATCGACCGCTTCCGGCTGTCCGACGAGTTCGAAAAGCTGGTGCGCGAAACCCGCATCCCGTTCTGCACCACCGTCGGCGCCAAGTCCGTGGTCTCCGAGTACACCCCGGGCTTCTCCGGCGTCTACAACGGCAAGGCCAGCAGCCCGGAGGTGGCCGAGGTCTTCAACAATGCGGGCTGCCGCATCGGACTGGGCACGTGGGCGACCTCGAAGAACCTCGGCGGTGCACGGTCGATCGGCGACGACTGGACGGTCGCCGCCCACGACGGTGTGCACGTCGGCGCTTCGTACTTCCCCGATGTGCAGCTCGCCCAATTCATTCCCGCGCTACGGGAACGTCTGGTCACCGAGTTCGGAAGCGGTGCCTTCGAGGCGGACTACTTCACCCGCGCGCATGACGAGGGCCTGGATGTCCCCGGCAGCACCGCCGCCTACCTGGACTCCCAGACCGGCGGCCCGTACCCGCAGAACCTGACGTACGACAGCCTCTTCCGGCACCTCAACGCCTTCCTCGAAGCGCAGACCAGCGAGTCCCGGGGCGAGCGCACCAACCCGTTCACGGTGGTGTGCGACGCGGCGTTCGCGCTGATCGGCTCGATGAATCTGCGAATGGCGGAGCGCGCCTCGTACGTGGCGCAGAACAGCTGGCTGTCCATCGGCTACTCGGTCGGCGCGGCCACCGGCGTGGCGCTCGGCCGGCGCCAGGCGGACAAGCGACCGCTGGTCTTCGTCGGCGACGGCTCCTTCCAGGAGACGTGCCAGGAGATGTCCACCCACGCACGGCACGGTCTGCGGCCGGTGGTCTTCGTCCTGGACAACGAGGGCTTCTACGGCATCGAGCAGATGCTCGTCCAACCCTGTTACTACCGGGAGGGGACACCGCCCTCCGACGGCGCCGAGTTCTACAACGAACTGCACCCCTGGCGGTACGAGAAGCTTGCGGAGGTCTTCGGCTCCGCCAAGCACCCGATGAACGGCTTCACCGTCCGCACGCACAACGAACTCGCCACCCTGCTCCAGCGGATCGCCGAGCCCACCGACACGGTCAACCAGGGCCCGGTCGTCGTACGGGTGCAGCTCGGGCGGCATGACTACCCCCGGGCGCTCAAGTACAAGATCACCGAGAACTGCCCGCCTCCCGGCGGCGTACCGGGGGAAGGGACCGCACGATGACCGGAGCCGCCGCACGGCGGGCCGGAGCGGCGGCTCGGCCTCCGGCTGCGCGAAGGTGCTCCGGCACATGAGCGGTCTGCTCGGGCCTGACTGAGCGCTTCCGGGCCGGGCCGGGCCGGCTCGCCGACACTTCGGCGGGCCGGCCCCTTGCCTGCACAGGTCCTTGCGCGTACGGGCCCGCTGCGGCTCCCGTCCCGCTCCGGCTCCCGTCCTGCTCCGCTGCGCTCCCGTCCCGCTCCGCTCCGCTCAATTCCGGCTCCGCTCACGCTCTTCGATCGCGGCGACATGCTCCTGCGCCACTCGCCGTGCCTCTGCCCGCCGCCCTCTGGCCGTGCCACCGGTGGCCGCCTGTCGCCCTGTTCACCGACCTGGTGACCGCCCCGCCCGGTCCACCGCAGCGGATGCCGGAGGCTCACCTTCCGCCGGGTGACGGGGTGGCCAGCAGCCGGGCGGCGCCGACCTCGTGCAGATGGACCAGGACGTCGTGCGACCGCGCGAGCGCGATCGGGTACTCCACACCGGGACCGGGATAGGCCGTGCCGATGCTCTTGGTGGGGCGGGCCGTGGCCAGCCAGGCGCGGGCCGCGGGCGGGGCGGTTCGCAGGTCCAGGACGTAGTCGCGGTGGCGTACCCGGTCGAGGGTGTACTCATTACTGCCCGGCTTCGCGGGACCCACCGTGTAGGTCCGCACTTTTCCGTCGTCTCCGGTGGCATGGAACGACCCCCGGTCGAAGGTCGTGCTGATGCTCACGTAGCGTGCGCCCAACTTGTCGCGAAGAAAGCTGCCTTGCATCTTGGGGTAGTGCTCCGGGTCAGGGGTCTGCAGGGCCACGTGCGCGTCATGGGCCGACAACATGACCTTGTCTCCGGTGTGCCTCTGCCACCAGGCCACGTTGTCCGCCATGACCGCATCGCGGTAGCGCATGCCCGCCGCGCTCTGTCGCGGCTCGTCGAAGTCAAAGGCGTACCCCCTGGCCGTCTGGTCGATAGCGGTGGCGTGCTGTACGGCCCAGGCGTCCGCCTCCCTGTCGGTTCCCGCGCCGGGCCGCTGCCGTTTGAGCAGGTCCAGCGCGCGTCCGGTTCTGCGGGCGATCTCCTTGCGTTCGGCCAGCGGCCGTTTCTGATATGCATTCATATGGGCGTCTACGGTGGTGGTGGGCCGCAAGCCGCGATAGAGCTCGGCAAAGCGCGGCAGCAACGACGGGTGGGCCTTGGCCACATAGGCGGTCACCTTGTCGTAGAGCTCCGGGCCGGCGTACCCGAAGTCATCGCCCATGAACTGCACCGGATCGTGTGGATGCAGACGGTTGTAACTCCGCATCCATCGCAGCAGGTTCAGGTAGTCGGAGTTGTTCCACCAGGAGTAGCTGTTCTGGAACTCCTCGTGCATGATCCGCCGCGGGTCACCCTTGCCGTGCAGCACATAGTCGTTGAGCCGCAATCCGGTGCTCCAGCTTCCCTCCAGGGCGAAGCTGCGGAAACCCTTCTCCTCGACGAGGTAACGGAAGACCCGGTGCTTCATGGCGAAGAATTCATGGGAGCTGTGAGTGGCCTCGCCCAGACCCACCACCCGGGCGCCCTTCACCATGCGGCCGACCGGACGCAGATCGTCCAGGTTCCCCCGGGGGTCGGTGGTGCGCAGCGGGTGCGCATCGCGTTCCAGGGCGGGCACCGGCGACCGTGCCGAGGACGGGGGAGCGGCAGCGACCACCGCGCCGAGCGAAAGGAGTAAGGCGGCGAGAGCAGACCTGTGCTTGTGTTGTCCCATGCCCCAAGCCTTCCTGCCGGCAGGGACGGCGACCATCCGCCCCACCCCCGGGTCGGTGGTGGGGCTAGCCCCACCGAACCGGCACTCGGCAGGCTGCTGACCTGCTGACGTGCTGCAGCTCGGTGGCGCCCAGTTCTGCTGGGTGCCGCGGCCGCACCTCTGCCCGGCCTGCTGGGTGGCACCGCCGGCCTGTCGACGGCCGTTGCTACGGGTTGTACGTGCAGCCGTGCTCACCGTAATACCACTCATACTGGCCCATCACCCACGGGTCTGCCGTGATCGTGAAGGTGCCGTGCGGGGCGGGACAGTGGAACGTCGTGGTGACGGTGTCACGGCCTGGTGGGGGAGGCCCCGGCGACGCGGTGGCCGCGGAGGCGATGCCGGCGCTCCCGGCGCCGAACAGTGCAGTGATGAACGCTATCGCGATGATCTTCTTCATTACGTCTCCCAGTTCCATCGCGTGCGGGAACTGCCTCTGCGGACAATACACGCAACCACCCAATTCGGGACAAGAGGAAAAATCCCCCGAGCTGGGGGAGGAGTGCGCGAGCCCGGCCACTGTCGGGCCTGAGGGCCGGAGCGAGCCCCCGGCCCTCAGGCGGTCTGGGCGGCGGCGGACCGATAGGGAATCGAGATCCGTTTCGCTGCCGTCTGCCGTCTGCGTCTGCCGTCTGCCGTCTGCCGTCTGCCGTCTACCATCTACCGTCTGTCGCCTGCTGCCTCCGGGGGCGGCAGGCGTGTGCTGGGAAGATTCCACCGAGGGTGTCGGCGCAGGATCAGGAGCAGCACGGCGTGGCAGTGGTCACGGATCGCCTGGGCCGACCTGGCCGCCACATGATGGTGCTCCGCTCGCTCTGGGCGGGGCGCTGTCGCCTCCGAGGGGTCAGGTGCCGGCGTCTGCGTCTGTCCAGGCCGGCCTGCTGTGGCCGGTGGCCGGTTGCTGCTTGCTGGCTGCCGGTCGAGGGCGCTGCTGGTCAGTGGGCGAAGGGTGGCGCGAAGCAGCCGGTTTCCATGTAAGGCCCGTTGACCTGCACTTGATAGTTCGTCTTCTGTACGAATGCGGTGACGCAGGCGTCTTTGTGGATGTAGAGGCCGATCTGGGCGCCTTCGGGGGTGACGTAGTGGTCGGTCTCGAAGCGGCGTTCCATCTCACGCACCTCAAGGTATGCGTCGAGTCGCTTGCCTGTGGCGTCGGTGCGTTGTTCTTTGTAGCCGAGCGCGAGCATCGCCGAGCGAACGGTCTTGGGGTCCCACTTCCTCTGCGTCCACAGGCGTTTGAGGACAGGGTCGATGCGGTGGGCTTCCCGTTGGGCGTCCCTCTCACTGGCGGGGGACATGTCGCGGGGCTGGCGGCCGGCGTTGTTCTCGTTGTAGTGCGGGGCTCCGTCGTGCGCTCCGGGCTCCACGTAGGGGGACGACGGGGTGGCGCCGGATGGCGTGGCAGCGGGCGCGGAGGGGCCGGCGCCGGGGGATGCATCGGTGGATGCGGTGGTTGATGCGCTGGGTGCGTCGGCCGCGATGCGCTGCTGGCCGCAGGCGGTGAGGGGTATCGCGGCGCTCAGGAGGAGTGCGGCGGAGAAGTGTCTTCGTCGTCGACGTGGGGAAAGGGACATGCGGGTCACTTTGCCACGAGAGCGCCCGGATGTGTGGCTATCGTGCCAACTGGCCGGCTGCTGAGGACTTGCGAAGTGACGCAACGCCAAGTCAGGTCTGTACCCGCGATATACCGTGGGGTCATGTCGGCGTTCATACAACAGCTCCCCGCCCTGATCGGCGTGGTGATCGGCGCCCTTGGGTCGTACTTGGCGAGCATGCCCGGCGATCAAGCCCGCTTCCGTCGCGAGCAGGCGGCCCGTTGGGAGGAGCGCCGCCTGTCGACCTACGCCGACTTCGCCAGGGCGCTGAAGAAGAGCGTCACGCGTCACCCTGACCTACCGGATCGCGGCCCATCTCGGCAATGACCCGCACCCCCATCCCTTGTCACCCGAGGGGGCGGCGTCTCACCTGGCCGATGTCACTGATGCCCGGGATCCGGCCGGGGAAGCACTGTTGACGCTCGGTACTCCGGACGTGGTGGAGAAGGCCCGCACATGGGTCGTCGTGGTGATGGAGAGGGAAGGCTTTCTGCGAGACCGTACTCATGGCCCTTGGCGGACTTGGGTCTGCCCTGGGCCTGACTTGGGCCTGACTTGGGTCTGACTTGGGCCTGACCTGGTTCTTGCTGGTCGTGGCACGCTCGGCCCGACCGGCGGGGCAGCTGACGCCGCGCTCCGGGCTGCGCGGGACTACAGCCTCTTCACGGCTCATCGATACGCAGATAGTCAAGCGCGCGGCGCGTCAGCTCGGCGATGACCTCCGGCCCCTCCTGCTGGGCCCAGCCAGAACGGCAAGGGGCTGCGTACGGCTGCGATGGTGGACGTCTTCCGGTCCGCTCGGCCCGTGACCTGATCGCCAACTCGGCCGGGGCCTACCGGGACCTGCCCGAGCCGCTGCGCGAGCTCGCGGACAAGCTGCGGGCGGGTGCACACCAACGCCTACGTCTACGCCGCCCCGAAGACCGGCAAGGCGGCCCAGCGCCGCGAGCAGTTCGTCTCGCGCACGTACCGCGCCGCCCACCCGGTGGTCCGTGTGCCCCCCGAGACGGGTGACCTCGTCCTCTTCGGCAACCGCAGCACCCAGCACTACGCGCCCGACGGCTACGGAGATCTGCCGCGCCTGCTGCACCGGGTGACCGCCGCCGGGGCGCCCCGGTGGGCATCGATGGCACCTCCAGGCACCCGAGGGAGCTGAGGGAGCTGAGGGAGCTGAGGGAGCTGAGGGAGCCGAGGGAGCCGAGAGATAGGACGGATACAAGGGACAAGGCGGTAATTGTCGCCGCGCTGAGGAACACGCTGAGTGGAGTGTTGCATCCACCAGGTGATCCGGAGTGGCTGGTGTCACCCCGGGCGATGGCGATGCGTGGCCCCCCGTTGACACTGCGTATGCCCCGTGCCCAATTGTGACGGGGCCGATAGCGCGGCCGTGACGCCTGTGCGCATCCTTCCCGGGACCAGCGAGAGAGCGAGAACGGCGATGCCCATCCCCCGCAAGTCCATGGCCTTGACGGCCGGTGTGCTGGCCGGCACCACATTGGTGGTGACGGTCTGCGCTGTCGGCGGCGCCGCGGCGTCCCAGCCCGGCAGCGCCAAGGGCAGGAACACATCCGCCCCGGTGCTGCCCGCGCGCTTCACGCAGCAGAAGATCCAGTGGACGGCCTGTGGCGCGGACGTCACCCCCAAGGCCGTACCCGGCGCGGAGTGCGGCTGGGTGAAGGTGCCCGTGGACTACGCCGCCCCGGACGGGAAGACCGTCAAACTCCGGGTGTCGCGGGTGCGGGCAAAGGACCACAGCCACCGGCTGGGGTCACTGCTCTACAACCCCGGCGGACCCGGCGCGGGCGGCGCGGCTGACGTGGCCGACGGAAACTGGCGGGCCGGCACCCAGGCCCGCGGCCGCTACGACCTCGTCGGCTTCGACCCTCGGGGCATGGCCGGTTCCGGGCAGATCAAGTGCCCCGACGGCGTGCCGCAGCAGCCCGAGAACCCGCCGCGTACCGAGGCGCAGGCCGAGAAGGTGTTCGCCGATGCGACCAAGCGCGGCCAGGCCTGCCAGAGGGCGAGTGGTGCTGTTTTCGCGCACATGGACAGCGTGAGCGTCGCGCGCGACCTGGATGTGCTGCGTACGGTCCTGGGCGATGCCAAGTTGAATTACACCGGCTTCTCCTACGGCACCTTCCTCGGCCAGCAGTACATGAAGCTGTTTCCCGACAAGGTGGGCCGGATGGTGCTCGACAGTGTCGTCAACCCCGCGGCCGACATGCAGCAGGTTGCCCGCCGCGACGTCAAGACCTCCGATGACGCGATGCGTCGCTACGCCCGAGATCTCGTCGCGCGCGGGGACGACCGTCTGGGAGCCACATCCGGTGAGATTGTGCGGAGGGTCACCGGGTTCGCCAAGAAGCTGGAGCGGAAGCCACTGCGAGGGGCCGACGGCGAGGAATTCACCGACGACGCTCTGTCCATGTACCTGAACACGGCGGTGACGGACGAAGCGAGCTGGAAGCCGCTGACCAAGGCGCTGGTCGCCGCCCTGCACGGGGACGGGACCGCTTTCGAGCGCTTCGACAAGGAGACGGCCGGCGGGAGCGGTGGTGAGAAGCCGACGCCACAGGAGGAGCAAGCCGAGGAAGACGAGTCCTCGAGCATGCCGGCGGTGCTGTGCCTGGACTCCCCGTCCGCGCCGAAGTCCCCCAAGGCGATGCTCGACACCGCCGACGCGTTCGCCAAGCAGTCGCCGCTGTTCGGGCGTTCCTTCGCCTGGCAGATGATCGACTGCGCGACGTGGCCGGTCGCTCCCACCGGTGCGGCCGAGCCGGTCAAGGCATCCGGGGCGCCGCCGGTGCTGCTGGTGTCCTACACCGACGATACGCAGACTCCGCTGGCCAACGCGCAAGCGGTGCACCGGCAGTTGGCCCACAGCTCGCTGCTGGTACGCAAGGGCCATGGGCACGCGGCTTACGCCCCCTCGGAGAATCCGTCCACGTGCACCGACCGAGCCGTCGACAGGTATCTGGTCGGGGGAAAGCTGCCGGACAAGGTCGCCAACTGCCCGCGCTGACGGGTCGTGTCGGAGTCCGGACCGGGGTCAGCGCACTCCGCCCTTGGCAGCCGAGGGCACCGGTTCTCGCGGCTGCCGAGTGCGCGGGCCGTGTCGCCGGGTCCACCTCCAGAGGAGCAGCAGGAGGCAGGCCGCCAGACAGCAGGCTCCTGCCACCGCCAGCGGTCCGTCATCGCCAGTGGCCGCGGTGCTGCCGGGATCGGCCGCGGAGCCTGCGGCAACCACGCCCAGCCCGGCCGCGACGGTGATGACGGTCTTGGTCAACCCGGAGGCCTCACCGGCGCGTTCGGGTCGGATGACGCCCTGGGTGGCGGTCAGCGTCAGGGCATTGCCGACGCCCAGCGCCGCCCCGCCGGCGGTGACCGCCGCGAGATACGGCGGCAGTCCGGAGATGAACGCCGCGCCCAGCAGCACCACCGCGCCCGCCCCCAGGCTCGTCGCCATGACCGGTACGGCGCGGGCGCTGGCCACCCGGCCCGCGAACGGCGCCGCGGCCGCCATGGCCACCGCGGGGCCGAGGAATGCCACCCCGGCCGCCCAAGGCGTCAACTGCCGGCCCTCTTGAAGGAAGAGCGGCACGACGAAGAGGAATACCACGGTCGCGGCGTTGGCCACCGCGCCCGCCGCGGTCAACGCGACGAAGGCGCCATTACGGAAGAGCGCGGGGGCGATCAGCGGCTCGGCAGTGCACAGTTCGATGCGTACGAAGGCCGCCAGCGCCAGCGCCACCAGGCCCAGCGTGCCGACGCCGGCGGGGGACACCCAGCCCCACACCGGACCGCGGTCGATGAAGACGGCCAGGGCCGCGATGGCGGCGGTCCCGGTGACCAGGCCCGGCCAGTCGACGCGCTCGGACGCCGTGGTGTCCCGCGATTCCTGGGCCCGGCGGGCGCAGAACGCAGCCGCCACCCCCAGCGGCACGTTGAGCCAGAACACCGCCCGCCACGACACCATGTCGGTCAGGGCACCTCCGACGAACGGGCCGCAGGCGGTAGCAAGGCCGCCGATACCCAGCGCCCACCCCGTGGCCCGGCCGCGTACGGCGGGCGGGAACACGTTCGTCAGCAGTGCCAGCCCGGCCGGCATGATCAACGCGCCGCCCGCGCCCTGCGCCATGCGGGCCGCCACCAGCACCGGCAGCGAGGGCGCCAGCGCGCACCACAGCGACGCCAGTCCGAACAGCGCCAGCCCCGCCATCAGCAGACGGCGTCGGCCGAACAGGTCACTCATCCGGCCCGCGCCCAACATCAGCGTGCCGCACGACAGCAGGTAGGCGCTGATCACCCATTGCAACTGCCCGCTGGTTACGCCGAGTTCCGACTTGATGTGCGACAGGGCCAGGTTCAGGGCGAAGGAGTCGAGCTGGATGCAGAAGACACCCAAAGCGACCGAGACCAGCGCCCACCGGGCTCCACTGCGCCGCTCGACCTCCCGCACGGTCCCCTCGGCTTCCCGCACGGTCCCGTCGGCTTCCCGCACGGTCCCGTCGGCTTTCCACGTGGTCTCCTCGACCTCCGACCCGGTCACAGCACTCCCTCCCCGCTGCCCGGCCGGCAGCGGCGTCGTCTCCTGAACGTCTCTGGTTGCAGGGTGTGGGGGGGGGAGGGGCGCGCCGGAAGGATCGAGCGATGCGCAGGAGGGTGGGCTCAAGCACCCATCAGGTGAGCTGGTCCCGCGTGACGCTGGTGAGGTTGTCACTCGACTCGGCGGCGCGAGTCATGCGCACGTTCGGCAGCCTTCCGCGCCAGAGCTCTCGCTCGCCTGTGGTCTTGAACCCATAGCGCTCGTAGAAGCGGACCGCTCGCTCATTACGGAGATCGCCGCCGGCCTGCCCGTCCTCCGCGGGCAATCAGGGGAGAGGGGAGCAGGGGGAGCAAGGGGAGCAAGGGGAGAGGAGGACAGCAGTAGAGGGGCGCGGCCTGCGCCATGGTGATCAGACGGATCCCAGGTCGGCGGACACCCAGTGCTCCGGCTGCATGCAGATGACGACGTGCTCCCCGAGTTGGGTGTGCTCGTACTCCACGAAGTCGGCGACCTTGTCCTGTGGGAGGTACCGCGCGGCCATCTCCCAGGACCGCTCGCGGTTGTCCGGTTCTGTCCTGGTGACCGGTCCCTCCACCGACACGTAGCGCACGGTCGGCTCGGTCCGCTGCACCATCAGACTGAAGCGGGCTGCGGACCGGATTGCCCGCGCTTTCCGGGAATCAGGCCCGGTACGCACCCACAGTTCGCCGCCCGGCGTGTAGTGGTACCAGATGGGTACGGTCAGCGGTGCGCGATCCGGCCGCTCGACGACCGACAGCGCACCGATGTGAGGTTCCGCCAGAAACTGCTCTCGTTCTCGCAACGACAGTGCCATGTGCCCGACGATAGTCCAACCGACAGCTCACCGACGTGACATGACCCGATCCGGTGCCTGCTGACACCGAGGACACCACACTGTGTGCCGTCCGGCCCAGCGTCCGCCGCAGAGCCGTTCGCGGCAGCGGGGGCAGACGGGATCGGCATCGTCACGGTGGCCGGTGAGCCAGGTCCTGCGTGGTGGCACCCGGCCGGCCGCCACCGCCGAACGCAGTGTCCGTCGCAAGGTCGTATACATCCGGTCCAGCTCTTGGGTGGTGAGTGAGCCGACGAGCCGGGCGGGGTGCAGCTTCGCACGCCACAGGATCTCGTCCGCCAGCAGATTGCCGAGGCCGGCCAGGACCGACTGGTTGAGAAGCGCCGACTTGATGCCGCCGCGCCGACCGGACAGGGCCTCGCCGAATCCGGAGCGGTCGACCGTCAGCGCATCGGGGCCCTGATCCTTCATCATGCGCGCGAGGGTGGGTTCGTCGGCCAGCCAGAGGCCTTTGAGTTTGCGCTGATCGCGGTAGCGCAGCTGCCGGTCGTCGGCGAGGGCGAAAGTGACACGGTCGTGCGGATGCAGAGGCTCGGCCGGCTGGCAGCAGACGAGCTGCCCGGTCATGCCGAAGTGCAGCATCAGGGTCGGGCCTCCCTCGGTGGGGGCCACCAGCCATTTTCCCCGCCGCTCGGGCTCGGCGAGGCGCCGTCCCTCCAGCGAACGCCGCAGTCGCCGGGCGCTCACGCCGTTCAGTACACCCGCGTCGTGCACATCGATCCGCAGCAGGCAGACGCCCCGCGCGCAGGAGTCGAGAATCTTTCGGAAGGCCTCCACATCGGGCAGCTCAGGCATCCAGGCCTCCGTCGGTCGTGCGCTGAAAATCCTTTGGACGGCGCCGGACGACGTCGGATGGCATCGGACGATGCCAGACGGCGCCGGACGACACCTCGGGCCCCAGGTGCGTCAGGCGGCAAGACGGTGGCCTTGCTGCCTCCTGTCTACGACGTGGCCCCCGTCCCCGCGACCCGAGGCATTGCCCCGGTAGCCGATGCCGGCGGTTGTGCCGGTCTTCGGCAGGCCGCACGGCCGGGCCCACAGTCCTGACTGTTCGGCACCTGAGCTCCGTGAAGGCAGGAATGGTGCCACCGGAGGCATGACTGCCGCCTTCGAGGAAACACCCTGAGGGAGACTCGATAAGGAGCCTGGATCATGCTGATGCCTGACCCCAAGGACGTGCGGACCCTTCTGAGCCGGTATGCCGATGCGCGCTTGGCGCACGCGGAGAGGTCAACTCGCCGGTCCGCCACCCAGTTGGACGACGTGTCGTACACCCTGTGCGTGGCCACCGCGACCACGGAGATCGGCGACGCACTCGCCGCCGCCGACCGCATTCTGGCGCAGACCTCTTCTCCTGTCCTCAGCCGCCCGTGAAGGCGTGGGGACAACCAGCTACGTAACGCATGCGCAAGCGGAAGGCGTTTGCGCCCGGTGGCCCGGTGGCCCGGTGGCCCGGTGGCCCGGTGGCCCGGTGGGTCGGTGGTCCCGCGGCCGTCGGCCCGGCGCCCGAGGACCCGGTCCCTGCCGGGCCCAGGGCGGGACCGTCACCGTCGGAGCCGACGGCGGCGCCGACGAAATCTTTTGACGACGGCCGGCGCCGCCCGGGTGGCGGCGCCGGCCCACCGGACGTGGACTGGTACTGCCCACGGCACAGCCGCCGGAAGGCCGACAGAAGAAGGGATGAGGAGCCGTGCCTGCAGGATCAAGCAAGAAGCGTGAACGGCAGTACGAACACATCAAGGAACAGGCCGAGGAGCGTGGCACCCCGCAGAAGCGGGCCAAGGAGATCGCCGCCCGCACCGTGAACAAGGAACGCGCCCGCTCCGGCGAAGCCAGGACCGCCTCCAAGGCCTCCCTCCGCGACCCGAAATCCGCTCCGCAACGCGGCGGCGAACGCTCCCACCGCGGGCCCGGCGGCCCGACCAGGGACCAGCTCTACGAAGAGGCCAAGAAGAAGAACGTCGAGGGCCGCTCCACCATGAACAAGGACCAGCTCCGCCGGGCCGTCGGCCGCTGACACCTGACGGCAGCCCGGTCTTGCGGAGACCGCAGCCCGGTCTTGCGGAGACCGCTGCCCGGTCTTGCGGAGACCGCTGCCCGGTCTTGCGGAGACCGCTGCCGGGCCTGCGGAGACCACTGCCCGGCGCAGCCCATGTGCGACCCGACGGAAGCGGAGCGGAAGGCTGCGCCCGGCAGTGGAGTGCTGTTGCTGGCTGCACTCGTGGCGAGAGCAGCCTGGATCCTGTCCTCAGTGCCTTGGAACGGCATTCGCCGGGCATACGTGTGCAATGGACCAACGCAGCGCGAGCAGGACACCGCCGACGGGCCCCGCCTGGGCAGGGTGGCTCTACCTCGGGCTGGCGGTGCTGGCCGGTACCCAGCTCTTGGCGACCCTGCTGCAGTCGGGAGCCGGCGATCCGGGGTTCGTTCCCAGCCTGGTCGGTGTGATCGCGTTCCCAGCTCTGGCCGGGGCAGCACTGCCGCGTCGAGCTGTCATGAGGTAGCTCTGGCAAGATGTCGCGATGTTCGATTTTGGCATCGCGGGATACCAGCCGTTGTGGTTGAACCGCCGCCGTGACGTCGTGCGCGAGCACGCGCATCGCTTGCGTGGCCTTGCCGGCCGGACTCTGACGGGCGTCTGGATGGTCTGGGACCGTCAGGACGACGAGTGGTTCTGTGATTGCCCGGTTCTGTTCGACTTCGAGGGCGAGCAGGTCGAGATCAATCACCAGAAGTTCGACGACCTCTCCCTCACATGGAACACGATCGACCCCGGCGGTCAGGTCCGGTGGCCCGGCTTCGACCTGCAGTGGCGTACCGAGCCTCTTCCCGGACTGCACGCTCTGCGGGGCCTGTCCCTCACCAGGGTCGAACTGCTCGAATGGGCAGGCAGGGATCTGGCCCGGGGAAACGTCGACGTCAGCTTCGTCTTCGGGGTGGGTCGGGTGACCGTCTTCAATGCCCTCGACGAGAACGGGCTGAGCTTTGCCCCGCCTGATCGGCGCCAGCGGTCCCACCCTCTCCACTGAGGCATGTGGAGTGAGCGTGGCGCCAGTTCGGGGGATGAGCCTCGTACGGCACATCCCGCCACGGAACGCGGGGCCGGGGTATCCGGAACGGCCGCCTCAGGAGCCGACCGGGGCTCAGGGGCCGGCCGGAGCTCAGGAGCGGGCCAGGGGCTCAGGAGCGGGCCAGGGGCTCAGGACCTGGCCGGGAGGAAGCTGTCCCTGACCTTGTCGAAGACGGGGCGATAGCCGTCCCACTTCCGTTCCGGTGCCGAGACGGAGATGTCGTACTCCCGGCGGCCTTCGTGGCCGAAGCCGAGTTCGACGGCGCGGAAGCCGCGCTCCCGTCCCTGGAAGGCGTACTCCCATACCGCCGCCGGCTGGCCCCGGAATGCGGTCTGCTGCATGCGCAGCCTGCGGTAGACGGGGTAGTTGGCCTTCGTGTTCGCTTCCTTGTCCGCGAAGTGGGACACCGGGTTGGGGCCCGCGGGAGCCACTGTCCGGACAGAGATCTCGACCAGTTCGGTGGGGTCGATGTAGGTGACCTGCTCGGCCGTCCGCACCCTGGCCTTCCAGCCGTCCGGAACGGGGAAGGAGACACCGAGTTTCGCCTCCTTGACCTGGTGAAAGCCCTGGGGCACGGGCGAGACCTCCGAGGAGGGGGTGGTGGTGTGATGGCTCTTGGGGGCAGGGGTATCGGGTGTGCCCGTGCTGCGGTGCGAGGCCGCATAGAGCACCCCGGCTGTGGCCGCGGCGGTCACGGTGACGGCGGTCGACGCGAGGAGGAGGCGCCTGCGGGCCCGGCGCCGCCCTTGGCCTGCGGTGGTCCGTGTGGGCGCCGCCGGTGGTGCCGGGGGTACGGACGCGCCGCCGGACACGTCGCCGGAGGCCCGACGGCCCACCTCGGGATCCGGGCCGCCCGGCTCTGAACCCGGACCGCCCGGCTCGGGATCCCGGGGTGCGTCTTCGCTGCCGAAGGATTTCGGGTCCGCGGGGGAGCTCGCACCGGTGGCCGGCGGTGCCACCACCGTCGACCCGCCCGACAGCGTGTCCCGCAGGGCTTGCGCCGTCCGGTCCGCCGACGGCCGGTCGTCGGGTTCCTTGGACAGGAGGGCCGCGATGAGTGGTTCCAGCGGGCCGGCCTGCTTCATCGGCTCCGGCGGGTCGACGGCGACGGCGTACGCGGTCTCCATCGCGGTGGCACGTCGGAACGGCGGCCGTCCCTCCACCGCCTGGTACAGCGTCGCGCCCAGTGCCCACAGGTCGGAAGCCGTCCCGGGCTTCCGTCCGCGGACACGTTCCGCTGCCATGTAGTCGATCGACCCGACCATCTCGCCGGTCTTGGTCAGCGTCGACGCCCCTGCCGTCATCGCGATGCCGAAGTCGGTGAGCACCACCCGCTCGCCCCCGCCCAGGAGGACATTGCCGGGCTTGACGTCGCGGTGCAGTACGCCGGCGGCATGCGCGGCCCGCAGGGCGGCGACCATGTCCAGGCCGATGCGGGCCGCCTCCTCGGGCCCGATGGTCCTGCCGCCCTTCAGGAGCTCGCTGAGCGTGGGCGGCGGGACGTACTCCATGACGATGCAGGGCCGGCCGTCGTCGTCCACGACGTCGTGGACGACGATCACGTTCGGATGCGTGATGCGGGCGGCACTGCGCGCCTCACGGCGCGTGCGCTCGTACAGCGTCGCGAGCTCGTCATCGGCCAGGTGCGGCTGCGTGTGGAGTCGCTTGAGCGCGACCTGGCGGCCGAGGACCTCGTCCACGGCACGCCACACCGTGCCCATGCCGCCGCGGCCGACGTGCTCGGTGAGCCGGTAGCGCCCGGCAATGAGCCGCCCCTCATCCGACAATGTGCGTCCTCCACCAGACCTGTACGCAGGGGATAGTCATATGCGTGTTCGACTTGCCTCGTCACCGTATCCCGAGCCGGGCGGGTTGCGGCATCCCCGTGTAGGACGTGCGAGTGGCCGGGGTGGTTCGGCGCCGTTCCCGTTTTCCTGTGCTCACGGCCTTCGGCGCCGGTCGTCGCGGAGCCGCTGAGGAGCGGACGCCGGTGTGGCGGGACGAGCCGCAGGCCGGCCGTGGCGGGCCGGTCCGTACGCAAGAGGTGGCGAGCCGGTCCGTACGCAAGAGGTGGCGAGCCAGGCCGTGCGCAGGACGATCCGGGGAGGCCGTCGGCAGAAATACCACCGGCTCCGCGGGAACTCGGTACGCCGGTGGCCCGACTAGTGGGCTGTGGAACGGAGCGAGGAGCGGTCAGGGTCCCCAGCGGAGCGGCAGCCCGGCGGTGCGGGCGGCCTCGAGGTGCGGCTTCGGGGGGTGGTGTGTCGCCATGGCCGCCTGGAAGCGGTGACCGGGGTCGATCTGGAGGTCGGGGCCGGTGAGCGGATCGCTCTGACCGGCACCAACGGGTCGGGGAAGACGACGCTGCTGCGGGCCGTGCTCGGTCTGCACCGGCAGGTCGACGGGGAGATCGTGGTCGGTGGCCGGGGCTGCCGCAGCGCCGCCGAGTGGGCGTGGCGGAGAAGAGCGTGCGGGTGGATTCCGCAGCGGCCGGCCCCCGGGCGCTTTCCGTTGCTCGCACGGGAGTTGCTGGCGAGCAGCGGCGACCTGGCGGAGGCGGAACGGGCGGCCGAACGGCTGGGCATGGGCGGTCTGGCGGACCGGCCGGTGGGCAGTCTCTCGGGTGGTCAGTTGCAGCGTATGCACCTGGCGCGGGCGGTGGGGTGTGTGGCGGCCGGAGCGGGCGTGCTGCTCGCGGACGAGCCGACCGCGGCGCTGGACTTCGCGGGCCAGGAGGAGGCCGCCGAGGTGCTGACCACGCTGCCGGTGACGCTGCTCGTGGTGACCCACGACCGGGCCATGGCCGCGCGCTGTGACCGGACGCTGGAGATGGCCGCCGGACAGTTGCGGGAGGTGTCGTGAGCGCGTGGGGGCAGGTCGTTGACCTGTGGCAACTGGTCCCGGTGCAGCGGGCCGGGGTGGGGCTGCTGCTGGCCGCCTTCGGGCTGCCGGTCGTCGGTGTGGTGATCGTCGGGCTGGACATCATGCCGGTGCGTTTCGCGATGATGCATGTGGCGCTGCTGGGCATCGCCGTGGGTCAACTGGTGGGCCTGGACCCGGTGTTGTGCGCGCTGGTGGCGTGTGCGCTCGCCGGGGCGGGGGTGGCGCCGTTGGCCCGCACCCCCGAGGGCCTGTCCGGGGCGATGGGCCTGCTGATGAGCCTGGCCATTGCCGCCGCCCTGTTGATGCTGGCGCTCTCCGGGGTGAATGCCAATGGGGCGTTCGCGCTGTTGTGGGGGTCGATCCTGGCGGTGCGGCCGGCCGATCTTGTCGTGCTGGGCGTGCTGGCCGTGGCCGTACCGGGGCTGTTCCTCTGGCGCCGCCGCGATCTGGCGCTGCTGCTGCACGACCGGGAGCTGGCGTTGTCCTCCGGTGTGGCGGTGCAGCGGCTGACCGTGGTGCTGCTGGTGTTGGTGGCGGTCGCGGTGGCCGGTGCCATCCGTCTGACGGGCGCGCTGCTGGTGGACGCGCTGACCTTGCTCCCGGCCCTCGCCGCCCGCCGTCTCGGCCGTTCGCTGGTGTCGATCACGCTCTGGGCGATCGGCATCGGCGTCGTCGTCAACGTCGTGGGCTTCCTGATCTCGCTGGCCTGGGATCTGCCGCCCGGTCCGGTCCTCGTCCTCGCCGCGGGGGCGGTCGCCCTTGCCGCTCATCTCATACCCGAACGGAGAACTTCATCATGGCGCACGTCCGCGTCCTCTTCCGCCCCGTCGCCGCAGTCACCGCACTGAGTGCGGGGCTGCTCCTGCTGACCGGCTGTGGCGACGGCTCCGGTAAGGCCGCTACGGACAAGGCCGGCGAGTCGGGGCCGGCGTCATCCGGTCCCGTGGTGGTCGCCACCTCCAGCTGGGAGGCGGCGCTGGCCAAGGCGGCCGGGGCCAAGAACGTCAAGTCCCTTGTTCCCGCCTCGGTCCGGCATGCGCCCGACTACGACCTGAAGCCGTCCGACCTGGCAGCGGTTGCCGGGGCCGATTACGTCCTCTACGCCTCGTTCGAGCCCTTCGCGGGCCGCATCAAGGAAGCCGCGGGTTCCAAGGCGAAGCTGATCGAGGTCAATCTGGACAATGCGCCCGCGACCACCAAGGGCGAGGTGACGAAGCTGGGCAAGAAGTTCGGGACGCAGCGGACAGCGGCCAAGTGGAACAGCCGGTTCACGGCGGAGTGGACCTCCCTTGCCGCGCAGGTGAAGGCCACGTGGCCCGGTGGCAAGGCTCCGGCGGTGGCGGCGCAGAAGTTCACGACGTGGGCGGCCGGGCTGGCCGGGGCCAAGGTGGTCGGTACCTACGGCCCGGAGGCGGTCACGCCGGCCCAGCTGTCGGCGCTGTCGGCGAAGAAGCCCGCCTTCGTGCTGGACAACGAGAACATGTCGACAGGGACCGTACTGCCCGGCTCGGGCGCCAAGCAGCTGAACATCGTGAACTATCCGGACGCGGACCTCGACCTGCTCGGGGTCTACCGCAAGACGGCCGGCCAGATGGAGAAGGCATTCTCCGCTTCCTGACCGGCCGGCTCGCACGAGGCCTTGCACGGGAGCTCTCGCACGAGGCCTCGCGGGGGTGGGGGAGGGGCCGCCGGGTGCGGTCCCTCCCCCGTGGCCTCAGCCGGCTTGCGCGTGGTCGGCGGGGAACTCGGCGGCCGCCCTCTCCCGTAGCGCGGCGCGATCGGGCTTACCCGCCGGGGTGAGGGGCAACTCGTCGGTCACCAGCAGCAGGCGCTCCGGGTGCTTGCGGCGCTCCAGACCACGTGTGTCCAGGTGGCGGCACAGGCTCTCAAGTCCGGGTTTTCGTCCGGACCTTGGCACCACACACGCCGTGAGCCGTTCGCCCATCAGGGGATCGGGGACACCGACACACATCACCTCGCGGATGTCCGGGTGGGAGGAGAGTTCGCCCTCGACCTCGGCGGGGCTGATGTTCGCACCACCGCGGATCACGATGTCCTTCAGACGGCCTACGACCCGCAGGGTGCCGTCGGCGTCCAGCATGCCGAGATCCCCGGTACGGACCCAGCCGTCGGCGGTGCGGTACCGCATGTTCAGCTCGGGTGCGCCGACGTAGCAGAGCGGCGTCATCGGGCCGCGCGCGACGATCTCCCCCGGTTCGCCGGCGGTGCCCCCGGGCAGCGGGGCGATCCGGATCTCACACACGCCGGGGACGGGGCGGCCCACCTTGATCCCCGGGCCGTCGTCCGGATGGTCATCGGCGGCGCTGAGTTCATCGGCGGCGCTGTGTCCATCGGCGGTGCTGTGCTCACCGCGGGCGCTGTGCCCGGGCAGGCCGCCGTGGCAGTTGACGCCGTCGGCGGAACCGTAGAGGTTGACCACCGCGCAGCCGAAGGCCCGGCGGGCTTCGTCGCGGGTGGCCGCGTCGAGCGCGGAGCCGCCGAGTATCAGGGCGGTCAGCCCGACCGGCGTCTCGCGGGCGTCCGGCAGCCGGTCGAGCATCATGCGCACCATGGTGGGCACGCCCAGTACGTGGGTGGGCCGGTGGGCGAGGATCGCCTCCAGGGCCGCGTCGGGCGTGAAGCGGTCGAGCAGGACAAGGGATCCGCCGTGCCGGGCGAGGGTGACGGCGGTTCCGCTGCTGCCGAAGGCCGAAGCGAGCGGCACGAGGAAGAGGCAGCGGGGCCGCACGCCGTCGCGGAGCAACGGCGCGAGCGTGTTGCCACGGCCGCCCGCGAGCGCATTGTGCGAGTACGCCACCATCTTGGGCTCGGCCTCGGACCCGGAGGAGACCAGGATCCGGGCCGCGGTGTCGGGGTCGGGGCGCGCGGGAGTGAACGCGGTCGCGTCAGCGCGCAGCAGATCGGCCAGCGGCAGACAGCCGTCGGGGACCGGGCCGGGGCCGGCGGCGAACACGGCGCGCAGAGCGGGCAGTTCGCCGGACAGTCCGGCCAGCTCCCGTGCGTGCGCGACGCCGCGGTGAGCGGAGGCGGCGATCACCGCGCGGGCCCCGGAGCGGCCGAGCAGCGACACGGCCTCCCGCCCGCCACGTCCGACCGGGAAGGGCAGGACGACAGCGCCCAGCGCGGCCACGGCGAGGTCGGCCGCGACCGCCTCTCTGGTGTTGGGAAGCTGCACGCCCACCACGTCCCCGGGACAGACGCCTGCCTCGGCTAGCCCGGTGGCCAGACATCGTGCCTGGTGGTCCAGTTCCGCGTAACTGACCTCGCCGCGGGCGTCGATCACGGCCGTGGCGTGCGGGTCGGCGGTCCTGCGGGCCCGGAACAGTGCGTACAGGTCCAGGTCGGGGCAGTGGCCTTCGGTGGCCCAGGCACGCCGCAGCGTTGCGGGGACCAGATCGTGGAACCGGGAGGGGAGCGGGGCTGTCATGCGAACCTCCAGGGCGAGGGGACGACGAGGGAACCGTGGGAATCGCGGGTCAAGGCCCCGCGCAGGCGCGTGTCCTCGGGAAGGGCGCCGAGGTCGGTGGTGACGGCGGTGGCAGATCCGCCCTGCTCGCGCAGGGCCGCGACTGCCTGGCCGGATGACAGCTCTCGCAGACGCGCCGACTCGGCATGTGCCGTACGGGAGGAGTCGTCGGCCGGCGCCATCCATCCGTCGGCGGTCGCCAGTGGCCGTCGGAAGCCGGCCGGGCGGCGCGGGTCCCGGCCCGCCGCGGCCCGTCGCACCGCGGATGCGGTGAGCGTTTCCGCGGCACCGAGCAGTGAGGACTCCACCCGCACGCCGCGCCCGCTGCGCTCGCGGAGCAGCAGACCGGCGAGCACGGCCTCGGCGCCGACGAGCCCGCCGAGCGCATCGATCAGGGTCATGAGGGAAGGGGCGGGCGGCTCGTCGGCCGGCCGGGCCGCTTCGCCGACGGCGGTACGGGCCTGCACCATGAAGTCGGTGCCCATGGGGGCATCGGACAGGCGGCCCGCCCAGCCGCTGGTATAGGCGTACACCAGGCGCGGGTTGACGGGCGCAAGGTGGCCGGCGCCCAGCCCGAACCGTTCCGCCTTGCCCGGCGCCCAGTTGTGAAGGAACACGTCCGCGTCGGCGGCCAGCTCCCGCAACTCGGCCTGCCCGGCGGCCGACTTGATGTCGACCTCCACGGCACGCTTGCCGCGGTTGAGGGCGAGCCAGCGTGCGGAGACCCCCGCGGCGCAGGGGGGCATGCCGCGCAGCGGGTCCCCGCCGGGCGGTTCTATCCGTACGACGTCCGCGCCGAGCAGGCCGAGCAGATGGGCGGCGAGCGGGGCCTGGATGCGGCGGCCCGCTTCCAGCACGGTCAGGCCGGAGAGCGGAAGGGCGCCGGAGGACAGGGCTCTGGAGGACATGGCGCCGGCGTGCAGGGAACGGGAGGAGCGGGCGTCGGACGACAGGGATCCGCAGGCGGGCGGGGTCCCTGCCCCGGGGAGGGTCGCCAGGGTCCATGGCGCGGTGGCGGGGGCCGCCTCCGCCGCCCGCTCGGCCAGCGTATGCAGGGCGCACACCTCGGCCCCCGACGAGGCGGCGGCCTCCCGTATGCGCGTCCAGGAGGCAGTGCGCGCAGTCCGGTGCAGTCCCTCGGGCACGGGTGCGCAGGCGGTGGCGTAACGGAACTGGAAGGCGGGCCAGCCGGCGCGTATCGCTTCCTCTGGCGCGCCGAGGGCGCGCCAGAACCGGGCCCAGGGGGCGGGCTCCAGCGCCTCCAGCTCGAAACGGGTGCCACCTGCGGTGGTGAACGGCGGGCCGCCGGGAGCCGGAGCGACCGCCTCCGCCTCGGGTGCGTTCGCCGCCGCGGCGTACTGGGAGACCGTCAGCAGCGCTGCCCGGTCGGCCCCGGTGGCGATGTCCGTGGCCCCGCCCCCGCCCGCGCCTCGCGCCTGGCCGAGGAGGGTGGCGAGCAGGCCCTGCACGGTGAGGACCGACGCGCAGGTGGCCGCGTAATCGACGGCGAGGCCCCGGGGCGCGCCGTCGCGTCTGCCGTGCACATGCATCATGCCGGTGGCCGCCTGGACGGTTGCCTCGTCGGCGGCATCCGCTTCCGGCAGGACGTCCGCCCAGCCGGTGTGCGCGGTCACCCCGCCCGGTCCACGGCCGGTGGCGGTGAAGCGCGCGGGGCCGGTCCGAGCTGCCGGCGTCTCCGGTGCTCTTGCGCCCAGCGACCGCAGGTGGGCGAGTGCCGGCGCGGTGAGTGCGGCAGGCCCCCAGACCTGTACGTCCACCTCCTCCAGCGGCCGATGCGCACCGATGACAGTCGGGCTTCCCACGGCATTCACGGCATTCACGGCATTCCTCTCCGGCGACGGCAGTGTGCGCCGCGTATCTCGTACGGCGTGGTCGTACGGCGTGGACGTACGGGAACCAGACGACGACCGGGGCCGACCAACTCCACGGCCAGTAAGTCGGACTGCCGGTTCACCGAGTTCCCGGTGGATACGGAGGAAAGCGGTGAACCCCATGGATCGTGCGCAGGGCACCCCGAGGCTTCCGAGTGCGGACGCGGCCCTCGGCCCCGGCCCGTTCGGGCTGCCGGACTGTCCGCCCGAGGCCGCCGGGCCGCGAGGGCGCGTAGCGGCGTTCGTACGGGAGCGGGTGATGCCCGCCGAGCCGGTGCTCGACGCGGGCGGGCCGGCCGCGCACGACGCGTTGCGCAGGCTGCGGACGGAGGCGAAGGACGCCGGGCTGTGGGCACTGCCGTTGCCCGTGGAGTGGGGCGGGCAAGGGCTGCCGCTGTCCCCCTACGCGCATCTGGCCGAGGCCGAGGGGGCGAGCGACCACGGTCCCACCGCCCTCGGTTCGGGCTCCCTGCTGGACGTACTGATGCTCAGCCGCCACGCCGCCGAGCCCGTTCGCGCACGCCATCTGCGGCGCATCGTGGCGGGTGAGCTGCGCACCTGCTACGCGATGACCGAGCCCGACACACCCGGCACCGACCCCGCGCTGACCGCGACCCGTGCCGAGGCCGGCCCCGACGGGACGTGGACCCTGCACGGCCGTAAGTGGTTCATCACAGGAGCGGGCGACGCCGACCTGGTGACCGTGCTGGCCCGGACCGGCGACGACCTGTCGCTGTTCCTGGTGCCGGCGTCAGCGCCCGGATTCCGGGTGGTGCGCGAACTGCCGGTGCTCGGCGTGGGCGGCCAGTGGGAGATCGAACTCGACGGCGTCACCGTGCCCTCGGACCACCTGGTCGGCGAGCGCGGCAAGGCGCTGCGGATCGCCGGGGAGCGGCTGAGACTCGGCCGCGTCCTGCGGTGTCTGCGCTGGCTCGGACAGGCCGAACGGGCCTTTGACCTGATGTGCGTCCGCGCCCGGTCGCGGAGCCAGTCGGCCGGCCCGCTGGCCGATCGTCAGCTCGTCCAGCAGCTCGTCTTCGACGCGTTGCTGGCGATCCGGACGACCAGGCCGCTGGTGTACGAGGCGGTGGCCCGTCTGGAGGCGGGCGACGATGCCCGGGTGGAGACCGGGCTCGCCAAGGTCGCGGCGGCCCGGATGCTGCAACAGGTCGCCGACGCCGCGATCCAGGTGCACGGCGCGGCCGGCCTCGGGCCGGACACCGCACTGCCGGGGCTGTTCCGTATGGGCCGTGCGGCCCGGCTGCTGGACGGCCCGGACGAGCTGCACATCGCTGCGGTGGCCCGCCGTGTCCTGCGCGATGACCACGGCACCTCGTGAAGGCTGCCGGCATGCCGTGACGTTCGCCGTTCACGAGGTGCCTCCGCTCCGGTCACATCGTGAACGGCTCCGTCAGCCCGGTGAGTATCGCCAGCCCCCAGGCGAGGAAGAAGTCCCCCCAGATCAGCTCATGGTGCGTGGCGAGGCCGCGCCCGGCGTCGTAGCAGCCGTCCAGCAACGCGCCCGAGTCCGACTGGTGCGCCTCGGTCAACTGGCGCAGGATCAACTGTCCTCGGGCCGCCAGGCGGTCACCTTCCTGCCCGTCGCCCGCTGTCCGTGCCAGCGTGGCCAGCTTCAGCGCGGCCACCGCCTCGATCGCCGCGGCGGACGTGTCCACGGGGCCGAGCGGGCACCCGTCCTGAGCCGGAGGGACGAGCCGCGCACCCGGCGCGAGGCGCAGTGCGGCGAGCCGCCTTGCCGCCTCCCGCAGCCGGTCGTCGTCCCCGAGCCAGTGGAGCCCATCGGCGGCCCCCAGGAGCAGCCACGCCGCCGTACGGCTCCAGCCGGGCGCGGGCTCGGAGCAGGCCGTCCAAGTGCCGTGCGGCCGGGCCTGCCAGGTGGGGCGCGGCGGGTCCTCGGAAAGGCACAGTTCAAGATGCCGGGCGAGATGGCCGTACGCGGCTGCCCGACCACTGCCTTCAGTGCCCCTGCTACCCCTGCTGCCCCTACTACCCCTACTGCTCCCTCGGCCCGCACTGCCCGGTGCGTGGGCCAGCAGTGCCACGAGCCCCGGTACCCCGTCCGCGCGCGCCAGCAGCCGCGGCCCGCCGAAGGCATCGCCCCACGGCACCAGCCCCCACTCGCCCTCGTATGCGGCCAGGCAGGCCCGCGCCGCCTCCTCCCTGAGCCGGACCGCAGCCTCGTCGCCACCCGGACCGGCGGCCAGGGCGGTGCCGTACCAGAGCACCAGCCCGCGGGTGGCGGTGTCCTGCCGGACCCAGTACCGCAACCGCTGGGTGCAGTCGGTTGCCGCCGCCCGGTGCGCCGAGTCGCCCGAGGACAGGCCACGCAACCACAACAGACCCGCCCAGAACCCTCCGGTCCATGAACCCCGGGAGGTGGACTTCCATGAGCCGCTGTTCCGGTCCGCGTACAGCGGGAAACGCGGACCGACCTCGTCCGCCGTCGCCGAGACCCGCTCCAGCAGGGAGGCGAGCGCCTGGCCGGCCCACCCCGCCGTTTCCGAGTCGGTCCAACCCGCCCTTTCCGAGTCGGCCCAAGCCACCGTTTCCGAGGGCGTATTCATTCCGCCTCCTCCTGGCGACGCGACCACAGCGGCACGGTAACCATTGCCGCCCCGGCGAACTCGGCTGCCACCAGCAGCCATCCCGGCCCGTAGCCGGCGGCCGAGACCAGCGCGCCGAACAACGGCGGGCCCACCGCGAACCCGGCGAAGAAGCCCGCCGACACCAGAGCCGAATCCTGCCCGGCACGTCCCGGGGCCGCTCGTTGCAGCACCAGGACCATGGACACGGCGTTGGCCGACACCGCGAACGATCCGACGGCGATCGCGGCCACCCACACCAGCGCAGGCGCCAGGACCGCGACGGCGAGAAGCAGCGCCGCGCCCACCGCCCCGGCCGCCAGCAAGGCGGGCAGTGCCTCGGCTCGCCCCGGCCGCCCTGCCACCCGCGACCACCCCAGGCGCCCGCCTATGCCGGCCACGCCCAGGACGGCCACCAGGGCGGCGGCCGTGGTCGGGGAGAGGCCCAGACGTTGCGAACCGAACAACGCCAGGTAGGTGTTGACCGAGGCGATCCCGCAGCCGAGCAGCAGGGAGAAACCCGCCAGCTGCCGCGTCAAGCCGCGCACGGGCCGGGGAGGGCGGCTGCCCAAAGCCGCCGCGACCGCGTCGGGCGGCAGCACGAGGGCGGCCCACACCGCGGCCAGCGCGGCCGTGCCCGCTGCCGTCCACACGGCGCCACGCCAGCCCACCCCCGCGGCCAGCAGCGGCAGCGGAAGTCCCGCCACGAAGGCACCGAACTGGACCCCGGACTGCTTCAGCCCGGTGACCCCACCCCGCCGCTCGGCCGGAACGGTGGCCAGGATCAGCTTGTTGGTCGCCGGGTTGGCCAGGGCCTGCGGCAGACCGCCGAGCGCCACCGCCAGCAGCAGCACCGCTGCGCCTGGAGCGGCCCCGATCAGTGCCAGCGAGACGGCGGCGAGCAGCAACAGGGCCACCAGACAGCGCCGCGGCCCCACCCGGTCCACCAAGCGCCCGGCCGCCGGGGACAGCAAGGCCGCCGCGCCGAAGCCCGCCGTCGTGGTCAGGCCCAGCACCGTACGGGAGATCCCCAGCTCGCCGACCAGCCGTGGGCCGAGCGCGCCGATCAGGAAGAGCTGCATCATCGAGAAGGCCATCGCGGACGTCAGCAGCAGCGTCACCGCCGGGCCCGCATGCCGAGGCCGGGCCGTACCGCCGTCGGCCCCGGCGGATCCCGATTCCGTCCCACGCTTCAACCGCACCGCAGCCCTCCTGAAACACCGGCCCCGGCCTCTCATGACGCCGGGCCCAGTCAGTCGTACGGACCGGGCCGTCAGTTCCCGGTGAGAGCCGCCGAGCGGGGGGTCCCCTGCCGGGCGGGGGAGACCTACCGGGCAGGGGAGGTCCGTCGGGCGGGGGAGACCTGCCGAGCGGGGGAGGCCCGTCGGACGGGGGAGGCCCGTCGGGCAGGTGAGACCCGAGCGGAGGAGCAGCGCCCGGCCTTCCCTCTCTCGTGCGCTGCCACCCGGTTGACCACCCACGAGCTGGTTTAGCGGATCCGGACAACAACTGGGCCCCAGGCGCCATGCACCCTCCCGAACGGATGAACCGGCTGGCACGATGACCAACATGACTGCCGGGTCGGTTTCACGAGCTGCGCGCGCCGCAATCTTCGCGGTGGTGTGCGTGACGACCGCAGCCCTGGGACATGCGCTGATGTCCGCGCAGCCGTTGCCCTGGTGGGCTCTCCCGGCCGCACTCGGGGCAACGGGCTCGGCGGCCTGGTGGTCGGCGGGGCGGGAGCGCGGCGGATTCGCCGTGACCGGTTCCTCCGTAGTGGCCCAACTGACCCTGCACTCCCTGTTCGGCCTGGCGCAGTCGTGCCGGTCCGGCCCCGACCTGCAGATCGCCCCCTCGGCGTCAATGGCGCCAAGGGGCGACATGACGGGGATGAGTCATCTGGCGGGCATGGCCGGCAAGCTCGCCGCCTCCACCGCGCACATGGGCGATATCGGTGCCATGCGCGGTGAGATGAGCGAGTTGCGGATGGTGCACTCAGGCCACGGCACCCTCGGTATGTTCCTGGCCCACGTGCTGGCCGCGCTGGTGTGCGGGTTGTGGATGTGGCGCGGCGAGGCGGCCGCGTTCCGGCTCGCCCGCAGTGTGGCCGCGGTGTGGTTCGCGCCCCTGATGCTGGTCCTGGCGACGCTGGACTGGAGGGGCCTGAAGCCGACCGCTCGTCCGGTGGCCGCCTGCGGTCATGTCCCGTGCCTGCGCGGGGTGTTCCTGCATCACGTCCTGTCCCGCAGGGGCCCGCCGCACCCGTCCTTCTGCTGCTGACCGCCCGCCTGCCTGCCCTGGGACTCTCCCCGGCAGCGCCCGGGACTCTGCAATGGGGTCATCGACGCCACTGCCGTCCATGACGCGCTCTTGCCGATGGAGTCCGGGATCCCGCTCCCTTTTCTGCAAGGTCCCTGTTCTGCACGGTCCATTGCATCGGTGGCGGGCGGAGTACCGGCGAGCCCATGCGGCTGCCGCCCTCGTACCTCCGCGGGCGCAGCCGGACCACACGCCGGCCCTTGCCTCCGCGGCTCTCCGCCCTGCCCTGCCCGTAGCGCCCGTCGACCGTCGCCCCTGGACGTCGTCACCGGCCTTCGCACGGGTCTCCGGAATGCCGCTCACCGACGAGGCCGTGCCATGCCTGGTACGCCCCGCACCCTTCGAAGGACATGTGGCGATGATTCCTGCCCTTTTCGATCCGGCCGGCGGCAAGCGGAACGCCGCGGACGACGAGCAGTTGACCGCCCTGGCGCTGGCCGCCCGGAACGGCGACCCCGAGGCCGTCGAGCGATTCATACGCGCCTCCCACCGCCATGTTTGGCGATTCGTGGCCCACCTGAGCGGCGAGACGAACAGCGCCGACGACCTCTCCCAGGAGACCTTTCTCCGTGCCCTCACCGGTCTGCCGCGATTCGCCGGCCGCTCCTGCGCCCGTACCTGGCTGCTGTCGATCGCCCGCCGGGTGGTGATCGACCGCTACCGTTCTGCCGCCGCCCGTCCGCGCCTCGCCGATGTCGACGACTGGCAGGCGGTCGCGGAGCACCGTCAGCCGAGCGGACTGCCGGGCTTCGACGACGGTCTGGCACTGAGCGAGCTGCTGGAAGCACTGGACGGCGAACGGCGCGAGGCATTCGTGCTCACCCAGTTGGTCGGGATGCCGTACGCGGATGCCGCGGCGATCGTGGGCTGTCCCATCGGCACGGTCCGCTCCCGCGTGGCCCGTGCCCGCGCCGACCTCACCGGCTGGCTGAGGTCCGCCGAGAGCTGCGCACGACGCCCTCAGCCGGTCGCGGCGTGACCGCCCCCGGTTTCGGGTGATCACCGTGCCTCTGGCCTGCATGAGCGGCGGACGTTCGCGTCATATCGGGCACCGGAGCGCCTTCATCACAGTTGCCTTGTGGAAATAGTTGCCGCATGGCAGTTTTATGTGTGGTCATCGGGTAGGTGACGGCGTGACGGCATGACGGGGAGATCAGGGAGGAGTAGCCATGGCAATGGCAGCGGCGCAGGCCCACATCTCGGTGAAGCGCTCGGACAGGGGCACCGCATGTGAGGCTGCTCGGTCGGCTGTGCCGCAGGTGGAGGAGGCTCAGCGTGTCGCCCCGCAGGACGCGCGTCGCCTGTCGAAGCTGTTCTTCGAGCGGCTGTCGGTGCTGGAGGAAGGCACCCCGGACTACCAGTACGCGCGCAACACGCTCATCGAGATGAACCTGTCGCTGGTGCGCTATGTCGCGCGCCGTTTCCGCAGCCGCGGGCAGGAGATGGAAGA
>NZ_JBICWS010000036.1:0-37763 GCF_043199875.1 Streptomyces sp. NPDC048516 | reverse complement strand
CGAGCAGATCGCCCGCCTGCGCACCCACCTGGACACCCACCCCGAACTCGACCCCGCAGACATCGGATACACCCTCGCCGTCGGCCGGGCCCACTCCGAGCACCGGGCAATGGTGGTGGGAGAGACCCGGGACGACTTGCTGGCAGCGCTCGGGGCCGCCAAGACCACGAGTGTTCGTGCCGGGCGGACGGCGTTCCTGTTTCCCGGGCAGGGTAGCCAGCGGCTGGGGGCGGGAAGGCGGCTCGCAGAGGAATTCCCCGTGTTCGCCACGGCGTTGGACTCGGTCCTCGCCGCATTCGACCCCCACCTGGACGTCCCGTTGCGTCAGGTGATGTTCGCGGCAGCCGATTCGGAGACGGCTCGGCTCCTTGACGAGACCGGTTACACCCAGCCGGCGCTGTTCGCGATCTCCGTGGCCCTTTTCCGGCTGGTCGGTTCATGGGGCCTCAAGCCTGACTTCCTGCTGGGCCACTCGATAGGTGAACTGGCTGCCGTCCATGTCGCCGGATGCCTTTCGCTGCCGGACGCGTGCGCACTGGTGGCTGCTCGCGGGCGACTTATGCAAGCCCTCCCCCGGGGCGGGGCGATGGTTGCCCTCCAGGCGTCCGAGGACCAAGTCGCTCCTCTCGTGGCCGCGGCCGGCGACCGGGTGTCCATCGCCGCGATCAACGGGCCCTCGTCCGTGGTGATCTCCGGTGACGAGCGGACGGTGCTCGACATCAAGGAAGAGTTCGAGCGCCGTGGCCGCAAGACCACGCGGCTGCGTGTCTCCCACGCTTTCCACTCGGCTCATATGGAGGACATGGTCGACGAGTTCCGACGCGTTGCGGCCGGGATGACGTTCCACACCCCGAGGATCCCGGTGGTCTCGGATGTGACGGGGCTTCTTGCCACGGCCGACCAGTTGTCCTCTCCGGACTACTGGGCCCGGCACGTGCGGGAAGCCGTGCGATTCCACGACGGCATGCGCCGGCTTGCCTCCCAAGGTGTGCGCACCTTTTTGGAGCTGGGCGCGAGCGGGGCGCTTTCCGGGATGGGGCAGGACTGCCTGTACGACGTCGAGGGAACGGTATTCGCCACCGCGCTGCGCGCGGACCGGCCGGAGACCCGGAGCATCGTCACCGCAGTTTCCCAGCTGCACACCCATGGTGTGCGCGTCGACTGGCCCGCCTTCTGGGAGAGCACGGACACACGCAGGCAGGCCCTGCCGACCTATGCCTTCCAGCACCGGCGCTACTGGCTGGCCGACACGCCCAGCGCGCCACGTGGTGCCGATGTGCCCGGCCACGCCCTGCTCACCAACGCGGTGCACCTCGCCGATGACCCGGACACGCTGGTGTTCAGCGGCAGCCTGTCGCTGCGGACGCAGACCTGGCTGGCCGATCACCTCATCCACGGCACGGCCCTGCTGCCCGGTACGGCCTTCGTCGACCTCTCGCTGTACGCGGGCGACCAGGTCGGGAGTGCCACGGTCGAGGAGCTGACCCTCGAAACACCGCTGACATTGCGCGAACAGGACCAGGTCGAACTCCAGGTATCCGTCGGCCCCGAGGAGGCTGGGCGGCGGGAAGTGCGGGTGTACGGGAGTACCGAGCCCGGCGTCTGGACACGCCACGCCAGTGGTGTCCTGAAACGCGCCGTCGATGCCGGGACCGACGAGCTCGCACAGTGGCCGCCGGCGTCAGCGACCGCAGTTGACCTGAGCGGCTTCTACGACCGGCTCGCCGACGACGGGTTCGACTACGGTCCGGCGTTCCGCGGGCTGCGCGCGGCCTGGCGGCACGGAGACGACCTGTTCGCCGAGGTCGGGCTGCCCGAAGAGCGCCACGACGAGGCCGACTCCTTCGGGCTCCACCCGGCCCTGTTCGACGCGGCGCTGCACATCGCGAGCGGGGACGGGGCACTGCCGTTCGCCTGGACGGGGGTGTCGCTGTTCGCCACGGGCGCCCGGGCGTTGCGAGTGCGGTTGCGCCGCACGGGACCGGCATCGGTGTCGGTGCTGGTGGCCGATGCCTCCGGACGGGCGGTGGCGGCAGCGGAGTCCCTGACGGGCCGCCCTGTCCCGACACTGTCCAGCGGTCACGCGAACGCGCTGTTCCAGGTGGACCTGGTGCCTGAGCAGGTCACGGCGGCTCCGGTTTCCTGCGTGCGGCTCGGCGCCGGCGAACTGCCCACCGGAGCACGCTCGGTGCCCGACCTGGCCGCGCTGGTCGCGGAGATCGGATCCGGGGTCGCGGTGCCGGAGGTGGTGATCGTCGAGGTACCGCGGGCGGACACCGCTCGGACCGCCCTGGCCAAGACGCTGGCTCTGGTCCAGGCATGGCTGGCCGACGAACGACTCGCCGCCGCCCGCCTGGTGTTCCTCACGCGGAGCACGGACGGGTCCGGCCTCGCCGCAGCCGCGGTCCAGGGCCTGGTGCGTTCGGCCCAATCGGAGAACCCCGGCAGGTTCGCCCTGGTCGACGTGGACGAGCACGATGCCTCCGCCACCGCGGTTCCGGCGGCACTGACCTCCAATGAGCCCCAGTTGGTGATCCGGGCCGGTGTGGCGCACGCGCGCCGGCTGGCCAGGGCGGGGCGGGACCTCGGGCGGGCCACCGCCTGGGACCGCGACGGCACGACCCTGATCACCGGAGGCAACGGTGCGCTGGCCAGGCTGCTGGCCAGGCACCTGGTGGTCGAGCACGGCGTGCGTAACCTTCTGCTCGTCAGCAGAAGCGCCCCGGACCGTGCGCTCGGTGAGCAGTTGTCCGCGCTCGGCGGAAACGTCATCCAGGCGACGTGCGATGTGGCCGATTCCGCGGCGCTTTCGGCGGTACTCCGGGCCGTGCCCGAGCACCGGCCGCTCACCGCCGTCGTGCACACCGCAGGTGTGCTGGCCGACGCTGTCATCCCGGCGCTGACCGAACAGCACCTCAGCCACGTCCTGCGTCCCAAGGTGGACGGCGCCCTCAACCTGCACGAGCTGACCCGGGACCTCGACCTGTCCGCGTTCGTGATGTTCTCCTCGGCCGCGGGCGTCTTCGGCGGACCGGGCCAGGGCAGCTACGCAGCCGCCAACGCGATGCTGGACGCGCTGGCGGAGCAGCGCCACGCGTCCGGTCTTCCGGCGCTCTCGCTCGCCTGGGGGCCATGGGAACAGAGCGGTGCGATGACCCGAGACCTCGCGGACGTCGACGTTCGCAGGATGAATCGTTCCGGTGTGCGGCCACTGTCCAACGAGGAGGGTCTCGCGCTGTTCGACGCGGCGCGGGCAGCGGGCAAACCGGTGATGGTGCCCATCCGGCTGGACCTCGCCACCGTGCGACGCGCCGACGACGCCGATGTCGTGGCACCCGCCCTGCTGAAGGGGCTCGTCTCCCGTGGACGCCGAGCCGTCGCGGCCGACGCGGGGCCGTCCCTCCCCGACCAGCTGGCCGGAAAATCGGCTGACCAGCAGGACCTGGTTCTGCTGGACCTCCTGCGCACCCATGTCCGCGCGGTTCTGGGACATAGCCCCGCGCACGAGGTCCCGGCCGACCGGGAGTTCCTTGAGCTGGGCTTCGATTCCCTGACCACCGTCGAACTACGGAACGGACTCACCGCGGCAACAGGGTTGCGCCTTGCGCCGGCGGCGCTGTTCGACCACTCCACCCCGATGGCGCTCGCCCAACACCTGCGGAACGAACTCACCGATCAGGCGCCCACCCCCGACGCGTCGGCTTTCATGATGGGCACCTTGCTCCGGCAGGCCGCCGATACCCGCCAGGCAGGAGCGTTCCTGGCACTGCTCACCGAGATGTCGCGGTTCAGGCCCGCCTTCCACACCGGCGTGGAGAGCAAGGCTGTTCGGCTCAGCGAAGGTGGCCGTGGACCTGCCCTGATCTGCCTGCCCTCGATGCTGGCAGTATCAGGGCCGCACCAGTACGCCCGCTTGGCCGCTCCGTTCCGGGGGGAACGCGATGTGTGGGCGCTGCCCCTGCCCGGCTTCAACCGCGATGAGCAGGTGCCGGCAACGCAGCAGGCGGTGCTGGAAACATTGGCCGCAGGGCTCGCGGAGGCCCGCCTCACGGAGCCGTTCGTGCTGTTGGGCCACTCCACCGGCGGCATTCTGGCCCACGCGCTGGCCGCACACCTGCAGGCACAGGGGGCGGGGCCGGCAGGGGTGGTGCTGGCGGACGTGCTCGATCTGTCCGAAGGTGACGGCCGAGACGCCATCGCCCCCGCGTTGCTCTCGGCGATCCTCGAACGCAACAACGTCCATGTGCCGGTCGACGACACCCGCCTGACCGCGATGGGCGCGTATCTGAGGTTGTTCCAAGGGTGGAAGCCCACCGTCCTCGACACGCCCACGATGTTCCTGCGGGCATCGGAATCGGTGGTCGACGAGGCGGATGGCGGCCGGTGGCGGACCTCCTGGCCGTTGGACCACGTCGCGCTGGATGTTCCCGGCAACCATTTCACTATGCTGGAACAGCATAGTGAAATCGCGGCCGGCCTTGTTGAGGACTGGCTTCGAAAATATTCTTCCCAAGTGATCAAAAGTGATCGACACGGCAATAAGCGGTGATCCCAGTGACACAGTCAATCCATGAGTCCGCACCGATGCAGGAAAGTACGGAGATTCCCATCAAGGAAGTCCTGTGCACCCTTTCCGCAAGGTGGTCACTTGAGGTGATGGCCGAATTAGACGGAGGTAGGCGCCGGTTCAACGAGCTCACCCGTCGACTCGAAGGAATAAACCACAAGGTGCTCATCGAAACGCTTCACAAACTGCAGCGTGACGGTTACGTCAGGGGCCCTCTCACTTCGTCGAAGAATTCGACCGACAGGTTGGTCGGATACGAGCTGACCGAGCTGGGAATGACCCTCCTTCAACTCGTCAACGGCGTCAGGGAATGGCTCGATGAGCACGAGCAGAAAATCGTGAACGCGCGGACCGACTTCGACTGGACCAAGCGGGAGATGGAATTCATGAAAGAGTAGGGTCCGGACGAGGGAGCGCCGACCTCTGCCTTCTACCTGCAGCTTTCCATCCAGGTCCGGGCAAGCTCGACACGGGAGGATATGTGGAGCTTCCTGAAGATGCTCCGCAAGTGATGGGCAACGGTATGCCGGGAGATGAATAATTTCTGGGCGGCCTGCGCGTTGGAGAGCCCCAGTGCGACCAGCTCGGCCACGGCGGTCTCGGTTTTCGTCAGACCCAGGATTCCCATGCCGGGTTCCTGGGGCCGGTCCGCGTGGTCGCAGGCACGCCCGAGCCGGTGAAGCTTGCGCTTGAGCCGGGTCACGTCTCTCGGGGACTGTGCGGTGAGATACCCGGTCGCGGCGTGCTCCAGCACCGTGATGGCCCGGTCCGAGGCCCCTTGTGCAGCGAGCATCACTCCGAGGTCCTCCCGTGCGGAGGCAGCGGCCCATGGATCGGGGTGATGGTCGGCGGCGAAGAGCAGATCCGCGGCGCTGCGGTGAACGAGCCCTTCGGCATGGCGGGCGGCTGCCTCCAGCGCGGGCAGTTCCCCGCTCCGGGTGGCGAGCGTCCGGGCGGTGACCGCGATCGCCTCGGCGTTCTTCCAGTCGCGGGGAATCATGAAGCGTGCCAGCCACGCCGCGGCCGCCGGGTCCGTCAGCAGAAGCCTTTCGCGGGCCTGGCCCGGCGAGATGAGCTGCTCCACCAGGGGGACGGCCGCGTCCGTCCCGTGCTCTGCCTCCGTGGTCTGCACCACCATCCACGCACAGCCCAGGCCGTAGGTGTTCCCCAGCGCCCAGTCCATTGCCGCCTCCCGCGCATACGCGCCGGCGGTGCGCAGGTCCGCCCGTCGCAGCGCGCCCAGGGCCAGGAGAACACGGGCGTACGGTTTCCAGCTTTTCGCCGCTTCCTCAGGGGCTTCCAAGACGGCCTGCGCCTGCTCGAGCGCTGTGGAGACCCGGCCCAGGTTCCAGTTCAAAGCTGCTCGGAGAAGTCTTAGAGCAGCTTGGTACCGGTGGCTTCCGGAAAGTTCAGCGGAACGTTCAGCCGCCGCAATGCTGCGTTCGGCATCGCCATGTTGGCGCAGGGTGGTGGCCAGTGTGGCGAGCCAAATCTCGGCCTGCAGTGGGACATCTGATGCGGACGTGCAGTGAAATCCACGGCGACTGGCTTCCTGGGCCAGATGGAGAGCGTGCTTCGGCTGGCCATTAGCCCATCTCTCCATCGAGGACTGCATGCATTGCCACGTGGGGCAATCCGCAGGCGGAGTGTGACGTGTCTCGCAAAGGATACGCTGAGGGTAAACTTGCATGACCCTGCTCCAAGTGTGACGAATCCCCCGCCCGTTCGGAACGCTATCACTTCCGCAGAGCTCGTAACACGATCATGAGTGGGCTTTCTTGAGGCGTCGTCAGTAGATGCGATCGCAGGTCAAATAGAGTAAGACGACGTGGAGTTCGGCGGGGTTCCCGACAAACAGCGAGACGCTTGAAGTGGTGGGGCAGGGCGAAGCTCTACTCGACGACGCAGCGGAGTTTTCCCATTCCTTCACTGTGCGGGGCGCCCTTGCGAGAGAGGACGGGAAGGATCCGACGCTTGCGGAGTCCGCCGCGCAGGGCCGGAGGCGCAGCCCCCGCCACCGAGCAGGGCGTCGGGACGCTTACGGGGACGGTCGGACGGCCGGCGACGGACGGGATGCCGCCACCACGGCACAAGGCCGGTGAACCTGTCGTGTCAAAGGGCTCCGAAGCCGAAACCGGAGGTGTTCAGGCTTCACCCACCTGGTGACTTACCATCAGGTGCTGCGTGCTGCCCCTCTTGCCGCTGGTCGACCGGCGGCGGAACGGCGTCGGCACCCCCTTTTTCGCGCGGAGGTGGGAGCTGTCCACGCAGGCCCGTGACCAGTCGAGTTGGCCCGCCGCATGCAGCTCGGCTAGCAAGACGCGGTGCAGTTGGTCGAAGATGCCGGCCTGCTGCCACCGTTCCAGGCGGCGCCAGCAGGTCTGCCCGGAGCCGAACCCCAGGTCCCGCGGCAGCAGTTGCCAGGCGATGTCGTGGTAGAGGACGTACAGGATGCCTTGCAGACAGAGCCGGTCCGCCACCGGTCGCGGCCCTGGCGAACGCTCGGGCCAGGGCGGCAGTAACGGCTCGATCAGCGCCCACAAGGCGTCATCCACGATCCAGGGTCGAGTACTCACACCATCACAAGGATTCAGAATTCGTTGAGGAAATAAAGTGGACACGGTTCACGGGTCTCCTACGCCACCGGCATCGGGACCCGTACTGTCCAGCAGCGATCTGCTCTCCTCGCGCGCTGAAGCGCCCCAGAACAACGGGGCCGAGTGCGCCGTAAGCACAGCTGCCGCCCACCGGGGCTCCACGACGAGGAGGCCCTGGCGGCCGGCCCACGGTGTGCAGCGTTGTTCTCGCCGATGTGGCTGTTGTGCGGCGGGTTGATGCGCCACGCACAGGAAATGGACAACAAGGTCACAATCCACCGGACTGGCGTGAGGCGGAGTGAGCCTGTCGAAGTCGGCCGAAGTGTGGAACACGAAGTCCGTGGTGAACGCTATGGGCAGGCGGATCCTCAAGCGGAGCCGTCGGTCGTCCTGATCCTGAACGGATTCGTCGAAGCGGAAGCCGTGGTCCAATTCGGCCGCGCGCTCAAGCCACTTCCGTAAGTTGTCCATCCACAACGCGGGCCGCCCGTTGGCGAACTCCGTGGCGTCCGCCGGCGGTGCGGACAATAAGGCGAGTAGGTAGTCGTTGATCACCACGGTCTCCTGCCTCCTGCGGTCGGGACGGCGCAACGCCTGCCGGCATGAAGACCCGAATGCCCGACGCCGTACGCCCGCAGCCGTTCGGTCATGCGTTCCGACGCAGACCGTGCTTGTCGAACGCCGCGGAGATCGCCGGGTCGGAGAACGCGCCTTCCTGGGCCAGCATCCTCAGCGTGGGGGCCGCATTGGCGACAAGGCTTTCGCGGACCTGGGGCAATTCCACGGTCTCGGCCACCACACGCGCGGGATCTTTGAAGACGTCAGGGTAGCCGGCGAGCATGTGCGTCATCGCGGCTTCGTCCGGTCGCAGAAACGCCAGAATGATCTCGGGCAGAACGGCCCCGATCTTGGTCTGGAGTGGAGCCGGCATCTTCGGCCAGAGCGACTTGAACAGGCGTCGGAAGTAGGCGTGGTGCAGACCCTCGTCGGTCGCGTGGTCGGCGGCCAGGTCCCGTACCGCCTGCTGCACCGAGGGATCCTTCGGCAGCTTGGTCAGACTCCCGGTGATCAACGTCTCGGACACGATGGAGAAGAACAGTTTCACCAGGGGCCGGTACACCGGGAGTTCCGCCGCATACAGGCGGGAGAGTTCCTGCAGGAAGTACGGCCGGTGTGGAATCGGTTCCACACCGGTGTAATCCCGGACCGTCGTCAGCAGGGTGTGCGACATCTCCGCGTGCGCTGCCTCGTCGGTGTAGATGCGCAGGAGGTCTTCCTTCATCTCCGCGGGCAGCCACGGGCAGAAATCGGGCGAGTGCAACAGGAGGCACGTCTCGTTCACCGGCCCCAGTTCCAGTTGAACCGTGAACTCCAGGTAGACGTAGAGGGAGTGCACCAGAATCTCTTCCCGGACCTGCTCCGGGGCTGCCCGAACCTCCGGGTGAGCGAGCAGCGGGCACAGGTCGGGCGAAAAATAGTGCAATCCGCTCTCGAACGCCCCGTTCCTGCGCGGCTTCGATCGCACCCAGGACCGGCTATCCCACTGTCCGAAGAGAGAACGGTAGCTGGATTCTTCTGTTCGGTTCACTGGATCCGTCCCGTCTCCATTCTGTTCTCAGCCCGCAGGCCGATCTACCGCATGAAACTCCAGCAACTGGTATTCGACATCGGCGAGCTGAGGGTGCGGTGCCGCATGTATCTGCTCGAACCGCAGTCCCGCGCTTTCGGAAACCTCGGTGAGGAGTTCACGATTTCCCATGTTGCTGTAGCCGAGCAGGAGCCGGCCGCCGGGCTTGAGATGGCCGGCTGCTGACCGCAAGAACTCTTTGTGCATGACGTATCCGGGGTCGAATATCGCGTGATGCAGGGGAGTTTCGTGCGCAAAGTCCGTCGGCGGTTCAATAAAGCTGGAACTCCAGAACACCAGGTCGAAGCGCGTCTGACGGTCCAGTGCGGAATACATGTCGCTGTGCAGTACGTGCACGCGGCCGGTGACGCCGTGGCGCGCCACATTCCGTCTGGTGTTCTCCACAGCGATCTCGTTGATATCCAGCGCGGTGACCTGAGCACAACCGCTGAGGGCCGCGGTCACGGAGATCACGCCGGCTCCTGCTCCGATCTCCAGGAAACTGCCGCCCGCAGGGTAGGGAAGCCACTCCGCGTAGATTTCCGTGGACGGGCAAAGGGTCGGCGAGAAAACCCCCTCCAGCAGCTCGAATTCGCGGCCGCTCAGGGTGAAGGTGGAATCACGGTTCTCGGTGTCCGCGTTCATCCGGAGCAGGTTGTAGCCCCGGGTCAGACTGAGCTCGTCGCTCACTGCTCCTCCGTACGGTCAGTACCGCAGTTCCGGGTTGCGGATCTCGAACCAGACAGCCAGGTCCAGGACCTTCTCGAAGGCCGCTCGCGGGGCGCCGGCGATCTGGTGCGGCGACAGCTCGGCCGCCTCGGCGAGCTTGCTCCGGTCGAACAGATCGAAGACCGGGCTGTTCGTCTCTTTGAGCAGGATCTTGACCTGCTCCTGCAGTGCGCCGACGTACAGCGTGTCCTGGGTGGACGGGTAAGGGCTCTTGCGGCGCTCCACCACGGAACGGGTCACCACGTCCTTGACCGACGCGCGCAGCAGGCTCTTCTCCCTGCCGTCGAAGGTCTGCATCGTCCACGGCACGTTGTACAGGTACTGGGCCAGGCGGTAGTCGCAGAACGGCACCCGGGTCTCCAGGCCCACCGCCATCGCCATCCGGTCGACGCGATCCTCCAGCACCCGCATGAAGTGGTTGAGCCCCAGGTGCAGGGACCGCCGGTACATCCGCTGTTCCTCGTCCTCGCCGTCCAGGTACGGCACGCGCGCGGTGGCCTCCCGGAAGCGGTCGGCCGTGTAGGCGTCGGAGTCCAGAGCGGCATTGAAGTCGCCGGTCAGGTAGGCGGAGCAGTCGACCCGCTTGAGCCAGGTGGTGTGCCACGGGAAGGTACTGCCGTACCTCGCGGCTTTCGACTGATGCCAGACGTGGCCGGCGAAGATCTCGTCGGCGGCCTCGCCGCTGAGCGCCACGGTCACGTGTTCACGTACGGCTTTGAACAGCAGGTACATCGAGCCGTTGATATCGCCCATGCCCCAGGGCAGGTCCCACGCCGCCACGACGGAGCGCCGGAGATCGGGGTCGGACAGCCTGCGGTGGTCGAGCACGATGTCGTGGTGCTCGGAACCGATGTGCGCGGCCATTTCCTTGGCGTAGGGCGCGTCGGCGGAGTCGGCCATCTCATGGGGCTGGAAGTTCTCGCTCTGGCCGGGGAAGTCCACCGAGAAGGTACGGGCCCGGTCCCCCTTGGCGGTCAGGTGCCGGCTGGCGAGCCCCGCCAGCGCACTGGAGTCGAGGCCGCCGGAGAGCAGGAGGCCCAGCGGCACATCGGCGACCAACTCGTGCCGCACGTTGTCTTCCACCATCTGCCGCACCCGGGCCACCGTCGTGTCCAGGTCGTCGGTGTGCTCCTCGGCGGTCAACTGCCAGTAGGTGTGCTCGCGCAGCCCGTTGCGGTCGAACTCGATGACCGTCCCGGGCGTCATCACCTTCATGCCGGCCCATACCGCGTTCTCGGAAGACGTGAAGAAGCTGAAGAGCTGGCGCATGCCCTCCATGTCCACGGCAGGCTTGACGTCAGGATGCGCGAGAATCGCCTTGGGTTCGGATCCGAAGAGCAGGCCGTCCTTGGTCCGGTAGTAGTGCATGGGCTTCGTTCCCATGCGGTCCCTGATCAGGGTGAGCCGCTCGCAGCGGGAATCCCACACCGCGATGGCGCACATTCCCACCATTCGTTCCGCAATGGCAGAACCCCATTCGAGGTATCCACGCAGCACGACCTCGGTGTCACTTCTGGTGCGGAAATTGTGGCCTCGTTTGCGCAGTTCATCGCGCAGTTCGACAAAGTTGTACGTCTCACCGCTGTAGCTCAGGGTGACGGGCCCTCCGGGCGTATCCACCGTCATGGGCTGTGTCCCGCCGGGCAAATCGATGATCGACAACCGGCGGTGCCCGAGGGCCGCGTGCCTCGACAGCCAGTGCCCGGAGGCGTCGGGGCCGCGGCAGGTCATGCAGTTGGTCATTCCCTCGAGAATGTTCTCCTCATGCGAGAGGTCCTGACGAAAACTGACCCATCCGGCGACACCGCACATCTGCCGTCCTCCTGGAAAGTTCGCTGGTCGCTGGCCTCGGAACGCCATGCAAGCGGTGGCTTGCGTACGACGGGGAATTCCGCAATTGCGGACGCTATACGTGAGAAAAGTACCTTGCGTGAGCGAAGCCGCACAACTACGTACCTCAAGGTGCGTGGCCATGGCCGAACCAGGTGGGACCAGTACCTGGCAGGAGGTCACCCAGTCTTTAATGAGGGCCCGCGCCCTTAATGAGTGCCCGCGCGTGAAGCGTCTTGTACCTTTCGCGTACCTCAAGGTACCTACTTGAATCCGGATTGAACGGGATGTTCAAATAATCTTGGCCTGCGTCACAAGGCTCATACGCAGGAAGAGGGGAATAGTGGCACGCCTTATGCCGATCTCGACCCGCATCGGAGAACAATGGTCCCTTGCACGGGAAAGGACCACGTTAAAGACGTCGCCCGCCGCCGACTCCCTGCCCGCCGCCCAGCAGCCCAACTGGCCGGACCCGGCCACTGCCCTTGCCGTCCGCCGGCGATTGTCGGCGCTGCCGGCCCTCGTCAGTGCCGACGAGGCAAGGGACTTGCTCGTACGCATGGCCCAGGTGCAGCGCGGCGAGGCATTCCTGCTGCAGGCAGGTGCCTGCGCGGAACCCTTCGGCAGGCATGCGGTACGCGGCGCCGAGAGCGATCACCAGCTGATCAGCAGGATGGCCGACACCGTCACCGCCCGGCTGGAGCTCCCCGTGCTGGCCATCGGGCGGGTGGCCGGCCAGTTCGCCAAGCCCCGGTCACAGCCCGTGGAGACGGTGGACGGGACGGTGTTGCCGATCTTCCGTGGTCTGCTGGTCAACGGGGCCGAACCCGACGCCCGGAGCAGGCGCTCCGATCCCTTCCGTATGCTCGCCGCGTACCAGACCGCTCGCATGGTGCTGGACCGGTTGCACCGACTCGACGCCGCGACGGCGCGGGACCGCTCATGGGTGAGCCACGAGGCCCTGGTGCTCGACTACGAGGAGTCCCTGACCCGGTTCGACCCGGTCACCTGCGAGTGGTTCGCCGGTTCGACGCACCTGCCGTGGATCGGCGAGCGGACCAGGCAGCCCGGCTGGGCTCACGTGTCCCTGTTGTCGGCCGTGATCAATCCTGTCGCGTGCAAGGTCGGCTCCGGCATCCGCAACGAGGACTTGCTGGAGCTGTGCGAGCGCCTCGATCCGCACCGGCGGCCCGGACGGCTCACGCTGGTCGTCCGGCTCGGCGCGCAGCAGGTACGGGAACGGCTCCCGGAACTCATCGACGTGACACGCCGTTCAGGCCATCCGGTGACATGGGTCTGCGACCCCATGCACGGCAACACGGTCGTCACCTCCAACGGGGTCAAGACCCGGCACGTCACGCACGTACTCGACGAACTCATTGGGTTCTTCGAGGTTCTGGGGCGCGCCGGGCAGTGGCCCGGTGGAGTTCATCTCGAGGTCACCGGCGACCATGTGACCGAGTGTGTCGGCCCGGGCGGCCCTGACAACGAAGCTGATGTGGCCCTCGGCTACCGGTCGCTGTGCGACCCCCGTCTCAACGACACGCAGGCGATGCATGTGATGGAAGCGGTGGCGGATCTGGCCGCCCGTCACTGATCCGAACGGCGGGCACACGGCTCTGGAGGAGCAGCCTCAATGAGGACTCTGCTGATCGACAACTACGACTCCTACACGTACAACCTGTTCCAGCTGCTTGCCGTCGTCAACGGCGAGGAGCCGACGGTGGTGCGCAACGACGCTCCCGGAAGCGGCGGGCTGCAATGGGACACGTTCGACAACGTGGTCATCTCCCCGGGGCCCGGACACCCCGGCAGGGAACGGGATTTCGGCATCTCCGCGCGCGTTCTGGCCGAGGCGACCGTGCCGGTGCTGGGCGTGTGCCTCGGGCACCAGGGGATCGCACTCGGCTCGCGGGCCGAGGTGGTGCCCGCTCCGGCCCCCAAGCACGGCCATCTGACCACCGTCCGTCACGACGGGCGGGATCTCTTCCGTGGGCTGCCGCAGCATTTCACCGCGGTGCGGTACCACTCACTGTGCGTGCAGGAACCGTTGCCTGACGAACTCGAAGGCATGGGCTGGTCCGAGGACGGCGTACTGATGGCGCTCAGGCACCGGCACCGACCGCTGTGGGGGGTCCAGTTCCACCCCGAGTCGATAGCCACCGAATACGGATCGGAGCTCATCGCCAACTTTCGGGACCTCACGATCGAGCACCGACCGCGGCCGGTGCCGAGCACAAGCCGGCGACGCCCGGCCGCGGCGGACGTCGAGGTGCCGCAGAACGCCGACTACCGACTGCACGTCAGCCTCTTCGAGTCCACCGTGGACACCGAGTCGGTCTTCTCCCAGCTGTTCGCCGGCTCCTCCCGGGCCTTCTGGCTGGACAGCGCCCAGAGCGACCCCGGGCGTGGCCGTTTCTCCTTTCTCGGCGACGGCAGCGGCCCGCTGTCCGAGTTCGTGCGCTATGACGGCGCCGAGGAAGTGGTGCACGTCGAACGGCAGGGCCAACTCCCCTGCCGTATACCTGGCAACGTGTTCGACTACCTTCAGGGCCGGCTCCAGCAGCGCCGGATCGACCGGGCCGGGCTGCCGTTCGACTTCGCGTGCGGCTACGTGGGCTACTTCGGTTACGAACTCAAGGGCGGCCTTGGTGCCCCCAACCGCCACCGGGCCCGGACACCGGACGCCAGTTGGCTCTTCGCCGACCGGCTCGTTGTCGTGGACCACCATGACTGCCTGACCTACCTGCTGTGCCTCGCCGAGAACAGCGTCGAGGGCGAGTTGTCCGCCAACCACTGGCTCGACGACACACTCACCTCCCTGCGCGAACTTCCGCCCGCCGAACCGGTGCGGTTGGTGACCACGGAGGCCACCAATGAGGCGCTGGTCGAGCCGTGGCTGATGCGGGACCGAAACCAGTACCTGGACGACATCGCACGGTGCAAGGACGCACTCGTTGCGGGCGAGAGCTACGAAATCTGCCTGACCACCGCCGCCGAGCTCCCTGCCGTCGATGACGCCTTCGACTTCTACCGGCGGCTGCGCAGGTACAACCCGGCACCGTATGCCGCCTTCTTGCGGCTGGACGACGTGGAGATCGCGAGTTCGTCACCCGAGCGGTTCCTGAAGCTGGACCGGCAGCGAATCCTCGAGTCCAAGCCGATCAAGGGCACGGCCCCTCGCCATGCCATGCCCTCGAAGGACACCGAACTCAAGCTCGAACTGGCCAACAGCGCCAAGACGCGGGCCGAGAATCTCATGATCGTCGACCTGCTGCGCAATGACATCGGACAGGTTTGCGAGGTGGGCAGTGTCCACGTGCCCAAGCTCATGGCGGTCGAAAGCTACCCGACGGTCCATCAGCTCGTCTCGACGGTCCGGGGCAAGCTCCGGCCGGGAGCTGACGCGGTGGACTGTGTGCGTGCCTGCTTTCCCGGCGGTTCCATGACCGGGGCTCCGAAGCTGCGGACCATGGAGATCATCGACGGGTTGGAGACGCAGGCCCGCGGTGTCTACGCAGGGACGTTGGGCTATCTGTCCTGCAACGGCACGGCGGATCTGAACATCGTCATCCGCACGGTGGTCTTCGCCGACGGAATGATGCACATCGGCGCCGGAGGGGCGATCGTGCTGGATTCCGACCCGGAAGAGGAGTACGCGGAGGTGCTGCTCAAGGCCGCGGCCCCGCTCCGTGCGTTGTTCTCCGCGGCCGAGCAGCCGGCGGAGCTGCCGGGCGCCGGACCGACAAGGACTGCACAATGGTGAACATAGCTGCTGACCTGGCCGATCGGGCCGCGCGAGCGGGCTGGCTCGACCGCGCCGCGGTACACACCGCCGAACGCACCTGGACTCATGGGCAGGTGCACGAGTTGGCCGCCAGGGCCTCGACGGTTCTGGCGGACCACGGGGTCCGGCCGGGCGAACACGTGGTGGTGGCACTGCCCGACGGGATCGGGTGGATCACCGCGTTCCTCGGCACCGCCGTCCTCGGCGCGACCGCCGTCCTCGTCAATCCCGACCTGACCGCTGATGGTCACCGGTTCATCATCGACGACTGCAAGGCAGCGCTGGTGGTGACCACGGCGGAACGGGCGGGCGGCTTCGACGGCACCGCTGTGCTGGACGTCGAGACGCTGATGACGACGGCCGAACGCGCACCTGCCGCCGAGCCCCGGTCACTCGGCCCCGACGCGCGTCTCTACGTCCAGTACACGTCTGGGACGACAGGCGTCCCCAAGGGGGTGCCGCACCGCCACCAGGACGTGGCTGTGTATGCGAGTGCGGTGGGCGAAGAAGTCCTCCACATCGGTCCGGACGACGTCGGTCTGTCCTTGTCGAAGCTGTTCTACGCCTACGGGTTCGGGAACGCCGTCGCCTTCCCGCTGTACACCGGTTCCTCCGTCGTGCTGCTCGGCGACCGGCAGACGCCGGGGGCGGTGCGTGAGGCGATCGCACGCCACGGCGTCACCGTGCTCTACGCCGTGCCGTCCGCTTACGCCAACCTGATCAGCGGCGGGGACCCTTCCGTCTTCGCCACCGTTCGTGCCGCCGTGTCGGCAGGCGAGAACCTGCGTCCGGGCCTGGGGCGCCGAATCTCCGAGTTCTTGGCCGCGCCGGTGCTGGACCAACTGGGCTCGACCGAGGTCGGCCACGCATTCTGCACCAACGGAGTGGACTTCTGCCTGCCCGGGACGATCGGCCGCGCTGTCCCCGGATACCGGCTCGAAGTGCGAGACAAGGCAGGCAATCCGGTTGCCGACGAGGTCGAGGGTGACCTGTGGGTGAGTGGCCCCACCGTGATGGCGGAATACCTCAACCGGCCCCAGGACACGGCTCGGACACTGGTCGACGGCTGGCTCGCCACCCACGACCGTGCGGTGCGAGGCAAGGACGGGTCCTACCGGCACACCGGCCGCGCTGATGACATGGAAATGGTCGGTGGCGTGACTGTCTCCCCGCTGGAAGTGGAGGCCGTACTGGGCGATCATCCCGCGGTGAAGGAAGTCGGCGTGACCGTGCTCGCCGATACCCAGGGCATCACCCAGCTTCACGCCTTCATCGTGCCCAGGGACCCGGTCGGCCGGCCTGATTCCCTGCCCGCTGAGCTCGTCGCCCTGGCGCGAGGCAGGCTCGCGCCCCACAAGGTCCCGCGCATCGTGCACCTGGTGGACGCACTTCCCCGCACGCCCAACGGGAAGCTGCGCAGGCACCTGCTCAGAAGCGGGAAGTGGTGAGCGAGGTGGGCCCGCCCCCGGGAGAGGAACAGGTATTCACCTGGCGGAATGGTTCCTTGCTGCCGGCCGGCCCGACGACCTCAACGAGACGGACACGGTTGTCTCTGGCTGATTCCTGGCTGCTCAGCGACGGCCGTGTGCGCCGCATCGACCTGCACCGGCAACGGTTCCTGCGGGGCTGTGCCGAAGTGGGGAGCGTGTCCCGGGAGACCGTGGCGGCGTTCTGGCAGGCTGCCCTCGGCAAACTGCCCACGGCCGGAGACTGGTTCCCCCGCGTGGAACTGCCCGCTGAGGGACCGGTCGAGTTGCGTTTGCGGGTCCGGCCGTCACCGGCACGGAGCGGGCAGGTGACGGTGTGGGTGCCGGACACCACCGATCCCAGGACGGCTCCGCACCTCAAGGGTCCCGACCTCGACGCACTCGGCGCGCTGCGCGGGCGAGCGGTGGAAAGGGGCGCGCAGGAAGCGCTTCTCACCACGGAGTCGGGCGTGGTCCTGGAAGCCGGATATGCGAGCGTGCTGTGGTGGGACGAGGACCGGCTCTGCGTTCCGTCCCCGGACCTGCCCGTGCTGGGTGGAGTCACCACGGCGGTGATCCAGGAACGAGCCGCGCAACTCGGTGTTCCGGTCGGGCAGCGACACGTACCGGTGGAAGAGCTGGAAGGTAAAGAGGTGTGGCTGGTGAACGCACTGCACGGCATCAGACCGGTGCAGTCCTGGGCGGGGACGTCGATCCGGCCGGGGCCTGCCCTCCGCGCCCCTGAATGGCAGAAATGGCTGGCCGGCGAGAGCACCGGGGTACGGGGATGACCGAAGTCCTGGTCGTCGTCGACATGCAGAACGGATTCATCACCCCGGGGACGGCTTCCGTCGTGCCCGTCGTGGTCGACTTGGTCGAGCGCTGGGAGCGCACCGGGCGGGATGTCGTCTTCACCCGGTTTCTCAACCCTCCGGGTTCACCCTACGAGCGGCTCATGCACTGGACAGGGTTTCGGTCACCTCCGGAGAACGAGCTGATCTCCGAACTCACGGACCACGCGGCCCGCTCCTTCGCCGTGGTGGACAAGGCCCGGTACTCCGCGTTCACCGAGGAGATGGACAAGCTGGTCCGGCTCCGCGCATGGACGGAGTTCGTGATCTGCGGGATAGCGACTGAGATGTGTGTGCTGAAGACGGCCGTCGACGCCTTCGAACGGGGCTTCAGGCCGCAGATCGTCACTGACGCGAGTCAGACGTACGCGGGCGTCGAGGCCCATGAGATGGGGCTCACGCTCGCCGCACGGCTGATCGGATCGGAGCAGCTGACGACCGTGAGTTCCCTGTTGGGTTCCGATCACTCATCCGCAACGGTCTGACGAGGACACGCGCACTCCACCAACTTTGGACAGACGGCTGTGTGCTCCGCGCCAGCGGTACACCGCCCCCATGGCACGACTCGGGCCCCGGCTGCCCACGGCGGGGTGGTGCGCCGTTCCGAGATCGTCGTACCGCTCGACGCCCGCCGCCGTGTCCGGTGCCGCGCTGCCGCATCCAGCCGCCACCGACCGGCCCACGCCACCGCATTGGCGGCGATTCGGAGCGGCGCTTAGCGTGGGAGGGGACGGCGGTTCGCACAGATGGTTCCGGTGGGCCCGCGCGGCCGGACCGCCCTCGATGCGGAGGACCGGGATGGCATCTGTCTCCTTCCTGCTGGTGGCCGTGATCCTTACGGCCCTGGCCTTCGACTTCACCAACGGGTTCCACGACACCGCCAATTCGATGGCCACCTCCATCGCCACCGGGGCACTGAGCCCCCGGGTCGCCGTCGCCGTCGCGGGTCTGCTCAATCTGGGCGGAGCCTTCCTCTCCACGGAAGTGGCCAAGACGATCTCGGGCGGCATAGTCCAGGACAGCGAAGTGTCCCTGGTGATGATCTTCGCCGGGCTGATCGGGGCGATCCTGTGGAATCTGGTCACCTGGCTCCTCGGGCTGCCCTCCAGCTCGTCCCACGCCCTGTTCGGCGGGCTGATCGGCGCGGTGTGGGTGGGGGCCGGGGGTTCCGCGGTGCGCTTCGGCACGATCATCGAGAAGATCGTGATTCCTGCGGTGGCCTCGCCGGTGGTGGCCTGTGCGGTGGCGCTGCTGGCCACCTACCTCGCCTATGTGATCACCCGGAGGACTGCGGCACGCGCCGCGGGGAAGGGCTTTCGCGCGGGGCAGATCGGGTCGGCGTCCTTGGTGGCACTGGCTCACGGCACCAACGACGCCCAGAAGACCATGGGCGTCATCACCCTCGCACTCATCTCGGGCGGGGTGCTCAGCCATGGCGCGGGACCGCCCTGGTGGGTGGTGCTGAGCGCGGGCCTGGCGATTTCCCTGGGCACATACGTGGGCGGCTGGCGGATCATCCGGACCATGGGCAAGGGGCTCACCGACATCCAGGCCCCGCAGGGCTTCGCCGCCGAGACCACCGCGACGGCGGTGATCCTCGCCTCGTCGCACATGGGCTTCGCGCTGTCGACCACCCAGGTGTGCACGGGCAGCATCCTCGGCGCGGGGCTGGGCCGCAGGCTGGCACACGTGCGCTGGGGTGTCGCCGGGCGGATCGCGGTGTCCTGGCTGCTGACGCTGCCGGCCGCGGCCGCCGTGGGAGGCCTGGCAGCGTGGGTGGCCGACCAGGGCAATGCGGGGGTGGCCCTGGTCGGGGGTGTCGCGCTGGCTGCCGCGGCGGGCTTCTACGTGCTCTCGCGCCGCCGTCCGGTGAGCCCGGAGAACGTCAACGAGGTGCCGGACCTCGCTGCGGAGCCCACCGTCAGGTCGGCCGCCTGAGCAGCGGGCCGGGCGGGCGGGCCGTCGTCGAGGAAGGGGCAGAGGACGAGGCACAGCAGGCGCAGAAAGGTCACGGAAAGGGCGGAGGAAGGCGCAGGAAGGAGCAAGGGGATGGACATCGACTGGGGCACTCTGACCGGGGTCTTCGGTGTCAGCCTCGGGATCACCGTAGTGGTGGTCGTGATGTTCTCGCTCGGACTGGCCGCATGGGCCCGTGCCGGATACGGAGAGCCCGCTCCCGGCGTGCCCCGGGGCCGGGACCAGAAGGCGGCCACCGCCACGGCCGTGATGTGCTTCGCCGCCTGCCTCGCGGTCGCTGCCTACGGGATCGACCTGATTGTTCCCGGCTGACCCGGCCCCTGTCCCGTCCCCTGCCACTCCACCGTCGACCGCTGCAGCTGACCCGTGCCTTCAGAGGGAAGGGGCCGGCCGCAGTGACGAAGTAGTGACCATCGGGAGTCAACCTCGTGGCCCGCTGACAGCTCTATCTCGTTGAAAGCACGTCAATTAGGGACTGTTGAGTCTTAGTTGGCGCATTGTGAACGTAGGTATCGAAGGAGACACGAGTATGAAGCTTGGCCTGAAGCGATTAGTTGTGATCGGCTCGCTGGGTGTGGCCTCCGCGGCACTGGCCACCTCTCCGGCGTTTGCGAAGAGCGACATCGCGATCGAGGCCACTCCCCACACGGTGCAGGTCGGCCATGTGGTGAAGGTGCACGGCCAGGGTGGGGACGACGCCGAGTGGTACACCACGCTCGTCATACAGCAGAGGTCCGGCAAGCCCGGCCACTGGAGCAATTGGAAGACTGTGAAGCAGGACTTCGGCTTCGAAGTGCGCGCGAACATCAAGGCCGACCAGCCGGGCGAGCTGCAGTTCCGTTCGGTGCTGTACGCGACCGACGCGAACCACCAGCACCCGAAGACGGACCGCGTGTCGGGGCCGCTGACCATCCACGTCGTCCGCTAGCCGACACGACGGCACCGCACGCCTGACGGCAGGAGCGCCGCTTCTCCACATCGCCCCTGCACTCACCGCACGTGACGGCATCGTCACCATGGTGGGTGCAGGGGCACCCTTGTCGATGCAGTGGTCCGCCCTGTTGATGCAGCGGTCCGCCTTGTCGATGCAGCGGTCCGCCTTGTCGATGCAGCGGTCCGCGGTCTCGCCCGTTATGGCGTCTTCCTGCCGGGGGAGGTCGGGGTGCCGTAGTGCTCGTTGCCGTCGGTCAGGTCCTCGCGCACCAGGACGAAGAGTTGCGTCAGCTGCGAGCGCTGCGTATCGGTCAGCGAGCGGAAGAGGTCGTCCTCCACCTCCCGCTGCGCGGCTGCCGCGGCGCGCAGCCGCCGCTCTCCGGCCTCCGTCAGCACGACCAGGTGGCGTCGCCGATCGCGGGGGTCCCGCGTACGCGTCACCAGCTCCTCGGCTTCCAGGGGGTTGAGCTGGGTGACGAGCACGCTGGCCGCGGTGTCCGTCTCCGCGGCCAGATCGGTCTGCGCCAACGGGCCGCGATCGCGAAGCAGGCCGAGGATGTGGAACTGCCGCGGCGTGAGGCGGTTGGCGGTGTGCGCATCCCGCAGGCGACGCATGGCTTCGTGCCCCAGAAGGGCGAGCATGAGGCCGGGGCTGTTGCGGTGCTCGTCGAGCAGCGCCGGGCCGGAGTCGGTCGAGTCAGCCAAAGTCACGCATTCACTTTACCTTACACAATCATGTAGGCTGCTAAATGAATAAGCCACGTGAACGATTAAGAGGTGCAGTGCGGGTTGACGAGCCGGCTCCCGTCGGTCGCGGCGCGGGCACCGTCCCCGCGGTCATGCCCGGAGTCAGCGAGACCGGCGCGGTGGAAGCCGGCCTGCGGCAGGCACCAAGGCACCAGAACGCACCGGACGCGACCTGGACACACCGTCCTCGCCATTCCGGTCGACGGAGGCGTCTCGCCCCTCTGACAACCCGTCGAGGAATTCCCTGCACGCCACTGGCCGCACGTCGCGTCACCCGCAGCGGAAACCGGTGATTGCCGGCCCAGGGCGCGCTGCACACCTGCGATTGCGATGCAAGCTGTGGACGGGAATACTGGATAGCACGGGCAGGGAAGGCCCGGAAGCGCGCTGCGTGTGACCTTTCGTGCCTCACGCAGCGTTTCCCTTGCCCGGAAACCCGCCTGAATACTGGGCGCGCCGGGCGGAATGCCGGCGGGCTCCGCCGGCTCAATGAGCCGTGCAGGAACAGCCGCTCAGGGGGTGCGAGCGTCCCGGAGTGAAGAGCCGCCTTCGCTGACGACGCATTCCTCGTCGAGGTCAGCGAGTCAAGAGGCCGCATCAGATTCACTCCGATTCGGATAGCGCGAAGAGGAGTTGGCCTGATCGGCAACCCTTCCCGCAGCATCTTCGAGGCCAGCCCTCACATGAGTGGGGACCAGCCTCGAAGTTGACCCGTGGGGTCGCTAGAAACGGCCTCCGCGACCGAACCCGCGACCTCGGCCGAAACCGCGCCCACGGCCGAAACCGCGTCCACGGCCTCGCCCATAGCGGCGTCCACGTCCACGACCATATCCACCTCGGCCGTAGTCGTCCCAGTCGTCGCCATGCCTACGGGGGAATACGCTTCGGAAGCTCATCGTGCCTCCTTGGATCTCTGTTGGTCATCCAGCCATCCAGCTGGACCACTTCCCACGCTACGCCGCGACACGAGTCGAAATCAAACGGGAAAAGTCTGAAAGTTAAGGGAAATTTGCCGTTTTTTCATGACGCAACGTGGCCGCTGGTCGCTCTCTGGATTCCAACTTCCCCACCCCGTCCGGCCGGATTCCAGGCGTCGCGGTCTCATCGCACCCATGTGCACTCCGGTATCACGCGGCAGAGGTACAGCTGACGAGGCCAACACCGAATTCCCCGCTAAGTGGTGAGTAATGGTCAGGTGAATTCGTCGGGACATTCGGTGCCCGCGATCCGTGCCGTTCGCCTCGCCACCGCTCCACACCTCCGGCGGAGACGACTGCGGCCAGGCTCAGTTGCTCACGGACACCAGGGCCTCGGAACGCGGCGAGCGGGCGGGAATGGTGTGGATGGCCGGCGCCCCGCGTGGCGCGCCGGCCCCGCGGTCGGCGGCGAATGAACGAATGAGGCTATGCCAGGGCGGTGGGTGGGGCGGCGGCGAACTCGACGTTGCGGGACCTGCGCAGCCGTCGGACGGCCTCGCGCTGGACCTTGCCCGATTCGGTGCGGGGCAGGTCGTCCACGAACTCCAGGAACCGCACGAGCTTGGGCGCGGGAAGATGGTTGTGCAGGTGCGCGAAGAGTGCCTCGGCGGTGGCGCGGCTGGCGTTCCAGCCGGCGCTGAGCACGACGTACGCCTTGGGTACCAGTGCCGTGCCCTCGGACACCGGTACCACGGACAGTTCGGCGACGGCGGGGTGCAGCACCAGCACGTGTTCCAGTTCGAGGGGAGCGATCAGCGCCCCGTCCGGTCCCTCGAACACGTCCTTGCGGCGCCCGAGATAGACCAGGGAACCGTCGCTGTCCCATCGGGCCAGGTCACCGGTCCGGTAGAGGCCGCCCGGAGTGTGGCTGGTGGCATTGTCCTCCGGGTCGAGGTAGCCGCGCATCATGCCGACGGGCTCGTTGGTCAGGTCCAGGCACAGCTCGCCCTCCTGAGCCGGCTCGTCGGTGCCGGGCCTGACCACCACCAGCTCGTAGCCCGGTAGCGGGTAGCCCATGGAGACCGGATCCGCCGGGGAGGAGGCGGTGACCCCGGCCATGGCGGTGACCTCGGACTGCCCGAAGCCGTTGCGGACGGTCACTCCTGCCAGCCTGCGCACCTGGTCGACCACGTCACCCATGAGCGGTTCACCGACACTGACCGCGTGTCTCAACCCGGGCAGGCCATCGGGCAACCCGGTCCGGATCAGTGCCCGCCAGATGCTGGGCGGCGCGCAGAAGCTGGTGACCGTCCCGGTGCTCAGTACCTCCAGCAGCCGCTGCGGGGTCGCGTCGGCATTGTCCATGGACACCACGGTGGCCTCGGCGTTCCAGGGCCCGAACAGCGAGCTCCACGGGTACTTCGCCCAGGCCGGGGCGGAGACGTTGAGGTGCACGTCCCCCGGCTTCAGCCCGTTCCAGTACATGCTCGCCAGATGCCCGATCGCGTAGCTGATGTGTGTGTGCACCACCAGCTTCGGCCGTGAGGTGGAGCCGGAGGTGAAGTAGTAGAACAGCGGCTCATCGGCCTCGGTGGGGCCCTCCGGCACGAAGTCGCCCTCGTGCTCGGCCGAGGAGGCGAAGCCGGCCCAGCCCTCGTGCTCGCCGCCCACGATGATCCTGGTCCCGAGCCCGTCCACGGCGAGCCCCGGCGCGATCCGATGGTCGGCGATCACATGCCGGGCTCCGGCCCTGCCGATCCTGGTACGCAGCTCCTCGGGCGAGATGGTGATGAAGGCGGGCGCGACAACGGCCCGGATCTTGATCAGGGCGAGCATCAGCTCCCACAGCTCGATCCGGTTGTCCATCAGCAGCATCACCACGTCGCCCCGGCGGATGCCCTGCGACAGCAGCCAGCCGGCAACCCGGTCCGAACGCCGGGAAAGCTCCTGGAAGGTCAGCTCCCCCTGTCCGACGATGCGCAGCGCCACCCGGTCGTTGTCCTCGGCGATCCGGTCGAACCAGTCGGTCGCCCAGTTGAACTGCCGTGGCCGCGGCCACCGGAACGCCTTGCGCGCGGCGTCCTGGTCGTTGGCGTGGTGCAAAAGGAGGTCCCGCGCGGCACGGAACTCCCGGTACGCCTCGTCTTGCCCGGACAACTTGTCCCCGATCACTGGAAGGTGTTGGACCCGGCCCGGCGCAGCACGCTGAGTGCTATCACGTCGGCGTCCCTGGAGAAGGAGGTGTGCACACCCGGCCGGCCGTTGCCGATCTGGGTGAACCAGCAGACCCGCTCGGTCGGGATGCCCAGCGCGTAGAGGGCCCGGTGCGGCCGGCCGTCGGCGGCGATCACCCGGCGCTCGGCCGGGGTGATGTGCAGTGCCCCGGTGGCAAACATCTCTTCGGTGTCGCCGTGCACGAAGTCGGCGGCCATCCGGTCCTCGACCAGCTGCCGCATCAGCGGATCGGTGTTGCGAATCAGGCCGGCGGTCGGGATCCGGGAGTCGATGAGCACGTCGCAGTGCCTGCGCGAGCCCTCGACTGCCGGGGATTCCAGGAAGAACCGGCCCTGCTCGGCGTCGCATCCGTGGACCACGTCCGGCCCCACCACGTCGAGCACCCTGGCATCGATCAAGGCCAGGAACTGCGCGGTACGTTCCAGCGGCGGGCCGGTGAACAGCGTCGAGGTGCGCGAGACGAACCGGCCGAGGAAGTCGGCCCGATGGGATCGCGGGGTCAGGCCACCGAAGTCCACGGCGTGCCGCAGCACTTCGCGGGAGTCCCGGATGGCGTCCAGCGCGGCCTTGAGCGGACTGTCCACGTTGCCCTGACCGGCCTCCGTGATGTCGGCGAGCAATATGCGCCGTACCTCGGCGACCACGTCGGCACCGGAGTCGAACCGCCTGGCGTGCAAGGGCCTGGACAGCTGGTCCAGGTCGACCGGCTCCACGTCCTCGAGTCCGTGGCGGACCACCACCTCGCGCCAGCTCGCCAGTTCCGGGCCGAGTGCGCGGAGCTCGGCGCCGACCGTCTCGGCACGCTCCGGCCCGTGCTGGGTCCGTGCCTGGGTGGTGTAGTACACATAGTTGATTTCGGCCTGCAGTAAGGACAGCACGTCCCGGTCGAAGTCCAGGGCGGGGTTGCCCCGGTGTACCGCGTTGCGCTCGCGCAGCCGCCCGATGGCGGCCGAGGTGAGGAACTTCGGCGCCGCGCGGTCGGTCACCCCCTTCTGGTTGCGCCCCCGCGAACGGATCGGCAGTCCGCTGCGTGAGCCCGCGACCACCGTGGGCTCATTGCCGCTGGGCACGTAGCACGTCGCCCCGTCGCCGTTCACCTTGAACTTGCCGCCCCGGCCGACGGTGAAGGACATCAGGATGTCGTAGAAGGACAGACCGAGTCCCACGACGCCGACCGCGGCGCCGGCCGGGATCGACCGCAGTTCCAGGTCGGCGGCCGAGTCCCCGCTGAGGTAACGGAGTCCGGACCGGTCCCCCGCGAACCGCGCCAGCTCGGACTGGTGCTCGGACAGCTCCGCCTGGGCGTGCCCGGTGGTGATCACCACGGCGCCGACGGTCACGGTGCGCTCCTCGTCCGGGGCGGACACCCGGAGTTCGTAGCTGTTGCCGTTCTCCCGCAACGAGGTCACCTTGCCGACCACTTCGACGACCTCGCCGAGCCCGGACATGGCACGCACCACCGAGTCGTACACATAGCGCAGGTACCGGCCGTAGGCGTACCTCGGTGCGTAGTCGTCATGGTCGAGTCCGGACAGTTCCGGTTCCGGCTGCCTGTGTAACCACTGCTGGAAGGACAGGCCGGCGCCCGGCCGGCATGGCTCACCGTCGAAGATCCCGGAGAACATGCTGATCTCACCGACGACGGTGTTCATCAGGAAGCTGGTCTCCTGGTCGGTTCGCCAGATCCGGCCCGCTCCCAGTTCCACCGCGTCGATCAGCCAGATTCTGCTGCGCGGCGGCTCCGTCCCGGCCAGCAGATTGGCCGCGATCCGCTCGAACACCGAGATTCCGCGCGGACCGGTGCCCACGATTGCGACGTCCAGCACCGTGTCGGTCAGGCGTTGCACGACCTGTCCCCCCTCTGTAAGGCTCGTCGTCAGCGCGCAGCCGCGCCCAGGCCGTCCATGGCCGGCAAGCGTCCGAGCGAGGCGGCGATCAACTCGTCCGACGCCGCCATGTCGGTCATGTTCCCGCTGAGGAACTGCTGGTAGGCCGACAGGTCGAGCAGCCCGTGGCCGCTGAGGTTGAACAGGATGACCTTCTCCCTGCCCTCCTTCTTCGCCAGCAGCGCCTCTTCGATCGCCCCCCGGATGGCGTGCGCCGACTCGGGGGCCGGGATGATGCCCTCCTCATTGGCGAAGGTGAGACCGGCCTCGAACACCGGGCGCTGCGCGTAGGCCACCGCCTCGATCAGCTTCTGGTGGTACATCGCGCTCACCAAGGGGGCGGCGCCGTGGTAGCGCAGGCCGCCGGCGTGGATGCCCGGGGAGACGAAGGTGTGCCCCAGGGTGTACATCTTGGTCATCGGCGTGATGCCGGTGTAGTCGTTGTAGTCCCAGGCGTAACGGCCCTTGGTGAGCTTGGGGCACGCCTCCGGCTCCACCGCGACGAACCGGGTCTCCAAGCCCTCGCGCACCTTCTCGTGGAAGAACGGCAGGCAGATGCCGGAGAAGTTGCTGCCCGCGCCGACCGAGCCGATCACCACATCCGGGAAGTCGCCGATCGCACGGAACTGCCGGACCGCTTCCTGCCCGATCACGGTCTGGTGCAGCAGGACGTGGTTCTCGCCGCTGCCCACCGAGAGGTTGCAGCGCTCCACTTGGCGCGCGTGCTCGAAGGCCTCCGCGTTGGCGATGGACAGGCTGCCGTCGGTGTTCGGGTCACGGGCCAGCGCGGCGCGGCCGGCCTCGGAGTTCTCGTGGGGGCTGGAGATGACCTTGGCCCCGTTCATCTCCATCATGATCCGGCGGTAGGGCTTCTGGTCGTAGCTGACCCGGACCATGTAGACGGTGCACTCAAGGCCGAAGATGCGGCAGGCGACGGCGAGGGCCGAGCCCCACTGGCCGGCACCGGTGCCGGTGGTCAGGCTGGTGACGCCGGCCTGCTTGTAGTAGTAGGCCTGGGCCAGCGCGGTGTTCAGCTTGTGGCTGCCGGTGGTGTTGGTGCCCTCGTACTTGTAGTAGATGCGGGCCGGGGTGTCGAGCAACTTCTCCAGCCGGTGTGCCCGGTGGAGCGGGGTCGGCCGCCAGCGCAGGTACTCCTCACGCACCGGCTGCGGGATCTCGACGAACCGTTCCTGGCCCATGCTCTGCCGGTACATCGACAGCGGGATCTGCGGGGTGACCGTCCCACCACCCTCGCGGCCCTCCGGCCTTGCCTGGCGCAGCTTCGCCGCGTCATCGACGCCGGTGAGGTCGGACAGCACGTTATACCAGTGAGTGGGAACGATTTCGTCAGCGGTCAGCGAGGCTTCTGCCGAATTCACCATGCGTTTCGATCCTCGTTTCTAGGAATTTTGCACGTGCGCCTGGACCAGCTTCACGAGATCGTCGACCCGACGCAGCGCGGCCTCAAATATCTCGCTGTCACCGATCGTGATGCCACATTCCTTCTCGACTCGGACGACGATTTCAAGAATACTCAACGAGTCGATTCCGATCGCGCGCAACTCGTCATCAATCTTGATTTCGGCGGGCGCGGACGATCCGAGTACGCCCGCGATGACCTCGCATACCCGGGTGTCAACCTTCACAGGAGACGTCAAAGCAATCCCTCTTCCCTGGAGTTCTTCGCTTTTCCAGCTGTTCCGCTAGGCCATGGGTCCCGTCATCACTGCGGTGCGCAGCCCGAGCAACAGCAGGACCGCCCCGCTCACCCAGGCCAGTCCCACCCGCATCGCCGGCATGGCCAGCAGCCGCCGCGCCAGGCCGACGAGGGTGACCACCACCGCGTACCAGCCGGCGCTGATCATGATCTGCACGGCGGTCAGCGTGACCACATCGGCGGGCGAACCGCCGCCGGCCGGCAGGAACTGCGGGATCAGTGCGAGGTAGACGGTGGCCATTTTGGGGTTGGCGGCACTGGTGACCAGCCCTGACCGGTAGGACCGCCACAGGTCGGCGCCGCCGTGCTCCTCCGGCGCGTGCTCCGGCTGGTGGCCGAACTTCGACCGGTTGCGCACCGTCATCACGGCGAGATAGCAGAGGTAGGCGGCACCCACCAGCTTGAAGGTGGTGAACACCAGCGGAGAGGTCTGGGTCAGTGCGGCCAGCCCGAGGGCGGAGGTCGCCGCCCACATGAGCAGCCCGGTGCTGCTGCCGAGAATGGTCACCACCCCGGCAACACGTCCAAAACGCAGCGTCTCATTCACCAACACCATGAATGACGGTCCCGGCGCGGCCACCATCGCGAAAATCGTCGCGATGAAAACCCAAGTCACCATGAGGTTGCCGCAGTTTCCATCGTCATTGGACTGGAGGGCCCAGTCAACGCTTGTGCATCCAACCGAAACGACCCCCCTCCAAGGTATGGAAGCCCCGGATCTTGATCACCACCATTGGAACGCTATCTGCTGGGATGACCCCAGGCAACAAGCTGGGAACATAAGTTCCCGCACCAGAGAGGGAAGTTACGAACCAGTAAGAATCAATTTTGGTCACCCCGAAGTGCGGCCACGCGCTCGCCACGTCGGATGCACTGCTTCGGAGAGTGCACATTCGGCCATGCTCATGCAGCCATCGTGGGCCGGGAGGCGTGTCCATCGCCACACTTCCGGTTCCCGGGGAACCAACGAAGGGCAGCGAAGGTCAGCCGAGTTGCAGAGGCCGCGATCACCGGGGCACGGCGTTCACGGCGAGCCGTTGCGGACGTCGCACGGCCTAGCTGTTCAGTGCGCCGTGAGCCCGCCGTCGACCACCAGCTCCGAGCCGGTGACGAACGAGGAGTCGTCGCAGGCGAGGAAGAGGATTGCGGGTGCGATCTCGTCGGCGCGGCCGGCTCGGCGCATGGGGGTGCGCTGGATGTCCGGCTGCTGGTCGCCCTGGTCGTCCAGGAGTTCCTGGATCATCGGCGTGGCGATCACCCCGGGATGCACCGAGTTGATACGCACTCCCTGCCGGGCGTACTCGACCGCGGCGGTCTTGCTCAACAGCCGCACGGCCCCCTTGGACGCTTGATAGGCCGCGGCCGCGCCGCTTCCCACCAGGCCGAGCACCGACGACGTATTGATCACCGACGCGTTGCCGCTCGCACGCAGGAGCGGCATCGCCGCCTTCATGCCGAGCCATGTGCCTTTCTGGTTCACGTCGATGACACGGTCCCAAGCCTCTTCCCGCGTGTCCTCGATACCCGGCCAGTCCAGGATGCCGGCGAGGTTCACGAGCACGTCCAGCACTCCGAACCGGTCGCGTACGACGCTGATCACGTCGTCCCACTCCCGCGCGGAGGAAACGTCGAGGCGGGCGGCGACGACCTCCGCGCCGCGTGCCCCGAGCCGGTGCGACAGATCCCGCAGGGGGCCTTCGGCGACATCGGTGATCACTATCCGGGCGCCTTCGCGGGCGAAGAGTTCGGCGGTCGCTGTGCCGAGTCCGCCGGTCGCGCCGGTGATCAGCGCGACCTTGCCGTCAAGTCGTGGTCCTGCCATGGGAATGGTCCTTGATTCTCGTTGCTGCTGACTGCTGTGCCGGGACTTCCCGGTCCGCCGGCGGTGGATCCGCCCCCGGTGAGCAGGGCGACCGCGGTGGCCCCCGCTACGACGGCTTCTGCTCCCGGCAGAGCACGGGGTGCTCGTGACAAGGCGCTTCGTCCCGGAGGTCACCCGTGGCGGTGACCCCGGTGCGGACTCCCTTCCTCGGTCGGCGCGGTGCTGTCCCGTTCCAGACGAGTCTGGGCAGGGCAGCCGCTGCCAACCAGGACGTGTGCTGCCTGGGCGGGGCACACCCAGGCAGCGCACCGAGCCACCGCCGGGCCTGAACAAAAGCCGTCGAACGGGGCTGATGAGGGCGAACCAGGCCAGGCCCGCGGCGGCCGGCAGGGCGCCATGGACGGGCTCCGGGCCCTGGAGGACGGCCTCCTCGTCAGCCGCTGACGACTCGCCGACGACGATGTACACCCGGCCGCTGACGGGTCTCTGGCGCATCCGGGTCATGTCCCTGGTAGACAGACGGAATGGAGATCCGCACGATCCGCTACTTCCTCACGGTGGTCGACACCGGGTCCATCTCGGCGGCGTCGCGCGCCCTGCACGTCGCCCAGCCCTCGCTGTCCCGGCAGGTGCGTCAGCTCGAAACGTCCCTGGGCTGCGAACTCTTCGTACGGCACCGCGGGCGGCTGCACATCAGCCCGGCCGGAGCCCGTCTGCTGCCCGTCGCCCGCGATCTGGTCACCCGGCACGACCAGGCGGTGGCGATGATGCGTGCCCTCGCCGAGGGGCGCGAGCCGCGCCTGACGGTCGCCTGCACGGTGACCACCATCAACGACGTTCTCGCGCCCTTGGCCGCCGTCTCGCGGCACGCCGTACTCAACCTGATGGAGGTCCCCACCGCGGCCATCGCCGACACCGTCTCCAGCGGGCAGGCCGACCTCGGCTTCTCCGCGCATCCGGGGGCGACCGACCTGGAGGCCGAACTCGTCGTGCGCTTCCCGGTGTTCGCGCAGGTGTCCGCCGAGCACCCCTGGGCGGGCCGCCCCACCGTGCCGCTGACGGAGCTCGTGCGCGAACCCCTCATCGTTCCCACCCTCGCCTACTCCGCGCGCAGGGTGTTCGACGACCATCTGTCGAGGATGGCCGGCCCGTTCGGCCGGCAGTCCGTGCAGGAGATGGACCTGCCGCGCGCCGCCCAGGCACTGGCGGCACGGGGACAGGGCGTGGCGATCGTCACCGACGAACCGCAGTACGGCCTGCACCCGATGGTGATCACCGGCCCCGCACCGGGCGAACGCGTCGACCTGCCGTTGTTCGCCCTCTGGAATGCCACCCACTACGCCGCGGAACTCATCGGACGGTGTGTGGCCGAGGTACGCGACTTCTGCCTCCGTACCTTCCCCGACGCGGGTCCCGCCTGACCGGCCTCCCGGGCCGGCCTCCCGGCGCGCACACCCGGGCCGCACCCCGTCGCGCTCACCCGGGCCGCACCCCGGCCCGGCCCATGCCCGTCAGGCATGGCACATAGAGAAAACAGGTCGTGGACAGCCATGGGTGTGCCACGAAGACTGATACGGCGGAAAGGGCGCTGAGCCCGGTAGCCGAACTCCCCACGCGCTTTGATCCCCGTTCCGCCCGCCCGGTCCGGCTACGGAGCCGGACCGGCCACCGGGCGGCCGGGTGCGCCGGCACCTCCTGCCGCAGGCGCTTCCCGGCCGTCCGGAGTCGGGAAGGAACCCGCGCCGATCGAACGTCGGCCCGATACCGAAGGACGGCCCCCATGGTCCTGACCAGCGACGAACATCGCGGCTCTCCGTCCGACAGCCCGCCGGCCGAAGGCGACCGCTGGTTCTTCGGCCACCCGCGGGGGCTGGTGACGCTCTTCAGCGTCGAGATGTGGGAGCGCTTCAGCTGGTACGCCCTGCAGGCGCTGCTGGTGCTCTATCTGTCCGACTCCGCCGGCCACGGCGGACTGGGCATGGAGCAGGGCGCTGCCGCCTCCGTCGTCTCCGCGTACGGCACCCTCGTCTACCTGCTGTCGGTCGTCGGCGGATGGTTCGCGGACCGCCTCATCGGGGGCCGCAGGTCCGTGCTCATCGGTGGCGTGGCGATCGCCGGCGGCCACTACGCCATGGCCGTGCCCACCGCCTGGTCGACCTGGGCCGGACTCGCACTGATCATCCTGGGCACGGGCTTCCTGAAGCCCAACGCCGCAAACGTGGTCGGCAAGCTGTACCCACGCGACGACGTCCGCCGCGACGCCGGCTTCTCCCTCTATTACATGGGCATCAACATCGGGGCGCTGCTCGGTCAGATCATCGGGGGCTGGCTCGGACAGGGCTGGGGATACCACTGGGGCTTCTCCTGCGCCGCCCTCGGCATGACGCTCGGGCTCGTCCAGTACGTTCTCGGCCGGCGCCATCTGCCGGACCGGGCCGACCGGCCCGACGCGCCACTCCCGCCGGGCCGGGGTGCACCGGTCGCCCGGCGGGCCGGTGCCGCCGTCCTCGCGCTGGCCGCCGTCGGCTGCGCGCTCGGTCCGACCGGCGCGCTGACGCTGCGGACGGGCATCGACCTGGTCTCGGCCGTCTCGGTAGCGGTGCCGGTCCTCTACTTCGTGGTCATGTTCGCCAGCCCCAGGACGGAGCGCCAGGAGAAGACCGCGCTGGCCGCCTACGTGCCGCTGTTCCTGGCGGCCGCGGTCTTCTACGTCATCTTCAACCAGTTCTCCTCGGTCCTGACCCTGTTCGCGGCCGAACGCACGGACTCCAGCCTGTTCGGGTGGCACTTCCCGTCCTCGTGGTTCTTCGCGGTCAACCCCGGCGCCGGGCTGCTGATCGCCCCGCTGCTCGCGTCGGTGTGGACCAGGATGGGATCCCGGCAGCCCGCCACCTCACTGAAGTTCGGCGCTTCGCTGCTGTTCGTCGGGGCCTCGTTCCTGCTGATACCGGTGGCCGTGACCCTGACGCAGGGCGACCGGGTGGCAGCGCCCTGGCTGATCCTGGTGTACCTCGCGCAGACCGTGGCAGAGCTGCTGCTCGCACCGATCGGCATGGCCGTCACCTCGCGTCTCGCGCCACGGGCTTTCCACGGGCAGACCCTCGCCGTCTGGTTCTGCGCACCCGCGATGGGCGCGGGCCTCGGCGCCCAGCTCGTCGGGTACTACGGCAAGGTGTCCGACCTCGTGTACTTCGGTGCCACCGGTGCCGTCGCCATCCTCCTCGGCATCGTCATCGCCGCCGCGACGCCGTGGATCCGCCGGCGCGCCGGCGGCCTCGCCTGACCCCACCGACCGGCCTTCCGCCCCCAACACCGAGTCCTCCAGGAGGAATCCTTGTCCACCACCGAGACCGTGCACGACCGGATCAGGCACGCGACGGCAGAACTGGCACCGCGGCTGTGGGACGTCGCGCAGGAGCTGCACCGGCATCCGGAACTCGCCTTCGAGGAGCACCGGTCCGCCGCCCTGCTCAGCAAGGAGCTCGAAGGCGAGGGCTTCACCGTCGAGCGGGGCGTGGCCGGTATGGAGACGGCGTTCACCGCTCGTGCCGGGAACGGCGACGGTCCCTGTGTCGCACTCCTGCTGGAGTACGACGCGCTGCCCGGCATCGGCCATGCCTGCGGCCACAACCTGATCGCGGGCGCCGGACTCGGCGCCGCCGTGGCCCTTCGCCACGCCATGCCGGAGATCGACGGCACCCTGCTCGTGGTCGGCACCCCCGCCGAAGAGGGCGGCGGCGGCAAAGCGATCGAGGTGGAGGCCGGGGTCTTCGACGGCGTGGACGCCGCGCTGATGTTCCACCCCGGGGTGTACAGCTGGTCCTCCGCCCCGCTGACCGCCCAGGTGCAGTACCGCGTCGGCTTCCACGGCCGCGCCGCCCACCCGACCGGCAACCCCACCGAGGGCCTGGACGCCCTCGCCGCGCTCATCCAGCTGTTCAACACCCTGGCCGTGGTGCAGCGTCGGCTGCCCGAGGGTTCCCATGTCCAGGGGATCATCACCGAGGGCGGCCAGGCCACGAATATCGTGCCGGAGTACGCGGAGGGCCGCTTCGGTCTCCGCGGGCTCACCGGCACCCTCCTGGACGAGCTGATCGCGGAACTCACCCGCGCCGCCGAGGGCGTCGCCCTGGCCACGGGCACCAGGGTGGAGCTCACGCAGGCATCCACACGCTACGAGCACTTCCGCAACAGCGACGTGCTGTCCGCGACCTTCGCCGAACACCTTTCGCACACCGGCATGACGGTGAGCGACCCCACCCCGGGCGTCTACCTCGGCTCCTCCGACATCGGCAACGTGAGCGCCAGGGTCCCCGCGATCCACCCGTTCGTCGCCATCCTGGGCGCGGACGAGTCCGACCACACCCCGCGGTTCGCGGAAGCGGCCGGCGGTCCCGCGGGCCGGAGGGCGATGCTGGCCTCCGCCGAGGCACTGGCCCGCACCGCCGCAGACGTGCTGCTGCGCCCCGGACTCGGCGCCCGGGCATGGTCGGAACTGCGCCACAAGGAAGCCGCGGGTCTCTGACCCGGTACCGCGGGCCTGTGACCCGGGGAAATGGCGGGTGAGCAGGCTGTGGACCGTGGTGGGGAGAGTTGAGCGTCTGGTGCCGCTTGCCACACGTCTCTTGGTGTGGCGCTCAACCACGAGACGCGGTCGACTCGTGCGCGGGGTGGGGCGGCAGAGGTGCAGGACTGTCCGGTCTTTCCGGCTCGGCTGACGTGTCGGCGCGGCTTTACGAGCCGGTTTCCGGCGCACGGAGAGACACCCGCCCGGTCGCGGTACCGGTGGCGCTTGCCCGGGCTGTCACGGGGAGAACCGCTCCGGGCGGAAGTCCGCAAGCATCTCCGCTCTCTTTCCGCTGAGGATCTCGGAAGCGAGCAGCCTGCCGATTACCGGCCCGAGTGTGATGCCGCTGTGGGAAACGGCCTCGTAGTAGCCCGGCACGGACGGTACCGCTCCCACCGAGGGGAATCCGTCGGCCGGGATGGGCCGGTCGGCTACCCGTGTCTGTGCGATGCGGGAGTTGCCGAGCTCGGGAACGACCTGCCGCGCCGATTCATGGAGCAGCCGTGCGAGTTCCGCCGGCTCTTCGCCGGTGTCGATGAGTGCGTCGATCTCGCGGCTGTGGAGGACCACCGAAGTGTCTCCGTCAGGACGGATCTCGATGTGCGGTGCGTGCATGGCCCGGTGAACCGGGACCTGAGCACAGTCGATCCGGGTGACGACGCCGGGTTCCCGGCGCATCGGCAAGTGCCGTGCGACGAGCCCGGCGACGTGGGAGGCGCTGGGACCCGCTGCGTTCACGACGATGTCGACGTCGAGAGAGCTCCCATCGGACAGAGCAACTGTCCTGATGCTCCCGTCGGCACCGGTGCCGAGGTCACAGACCGCGGTGCCGGACCGGTGCTCGGCGCCGGATGCAACGGCCTGGCCGACCAGGCGGCCGACGAGATGACGTCCGTGCACCCAGGCTTCGTCGGGGTAGAACACGACCGGAACCTCGTCGGGCAGCCTGAGAGCAGGTTCGAGGCGGCGGCGCACCTCCGCCCCCGTGCACCTCTCGGCCCGGTAGTCCCAGCGAGCCAGCAGTCCGGCCGTTTCCAGGAGCCTCGCCTGGCCTGCGGGGTCGTCTGCCCAGCGCAGGTGGCCGCTGGGATGCCACCATGAGTCCGGCCCGATGGTCCCGGCGAGCTCACGGTACGCCGCCATGCCCGCGACGTTCAGGTCGAAGTAGGACTTGCGTGCGGTCTTGTTGCTGGCGTTGACCCACGAGAAAGACCAGTTGGTGACGCCTTCGCCCGGCCGGCCCGGGTCGATGAAAACCACGTTGGCACCCTGCCGGGACAGGTTCCAGCCCACGCTGGCGCCGAGGATGCCCACTCCGATGACAGCAACGCGTTCAGGCCGCTTCACGGTCCCGGTCCTCACGAACGCCCCCTCCTCTGATCACGGACGAAACCAACCCCCGTTTCTAGCATGCAAGCATGTGGAACGGTGAGCACTATGAGGTCAGTTCATCTGGTGAGTCTGCGGAAGCAGATGAGGGCGCAGGCGATGCCGGTGAAGGCGAGGAAGTGCTCGGCCTTGCGTGCGTAGCGGCCGTGCAGGCGGTGCAGGCGGTGCAGGCAGCAACAGCCCGAACAGGTCTCACCGAACCGGTCTGCTGAAGGATGACGTGAGACGCCTTGCGGTCATTGCCGAAGGCGAGAAACGCTGTTCATCCTCTGCGGCGGAGACGCGCGGTGTGAAGCGGGAGGCCGAGGGCCCCATCGCCGCCTCCATGGTGGCCTCGCCAAGGGTCGGGTGCGCGTGGAGGGTGTCGGCCAGTCCCGTCAGCGTCACACCGTGCGTCACGGCGAGCGCCGCCTCCGTTATCAGGTCGCTCGCGCCGGGACCGATGATGTGGGCCCCCAGGACCGCACCGCTCGACCGGTCGGCGACCACCTTGACCATGCCGTCCATGGCGCCATACGCATGGGCACGCCCCAGAGCGGCGAACGGGAAGCGCGCGGTGGTGATCTCGTGCCCGGCCTCCCGCGCTTGCGCCTCCGTCAGGCCGACGCTCGCCACCTCGGGATGGGTGAAGGTGGCCGCAGGTACGGCCCGGTAGTCGATGCGTTCGTCGTGGCCGCTGAGGACGGATGCCGCAACCAGAGCCTGATGGGAGGCGACGTGCGCGAGTTGGATTCCGCCCGTCACGTCCCCGATCGCGGAGAGGTACGGCACGTTGGTGCGCAACCGGTCGGTGACCGGGACGTAGCCCCGGTCGTCGGTGTGCACTCCGGCCTTCTCCAGGTCGAGGCCGGCGGTGTTGGGGCGGCGTCCGACACCGAAGAGGACGATGTCGGCGGGGAAGCTCGGAAGCCAGTCGGCATCGGGTCCGACGTGGCGTACGGAGAAGGGCGCGGTCAGCTCCCGTGCGGGCAGTCACCGGCGGGACGGGGTGTCGGGGGCGAGTCGGGGGGCTCCCGCCCCTTGACTCGCGGGGCCCGATGCCGGCCCGGGGAAGGGGCTCCTCACGGGAGTGATCTCTTCGGGCAAGGGAAATTGAACCGGGAGCCGTGGGGCAGGAGATCTCAAACGATCTTCGACTCAAGGCTGGGAGACAAGCGTTCATGGTGACACCGATAGGCCGGGAGCACGCCACCACTCACCGTCCCCGTTTCCACATGCGGCAGTTGACGGTGGCATTCGGTCTCGTCGTCAGCGGTGTCCTCGGCCTCGGACTCGTCCTCAAGGCGCTCTTGCCAGGCTCGGCGATCCGCCCCGGGGCAGTCGCACTTCTCGGCCTGGTACTCGCCGCCACGGCCCTGGTCGTCATCCGGCGCAGAAATCGCGGCCGGGCCCTGCAGCGAGGAGCCGATGCCTCATGTGCCCCAGCAGCCCCGGCCGCCCCCGGGCAACTCCGCTTCCGGAGCGAGGAAGAACCGGCAGACGAGGACGTCTATCTGGCCGACGATCCCGACGTGGACCCGGATGAATTCGAGCACTTGGTGGCGCTCCTGTGTGAACGCGACGGGTGCCGGGACGTCCGTGTCGTCGGCGGCGCCCATGACCTGGGTGCCGATGTTCTCGCCGTGACGCCCGACGGGCGGCGTCTCGTCATCCAGTGCAAGCAATACGACGAAACCAACCGGGTCGGGTCCCAGGACCTTCAACGCTTCGGCGGGACCTGCTTCACCGTCCATGAGGCCGACATCGCTGCCGTCGTCACCACCAGCACCTTCACCGAGCCCGCGCTTGGCTACGCGGAGCAGAGCGGCATCCGGTGCCTCGACCACGACACGCTGTTCGCCTGGGAAGCAGGCACCGGCCCGGCCCCATGGCAGACCGGCGGCTGATCGGGGCGGTTCGCTGCTGTCCCCCCCGGGGGGCGGGTCCGTCAGCGCAGGCGCATGAGATGCGCGCCTGCACCCGAACCGCCGCCCCGTTATCTTTTTCGCGGTCCTGCAATGGGGCCGCTGGCCTCCGGGCCCGGCATGACTGTTGCCCCCTGTCGAAGGCATGACCTGGGGGGTGGTGTTCACCGGGCCCGGGAGGTGTTCGTCAGAGACGCTGATCAGAGGTCCGGCCG
>NZ_JBICWS010000035.1:0-41284 GCF_043199875.1 Streptomyces sp. NPDC048516 | reverse complement strand
TCGACATGAACACCCAGACCATGACGGTCAAGCGGGACGGCAAGACCTACAAGTCCATCCCGATCTCCGGCGGCAGCGCCGACCACCCCACCTACCACGGCCAGATGGTGATCTCGGAGAAGTTCGAGCAGACCCGGATGGACGGCTCGACCGTCGGCTTCACGAAAAAGGGCGAAACGTATGTGATAGCCGATGTACCGCACGCCATGCGTCTGTCGTCGTCCGGCACCTTCATCCACGGCAACTACTGGGGCCCATCCTCCGTGTTCGGCAACTCCGGCACCAGCCACGGCTGCGTCGGCCTGCGGGACACCCAGGGCGGCGGTGGCGACACCCCGGGCAAGTGGTTCTTCAACGAGTCGCTGGTCGGCGACGTCGTCATCGTGAAGAACTCGCACGAGAAGACCATCAAGCCCGACAACGGCCTCAACGGCTGGAACCTGTCCTGGTCCGACTGGAAGGCGGGCAGCGCGGCCTGACCCGCCCTCGCGGCCGTGAGCGGGTCAGGTGAGAGCTGCTGCCACCAGCCCTGCGGCCTTGGCCACCAGCGGGTTGTCCGTCGGACCCTCGGGGTCGAATTTGGTGGAGAGGACAGCGAGTACGAGCGGCGGCCGGCCGGGAGGCCAGACGACGCCCACATCGTTGGCGACACCGTACTGCTTCCCGCCACCGGTCTTGTCCGCCAGCGTCCAGTCCGCGGGAAGGCCGGCGCGGAAACGCTCGCCGTTGGTCGTGTTGGCGACCAGCCACCTCGTCAGTCGTGCCCGGCCCGCCGTGGTGAGTGTGCTTCCCAGGACGAGCCTCGCATAGGTCTGACCGATGGCACGGGGGCTGGTGATATCGGTCTTCCGCCAGGGTTCCGCCGAGTTCAGCTCGGGCTCCCACCGGTCGAGGCGAGTCGTCCCGTCCCCGATCGAGCGGCAGAACCTGGTGACCGCGGCCGGTCCGCCCAGCTCACCGAGGAGAAGGTTGCCCGCCCCGTTGTCGCTGTAGGACACGGCGGCGGCACACAGTTCGCCGACGGTCATACCGTTGGCGAGATTTTCGGGCTTGCCCGTGATCGGGGCATAGCCCGAATCCGTGACGTACTTTTCGGTGTACCGGATCCGGTGGCCGAGGAAATCATCGTCGCGGTCACGCAAGACGGCCGCAGCGGCCAGCGACTTGAACACCGAACACATCGGAAAGCGCTCGTCCGAGCGATACTTCACGGTCCGGCCCGTGGCCACGTCGCGCGCGAAGACACCCAGGCGCGCGGAGTACTGCTGCTCAAGGTCCCGCAACTGGGCGGCGAGCCCGTCCCGGCCAGGAGTTGAGGCCGATGCCGCGGTCGGCACCGCTGCCGCGAGCACGGTCCCTGCGCCGAGGGCCAGTACCGCGCGGCGGGAGCGGTGGGATCCTGTGGTCTCCAAGGTCGGGCCTCCCCATTTCTACGATCACGTCTTCTACGGTCACTTTTCTACAGGCACGTCTTTTACCGTCACGACCTGGGCAGTCACGTTCCCGGCCGTCACCTTCCCGGCCGTCACGTTCTCTGCGGTCACGTTCTCTGCGGTCACGTTCTCTGCGGTCACGTTCTCTGCGGTCACGTTCTCTGCGGTCACCTGCGGTCATGACGTGCACTTCGATGATCAAGAGGCCGAAAAAGAGGGATTGGTTCCCTTTCGTGACTCTCTCGCCTCAACCGCGGCAATACACCGCCGAGGCCGGACGAAGCCGCGCACGGCCTTCGCGCGGTGCCGGGAGCCGCGGCAACCTTTCAGAAGCTCGGCGGGGTCTCGGCCCAGACGCAGACCGCCGGCACCTCGCCGGGATTGCTGTAGCGGTGCGGGGTGGAGGACGGGAAGCTGACACAGTCACCGGGCTGCAGGCGGTGGTGGACACCGTCGACCCAGTAGTCCAGTTCCCCGCTCAACAGGACCCCGACTTCCTCGCCGGCATGGGTGTGCGGCCGGTCACCGGAGCCGGCCCCCGGGGCCACCTCCAGAAGCATCATCTCCAGCCGGCCGCCGTGCTCAGGATTGAGGAGGGTGTAGGTGACCCCCTCCACCCCTGCCCGGGTGAGTTCGATGCGCTGATCGGGACGGGTCAGGACGCGCTGTTCACTCTCGACGGCGTGGAACAGGCGACTGAGTGTCGTACCGAGGGCATCGACGATCGTACGCAGGGTGTTGATCGTCGGGCTGTTCACATCGCGCTCGACGTTGCTGAGGTAGCTGCGGGAGAGTCCGGTCCGGTCCGCGAGCTGTTCCAGGGTGAGCCCTCGCTCCAGGCGTTCCCGGCGAAGATGCCGACCGATCCCGTCGCTCGCCGCGCCTCCCGCTACGGCCGGGTCGCTCTCAGCCGCCACTGCACCCACCCCATTCCAGTAAAGAGCACACTGCGTCTACTATAGCCGTTATCCGGATGTCGCATATATCGTGCACTCCATCGCCTATAGACGATGCACGTGCCCGTGCCCTTGCGTCACGCGCCCGCCGTTCGCTGCCCCTGCCCCCTGTCCGCACCCCCGTGCACCCGGAGGTACCGTCCCATGCACCCCGACACCTCATCCTCCTCCCCCGAGCGTGAGATCCGTGCGCTGCCCGAACTCCGTCTTGAACGCGGCGCGTTGGCGCACAATGTGCGGCTCATGACGGAGTGGTGCCGCGAGCACCGTGTCGAGCTCTGCCCCCACATCAAGACCACCATGGTCCGCCCCATCGTCGAGCAGCAGCTGGGAGCCGGTGCGTGGGGCGTCACGGTGGCCACTGCCCGGCAGGCCGACGTGGCGTGCGGGTGGGGAGTGCGCCGGATCCTGGTCGCCAACGAAGTGATCCACTCCGCCGACCTCGCCCTCCTGCGCCACCTGCTCGACGAAACGCCGGACCTTGAGCTCTTCTGCCTCATCGACTCCTCGGCAGGTGTGGACCTCGCCGCGGCGGCCCTGCACGACACGCACAACCCGCTGCGAGTGCTCCTCGACGTCGGCGTGCCGGGCGGTCGGACCGGGGTGCGTAACGCCGCGGAGGCCTACGAGCTCGCCGCGGCCGCCGTCAAGGCATCGCCCGGGCTCCTCCTGGCCGGCGTCGCCGGGTACGAGGGAGTGCGCCCCAACACCCGGGACGCCGCGACGCTCGCCGCCGTCGACGACCACTGCCGCATGACAGCCGAGATCTTCGAGTCGTTGGCTCCGCTGTACGAGACCGCACGCCCGGTCTTCAGCATGGGCGGCTCCGCGTTTCCCGACCGCGTCGTCCACGCCGTGGCGGAGCTGCTGAACCGGTGCGGCGACCTGCCGCTGGTGCCCGTGCTCCGGTCAGGCTGCTACGTCACCCACGATCACGGCACCTACGCCCAGGTCACGCCGCTCCCCGGACTGCGTCCGGCGCTGACCGTCCGCGCGACGGTGCTCTCCACGCCCGAGAACGGCACCGCGGTGGTGGGGGCGGGCAAACGCGAGCTTCCCTATGACGCCGGCCTGCCCGTCGTCCTCGGGGCACGTTCGGCCGCCGGAACGCACCGCGAGGTGCGGGCCACGGCGTCGCGGATCTACGACCACCATCTGGTCCTCACGCCTGCTCAAGGCCTTCAGGTGGGCGACGAGGTCGACCTCGGCATCTCCCACCCGTGCTCGGCGTTCGACCGGTGGCCCGACATCACCGTCGTCAACGAGGAGGGAGGAACCTGCGACGTGTGGCATCCGCAGTTCCGCTGACGTGTGACACCCGGAGCCCGGGGCGTGGGACCCTGGGCCCGGAGCGCGGAGCATGGTCCACGACACACACGAAAGGCAACGACGCAGCCCCGCGGACCGAGCAGCCGCTCGGCCGCTCAGCCGGTCAGCCGGTCAGCCGGTCAGCCGGTCAGCCGGTGAACGCTCTCGTGAATTCGTTCTCCGCCTTGCCGATGCTGGAACAGGTCGCTGCCGCCTGCAAGTTCGGGCCTCCCGGGCAGGCCTTGTCCCGGGTCAGCGACCACATGGACAGCCGGCCGAGCCCCTTCTCCTTGGCGAACTTCTTGAGTTCGGCCGCGTCCTCGGGCTTGAAGACCTCGCCCTTGACGTCGTTGACACCGATCATCGGCGTGACCGCGACGGCCTTCCATGCCGCGGCCTCGTCCCGGATGCCCAGCGCCGCCTTGACCTGCTTGTGGGTGGCGGTGGCGGCGGAGATGGCGTAGGTGCCCATGTCGCCGTCGTAGTAGGTGCCGTAGTCCATGGCCATGATGTTCACCGTGGAGATCCGGGCGCCGTTCTTCCTGGCGTTCTCCAGCACCGCGACGGCGTGCCGGTTCAAGCCCGAGGGGAGCACGGGGAGAGTAAAGGAGACGTCCAGCTTCTTGCGCTGCTGGAGCCGGGCGATCGCCTGGGCGCGGAGGGTGTTGGCCTTGGTGTCCGTCAGGGCGGGGCCCTCGATGTCGAAGTCGGCCTTCGTCAGGCCGTAGGCATCAATGACCTTGCTGTACGCCTCCACCAGCTTGTCCACCGAGCCGCAGACCCTGGCCAGTTCGTTGCCGCTCTGTCCGCCGAAGGAGATCCGCACGTCGCCGCCCTTGGCGCGCAGCGCGTCCGCCTGCCGCGCCACCGGGTTGTCGCGGAGTGCCTGCCTGCCGCCCCACTTGGGTACGCAGCCGCCTCCCGGGGACACGAAGGCCAGGGTGTAATCCTTCACGCCGGTCTCCTCGGAGCCCTGGAGAAGGTTGTAGGCGGGCTTGAGCGAGGTGTCCACGTACGGCGCGAAAGCGCTGGATTCCTTGGCGGGGGCGGAGCTGCTCTCCCGCGGCGAGGGTGCCACCGGGCCGGGGCGCTTGGGCTTCTCCTGCTCCCCGGCCCCACAGCCGGCGAGCAGCAGGGCCGCAACCACCGCTGCCCCTACCGCAGTTACGGTCGGCCTCACCTCGTGACTCCTCCGAGGAGCGGGCGCTTCTGCGTCGTTCGTCATCGTCGGGCTGCCTCCATCGGTGGGGGGTGGGCAGTTGTGTGCGGACCTGCCGCCGGGAAGCGACACCAGTGGGGGGGTACGTCAGGGGCGGGGCGGAGCGGGCTTCGGGCAGCAGGTGAACGAGGCGTTCGGGGCGGGCGGCCGGGTGGGCGGGCAGCCCGTCCGGCGGCTTCGGATACGTCACATCATCATCCGTCGAGGGTACTGGATCCGGCGGACCGGGCTCGGTGGCGCCCCCACCGCGGCAAGGGCGACGGCTCGCTGCCGGGGCGGGGGCACCACCGGTGCCCGGCAGGTGCCCCAGCAAACCGGGCCGCCGTCGTCATGCCCATGGCGCCACGGCATCACGGCGTCACAGCGTCACGGCGTCACAGCGTCACAGCGTCACGGCGTCACAGCGTCACAGCGTCACGGCGTCACAGCGTCACAGCGTCACGGCGTCACAGCGTCACGGCGTCACGGCGTCACGGCGTCACGGTGCCCTGGTCTCGGGCGCGGCGGGACCGGCGCCGCCCTGGGCAGGGATGCGGGCGCCGGCCCACCCCTGCACCGCCGGCTCTGCCAGCGAGTGGACCCACCAGTCGGCCAGCGCCGTCTCCTCGTCGGTGGGCCGGGGGCCGACTCCCAGCACCCGCATGCCCGCGCCTGCGGCGGCCTGGATGCCGCAGTGAGAGTCCTCGACGGCCAGCGTGTCCCCGGGTTCCACGCCGCAGAGCTCGGCGGCGGTGAGATACACATCGGGATGGGGTTTGGGTCTCGTCGTGGCATCCGGCACCACGATATGGCGGAAGCAGTCGCGGAGTCCGGCCATGTCGAGGCAGGACTCGACGACCTCCAGCGGGCAGTTGCTGGCCACTGCCAGCGGGGCGAACTGCACGGTTGAGTAGACCAGTTCGGACGCCCCGGGCATGGTGGTGGGCTCCGCGGCGACGAGGTCACGGAAATGCTCAAGCAGTGATTCCGTCATTTCCCCGGTCAGTTCCGGGTGGCCTGCGGCATCGGCCATCAGGCGTCCGCATTCGGTGTAGTGCAGTCCCCGGGCCTTTTCCGCGAATGCGGCCGAGGGGGTGAATCCATAGCTGTGCAGCACCCTGTCGCGGGCGTCCTGCCAGTGGCGTTCGGTGTCCATCAGCGTGCCGTCACAGTCGAAGACGACGGCAGCCGGGGTCCAGGAAAAGATGCTGTCTGCGCTCATCCGCGTTTCCGTTCCGAGAGGCCCGGGGGCGCCGCTGTGACCGGTCGCGAGGAAGGCAGGGCAGCATCGGTTTCACGGACGCCCGGCACCGGGCCGAGGGGATTTCCGGCGGAGGGCAGTCCTCATGGACAGCAGTTCTTCCCGCTCCATGCCGGAACATTGCGATCGTTACGTTACGGACGGCAACACAGAGTGGTCAACCGATTCATAAATGTCCATATTTTAGGCTCTACTGATAACCGAGAGTGCCGTAGGCCGTCGCGGTGCCGCTCTGGAGGATGCGGAATGCGTACGTCGAGCGGTGCCGGGTGCACAGCACACGTGCGGGTGGGGCCAGTTCGGTGAAGCGTGCGGCCTTCAGCCACCCGAAGCGGGGCCGGCTCAGCCTGCCCCGGCTGTGGTACGAGGCTGCCTGCCGGGCGGCCTCCAGCAGCACCATGCCGGGCACGTGATCGGTGGCGTGGTCGAAGAAGAACGGATGCAGCGGGTCGGCCGGCGACACCAACAGCCCCTCCTCGTCGAGAGCGAGGACCGCGTCGTGCGGATGGTTCACCGTCAGCCGGGCGACCGGCGGGCGGATGTGCCGCTCCGCAGGGCGGGCCGGGAGGGAACGAGCCGCCCTTCCGGCGCGCAGCGCGGTGAAGCGCGCGCCGTCCAGGAATCGCACGCCCCCGCCACCGCAGCCGAAGGTCACCCCGCAGGCGGCGAAGGTGACGTTCAGTCGCAGGCCGACGACGGCCTTGTCCGGCGCGTGCCGTACGGCGCTCACCCGGGCGCGGCAGGTGATCTCGGTCGCCCCGGCGCGGGCCGGTGACTCGTCGGCGGGCCTGAGGTGGAAGTACAGGTCGGTGATGACCGCGTGGCACGCCTGAGGAACGGCGTAGAACCGCAGGGGAATGCACAGGCCGAGCTGGCGCAGCGTTTCCACCAGAATCAGCGGGCTGTGCCGCTGCGATCCGTCACGGGGGAAGGTCGCATGAGCGCGCGGCCATGACGCCGCGGCACGGAAGACGTGCGCGGTATCGGCCGGCCGCACATCCGTAAGAAGGACCTCCGCCACCGAGGTCCGGTGCACCAGCTCCCGCTCGACCGTACGGGACCAGCTGAGCGGCTCACTCTTTCCGGCGATGCTGCCCGTTGGCGTGCTCATACGACCAGGGAATACCGAATTTCGAACATGCGCACCCTTGAATTCCGGGTCGGGCGGAGCGGTACGTTGCCTGCCGGCCGAACCAGAACGATGTCTGAGGTGTATGTGCAGATCCGGGCGAAGACGACGCGCAGGTCCCTTCTTGAGGCGGCAGCAACCCTGTTCGATGAGCGAGGTTATGCCGGTACCAGCATCAGTGACATCAGTGCGCATTCCGGTCGCACCAGCGGTGCCATTTATTTCCACTACGCCAGCAAGGAGAAGCTGGCCCTTGCCATCGTCGAGGAGCATTTCGCCACCTGGCCGCATTTGATCAGCCGGCACCGGCAGCCCGGCCTGCCGGCCCTGGAAAAACTCGTCGGGCTGAGCTTCGAGGTGGCCCGGGCCTTTCGTGACGACATCGTCGTCCGGGCCGGTGCCCGCCTGTGGGCCGAACGCAAAGCCATCGACACACAGCTTCCCGCACCGTTCCTCGGCTGGATCGGAGCGGTCACCCAGCTGCTCGAAGAGGCCGCCCGTAACGGGGAACTCGCTGCCGACGTGCCACCTGCAACCACCGCCCACGGCATCGTCTGTGCCTTCTTCGGTCTGCACACCGTCTCCGACGCATTGGACGGCCGCCGGCACATCGAGGAGCACCTGGACGACCTGTGGCATCTGCTGCTTCGCGGTCTGCAGGCCGACCCGGATCCGGCCGCTCTGCTCGCCCGGGTGCGCCGGCGGATGCGCGACAACGGGACGGCATCCGGGACGGCGTAGCCGGAGGGAACCTCAACCATGGGTACTGCGCACCGCGTTGGGTGCCGGAGGTTCCGTTGGACGCGCGGACCGGGAGCGGGCCCGGATGACGGGGATCAGCGGATCGACGTTCCAGTAGACGCGATTGGCCGGAACCGCTCGGTCCGGTAAGGGCTGTGCCAGGGTCCGGTGGGAGGCCGGCCCGGCGCGCGGGGGCTGCTGGTCAGTGGGCAGGGGCCGGAAGGTAGCCTGCTGCGGTCCACATCGAACTTTCCTACATTTCTGTAGTCAACCACGGGGGATTTCAGGCATGTCCGCGCCGCCGCCCTATCAGAACCAGCCACCGCAGCAGCCGTACGGCCATCCGCCGCAGCAGCCGTACGGGCAACAGCAACCCTACGGGCAACAGCAGCCGTACGGGTATCAGCAGCAACCGCAGGCGCCGCAAGGGCCGCAGGGACCTCAGCGGCCGCGGCAGCAGAGCAGCCCGCTGCGGGGGCTGATCACCGCCGTCATCGTCCTGGCGGTCTTCGGCGGCGGTGCCTGGTACGTGTGGAACTACAACACCGATCCCCACGGCGGCAAGGCCAAGGCGGAGGCCTCGGCGTCCGCGCGGGCCGAGGAGAACAAGAAGTACGACCCGCAGGTCGGGGACTGCGTCAAGATCCACGACCCCAAGGGGGAGCCGCTGGCGGAGATCGTCGACTGCGGTTCGGCCGAGGCCGAGTACAAGACCGGCGACAGGCTGATCGGCGCCGGCGCGCGGTGCGGATCGCAATTCGACTACGGCATGCACGTCTCGATCCGTCACAGCTCTTCCTACACGCTGTGCTTCACCAAGGTCTGACTCCTTCCGCGCGCTCCGGCCGTCACCCCAAAGGAAAGGGGTGACGGCCGGAGTTGTGCCGCCCCCCTGAGAGCAGGGTGCCGGCCGGGGGCCGCTGTCGTGCGGCCCTCCCCCGGCTCAGCTCCCGTCCGGTGCGGCGCCGCCGAGAGGCGCGGTGAGCGACAGCCGGCGCACTCCGGGAAGATGGCCGTCGAGTTCGCCCGGCTCGAAACGGCACATGCCCACCGCGTGCCAGAACTCGCCCGCGATGTCCCCCTCGTACTTGTAGCCGCCCGAGGGGGAGAGCGCGGCCCAGCCTCCCGGCACCCCGATCAACGTGGCCTGCAGGGACGGTTCGCCCTGATCGGGCACGGTCCACAGCCGGACCGTGCCGTCCTCGCCGCCACTGGCGAGCAGCGAGCCGTCCGGGCTGAAGGCGGTCGAGAGGATCCGCCCCGTGTGCGCGATCAGTTGGCCGGTCTCCTGTCCGTCGCGCGGATCCCACAGCCGGACGATCCGGTCGTCGCCTGCCGTGGCCAGCAACGGGCGGGTGGGGTGCACGGCGGCGGCCCACAGCCGGCCGGAGTGCCCGCGGAGCCGGTGCTGCGGCCGGCCGTCGGCCCAGATGATGGCGTCACCGTCCCAGGATGCGCTGACCAGCCAGGAGTCGTCGGGGCCAAATGCCACCGTGTACACCCGGTCCCGGTGCGCGTCGAGTTCGGCGGTGAGGCGGCTGTCCTGGATGTCCCAGATGCGTACGGAGCGGTCGTCGCAGCCGGTCGCCAGCAGCGTGCCGCCGGCGCTGAATGCGATCGACCGCACCCGGCCCCGGTGCTGGGCGAGTGTCGTCACATGGGTGCCCGTGCTGCGGTACCACAGGCGCACCGTGTCGTCGTCGTTCGCGGTGGCAAGCAGCTCGCCGTCGCCGCTGAACGCCTCGGCCCACACATGGTCGGTCTCGGCGTCGATCTCCCGCTGGTACTCACCCGTGGCGGCATTCCACAGGTACACGTCGCCGTCGTTGCTGGAGGTGCCGAGAAGGGCTCCGCCGGCCCCGGTGGGACTGAAGACGGCCGACACCAGCCGGCCGCTGTGGCCGCTGAGTTCCCTCAGGCGGCGGCCGGTCGCGGGCTCCCACAGCCGTACGACGCCGTCGTTGCTGCTGGCCGCCAGGTAGGAGCCGTCGGCGCTGAAGGCCAGGGTGCCGATCCGGCGGCCGTGGCCGCGCAGGATGCGCCGGCCCTGGCCACTGGCGGTGTCCCACAGCCGGACCACCCCGTCGTTCCCGGCCGTCACCAGCAGCGGGCCGGACTCACCGCCGCCGATACCGCCGCGCGGCCGGAACCGGCAGGTCCAGACAGATCCACGGTGGTCGGGGGGCTGCTGGCGCAGGGGGGACACGGACCAGCCGGGGGTGTCGCCGGGACGGCCCGGGCCGTCGGTCGCGGTTCCTCCGGCCGCCTGGACCCGCCACAGCCGGACGGCGCCGTCGCTGTCCCCCGCCGCCAGCAGCGTGCCGTCGGTGTCGAACACCACCTGGTAGACGGCGCCGCTGCCCCGCCCGGGCTGTCCGGCCGGGGCCCCGGTGACCGGATCCCACAGCCGTACCTGTCCATCGGTGTCGCCGCTGGCCAGCAGCGTGCCGCTCGGGTGGAAGTCCAGGGTGTAGACGCGTCCGGTGTGGCCGGCGAAAGTGTGCCGCAGCCGTCCCGAGGCCACGTCCCACACCCGTACGGTGCCGCCCTGGTCACCGCCCCTGTCCCCCGTCGCCAGCAGGGACCCGTCCGGGCTGAACTGCGTCCGGTTGCAGACGCCTTCGTGTCCGGGCAGTTCGGCGCACAGGCGGCCGGTGCGGGTGTCCCACAACCGTACGCCCGCGGCCGCGTCACCGGTGGCCAGGGTCCGTCCGTCGGGGCTGAACACCGCGGTGAAGACGGGGGCCGCATGCCCGAGCAGTTCGTGCCGCCGGGTGCCGGTGGCCACGTCCCACAGGGTGACGGTGCCTTCCGCGTCACCGGTGGCGAGCAGCGTGCCTTCCGGGTCGAGGGAGACCGGCCACACCCCGCTCGGGTGGATGTCCAGCCGGTGCAGACAGGCCCCGGAGACCGCGTCCCACAGCCGTACGGTGCCGTCCGCGCCGCCCGTGGCGAGAAGGTCCTGGCGGAACTTCACGGCATAGACGCGGCCGACGTGGCCCTGAAGGGTGCGCAGCGCCGTGCCGGTGGCGGCGTCGCACACCAGGACGCCGCCGTCCTCGCTGCCCACGGCGAGCAGTTCGCCGTCGGTGCTGTACGAGACCGGCTCGGGCAGCCGGACGGACCGCATGCCGAAGCCGTAGGGAACGCCGACCGCGGAGGGCCGGAAGCCCGCGTCGACGGGCATGCCGGGGGCCAGGGCGGCGGTGCGCAGCTCGGGGCGGCGCAGGGTTTCGTCGTCGGTGGTCGCGTCGATCAGCGCGGCCCGGTTCCAGTGGCTGCCCGCGGTCCGGACGCCGCGCAGGTCGGCGCGGATCAGCCGGGCCCGGCGCAGGTCGGCACCGCGCAGGTCGGCACCGGAGAGGTCGGCGTCGTCCAGCCGGGCGCCGACCAGGCGGGCGTCGCGCAGTACCGCTCCGGAGAGGTTGGCGCCGACCAGCTGGGCGTCGGTGAGGTCGGCGCGGGTGAGGTCGACGCCGGAGAAGTCCCGGTGGGAAAGGTCCTCGCCGGCGAGGGCGGCGCCGCGCAGGTCGGTGTGGGCGGGCACCCGGAGCCGGGCGAGGACCTTGACCGCGTTGGCGCGGGCGACCTCATCGGCCTGCCCGCGCCGCCGCCCCTCCCCTTCGCCGTCCTCGTCCGGACCGTCCAGGACCCGCTCGGCCCACTCCTGGCAGGTGCGGTGGTCGGCGAGGTCGCAGAGGAATTCGACGGTGAGCTGGCTCAGCGGCCGGCGCGCCAGCAGCTCGTACTCACCGCGGACGAGCCGGGTCGCGGCCTCGCGGGCCACCAGCCACTCCACGATGGAGCTGTGGATGAACTGGAACAGCCCCTCGTCGCTGCGCACCAGCAGGCTGCCGGAGCCGATCGCGTGGGCGGCCTCCCGCGCGGAGAGCCTGATGTCCGCCAGGCCCGTCAACGTCCCGGCCACATCGGTGAGTTCGTCGAGACTCAGGGTGCTCTGGCCGCTGGACCACAGCCGCAGCGCGAGGGTGGTCACCGCGTCCCACCGCTGGTCGAGGTTCATCCCCGGGGCCGCCCCGACGCCGCCCTGGCCGCGCCGCTCCTCGAACTGCAGCCAGGAGGTGAGCACTTCTTCGTAGAGCCCGGCGGCGCTGAGGGCGCGCCCGGCCCCGGCGACGGCGCGCAGCCGGTCGTGGTCGAGGTCGGCGACAAAGCTGAGCAGCCGCGGGTTGCGGCACAGCGCCAGCAGGTCGGGGATGCCTTCGAGGAGCCGCACCCGGCGCTCGGCGGCCTGTTCGTCGCCGTAGCGGTTGGCCAGGTAGGTGCGGATCTGCTGGGGCGTGAACTCCTGGAGGGCGAGGACGCGGCGCTGCGGGAGCAGTCCGACGCGCTCGCCGAGAGCGGTGAGCACCTGTGACTGGGACTTGAAGTGCTGGTTACGGCTGCTGACGACGACCTTGGCGTGGTCCACTACGGCGTCGAGCAGGACTTGCAGCCGGTCGGTGGCCCGCTCGTAGCTGACCCGGTTCGCCAGTTCGTCGAAGCCGTCGAAGAGCAGGACGATCCGGCCCTGCTGGAACATGTAGCGGAAGGCGCGGAGGTTGACGGAGTCGACGCCGTGGTTCGCCAAGTGGGCGGCGACCAGGCCGTCCAGCGAATACGCCCGGTCGAGGGTGTTCAGCTCGATGAAGAGCGGGACGAGGTGGGGCATCTCCTCGGGGATACGGCGGGCGAGCTCGCGCAGCGCGAAGGTCTTGCCGTGTCCGAAGTCCCCCAGGAGCAGCAGGAACCGGCCGTGGTCGGCCTCCAGCAGACGCAGCATGTCGTCGACGAGTCCGTCGCGCTCCTCGCCGCCGGGGCGTTCTACCTCCCGGTAGCGCTGCGGGAGGTAGAGGTCGGGCCGGTAGCGGTGGTCGGTGCGCAGTCGTTCGGTCTGGGCGGTGACGTAGTCGCGCAGGTCCAGCAGGCCCTGGAACTCGGTGAAGCTGCGGATGCGGACGCCGCGGCGGCGGGCCCGCTCCCGTAGTTCGCGGGCCGGGGCGGGCCCGTCGTGGACGAGTTCGGCGTCGGGTTCGGTGTCGGAGGCGTGAACGTGGTCGAGGAACGCGTCGGTGTCCTCGGTGGAGGGGGTGCCGTGGCAGACCCCCACCCGCTGCTGCCGCACGAAGCCGGACTCGTTCCAGGTGACCAGGAGTTGCGGCGGGCTGCCGGCGATGCGGCGCAGCTGGGCACCGTCGTGGCGGGTGCGGCAGACCTCGGCGACCCGGGCCACGAGTTCGTCGAGCGGGTCGTCGAGGGTGCGGGCTTCCAGCCCGGGTTCGTGTTCGGGCACGCCGGGCACGCCGGGCCCGGCGGTCTCCGGCGGGCCGTCTCCGGGCGGGCCGCTCTCGGCGTCGGGCTGCGGGCGCGGCGGTCCGAAGACGCGCTGGGCCCGTCGCCAGCCGGTCGCGAAGTGCTCGGGCTCCGCGTCGGGGCGCTCCCGCCAGCGGGTGAGACCGTCGCGGGTGATCCGCAGCAGTTGGTGCCGGGCGGGAGCGGTGGCGCCGTAGACGGGCAGTTCACCCGTGGTGAGGTGCAGGGACGGTGTGGCGGTGGGCGCGGCGGAGGCGGAGCGGCGGTCTCCGGTGGGGCCGTGCAGCAGGAGGTGCAGCCGGGGCGCGGTGAGGCGGGCGAGGTCGGCGGTGTCCCGGAGCGGGCCGGGGCCGGGCGCGGATCCGGGGCGGCCGGCGGCCTCGGTGACCGGGTGGCGCAGGGCACCGAGGCGCAGCCAGCCCTCCTGCTCGTACGGGCGCAGGGCCTGGGCGAACCAGGCGGCCTGCTCGGGGCCGAGCCAGCCGTACTGGTCGTCGGGCCGGTGGCTGTACGCCATGGAGGAGTTGAGACCCGCGATGACCGTGCGCAGTTCCGGGACGGGGAAGAGGCTCCAGGGCTGGTCGCTGTCGAAGACGACGTCGAGGCCCTGGTAGAGCTCGTGGAAGAGCCGGGCGTAGTGCCGCCACTTGGGCCAGTAGGGCGGCCTGGGCTGCATCTCGTCGGCTTCGCAGGTGTGGAAGTAGGCGCGGCAGGCGGCCTGGCTGACGTCCTGGCCGCCGGGCACCACGGCGAGGCGGTGGGGTTCGAGGCCGAGCAGGGAACGCAGGCCGGTGAGGAAGCTGAGGGCCTGGTCGGTCTCGCGGGGGCTGCCCGAGGCGGTGAGGTCGCCGGTGACGACCAGGAGGTCGGGGGCGGGCGCGCCGGCGTCGGTGAGCTCGACGAGGTCGCCCCAGATGGCGGCCTGGAGTTCGGCCGGGTCCTGGCCGCGGCCGAAGGCGGGCCCTGCCAGGTGCAGCACGGTGACGGCCTCCCGGGCGTGCTGCGCTCCGGGCTCCTGGGGGTACTGCGGCGGGACGGCCGGGCGGCGGCGCCCGGCCCAGCCGGGGCGGCCGAGCGGCCTGCCGTCCCCGGACTGCGGTCGCGGGATCCCGGCCCGGGTGGCGGGCCCGGTGGCCGGCCCGCCGGGGTAGCCGGGCCTGCTGGTGGGCCGGGCCCGTCCGTCGAGGGCCTGGCCCACGCGGGTGAGCAGCATCCCGCGGGCCGCGGCGGTGTCGGTGACGCCGACCAGGTCGACGTAGGTGATGGTGGCGAGCAGGCCCTCGACGGGGATGTCCTCGACCCGGACGGTCAGCAGTCGCCGTTCCGGCGCGTCGGGGTCGGCGCGCAGTGCGGCCTGCCACTCCATGCGCCCGTAGCGGGAGCGTTCGTAATTGCTGGAGAGCACCGCGATGACGGCGGCGGATTCGCTGACGCCGCGGTCCATGAAGTCCACGAAGTTGGTGCCGGGGACGAAGTCCCAGGCTTGGACGACCGTCCGGTAGCCCGCCTCCTCCAACGTCCAGGCGATCCACGAGGCCCATCGCTCGTCGGCCGGTGAGTAGCTGATGAAGAAGTCCAACGGGCCGGTTTCCGGGCGGGTTTCGGGTTCACCGAATTCCTGACGAGCCACCATGCCCGCCATCCTATGATCCATCGTCAACCGGCTGTACAGCGTTTACTCTTTTCCGTGTGCGCGCCATACAACGCCTGCATCCACTGGACTGGTTGGCCGGGGGGCTGCTCGCCTGCGGTCTGCTGTTCACGGCGACGGGCCTGCTTCCCACGGAGTCAGCCGGCCACGCGATGATCCGGATCGGCCCCCTCCTCGCGTTCCTCGGCACGGTCATCGTGCTCGCCGAACTCACCAGCGAGGCGGAGGTCTTCGACGTCGTCGCCTCGGGCGTGGCCCGTGCCGGGCGGGGCGGCTACGGACGGCTGTTCGTGCTGTGCGTGGCCTTCGCCTCGGTCACCACGATGACCCTCAACCTCGACACCACCGCCGTTCTGCTGACCCCGGTGATGCTGGCACTCGCCTCCCGGGTGGGAATTGCCACGGTGCCGCTGGCGATGACGACGGTGTGGCTGGCCAACACCGCCAGTCTGCTGCTGCCGGTGTCCAACCTGACGAACCTGCTGGCCGCGAACCGTGTGGCGCTGCGCCCCACGGAGATGGCCGCCACGATGTGGGCGCCCCAACTGGCCGCCATCGCCGTGACGATGGGCTGTCTGTGGCTGTTCTTCTGGCGCCGCGGGCGGCGCGGGGCGGAGGTTTACACTCCCCCGGCCCCGCACCGCCCCGGGGATCCGGTGCTGTTCCGGGTGTGTGCCGTGGCCTGTGCGGGGTTCCTGCTGGCCATGCTGGTCGCGGACGTGCCGCTGTGGTCGGCGTCCGCGGTGGCGGCGGTGGTCGTGGTGGTGGCGTTCGCCGTCCGCCGCCCGGCCCGCCTGCGGCTGTCGCTGGTGCCGTGGCGGCTGCTCGTCATGGTGCCGGGGCTCTTTCTGGTGGTGGAGACGGTCAACGTCAACGGGCTGCACGACTTCCTGACATCGGCGGTGGGAGCGGACGGGGGCGCCCTTGGTATGTTCCGTGCCTCGGCGGTCGGCGCCGGCCTCTCGAACGTCCTCAACAACCTGCCCGTCTACCTGGCGGGCGAGTCGGCCGTGCCCCTCGCCAACCACCAGCAGCTGCTGGCGCTGCTCATCGGCACCAACGTGGGCCCGGTGGTGACTCCGTGGGCGTCGCTGGCCACCCTGCTGTGGTTCGAACGCTGCCGGGCACAGGGCGTACGGGTGCCGCTGCGGAGCTTCATGGCAACGGGCGCGGCTCTGGCGGCGGGTGCGGTGCTGGCGTCCACGGCGGCCCTCGTGGCGATGAGGTGAGCGGACGCGACGGACCGGGCTGAACCGGGCCGGTCCGGTCCGGAGGTGTCAGGCCCCTTGGCGCACGCGGTCGACTGCCTCGCTGCGGCTGACGAGGTCGAGCAGGTACGGGATGTCCTCCGGCCGTCCGGCGACGAAACTGCGGTCGGTGTCGGGCCCGGCCACGGTTCCCCGGAACGCGCCGCCGTCCAGGGAACGGATCTCCAGTCCCGCCTCGGTCGCGAGCAGCGCACCGGCGGGGAAGTCGATGGCCTCGGCCCGGTAACCGATGAATCCGTCGATGTCGCCACGGGCCAGCATCGACCAGGTCAGCAGCGGCGCCCACAGCTGCAGCAGGCGCCGGGAGCGCACCTCCAGCCCCGACTTGAGGGAGCGCGCGGCCGGATCGTCGCGGGCGACGGCGTGCCCCTGGGTCCAGGCGAGCAGCGGCCCGGAGGCTGCGAGCGGGCCGGTGGGGCCGGTCATCCGCCCGTGCGGGCCGTACGCCCCGCAGCCGGTCAGGGCCGACCAGGTCCGGTCGGTGACCGGGTCGTGGATGGCGCCGACCACCGGCTGGTCGTCCACGCACAGCGCGATGCCGACGACGTAGGCGGGCAGGCCGATGACGACGTTGTTGCTCCCGTCGAGCGGATCGACCAGCCACATCCGGCGCGGACCCGGCACGGGCTCCCCGCCGTCTCCGTCCAGGATTCCCGACTCCTCGGCCAGGATCCGGTCGTGCGGGAAGCGCTCGCGGATGCGCTGCACGACGAGCCGTTCGGCCAGCAGATCCAGGTCGGTGACCACATCGCCCCGCTCGCCCTTCGGCTGGATGCCGTAGTCGTCCTGGAAGTGCGAGCGCACCAGCGCGCCGGCCTCCCGCACGGTCGCCACCGCCAGTTGCTGCTCGGCCGCGAACCGCGCCGTCGCGAAGGCCTCCGGTACCCAGGGCCCTGCGTTGAGCGGTTCTGGAGCGTCCTGCGGGCCGTCGGGGTCATTGCGGGTGATGCCCATGGATCCTCCTGAGGGCGGACCGCGCCGTCCGGGCGGTCTGCGCGGCGTCGCATGTCTGTCGTACCACCCGGTGTGCCGTGGCCTCCACCGGTCCCAGGGACAGGTCACTCTGCCGGGGAAGCCAGCGGCCGAGAACGAGGGTGGCCGCGGCGCTCCCGCTCGGGACGACGGTGCTGTGGAACGCCCCGGCCGGCAGCCGGTAGACCTGCCCGCGGGCGCTGGTCTGCTCGGGGCCGGGCTCGCAGCGGACCAGACGCGAAGTCGGCCGGATCTCGTCCACCCCGGACGGGCTGCTGTGCACCTGGAAGACGCGGTGGGTGGGCCGCTCGGGCTCCTGGAGCACCCGGGTCCGCAGGTTTCCGACCTCGCCGTAGAGCACGAAGCTGGTCAACTCCCAGCTGTGGCAGTGCACGGGAGAGGTGGTGAGCTGGGCAGGTTCGCTCGCGCCCGGCTCGAAGACGTGCACACAGATGCCCTGGTCCCCGTCGCGCAGCACCGGCAGGCAGAAGAAGCCGAGCGGGTGGTGCACGGCGCGCAGTTCACACCGCCCGGAGGTGACCTCCTCCAGCGCGGCGGCGGCCGCGCCGTAGAGTGTGTCGGTCTCTCCGTCCCGCCCCATGGTCCGTTCGAGCATGGGGTAGTCCATGGGGCGTCGGCTTCGGCGGCTCACCTGGCCTCCCGGAGGATGCTGCGGTCTGCGGGCGGTCGGGGAGTGCGCCCCCTGGTACGGGCAGCCCGGTGCTGCGCAGCGCGGACCGGCGCCCCTCGACGGTCTTCCCGGCCTGTGGGCACCTCCTGGACCGGTAAGAGCGGGGAGAGCCCCGGGGACGCTCCTGTGGAGCGGGTGTCGGCCGGCAAGGGCCCTCCCTTCCGCGGTCGGCCATGAGGCAGGAGTTCCTGAAAGAGGTCAGCTCCGATACGGGTTCTCCGCGTGCAGCGCCTTCTCGATGATCTCGCCGACCTCCGTGTCGGTGACGGTGGAGGGGAGCGCGAGGTCCAGCCGCTCGAAGAGCTGGCGGGCCTCGTCCACCGTGGGTTCGTCGCTGAGCGGCGCCGCGCGGTGCAGGTCGAGGGCGACCGCCTGTTCCCGGGCCTGGTGCAGCTCGGTGAGGTAGTAGTCGTACAGCGGACGCCCCCGGTCCACCAGGAGGTTGACCCGGCGCAGGTCGTCCTGGGTGATGATCAGGCACGAGTCGGTCAGGTCGAAGCGGAGGGTCGGTACCACGGAGGACAGATGGACGTCGATCTCCAGGACGTCCAGCCGCTGCTTGTGCCAGCAGGCGGCCAGAACGGTGGCGTAGGACTCCTGGCGGGTGCGCTCGGCGCTCCAGGTCCGCCGCTGTCCCGTGTCCGCCTGCCCACCGTCGAACGTGCGCCGGAAGCGGGCATACGCCTCACAGGCCTGGGCGTCCGAGGGGTTGACGATGTCGATCTTCATCGTGAGGGAGCGGCGCTGCTCCTGCGCCTTCCGTACGCACTCGGGGAGCGTGACGGCACGCAGATACGTGCCGGTGCCGCCCTTGAACACCCAGCGGTCGGTGTTCTGACGGGCCTCGTCCAGAGCGCGCCGGACCTCGGTTCCGGACAACGACCGCACCATGGCGAGGTCTTCCAGCGCCTTCCGCGTTCCGGTCGTCGCCTCCCGGATGTCGGCGACCCGGCGCCGCCGCTCGGTGAGCGACCCGAAGACCAGCGCGGCCAGCACCAGCAGGGTCGCACCGGAGGTGACGTTGTCCGAGACCGCGTCGCTGAAGATGTCCATCAGGCCGACGACCATGGCGCCGGAAATCGCCACGACCCCGTCGAAGTGCCTGATGACCCAGGCCACTGCGGCCTCGATCCGATTGGCTGAAGACCGTCCTGGCACCTGTCCTGTAGGTGTGGTTCTGCGCGCCACGTGGTCCAACTCCTCCCCCGGGTAAGGCAATCGTAGGAGGTGAACCGTACGGCCCGCCAGCGATTGTGATCACTGAGGGGGGCTTCTGCGCCACGTGCGGAAGGACAAGGGACGGAGGCCGGGCCGCGCCCGCAGCAGTTCCGGGAGCGTTGTACGCCGGCGGCCCACCCCGCATACGACGCCCGTCCCCTCCGGGGCATGCCCCGGAGGGGACGGGCGTCAGCGGGACTCGTTGAGCACCTTCAGCGGGACTCGTTGAGCACCCTTCAGCGGGACTCGTTGAGCACCATGGCCGAACCGCCGCCACGGCGCTTGGGTTCGGCCACCGCCGTGACCTTGCCCTGCGGCAGGAATTCCAGGGCGGCCACCGCCCCGATCTCCGGTGACGGAGTGAAGGCCTTCGGAGCAAGGACGAAATGGTGGCCCATGGCTTCCAGCTTCTTGCGTTCAGGCGAGGCGAGGAAGGCCGGTTCGGCTTCTGTCGCCGTCTGGTTCCGCTGCGACATCCGCGGTGCGGCGACCGCCGCCGGCAGTGACATACCCAGATCCAGACGGTTGACCAGCGTCTGCAGCACCGTGGTGATGATCGTGGCGCCGCCCGGTGAACCGACAGCGATCATCGGCTTGCCGTCCCGCATGACGATCGTCGGCGACATGCTGCTGCGCGGCCGCTTGCCGGGGCCCGGCAGGTTCGGGTCCGGCGTCCCCTTGGTGAGCGGAGCGAAGTCAAAGTCGGTCAGCTCATTGTTGAGGAGGAATCCGCGTCCCGGCACGGTGATGGCCGAGCCACCGGTCTGCTCGATCGTCAGGGTGTAGGAGACGACGTTGCCCCAGCGGTCCGAGGCGACCAGATGCGTGGTCGAAGGCCCTTCGTGCGGTTGTTTGTTGCCGGTCTTCAGGTCGCAGCCCGCATCCGGGTGGCGCGGGTCGGCGGGAGCCAGCGGGCTGGTCAGCGCCTTGTCGGAACGGATCTGGCAGGCCCGGGCCTTGCCGAACTCCTTGGAGAGCAGTTGCTTGGTCGGCACGTTGGAGAACGCGGGGTCGCCCACCCAGCGGTTGCGATCGGCGAAGGAGATCCGGCTGGCTTCCAGGTAGTGGTGAAGGGCCTGGACCTTGTCGGCCTTGGAGAGGTGGAAGTTGCCCAGGATGTTCAGCGCCTCCCCCACCGTGGTGCCGCCGGCCGAGGACGGTCCCATGGAGTAGACGTCCAGACCGTGGTAGCCGGTCCGGGTCGGTTCCCTGCGTTTGGCGGTGTAGTCGGCGAGGTCCGCCGTCCGCATCAGACCGGGACGGGCCTTGTGCCGGGCGCCGGGCGCCATCGGCGGCTTCTGGACGGTCCGCACCACATCGCGCCCCACCTCTCCGTGGTAGAGCGCGTCGACGCCCTTACGGGCGAGCAGTCGATAGGTGCGGGCGAGGTCGGGATTGCGGAAGCGTGAGCCGACCACCGGGAGTTTGCCCTCGGGCAGGAAAAGGTCGGCGGTGGACTTGATGTCGCGGAACCGCTTCTCGTTCATTTCCGTCTGGGCCCGGAACTCGTCGTTGACCACGAAGCCGTCGTCAGCGATCCGGGTGGCCGGACGCAGGGCCTTCGCCAGGGAGACCGTGCCCCAGTCCTTGAGCGCCTTCTGCCACGTCGCCGGCGTGCCCGGGACACCGACCGACAGGCCCGAGTTGATGGCGTCCTCGGTGGGAAGGGGTTTGCCCGTCGAACGGTCGAGGAAGGAGTCCGCGCGCATGCGGCGCGGAGCGGTCTCCCGGCCGTCGAGGGTGTGCACCTTCTTGGTTTTGGCGTCGTAGTAGACCATGTAGCCGCCCCCGCCCACCCCTGCCGAGTAGGGCTCGACCACGCCGAGTGCGGACGCGGTGGCCACCGCCGCGTCCACCGCGTTGCCTCCCTTGCGCAACACCTCGAGCCCGGCCCGGGAGGCGTACGGGTTGACGCTGGAGACGGCGCCACCGCTGCCGGTGGCCACGGCCTTCTTCGCGGGCGGCCGCTCCTTGGCATCGGCGGCCGACGGGGCGGCGTTGACCTGGCACGCGGTGGCCAGCAGGGAAAGACTGAGCGCAGCTGCTGATGCGGCGGCGACAGCGGTACGACGGACAGCCATACGGCCTCCACGACTTCACTGTGATGCTTGAGAGGGATTCTCGAACCCTGGCATTGCTCGGGCACGGGAGCAACGCCGCACCGCAAGGTTTGCGCGAGATCTGAGGTTTCCCTCCGGTAACCGTCCAGAGGTCCGAGGCGCCCAAGGCCGTTGCGGAAGGAACGGCAGCTCGTACCTCCGGCAGGGAAGCAAAAGTCCCCGGCTGGACGGGGGAGGCCAGCCGGGGACTACAGGGCGGGTGCCCCGCGCGTCGCAGCCAAAACCTGCCGGCCCGGTCGATGTACGCGCCTGCACGGCCCATGGGGGCGCGTCGGCCCCGGAGGCCAGGATCCGTACCCGTTCGGCCAGGCCCGGTCAGGTGGCGGCGTCAGCCATTCCACGAGTCCCGCTCAGGTGGCGCGCCAGCCGTTCCGCAAAGGCCGGTCAGGTGGCGCGCCACCCAGACCAGCGGCCCACCGCGATCTCCACCACGGGGCCTTCCGGCGGGCGGTCGGTGTACTGCTGCCGGTACTTGCGCACCAGCAGTTCTACGTATCGCGCCGACACCGCCGATTCCCCGGCCGGTGGCAGCTCCACGGCCGTGCCGTCCGCCCGCGCCCACCACAAACGGTCCCAGTCCTCGTCATACCCGTCGACGAGGAGACACACCTCAGGATGGGCACGGATATGGGCCAGCCGCTTCAACCGGACCGTCCGCTTCGGCTTGTGGTCCACGGCGAAGACGACGGTGTCCCCGGTGAGGGCGAAGACCGCGGGGACCAGGTGCGGGCGGCCGGAGGCATCGACGGTCGCGAGCCGGCCGATCCGGGCCCGGGTGAAGTACTCCCGGGCCTGGCCGTTCGTCATCCTCGGCACTGCGGGGCCCCAGGGCTCACCGGAAGCGCTGCGCGACGTCGGCGAGCTCGTCCAGGCAGGCCAGCGTCTCCGCCTCCGGCATTGTGGGGAGGTAGAACAGCAGCCGCTCCACATCGAGCTGGAGGTACTTCTCGATGATCTCCGGATCCTTCGCCACCGCGTAGACGGTCACCGGCACGTCCCGCCCCGCGATGCTCCGCATACGGTCGATCTTCGGCCCGAGCTCCTGGGGCGGCAGGCTGTTGGCCAGCCATGCGTCACCCAAGGCGGCCACCCGCTCGAAGGCCGCCTCCCCACCGCCGACGTACACGGGAGGGTGTGGTCGCTGCACCGGCTTCGGCCAGGAGTGGACGGGGGCGAAGTCGACGAACTCCCCGTGGAACTCCGCCTTGTCCTTCGTCCACAGCTCGCGCATGGCCCGCAGCCGCTCGTCGACGAGGCGGCCACGGGTGCGCGGGTTCGTCCCGTGGTTCTCCATCTCCTCCCTGTTCCAGCCGACACCGATCCCGAAGACGGCCCGCCCACCGGAGACGAGGTCCAAGGAGGCCACCTCCTTCGCCGTGATGATCGGGTCCCGCTGTGCCACCAGCGCGATGCCGGTGCCCAGCAGGATCCGCTCGGTCACCGAGGCGGCCGCGGCGAGCGCGACGAACGGGTCGAGGGTGCGGTAGTAGATGTCCGGCAGCTCACCGCCGCCCGGGTAGGGCGAGCGGCGGTCCACCGGGATGTGGGTGTGCTCGGCGATGAGCAAGGAGTCGAGTCCCCGTTGCTCGACCGCGCGCCCGAGCGGGGCGGGCGCGATGCCCTGGTCGGTGATGAACGTCGACACACCGAACTTCACAACGGCTCCCTCGGGTTCCAGTTTCTCGGACGCGCGGTTTCGCGAGCGCGCGAGACCGCATGCCCGCGGGCCCGCAAGCCACCAGCCATCAGCCGCAAGCCCGCGGTCATTAGCAGGTACCCCGATCGCCTCCGGCACAACAACTCGTACAGCCAACCGAGCGATGCCCACTCCGTCCGGCGCGCATCACCGCACGTTGCGCCCCCTCGACGTGTTCGGCGCGCCCATCTCACAGATCGACAGGCAGGCAGATCCACCCGGCAACCGCCTTGCCCGCCAAGGCGGCGCACCCCACCACCCCCTACGGTCGGGAAGGCGAAACCTCGGCACCGGTGGGACGCGCACCCCAGAGCACACCCCGCCCATGGGATAAAATGATGGTTAAATTCAAGGGTAAATGATGCTAGCCTCGGAAATGGAGGTGGAGCATGCCCAGCGAGGAAGAGCTGTTCGCGGCGGTTGACGCATTGCTGGAGGGCGAGCCGCAGTTGCCGTCGCCGGCCGAGCGGGCCCGGCTCCGGGAAGCGGCCGGTGTCACGCAGGCCCGTCTTGCCCAGGTGCTGCGCACGACGCCGCAGACGGTGAAGAACTGGGAGCACGGCCGTAGCGAGCCGCGGCCGCCCCGGCTGCAGGCGTATCTGCGGCTGCTGGACGGCTGGGCCGCTCAGCAGCCGGCGCCCGCGCCGGAACAGCCGGTCGCGCCCGCCCCCACCCCCGCGCCTCCCGTCCCCGTACCCGAGGCGGCGCCCGCTCACGGGCCGTCGACAGCGCGGCGCCCGGCCGCGAAGCAGACCGCGGCGACGAGGTCCGCAGCGACGAGGTCCGCGGCGAGGCAGACCGGAGCGAGGCAGACCGCGGCGAGGATGCCGAACCGGGCCGAGGCCGACGACCCGCGCTTCGCGCACGGCCCGCTCGCGGTGCTGGACGGTGACGGATCGGCGTACTGCGTCGGTGGCCTGGTTCTGGACTGCCCGGCCAAGACCCTCCCCGCGCTGGTCGAATGGGCCCTGGCCGAGGCGAAGCTGGGCGCTGCCAGGCTCCACCGCCACGGCAAGGAAGCCGACCCCCTGATCGTCCTCACCGACACCGCCGCCGAACGACTCGGCCTCCCGGCCGTCCTGGAGGACCGGCGCGGGCTGCGGCTCCCGGAGGACCACAAGGTCCTGCGGCAACTGGCCAAGGCGAAGTGGAAGCTGACCAAGCGCGGGTTCGGCCCCTGGGCCCGGATCTACCGGCCCGCCGAGCACGGCAAGCGGCAGTGCGTGCAGCTCGCGATCCTGCCGTGGGGCGCCCTCGACGCCCGCTCCTGGGGAGACACCGGCCGGCTGCCGGCTGCTGACGTCGCGGCCGTCCTGGGCACGTACGCCACCCGGGTCCTCACCCCGCGCGGCTCCACGGCCGTCTGCGGCCTGGAGCTGATGAGCGCGCTGCGCCCGCCGACCCGCGCGGTCAAGGACCCGGCCACCGGCTCCTGGGTGTCCGGGCCGAACCCGGGCTCGCTGACCGGGCCGGTCGACCCCGCGCCACCCGAGGCCCCTGCCGAGCACCCCCTCGTCGCCTCCCGCTACCCCCGCCACCACGTACGCACCCCGGACCAGGTCATCGACGAGGAGGCGTACGACTGGTTCCGCCCCCTCACCGACGAGGAGTGCACCCAGGGCTACACACACGCGGTGGGCATCGACGTCAACATGGCCTTTGCCGCCGCCGCCAACCGGCTCGTCATCGGCACCGGCCCGGCAACCCACGTGAAAGACCCGGCATTCGAGCCCAAGCTGCCCGGCTCCTGGCTGGTCGACCTCTCGCACATCGAGACCGACCCCCGGCTGCCCAACCCCTTCACCCCCAAGGGGACCCGGCCGGCCGGGCCTGCCTGGTACGCGACATCGACCGTCGCCTACGCGGTGGAGCTCGGCTACGACGTGGCACCGGCCGAGGCGTACGTCCGCCACGAGCACGCCGCCTACTTCGACGCCTGGTACACCCACCTGCGCGACGCCTACATCGCCACCATGGCCGACCTCGGCGTCACCACCGGTATGCCCGACGAGGACTTCCTCGCCGCGATGGACCGTCACAAGAGCGTCGATCCGAGGCAGGCGGCCGTCCTGTCGGCCATCAAGTCGACGGTCAAGGGCGGCATCGGCAAGCTACGGGAACGCCCGCAGGGAATCGCCTACAGATTCGGCGAGCCGTGGCCGGCCCTCTCCCGCGCCACCTGGAGCCCGCACGCCAGGGCGGAGCTGATCGGCAAGGTACGCACCAACCAGCACCGCAAACTCATGGCATGGGCGAGGGCCGGGCTCTTCCCCGTGGCGATCCTGTCCGACTGCGCCGTCTACCTCTCCCACGGCCCCAGCCCGCTGGACTTCATGCCCCGCACCCCCGAGGGCAAGCCGCTGCCCGGAGGGTTCCGCCTCGGCGTCAGCCCCGGCATGGTCAAGCACGAAGGCACTCGCGACTTCCTGTGGCTCGCCCAGACCATCGAGGACGACCGGATCAACCCGGCCCGCCACATCAAGGGCGACGACGCCCCCGACACCGGAGAGTAGGGGCCGACGATGGGCATCCTCGGCGACAGTCTCGACAAGGCCGCGGCGAACACCGCCACCCGCCCGATCCCGAAATCGGCCGGCGCCCAGGTACGGTTCCTGGTCAAGCAGGAAAAGGGCTCCACCAAGGCCGTCGCACAGCTGCTGCGCATCTCCCAGCGCACGGTCGAGCGCTACCTCAAGGCACAGATCAAACGGCCCCGCAAGGACCTCGCCGCCCGCATGGAGCGCGAGGTACGCAAACGGTGGCAGCCGCGGGTGCGCGAGAAGGCGAAGAAGGACGCGGCCCGCAGGGGCGGCATCGTCATCGAGACGCGGGCCCGGTTCGGGTTCGCCGCCGCCCCCGGCACCACCGACGACGGCCGGATCCGCCTCATCACCCAACACCTCCCGCCCGCCTACGCGGCCCGTCTCTTCGAAGCCCAGGCGTCGGGCGCCACCGAGCAGCAGTTGCAGAACATCGCGGCCGAAGGCCTGCAGGAGATCTACTTCAAGGATCACGGCCGCCGCGCCGACGGCCTCCTGGTGAAGTTCACCGACATCGACTACATCGAGCTGGACTTCTGACGTCCTGCATCGCCAGACCGCTCCCTCGAACTGCTGCCGCAGCTGCTCGGGGTACGAGGCCGTACCTGCCAATCGGCGGATACGGATCGATGAACTCCCGCTATACATTGGTCAGTTGTCCCTGCGGCCACAGAAGACGATCTAGCAGAACCCGTCACCCTGCAGCGAAAAGCCCCACAGATTGATCACGACGCAATACGCGCCCAGGGGTGCATGCTCGCGAGGTGCGAGCTTCCCTGGTTGACACCCCGTCAGGTGTTTGTAGCGCAGTGTAGGTGCCGTAGTCGCATCCGATTGGCGGAGGCGGGTGCTAGACGCCCTTCAGCGCACCCCGACTCAGCCGTGCGAGTTCTCGGACGTCGGCGGTGTGCTGGGCGTCAGCCGTGGCCACGATGCCGGGGGTGGGCCAAATGCACGACGGCCGGCCCTCACGGTGAGAGTGCCGATGGCAGCGTTGGCGCCGCCACCAATCACAGCGCCGATACCGAACGGTGCCACTCGACCGAGAACGATGATTCCCTGCTTGGTCCCGTACTTCGTGACGAAGTTCCTTCCCAAGATCCTGTTGATCTGACGCAACGTCTCGACAGGCACCTTGGCGACAACCTGACGTCCCCAGTGCTGCCCCGTACGCTCGGCGACCTTGCCAATGGTGGCGGAGCCGGTCCCGCCGAGCATGATTCCCATCACGATGGTTCGGCGACGCTCGATCTCGCCGATGGGGACTCCGTGGACTTCGGCGATCGAGAGCGCGAAGAGGGCGCTCAGCTCAAGAGAGGAGAGAGCCTCGCCTGCCGACAGTGCCAGAGCGACTCCCGTGCCGACGCCGGGCGCTGCTGCAGCTCCTCCCACTGCAGCGCCCGTCCCCGTCAAGGCACTGACGTACATCCGCTCCAGATTGCGGATTACCTGCGCTGGTGTCGCCTCTGGGTTCCGCTGGCGGGCCCGGGCGATGTTCTTGCGCACCAGAGGGCTCTGGATGTCGATTGCCTTATCCAGGAGGTCGAGGACTTGCTGCCCACGGACGGCTGCTGCCGGAACCGGTCCGTCGAGGGCACCTGTTGCCATGCCATGAACTCCTTAGGTCGTCACATCCCAGCCGAGTCTCCCACTGGACCAGTCGAGCGGACCTTGCACCAGATGAAACAGGTCGCCAAGCACAAAAAGGAGGGCAGCAAGGGCGTTCGACTCGTCAACTACGTGCCGACACCTATAAGGAATGGAACACCGTCGAGCAATACTGATCAAAAAGCCGAAGGCATGGCGAGGCATCGCCACTCGCTCAACAGAACCCCGGCCAGCCACTCGCCGGCCTCCACCTTCGAGCCTCAACGATCTGGACCAAGGACCTCACCCGAACCACTCCTTGATCACGGCTCGATTCGCGCCCTGGCGGGCCCGCTGAGCGCTTTACTTGGGGAATCCAGCGCTCACTTCCTGGCAACTCGGTGCTCCGCAGGGTCATCCCAGTGGAGTTGGACTGGTCAGCGAGGGGGGGGGGAAGAACTCGCGTGAGAGCAAGTAGCCGGCAGAGTCGGATTCCCCAGATAACCCATGGGCGGGCACTCGAAATACGACGGGCAGCGTTCCTTGCGAGCGCGGTCAGGTCGGCAGTCGTCATCATGCGCACAGACCATGACGGCGTGGAAGTACGCAACTCGGAGACTCAGCACCTGAGTTTGACGGGCCTGAGCACTGCGGTCGGCGGCAAGACAGCTGCCGCCCCTCCCCCGGCCGGCGGACCGTGTCGGTGGCGACGGATCGCCACGACCGGCCGGGAGGTCACCCTGCGGGGAGAGCGGACGGCGCCTGGGGGCCAGTCACGACGCGGGGACGGGGCCCCCGGGCCGGAATCGCTCCACCCCGACGATGTGCCGCACCTTGACCGGGCGCACGATCACCGCAATTCGCTGCTCCCCCGGCATGGTCCACTCGAACCGTTCACTGCCCAGGTACTTCTGGGCCAGCCGGTCCATACGGTCGTGCGCCTCCTGGCCGTCGATGAAGCGTGCCACCTCGCCACTGATCTGCACTCGGTCGAAGGGATTGACGGCGTCCGCGTGCGAGAGATAGACGCGGGGGTCGCGGCGCAGGTTTTCCTCCTTCACCCGGCCCACCGAGGTGTTGAACATCAGCTCACCCTCCCCCTCCAGATCCACCCACATCGGGCTGACCTGCGGCGCTCCGTCGGCGAACACGGTGCCGACGTACCAGATGTTGGGGGCTTGCAGCCGTGCGCGGACGGCTTCGTCAAAGATCACAGTCATCCCGGCAGGCTACCAACCATGATCGACAAGGCGGATCGGAGGGAGCCGTGGATTCCACATCAGGCTCGCGATGCGCTCGGGTAGCCGGAGACCAGCAATCGCTTCCGGCTACCCGAGCACACACGCCACTGCCGTCGCCTCCCGCCATCCGACTCGGGTCGCGCGGGCGGGGGCCGGGCAGGCGGCCATCGGGACAGGGCAGGACGGTGAAACGGCAGGACGGCCAGACGGCGAGACGGCCAGACAGCCAGACAGCCAGACGGCCAGACGGCCAGACGGCCAGACGGCAGGACCGAACATGGTGCGCCGCAGGTGCAGGAACCTGCGGCGCACCGGGTGGCCGGTGAGAGGCGACGTCACCTCTCACCGGCCGGTTCGGGCTGATCAGCCGGGGTGGCCCCAGTGACCGTGGTGCCCACCGTGGCCGTGCTGACCCCAGCTTTCGGAGTCAACGACCCGGCGGTGATCGTTGCTCAGGACGGCGGTGCCCCTGTGGTTGTCCCAGACATAGTCACGACGGTCCTGGAAGAGGTCCCAGCGGTTGTCACGGCCGATACCCGTGTGGACACGGACCTGTGAGTGGCCGCCCAGACGGACGTTGCCGAAGCGGTAGGTGTGGCCGGCGCGGTCCGAGAGGGTCCAGCCACGCAGGTTGACCGCCCTACGGCCGTTGTTCTTCACCGTCACATACTCGGCGTTCAGGCTCCTGTTGGAGTGGTCGTCCCGCCCGGGGCTGTCGTACTGGATGGCACCGAGCACCACCGCCGAGCGGTGATGCGGAGCCGGAGCATGGCCGTGGCCGGCCGCGGCGGCCGGGAGAACGGCGGTGGCCGCCAGAGCCACGGAGCCGAGGACCGTGGCGGCAATACGCGAAGTCTTACGGAGCACGAAAACCCCCTGGATACGGCACCCACAACCAGGTGCCGGAAACCGGATACCCGGCCGGTTTGACCGGGCTCCCACACAGTGACGGCTGGTCACACCTTGAGGGAAGAAATCCGGTTTGGTGTTACAAAACACAGACATATACACAACCACACCACGCCAGGCGCACACTCCCCCGCGCTCACCAGTACAAACGCGACGTCCCGTACACGCATCCAGACGCCGCAAGGGTTACTGGCGGTGTACACCTTGCGGCTGCCGCGAGCCTGCGCCGACGATGTGCTTCAGAGGCGGGCGACATGGGCTGGAAGCGCCCCAGAAATCCGGGCCGTATGACCGCATGCCGCATGCCGCATGCCGTGTGTCGTGTGCCGTGTGCCGCATTGCGGTGCGGCAGCACTGCCGCCGGCCATATGCAGAGCACCGACATCGCCTCCGATGCCCGACCCGGCCTTACGGTGCCGAAACCCCCACGAGCCACCCGGCACAGACCGCCGCCCTGAAGACACGCGGCATCCGGCATCCGGCATCCGGCATCCGGCATCCCACGATCGCCTCATGGCTGTTGGTGTCCCAGCAGCTCAGCGCCCACAGCATCCCGTGAGATCCCCAGCCGGCCGGTGACTGTGTGCCGTCAGCATTCCGATGGACATGATCGGTGCGGCGAGACGGGAGGATCTGGTGCTGCCCGTAGCTGCCGTGCAACCGACGGACCGCCGCCGCACCCCGGGAGTCAGGCTCATCTCCTCCTCGAACCCTCGCCCCGAATTCGCCTTGAATCGCTGTGAATTCGACTCGCATTGTCGTCACGAAGGGAACCCGGCCATGTCCACCCACCTGTCCGCTCGCAGCGGCCTCGTCGCCGTTCTGGCCACGGCTGCCATCGCCGCACCCGTCGTCACCGCAGACACCGCGGCCGCCAGCGGTTCGAAGCTGACGCACGCTCAAGCCGCGAGCAGGCTGCGGGCGGCCGGCATCGCCTGGACCTCGAGCGGCCACTGCTCGAACCGCAACAACCGGCGATGCACGTCCTTCACCCGCATCAACTCCGGCACCGTCAAGGGGATCATCACCTTCAAACGGGCCGGCCGATGCGCGATCACCATCACCGGCGGCACCGAGACCGGCCATGCCTCAGGCCGGTACAGCCACTGGAACGGCTACAAGGTGGATATTTCTCCAACCGGTTGCGTCACGAACTACATCAAGCACACGTTCCGGTACGCCGGCAAGCGCGGGGACGGAGCGCCCATGTACAAGTCCTCCTCGGGCAACATCTACGCCCGCGAAAGCAGCCACTGGGACATCACCTACATGTAATCGACAGTTGCCACCACCCCCTTCCTGACCTGGCATAACGCTGGTCCAGAAGGGGGCGGCGGCATCTTTGGGACTTCTCTGGGGTTTGCGCCCGGGCGGGGTGCTGCTCGGGCCGCGTCCGGCTCTGAGGCGGCCGCAGCCCAGGCGTGCCGCCCGGGGCCCGGGCCTGGCCGGAGGCCGGCCGACAGACATCCTCGTGTCTCGGGACGCCAGCCGCGGCGAGCGATGACAAGCTGGGAAGCCCGTTGCGGAAAGGGAGTGTTCTATGGAAGCCGGCGACCTCGTATGACAGGACGCGATCAGTCTCGCCCGTCTGATATCCGAGGGCACGGTGAGCGCCGTCGAGGTGGTGACCGCCCACCTCGACCGGATCGAGGCGGTCGACGACCGGGTGAACGCTTTCGTGACCGTGCTCGGTGAGCAGGCTCTGCACGCCGCAGCGCGGCCGGCAAGCGGCCCGCTCGGCGGAGTGCCCTTCACGGTCAAGGACTCCTTCGACACGGCGGGGGTCCGCACCAGCCGGGGATCGAGGCTCTTCACCGACCGGGTACCCGGAAGCGACGCCACCCCGGTGGCCCGTCTCCGACACGCCGGCGGCATCCTGCCGGCCAAGACGAACCTGCCGGAGATGTCCTAATGGACCGAGACGGACAACCATGTTGCGGGCAGGTCCCTGAACCCCTACGACCCGCAACGCACCCCCGGTGGTTCCAGCGGAGGTGAATCGGCGGCCATCGCAAGCGGCATCTCGCCGCTCGGTATCGGGAGCGACGTCGCCATCTCCGTGCGCGGGCCCGCCGCCGACACCGGGATCGCCTTGATCAAGCCCACCCACGGCAGGGTGCCGATGACCGGCCACTTCCCTGCCGTGCCGCGCCGCTGGTGGCACGCCGGCCCCATGGCCCGCAGCGTACGCGACTTGCGCCTGGCGCTGTCCCTCATGGAAGGACCCGACGGCGCCGACCCCTACACCGTGGCGCCTCCCGCCATGGCACCCGCCACCGAGCAGCGCACCCGCATCGCGGGCCGACTGCGCATCGGCTGGACCACCGCGGCGTTCGGCACGATCGACCACGAGGTCGCCGCCACGGTCGCCGCGGCGGCCACGGCTCTGACCGATCGGCGCTGCCCGAACAGACGAACCTCAGCAGCGCCGAGCAACATCTGTTGAGGGAGTGGCTGAACCGCCTTGCCGCAGACGGTTGATCACCGAAGGTTGATCGCGAAGGTCGATCGCGAAGGTCGATCGCCGAAGGCTCGTGCCTTCCCGCCTGGTGATCCCGCCGCCCACGGTGCTCTCCTCCGGGAGCAGGCCGACGGTCCGGTCGTCCGCCTCAAGCACGATCCGCTTCAGCTTGGCGAAGATGGTCAGGTGGATCCACTCGTCGCCACGGCTGCGGGGGGGCGGGTTGCATGGCCAGATCGCTCGCGAGAGGGCACGCCCCGGTGCGGCCACACAGCGTCGACGCGCACCGGCGCACCCATACGTGGCAGAACACCGTCCAGACGCCTTCCAGTGCCTCGCTCGCTGCCATGAACGCCGCGCGACCGTCATCGACGCCTTCGCCGCCTCATCGACTTCACCGACCCCGCCGACCCAGCCGACCCAGCCGACCCGATCATCACGATTGGTTGTTGATCCGCGGAGCCCGGACCACTCACCGCTGGGACACCTGTCCCGTCCCCGACGCCGCCCACGGCTGATCACCAGGGCACGGGCGTTCCGTCCCAGGAGAAGAAGCCACCGGTGGGGCCGTCATCCGGCAGCAGGGCCAGGCCCAGGGCGCCCTGAGCGGCCTCGGTCGGGTCGCCTCCGGCAGTTGCGGCCCGGGGGTTGAGGTCGGTGGCCCGTATGCCGGGGGCGAGCGCGTTGACCTTGAATCCGTCCTCGGCCAGCGCCTGAGCGTAGAGGACGGTAAGGGCGTTGAGGGCGGCCTTGGACGAGCGGTAGGCGGCGGCGCCGCTTCCCGGGGTGAACTGGGGGTTGGGGGTGGTGCTCCAGGTCAGCGACGCGGTGCCACTCGAGATGTTGACGATGCGCGGGCGCGGGGACCGGCGCAGGGCGGGCAGGAAGGCATTGGTCACCGCCACCACCCCGAACACGTTGGTCTCGTATGTGCGCCGGTACTCCTCGATACCGGTATCGGCCGGCGGGGCGAGTGAGGGTGAGATGCCGGCGTTGTTGACCAGCACGTCCAGGCGGTCCACCTGAGCCGCGACCCGTGCGATGCCGCCGGGGTCTGTCACGTCGAGGACCAGCAGGCGGGCCCCGGCGCCGATCTCCTCGACGGCCCGCTGGCCGCGCCCCGGGTCGCGGGAGCCGACGTACACGGTGAAGCCCTCGGCGGCGAGCAGCCGGGCGATATGCTTGCCGATGCCCTTGTTGGCACCGGTGACCAGAGCTGTGTGTTCGTTCATGGCCACCACGCTTCCCTGATCGTGGATGCCCTGCCAGGGACAGCCTGTACCAGGCAGAGGGAGGACCTGTACCTACCGGGCAGGGGGAGGAGGGGACATGGCGCGGCAGGAGCTGGCCCACTACCTGCGGGACCGCCGGGCCGCCCTGCGTCCGCACGAGATCGGCCTGGCGGAGACCGGCACCGCCCGCCGCACACCGGGTCTGCGCCGTGAAGAGGTGGCGGAGCTCGCGCACATGTCAGTCGACTACTACACGCGGCTGGAGCAGGCCCGGGGGCCGCGGCCCTCGGCCCGGATCCTGGACGCGCTGGCCCGCGCACTGCGGCTCAAACCGGCCGAGCGCAGCCACCTGTTCCGCCTGGCGGGTTCGGGTGCGCCGCCCGGCATCAGCGCCGTGCGGCAGGTACGCCCGCACGTGACCCGGATGCTGGAGCGGCTGCCGGAGACCGGTGCCCTCGTCACTGACGCGGCGTACGACGTCATCGCCTGCAACCCGCTGGCCCGGGCGCTGCTCCACGCCGACCTCGGAGGCGGAACGACAAACCTGGCCCGACGCCGCTTCCTGGGTCAGGAGCGGATGCCCGAGAGCTCCAGCGCCGAGGAATTCGGGCACATCGTGGTGGCGCGGCTGCGCCGGGCCGCGGACCGCTACCCGCATGACCCGCAGCTGGCCGCCCTACTGGCCGAACTGCACGCCGGCAGTGAGGAGTTCCGGCAGATCTGGCAGGCGCGTCCAGTCCACGCACCCGGGCACCGCACCAAGACCCTGGACCACCCGGAGGCCGGTGCGCTGCGGTTGAACTGCGACGTCCTGCTCGTGCCCGAGGACGACCAGGAGGTCGTCCTGATCACGGCCGACCCCGGATCGCCTGCCGCGCGGACCCTGCGCAGGCTGGCCACGCAGACGACCTGAAACGAACGAGCCGTCTCCCGTCTCCCGTCTCCCGTCTCCCGTCTCCCGTCTCCCGTCCCCGTTCCCCGCCCCCGTCCCCGTCCCCGTCCCCGTCCCCCTGACGCCTTACCTCTCGCAGCAGGCCCCGGAACCACGTCCCGGGGCCTGCTGCGTATAGGCTCCCGCGAACGTCAGGTCAGAACGTCCAGGTGGTGTACCACGTCGCCTGACTGGTGGGATGCGCCAGGTCGGTGCTGACTCCGCTGAGGCGGCCGTCGGAGCCGCGGGAGCCGATGTAGCGGCCCCTTGCACCATCACTCCAGGCGATGACGAAATATATGGAGCTGCCGTCCACGAACCCCTGCTCGATGGTGCCCGTCGTCGAACTTCCCGTCCTGGCTGTGCCGGTGAGGTTTCCCAAGGCGTCCTGAGTCACAGAGAGCGTCGCGTTGGCCGAGTTGCTCTGGTAGATGGTCCAGAAACCCCCCCACGTTGAAGTCGGCGGCTGCCGCCCTGGCAATCGGTGCCACGGAGGGCCGGTGTGCCGTCGCTGCCTGGGCTGCAGGGGCAAGGGTGATGCCACCCAGGGCGAGCGCGAGCGCCACGGCAGCCGTGGTGAGTCTGGCACGCATGAGGATTCCTTCCCATAAAAGGGCATTTATGCGGTATGGGTGCTACTGCGAGCCATGAGCCTTGCAGTGCAGGCCGTTACCGGACAGGCGAGAACCGGTCATTGCGGCGCGGACGGCGCCGTCCTCCGACGCAACGGCTTCCAGGCCCAGTTCGGCATGGCCGACGGCACCGCGAAGAAGCCGGCGTCCGGCGGACGCTTCTCCGTACGGGTTTGGGGGGGCCTCGATGCTCAGGGGCGAGCGTCCCCATGCATCCGCGTGAACACGCCACATAGACTCCCCCTGCCGGCTCGTCCGCCGCCCCCGCCCGCAGAAAGGTGCCGCCGTGCCCGAGCAGCCCGTGACCGTGTCCGCCCCCGCCCACGGCTGCGCTCGCTCCCTCGCCTTCACCGACGACGTCGTACCCGCCGCCCCTCACCTCTGAGGGAGCCCCCCAGCCCAGGCCCGCCGCTTTCCCGCCCCACCCGCAAAAGGACAACCCCACCCGTGAAGAAGAGCGCGATAGCCGGCGGCTGCATACTCGGCCTTCTCGTGATCGCCGGCGCCTACCAGGGCAGCACCTCAACCACCGACCCGCTGACCCTCGCCGAATACGAGAAGATCAAGGCCGGCAGCAGCGAGAAGACCTTGTTCACCTACGCCAGCACCTGCCAGCGGGACAGCGAAAGGCCCGCCGAGGGCTATCCCCTCACCTGGACGTGCTACGGCGCTGACGGAAGCAGCAGCGCGGTGTTCTTCTATTCCGAGGGTGTGCTGTTCAGCAAGGCACAGACCGGGCTCACTTAGGCCCTGTTTCTCGGATCACGTTCGGAGCCAGATGGCGAGGGCTGCGAGTGTGACGGTACCGAGGTAGATGTAGGCGCGTTTCTCGTAGCGGGTGGCGACGGCGCGGAAGCCTTTGAGACGGTTGATGGTGCGTTCGACGGTGTTGCGCTTCTTGTAGCGCTCACTGTCGAAACCGGTGGGTCGCCCGCCTCTGGAACCTCGGTCCTTGCGGTGTCCGTGCTGGTCGAAACGTTCGGGGATCGTGTGCCCGATTCCGCGTCGTCGCAGGTAGCGGCGGTTCATCCGAGACGTGTAGGCCTTGTCCGCAAGGACAGGGTCGGGCCGGGTGCGAGGCCGGCCGACCCTGGCTCGCGGCACCGAGACTTGCTCCAGCACCCGCTGGGGCTGGGGCCCGTCACCGTAGTGTCCAGGCGTCAGGACGAAGGCGAGGGGTCGGCATCGTCCGTCGGCGACAAGGTGGATCTTGGTGGTGAACTCGCCGCGGGAACGTCCCGGACACTCGCCGATCTGACCACCTCCTCCAGACGGTCGGCCAGTCTCCGCAGTACCGGTCGACCCGGTTCGTCCCCCGCCCGGCCCCCCTTTGAGGAACGGCGGCCGGGGGCGTTTTCCTCGCGCCGGCGGCGTGCTGGTGGGCTCGCACGGCTGTCGAGTCCACCGACACCTCCCAGTCGATGCCGCCCCCGGCATCCTCGGCTGTCTGAATGCGGGACAGCAGCATCTGCCAGGTTCCATCGGCTGACCAGCGGCGATGTCGTTTGTAGATGAACTCATCCAGCGCGGCGGCCTGTTGGCCGGAGTGATAGAGGGCGAGAATGCGCCGGCTACGCAGCGTCTCGCGCAGCGGATGCTCGGCGACCAGGGCACGCAGCTCGCCCGTGGTCCCGCCGGCCTCGCCCGCGTCGAGGAGCAGACCGTAGAGATGCTCACGGCGGTAAGCCGCTGCTCCTCCAGCACAGTTGAAGCGGCGCCGACCACACGGCCACCGGCTCCGGCAAGCACCGACCCTCGCCACAGCACCAGCGCCTCCCGGAACTGCGCGACCGCCTGCTCCTTCTCTCTCGCCTCCAGTGACTCCCTCGCCTGGCTCAACAGTTTCTGGAAGCGCAGCAGATCGAGTTCTTCGGAGCCGACGACTGCTCGGTATCCTGACCCGTCGGTGACGATGATGCGGTGGCCGTGCGGAAAGCGGCTGCGCAGCTTGGCCACCGTCTTGCGCACCTGGTGCTCGGCGCTGTCCGGCGGTTCTTCCTGCCATGCGGCTGCCACCAGGCGGGAGATGGGCACGACGCGCCCGGCTTCCAGGAGCAGCGTCACGAGGACGCGTTGCGGCAACGCACCGTTGAGGGGCAGGAGTTCGCCGCCGATGCGGACTTCCAGACCCCAATACGGCGAACTCCGGTCGGGTACTCGCGTCGTCCTGAAGGCCCTCTGCTGTCACGGCCCGCACCCCGCCCTCCCCCGTCAGCTCTTCCTCAACACGAGTCGGCCGGACTCGGTGGGTGAGAGGCGCAGGGCGTCGATGTGTCAGGGATGGTGGTCAGCTGGCAGGGCTTGAGTTCTTGCGCTTGTTGGCGAGGAAGCGAGTCTTTTTCTCACGATTCCCGCACGTGTTCATGTCGCACCATCTGCGTGTGCGGGATCGGCTGGTGTCGAAGAACGCGGCTCGGCACGTTGGTGATGCACACAGGGCCATCCTCCCGTCCCGTTCTCCCGCGATGATGCTGACCGCGTCAGCGGCGATCACGCTCAGCGCATCCTCGACAGAAGCAGAACGCAGTCGCCACTCGCGGCTGCCCTCGGACGTCAGGATCGGCGAGGCCATACCGTGCGCGCTGCAGTCATTGATGATGTGGACGGCCAAAGGGGGAAGTGAATCCTGGTTCGCAACGGCGGTAGCAGCCGCGTGAATTGATTCCCGCAGTTCCCGAGCGCGGTCGAGCTGGTACTCGGTGCAGGAGTCGACCACGAGCCCATTGCCCGCCAACCAATCCATGAGTCGGGATGGCACGGGGATGCGCTCCAGCGCCTCGCCGTAACGCTCCGTCAGGGTCGCCGTGAAGCTAGTAGCCAGCACCCTGCCGGGCCGGAACTCAGGGAAATGCATGACAGCCATGGAACCAGCATAGATGGTTACCCCATGGGGTGCAAGTGCCCCAAGGGAGGCGCACAGCATCGCCGGAACCGCCTCAGCTGGTTGCGCCTTGCGCGCACGCCTGCTAGAACCATCTTAGATGGTTCCAGTTAATCGCTGCGGAACGCCAACTGAGACGAGGTCCACCATGTCCGAGACTGTCCTTGCCCCAGCGCGGTCCACTGTGCCCAAGAAGATTCTCTTCCCGCTCCTCTTCATTCCCGTGTTCCTCGGCGGCGTGGACTCGACGCTGTTCAACTCCAACGCCTATGACCTGCCGGTGCTGACCGATTCATGGCGCTTGTGGTTTGTTGACGGATATTCGATCTCGCTCGCCGCGAGTGTTGTCCTCGGGTCTCGTCTGGGTGCACGGATCGGCCCTGGCGTGACGTTGGCGATCGGGCTTCTCGTGTTCGCAACCGCAGGTGCCAGTCCTGCATTATTGGATTCGCCGGAGACATGGACAGCGGCTCGGTTTGCGCAGGGCTTCGGCTACGCGTTGATCATTTCCAGCGTTGCCTCGGCCGTTGGCGGCCTGCCGCACTCCGCGGAGCGCGCACTGGGCTACTCCCTGTGGATTCTTTCGTTCAGCATCGGGGCCGGCTCAGGCCCCCTGGTCGGCCGAGCGTTCGTTGATGCCGGCGCCTACGCCCTGCTGTTCTGGTTGCCGGCTGCAGTAGCCCTGTTGTGCGGATCGTTCGCGTGGCTGCTTTTGCGCGGTATCGACCTGGGACAGGCCTCGTCGACGAATATCGATGTCGTGTCCTCGGTCCTGGCCTTCCTTGGGTTCGGGCTGTTCGTGGGAGGCCTGCAAAGCCATGGCGGGATGCTGGTGCGATTCCTGGCGACTGCTGCCGGATGTGCCATCCTGGCGGTATTTTTTCTGCGTCAACGCCGCTCCCGCGACCCGCTCGTCGATGTGCGCATGCTCAGCTTCTCGCGCGTGGGTGTCTGTGCGTTTGCGTTCACCTTCGCCTCGGGGTGCTACACCGGATCAATCTTTCTCTTCAGCGTAGAGGCCGATTCGCTTGCATCCCTCCTGCCGGTTTCAGTATTGGCCTTGTGGGTATCGCTCGGAGGATTCGTTCTCAATAAATTGCACACTCGATTTTCCCCTGTGCGCGTATTTCATATCAGCTTGGCTGCGTGTGCTCTCGGCCTTGCGGCGGCTGCCTTTTCCGGCCTGTGGCTGGCCGGCTTCTTGATCGGCCTGGGGGTGGGGATCGCGTTCGCGGCCGGAGACGTGTACCTGCTGGGGAGCGTCGCATCCAAAGATGTCGCACGCGCCGCGGCTCTCCAGGAGACCAGCCTCGCGGTGGGTGCGGCTCTGGGGGTGGCCGGGTTCGGTGGTCTCTTCGACGGGACCAACTCGGTCGCAGTTACGGCCGTCATCACAGCGGCCGTCATGGCCGTCGTCGCGTGGACCTGTCGCTACAACCGCGGCGTTCTCACGGCATAACCGAACCCATCTCCACCGTTCATGATTCCTCATCAGTTCACTGATGGGGACTCTGTTCTTGTGTGCTGCTCCTCCCGCACGCGGAAGCGGGTGGTAGCGGACAGACCTCCTGGTCCAGCTCGGCCGGCCCAGGGCCGCTCTGCGTTCAGGGTGTGCGTGAGTGTCGCTGCCCTGTTCGTCCGGCGTCGTGTCGGCTCGCTCGCCTGTGGTGTGTACCGTGAACTGTGCGGTGCGGACCTTGCCGTTGTGTCGGAAGTCGAGGAACAAACGGTGCGCCCCCGCGTTGGGCGCCGTCGCCGTGAAGGAGACCTCGGGGCCGGGCTCGGTGGTGCCCGTCGCCGGGCTCGCCGTCGGGGTGGACGTGCAGGTAGGCCACGTCGCCGTCGCGCAGGCTGAGTGAAGTAGGCGAAGACGCCGTAACCGCCCGCGGGCAGTTCCACGGGCGTTGACCACGTGCCCTCGGCGTCGCGCACCGGGTGCAGGTGGCGGTGGAAGGTGAGGTCGCGTGAGGCGACGATCAGATGCAGCTCCTTGCCGTGGTCGCGCTTGAAGGCGGTCACGGGGCGGCCGTCGCTGTCCTCGACGGCGAAGCGCAGTCGCGACGCTTGCCGTCCATTGGGTGGGTCCACAGGTCGAGCGTGTAGCCGCCTTGCTCGACAGCCTCTTGACCTGCGGCAGGGGCTGAACTTCAGGGACCGGCCAATGAAACGCCAAACGGGCCCGCCGGGCAGGGGGCGGGCCCGCTTGCGCGCACCTTCAAGGCGTGTCACGAGTCGACATCGCCCGGGAGCTCGGCGTGACGCGTCAGGCCATTCAGAAGATGCTGGCTTGCTGAGGAGCTGAGGGGGTCGGGTAGCCCATCACGCCCGGAGCCAGAGCTGGATAGAAGCGACGGTGACTGGCCCACTGTCCGCCACGTGGGCACAAGAACCGGAGACGGGCAAGTGGCAGCTGGTGCGCGACCGGTGGCACACCGGGTTCGTCGACGCGCTGGGCGCCGGCGGACTGCTCGGCCAGGTCGAGGGTCGCGCCGTCGCCGAGGTCCCATGCCGTTCGTTCTGACGCCGAGCAGTCCTAGGCACTGTTTCTCGGATCTCCTGACGCGGGTGGAGTGTTGGCGTCAGGAGATCCGAGAAACAGTGCCTAGACATCGTCTTGATTGGTGTCCTACCTGCCTGAGTTCAGCAGCTTTGCTCGTTCTAGGCTCCGGTGCATGAACATCATCGTGCGCTCGGCGATCGAAGCGGACTTGTCATCACTGTTGGCTCTATATGGCGAGTTGAACCCTGATGACGCACCCCTGCCCCAGCAGTCCGCTGATGGGATCTGGGCGGGTATATGCAGGCAGCAGGGCCGCACGGTGCTGGTAGCCGAGGCCGACAGCGTTGTTGTCGGTACTGCGGATTGCTTGGTTCTCCCAAACCTCACTCGAGGCGGTCGGGCGATTCTGTTCGTGGAGAACGTCGTGGTTGCCAGCTCTGTTCAGCGCCGAGGCATCGGGCATCGGCTGATGGAGGCCGCTGTACAGCTGGGCGAAGTGGCTGACTGCTATAAGGCTCAGTTGCTGGCAGCCGACGACGAGTACGTGCACACCTTTTACGAGGCCTGCGGCTTCAAGCCCCTGGCGCAGGGCTTCCGGCGCTACCTCAACCAGGAACGGACCAGCCCCACGGTGGCCTGATGGCCAGTCATTCGTTGCACAGGCATGGGGATAGTCGACGGACTCGTACCTGATCACTTGTAGCGTCTGTTCCAACTGGTCGCCCCGAGGCGCCGGTTCGACCACAGGGCGGTGGCCGTCGGCGGGCCGACGACCGTGCCGTCTTGGCCGCGATCCTCTTCGTCGCAGCCTCAGGCTGCCCCCTGGCGGCAACTGCCGCCGGTCTTTGGTGCCTCCTGGCAGACGGTCCACCGCCGCTTCACGTACTGGTCCAAGGCTCGGGTGTGGGCAAAGCTGCACCGTGTCGTGCTCGACCGGCTCGGCGCGAACGGCGAGTTGGACTGGTCACGGTGCGCGATCGACTCGGTTAGTGTCTGTGCGGTCAAAGGGGGCCCTTAACGCTACCGACCCAGACGGCGCCGGCCGGCGAAGCTCCATGCGGACAAGGGCTACGACTTCGATCATCTGCGTAACGGGTTGCGGCGCAGGCAGATCGTCCCGCGCATCGCCCGCCGCAGCATTGAGCCGTCCTGCCACCTGGGCAGACATCGCTGGGTGATTGAACGCACTATGTCCTGGCTCAACGGCTGTCGCCGCTTGCATCGCCGCTACGAACGCACAGCCGACTACTTCCTTGCCTTCGTCGGCATAGCCTGCACCCTCATCTGCTACCGCCGAACCACCAACTGAGACGACGTCTTAGACCGTGTCCTACGTGGTGAGGCCTCGTTGACGTCGGTATGGGGCGGGGCACATGGAGTTGGATTGTTCCGGACGGACTGTGGGAGATCGCGAA
>NZ_JBICWS010000034.1:0-44554 GCF_043199875.1 Streptomyces sp. NPDC048516 | reverse complement strand
GCCGCCTCACCGGCGAGAACACCATCTCCTGGCGCGACCCCACAGCACAATAAAGACCGCATCACGGGATGAAACAACAGGATGAAACGACCTCTAAGGTTGGACCATGCTCAAGTCGCCGTCACGGGTCGAACTATGCCCGCTCATCCACTCTGACCAGGACGAGTTCTGCACGCTCGTGCAGGCCAGCTCCGAGCTGCATCCGCAGGGTAGGGGTACATGACCGGAGGGATCGCTGCCACCTTGCAGCACACCTTCACCGACCTGCGACTCCACCGGCTGGAGGCCAACATTCAGCCGGCCATCAAAGCATCCCTGGCCTTGGTTCAGCGGCTGGGCTTCCGCTATGAAGGGGTTTTCGCCCGCCTACCTCTACATCGACGGGGGCTGGCGGGACCACGAACGCAGGGCCTTCAGCGCGCCAACCCCCTGGACACCCGATCCATCCCTTCCCGAGGTCTGAGTCGCACGGCGTCGCTTATGAAACACGCTCTAGTTGGACCGCCTTCACGTATCAAGGAGTAGTGATGTTCGACCTCATCGTCATCGCACACGTCCCCAAGGCCGAAGACATCACACCGGTCGCTGACGCCCTGGCGCGAATGCGCCCGCTGTGCCTTGCCGAGGACGGCTGTGTCAGTTGGGAGGCGTACCACTCTCACGAGGATCCGGCCCGGTTCGTCCTGGTCGAGCGCTGGGAGACTCGGGACCACTGGGAAGCCCACGATGCCGGCGAAGCCATCCAGAAGATCTATGTGCCCGAGATCATGCCGCGCATCGAACGTGAGGTGCACCCCAGCGCTCCGGTACGACTCTGAAGCCAGGGCCGATCTGGAAGCTTTGCTCGGGCAGTCAACGGCGGGAGATGCCGCCGGAGCCGGAGTTCGGTGCCTGGCAGGCCGTTTGCCACGGCTTCGTCCAGTGGCGCGACGCGGGTGTTGTCTTCCCGGCCCTGTTCTCCACCTGAGTTGGGGCAGTGATGTAGCTCCGCAGCCTCCGCCCCGCCACGTGATCATGGCTGAGGTGCGCCCTAGGTGTATTGATCACGAGCGTTGTTAACAGCCGCTGGGTCTTGATCAATGGCGAAGACCTCCGGTGTGGTGGAGGTGTCTACGCCTCACCGCACGGAGGTCTTCGTATCCCACCGTAATGCCCGGCTGACCGTCTTCGGCAGGCGACTGCTGGTCGATCGTGTCCACGTCGGCCGTCCCGTCGCCCATGTCGCAGCCGAGATGGGCGTCTTACGCGTCACGGCCCACAAATGGGTCCGCCGCTGGCGGACTGAAGGCGAAGCAGGCCTGCACGACCGCTCCAGCCGGCCCCGGACTGCAACAGTCCGCCAGACCGGCCGCGCACCCTGCTCACCAGGCGAAAAACGCTTGCCCTTCTGGCCTGCATCCTTAGGCTTCCCGCATGGCCACCTCGCTCCGCTTGGAGAAGATCACACCCGGCAACTTCGACGCCGCGATCGCCCTGAAGGTACGCCCCGACCAGGACCACCTGGTGGCTCCAGTCGTCAAGTCCCTCGCCGAGGCATACGTGCATCCCGGGACCGCCTGGCCCCGGCTCATTTTTGACGGCGCCCGACTCGTTGGCTTCCTGATGGCCTTCTTCGACATTGACTTCGCCGGCGACGGCACCGCGACCGACATCCGCTCGGGGCTGTGGCGCCTCAACATCGCGGCTGGGGAACAAGGCCGCGGCTACGGCCGCTTCGCGGTCCAGGCCGCGGCCACCGAGATTCGCCGCCGTGGGGGCACCCGCCTGACCGCCTGCTGGCATCCCGGCAATGACGGCCCCGAAGACTTCTACCTCGGACTTGGATTCCAGCTGACGGGAGAGCTGAGCGGGGACCAGCGCGTCGGCGAACTGGAACTCGCCTAAACCTTGATCCGCCGGACAGAACCTAGTCGTCCTCGTCTTCGAAACTCCATCGGAGGTCGACTTGCGCGGCGGGAGCAAGCGCACGCACGGTGTCGTGAGTTCCCCGTTCGATCTGGTCAGACCAGCGGCCAAAACCGGACACGATGATCGGGTAATCGCTCTCCGCGAAGACCTGACCCGCCGACGTGTCCTCGGATACCGCCACGTCGCGCTCGAGATCGTGCTTGGTGAGGAACGCGGTCATCGCCTCGGCGACACGCGTCGTCTCTTCTCCCGGCTGCAAACCGGAGACGTTGAGGCTGAGGCCAACAGATATCGACATGTCCCAAAGGTAGCGGCCACCACTGACATCCCTCCTCCCGCCCCACCGTCCACTCGCGGCGCCCGAGCCTGTCAGAGGCCCGCTTGCCGGTCAGCGCGCTCTCCCTCATGAACGTCCCTCAAGAACGCCCCTCATGGCCCGCACCTCATGAGCAGTCCCTCGCGAGCACTCCCTCGTGAACGGCCCTTATGAAAGGCTGATCGACATGGTCGGGCCATCCGAGAACCCAGAACTCTGGGCGCTCCTGCAATCGCTGGGTTGCGGCGACCTCCTTCGGGGCACCGTCACAGCGATCGAACCGGGGAATCGGGGAGTCGGCACACAGGTGTGCCAGCGTGTGAGGGGACCGAGGCCATCAGGCTTCCCATCGAATGCGGAGGCGACGAGCAGGGGTGGGAAGGCTGTGCCCGGCGCGCAGGGCGAGGGCAATGGCCCGGCGCTCACAGGGATACGTCGGGGTGGAGGCGTCCGATGGTCCACATCCGTTGGCGTCGTACGGCGAGGGCGGTCATGGTGAGGAAGCCGGCCGCGAAGAGGAAGAGGACGACGAAGTCCCGCAGCAGGTTCGCGGTGAGTCCGCCCGATACGGTGACCCGCAATCCGTCGACCAGATAGGTCATCGGGAGCAGTGGGTTCAGCACCTGGAAGAAGGCCGGCTCGGTGGGCAGCGGATAGAGCCCGCCGGAAGCGGTGAGCTGGAGGATGAGCAGAACCAGTGACAGGACATCGCCCGGCACTCCGAAGACGGTGCGCAGGCAGTGATCGACGGCGACGAAGGCCGCAGCCGCGGTGACCAGGAGCGCAATCATCGCGAAGGGGTGGACAGGACTGAGCCCGAGGGTGAGGTCGACGACCCCGTAGAGCACCAGCGCCCCCACGGCGCCGAGAACCGCCGCCGGAAGCCATCCCGCGACGGCGGTGGTGAACGCACCGACCTTGCCTGCCAGGGCACGGGTGTTGAGCGGACGCAGCAACAGGTACGCGAAGAGGCCGAACACCCACAGGGCGATGCCGAAGAAGAACGGGGCCAGACCGCGTCCGTAGACACCCGCCGGGTGCAGGTTGCCGCGGTCGATGTGTACGGGTGTGCCCAGTACTTCGGCGGCGTGAGCGACCTCGTCGGGGCTGGTACGGGGAATCTTGCGCAGTCCCTGGTCCACGGTGCGGGAGACGTCGGAGGCGCCGTCGTGCGCCTGGTCGGCGGCGGAGCGCAGGGCTCCGGAGCCCCTTTCCAGGGAGCCCAGCCCGTCGACCAGGCCGCGCGCGCCATCGGCGGCGCTGTGGGAACCGGTATCGACGAGACGGAGCGGCGCGTGCAGGGCCAGCACATCACTGCGGAGTGAGCCGATGTCGCCCTGGAGGCGTTGGGCGTCGCGAAGGGCGCGTCGGGCGTTGTTCTCGGCAGCGGCGGCCCGGCCGTCGAGGTCGGTGGCGGTGGAATCCAGGCCACGGGCGTGGCTGAGGGCGCTCCGGTAGACCGGGTCGTCCCGTAGTGCGGGGTGGGAATCGGCGAGATCGGTGAGGTCGCCCACGGCGCGAGAAGTGCCCTTGCGGGTGGCGCTGGTGGCGGTGTGCACCGCGTCCAGACCATCCGTGGTCAGCCGGGCGGTGGTCACCAGGGCGGAGACGGCTCCGGGCAGACGGTCGGCCGCGGCCCGGTCGAGGCGGCCCGAGAGGTCGTCGATCTGGCCGGCGGCACGCGCGATCTGCCGCGCTCCGGCGGAGACTCCGTCGGCGCCGTCGCGCAGGGTGGATGTCGCCGACGCGACCGTGGAAGTGCCCTGCTGCGCCACGCGGGTGGCGCCCACCAGCCGGTGTGCGCCATCAGCTGCGGTGGACAGCTTGCCCCGCACGTCCGACAGCTCGCCGTAGACACTGCGCACATAGGCGGCGTGCGTGGCGGAGTTGACCTGCTCCTGCAGCTTGTTCTGCACCACTTCGGTCATGATGCCGGCGATGTAGTTGTGGGCATCGTTGAGTTCGATGTGGATGCCCGCCTGTTGCGGCCGGGTGTCGGCACCGGTGGCGAGTTTGCTGCTGAAGTCGGGTGGGATGGCGATGGTGAAGAAGTAGCGGTGGTGCTCCAGTCCGTCCCGGGCCTCGTCGGGGCCGACGAAGTGCCAGTCGAAGGTGCCGGACGCCTTGAGCTGCCGCACCAGCTGGTCTCCGGCGTTCACCCGGCGGCCCTGCTGGGCATGCGCCAGGTGGTCCTGGTTGACCACGGCGACCGGCATGCGGTCGGTCTTGCCGTACGGATCCCAGTTCGCCCACAGGTACATGGCGCCGTACAGCAACGGCACCAGGCAGAGCAGGACGGGGACCAGTCGGCGCATCGGGCCGCGGAAGCGCCGTAGTTCCAGGAGTGCCAGCTTGACGGCTTTCATATGTCGGCGTCCTCTCGGACAGCGGCCGTCCCGGCCGGGAGGCGGTCCCGGCTGCGCCGCGGCAGTAACAGCGTGATCAGGCCGGGAGTGGGCGGGGGCGGGCGGAGGCAGCCGGCCAGCACGGTGGGACCGTTGTCCCGGACCCGGCGCAGGGCCTCCCACACGGATCCGTGCGCGTCGGGTGGCAGGCCGTCGTCGACGTCGTCGACGACGAGGGCACCGGGCCGTTCGGCGAGAGCCAGGGCGGTAGCCAGCAGCAGCCCGCCGACGGGGCCGAGGTCCTCGACCAGATCTGTCCCTCGTAGGGCGAGGTCCAGGGTCTCGCATGCCTGGCGGATGTGGCGCTCCGTCACACCGGGGCTGGTCAGGCAGCGTTCGGCCATCACCTCTCGCACCCGCAGCCGTCCTTCGAGTTCGACCGCGGGCGCGGCCCGGGCAACGGCGACCAGCCTGCGCACCCGCCTCCCCTCGGCGGGCAGGACGTGCCCGCCGACCCGGATGGCTCCGCCGGAGAGCCGCATCCGCCCGGCGAGCGCAAGCAGCAGAGAGGTACGCCCGGATCCGGACGGGCCGTGGGCGGCCAGCAGTCCGCTCGCCGGCACGTCCAGGTCCACTCCCTCGAACACCGGGCCTCTCGGCCCCCGCACGCTCGCCCCGCGGGCCACCACGTCAACTCCAGCAGCTGTCATGCAGCAACGTCTAGCCCGGGCCGAGCCGGTCAACCCGCCTCAATGGAAAGAGAGTTGTGATGCTCTTCACGTGGTGCCTGCGGTAGCCCCCGGCACTGGGTGCCGGTGATGGCCGGAAGGTGCAGCGCGCCCGCGATCCGCGGAATCCACCGGCGGTTGGCAGGTCCCGCTGCGCACTCTCAATTCTCACTCAGATCGCTGCGCTCTCTCCCTGCGTTCCGTACGTTGGAAGTACGGAATGCTCGGAGTACCAAGCTGGCGGAGTACCGAGCTGCTCGACGTGCCGGATTCTCGAAGTGCCAGATTCTCGAAATGCCGGATGCTTGAGCGCCGGATGCTTGAGTGCCGGATGCTACGAACGGAGACCTATGAAGACCCCACTCAGCCGTATGGCCTCACGCGCCGCATCATTCCTGCTGCACGGACGGCGGCCCCGGTTCGACCACTCTGAAGCCCACCGATCTGCCCGGCCCAACCGCGACGCAGGTCTGATCGACCACTACCGCCCCTCGTCCCCCGGATCGGTGCAAGGGCCCATGTGACCGCACGCTTCGCAGGAGACTCCGGATTCCTGGCCGCCTGCGGTCGTCCGGGGTCGTCCTCTGCGGCTACCACCAGCCGCAGCCGGAACACCCGTCGCGTTCGCCGTGAAGGACCACCGCATCATCGCCCGGAGGAGCCCCGGACGCCGACCTCCCTCACAGGACGAGTAGGACCTCTTCATAATATTTCGGTAGCGACTGAGTGGTACCGATGATGCAGAGGTGCACGTGTGAGAGCAGTTCGGAAATCCGGGGTCGGCGGCATTCTGAGAGTCCGTCCGACACCGCGGTGGGTCGTTCCCCTGTTCACGGCCCTTGGGGTAGCGCTGGTCCCCTGGACCCTGTACCTGGCGTTCACCTTGCCCCGGCGAGCCACCTTGGCCTCGTACGACGCACCGTGGGTGGGATTCGACATCGGCCTGGCCGCCGTCATTCTGCTGACCGCGGTGCTCGCCCACCGACGGCACCGGCAGGTAAATCTTGCGGCCGTGGCGGTGACGACGATGCTGGTGGTCGATGCCTGGTTCGACGTGATGACCACACCCCGCGAGGAGGCGGGCGGGATTCTCGTCGCATTGGCCACCGCCTGCCTCGTCGAACTTCCCCTTGCGGTCCTGTCGTTGTGGATCGCGTTGACCGCCGGCGAGCTGACCGGCACCGGGCAGCCCCCCTCGCACCCGCACCCACCCCCGTCCCCGCCTGGTCCGGAAGACCCTGCCCACCAGGATTCCCCTTCGGACTCGCCGCATCGGACAGAGTGAAGCCAGCAGTTGCAGTTGATGCCAACAGTTGATGCCAGGAGTACCTTGCCGTCGCGCAGTCGGATCGCGGACGGCCTGGGCCGGAGCGCGCACAGGCTCCGCGCATGCGCCGCGCAGGCTCGACCCTCCCCCGCGCAGGCTCGCCCCTCCCCCCGCCCCCGCCCGGGGCGACTCTGCGGCCGGCGGCCGGCGGCTGGACGACTTCTGTTTGACGAAGCCGCGACTGAGCACGCCCGGATGGACGTTGCCGCCGCGATCCGGGTATCAGTGTCTTGGCGAGGCTTCGCCCCATTAGAACGGTTTCGCCCGTTAAGATGCGCTGTGGATGCGCACCCATAGTCCTGTTACAAGGTGAATTGCTTCTTGGGGCATCGGCCGTCGCACGGCGCAACCGGCCATCGCACGGCGCAGCAGTACGAGATCGCTCGCGCCCGCTGGGCGTTCCTGGTGGGTCACGGGCACGATCACGGGGCGCTTGGCTCCCGCGCCGGTCGCCGACTACCGGATGCCGGCCCCGGCTGCCGGTTACCGGGACGCCTCCAGCCATCCGAGGCGGGTGTTCTCTCGTCGGTGTGCGCACGGGCGTTCAGAGGGAGAGGACACTGCGTGAGCGTGCAACAGGTGGGCATCGTCGTCCACGAAGGGCGTCCCGCCGCCGTAGCGGCCGCCGACGTCGTCCGACGGTGGTGCGTGCGCCAGGGCGTCGGCTGCGTCGCCATCGACGTGTGGAATCCGGACGAGCAACGGCGGGACGCGCGGGAGGAGGTCGACGCTGCCGGTGGCCCCGACCTGATCGTCACGCTCGGAGGAGACGGCACCTTCCTCCGTGGAGCGCGCCTGGCCGCACAGAACGACGCCCTGGTCCTCGGCGTCGACCTGGGCACTCTCGGCTTCCTCACCGAAGTCCCCGCCGACGACGTCGAATGTGCGCTGGACACCATCCACCGCGGTCAGGTGGATGTCGAGACCCGCCTGATGCTGACCATGCGGGCGTCCCGGCCACTGGGACTCCCCGAGGGGATGGAAGCCCTCCTGCGCTACGGCCGGGGCCCCGTACTCCCTCCGCCGCTGGTACGCACCGACTGCGCCGTCGCACTTGACTGGGGCGTGGCGCTCAACCTGACGGCCCTCAACGACATCGTCCTGGAAAAGCTCGCCCGCGACCGGCAGGTTTCCCTCGGTGTATACCTCTCCGGCCGACTGCTCGCCTCGTACTCCGCCGATGCCGTCCTGGTCGCCACACCGACCGGCTCCACCGCATACAGCTTCGCCGCCGGCGGCCCTGTCGTCTCCCCCGCGGCCGACGCCATCGTCTTCACCCCCGTCGCCCCGCACATGACCTTCAACCGCTCGGTGGTCGCCGCCCCCGACGAGGCTGTTGCCCTGCGCGTCCTGGGACACTCCGGCCGCGCGGCGGTGAGCGTCGACGGCCAGCTGCGCGGCGTCCTCGATCCGGGGGACTGGATCGGCGTCTACGCGGCTCCGCAGCGTCTGCGCGTCGTACGACTGGGACCGACCGACTTCTACGGCCGGCTGCGGGAGCGCATGCGGCTGACCGACGCCCCCGCGGCAGCCGACACCGACGTCACTCCCCTGTGGCCGCACACCAGCCCTCCCCCCGCAGATCTCGCACACCTCCGCCTTCCGCCTCTCCCCCTGGACGTCGACTGATCTGCGCCCGGGCCACCCGTCCTGCGGTGGCTACGGCTCCGTTCATCCGCCTCCGCCTCCCGTCCCCATCCCCAAATCCCCGCCTGCGACCCCGACCCCGTCCTCGTCCCCGCCGGAGACATGTTGCGCCGACCGGGTCGCGATGTCCTGGAGTGCCGCCAGATGGGCCTGCAGCGTGAGGTGTCCGTCGCGGCTCAAGTTCAGCCAGGTACGAGGGGTCTTGCCGACATAGCCCTTCTTCACCTCGACGAGTCCTCGTTTGCCGAGCGTGCTGATCTGTTTGGACAGCGCCGAATCCGACAGATTCAGGGAGTCGCGGACGAACTTGAACTCGGCCCATCGCGTGGCCGCCAGGAGCGCGGTGATCGACAGGCGGGTGGGGTCCAGCAACAACGGGTCGATTTCAGGAGCGGTCATGGGCGTATCCGAGTGAGCCGAGACTCTTGAGCCGCTCGGACTGACGGTTGGACTGGAGCATCGTCGCCAGCCCGAGAGCAATCCCCATCAGCAGGTGCCAGTAGGGGATGTAGGTCAGGAACACCCCGCACGTCAGGAAAACGACACCCACGACGCCAAGGAAGACCACCATCCGCCGCGGCGTTCGCCACTCCGCCAAACCCGGCGAGACGATCCCCCGCACCTGCAGCACCGGAGGAAGACCGAGCAGACTCCGCCCCCAGCGCGTGTACTGACCGATGAGAAACGCCACTGTCAGGGGCGCCAGTACCCCGGAGCACCACGGCCACCACGGTTGAAGGTGAAGCAGCGACAGCAGATCAGGAGCGGCGAAGACCAGGAACAGATTCGTGCCCCAGGCGATCGAGAACCAACGGGGCTGACGTTGTGCCTCTATCGCTTGGTCACGTCGCCGCTGGACGTCTTCCAGGGCGCGGGCTGCGTGTTCGGCATCGGGCTCAAGGGACACGGGCCACCTCCGGGGTGAGGTCATGGGACAGGAAAGCACTTTCCTGAACGGAAAGCTACCAACGGCTTTCCACTCAGGCAAGTGCTTGCCTCGGCCGGAAGTACAGGAACCGAGGGGAGCCGAGAGAGTCGAGTCCGCCGCGCGAGTGGCTTCAGGCGCGGCCGGAGCGACGACAGCGAGGGCCCGGACCTGCCACGCCCCCGGATGGCCCTGCGCACCAGAAGTCTCGTGTGTCGATGGGTGCAAATAGGGCAGGACGATCCGGCCTGTCCCTTTTCAGTGGACAGAGGGTGTGTGGAACGCATAAGTTCCGCCTGCCGCTCGGACCGTTTCGGGGAGAGACGTCCCACTGCGTGCGCAAACACACCTGTCTCGAACCCGTGGGGGGTTTCGCATGTCACACATGCCCGTCGCACCACCGCCGCCGCCATCCGGCTGGTCCGTTCCGCCCGGTCCGCAGGCCGTTCTCCGCTCGCCTGCCGGGCTCTCGAAGGCCGTAATGATCCTGCTCGGCCTCGTCATCGGCGCAGATCTGTTCGCGCTGTGGCAGGGCAACCATTCGTACCAGTTGGTCGGCAGACTCATCCGCAATCTCGGCTCTGTGACCTCGCGGGAGATCGACCAGGCGGACGCGCTGTACGGGGCGTCCGGGACCGTGCAGCTCGCGACCACTATCGCGACCGCGGTGGTCTTTGTCGTCTGGTTTCACCGCACCCGTGTCAACGCCGAGGTCTTTGCCCCCGAGTACCACGCGAGGAAGCGCGGCTGGGCGATCTGGGGCTGGGCCGTGCCGGTGGTCAACCTGTGGTTTCCCCGACAGATAGCCACCGACATCTGGAACGCCAGCGCCGATGAAAAGTCCAGGTCCAGGGCGCTGCTCAACTGGTGGTGGGCGCTGTGGATCGTGAACCTGATCTTTGGGCGCCTGGCCGCACAGCGGTACTCAAGGGCCGAGCAAGCGGAAGAGATCAAGGGGGCGATCGCCGGGCTCATGGCGAGCGACGTCTTCAACATCATGGCCGCCGTCGTAGCCATTTTCTTCGTACGCCGCCTCACCCGCATGCAGCATGAGAAGGCATTGCGGGGGCCTGCGCTCTGACACCAGCGGGCCTTCGGGTGCTCACGGGCCCGACTCCGGCCGGGGGGTGGGACCAGCTCCGGCCGGGGGGTGGGACCAGCTCCGGCCGGGGGCGGGTCCCCCGGCCGGTGGGCCTGACTCCAGCCCTGGGGCGGTCCGACTCCCGCCAGGGTCAGACCCGCGACCGCGCTCGTCTACCGCCTGTCGGAGCACGAAAGCGCCGCCTTGAGCGCGCTGTGGCCTCCTCGGTCAGCTCCTCGATCTGCCTGGGGGTGCGGTGTCCGCGCTGGGCGGCCGGCGGCAACGGTCACAGAGGGGCCGGGACACAGAAACACACAGTCACAGCGGCCGGACACGGTCATACGCCGAGGCCTGGCATCGCCCCTACGGAGGCCTGGCACCGCCATACACAGAGGTCGGCAAGCACGGTCAAAGAAGCCGGACGAGGAGGTCCTGCTGCGGCAGCGGCCGGTGCAGCGCGAGGAGGGCCTGGTCGTCCTGGGGTGCTCCGCCGCTGTGACGGCTGACGTCGCTGGCGAGGAAGTCGAGGACCGTCGAGGGTTCCGGGAAATGGCCGGTCTGGCGCCGGTAGGACTGCATCATGTGCGGGACGCGCTCGGCGGGGTCGTAGAAGGCTCCGGCCGGGTCGCGGGCCTCGGTGACGCCGTCGGTGAAGCACAACAGCATCGCACCGGGTGGGAAGGGGTGCGTCTCCACGGGTGAGGTCCAGGCCCCCAGGGCGGTGATGCCCAGGGGTGGCGCTTCCTCCTTCGGCTCCAAAAGGTACGCCCGGCCGTCGGCGTGCAGCAGCAGCGGCGCGGGGTGGCCGCGGTTGATGATGTGGACCTGGGCCAGGTCGGTGGCGAACTGAACGATCAGGGCGGTGGTGAACCCCTCCGTGGCATCCAGGCCCTCCCGGCGCTGGCTTTCCCGCAACAGGGCCTCCTCCATGCACTCCACCAGGGCAGGCAGGTCAGGTTCGTGGTCGGCGGCGTAGCGGAAGACCCCGATGTCGACGCTGACAGTCGTGATGGCGGACAGGCCCTTGCCCCTCACATCGCCGACCATGGCGCGCACCCCGAACGGCGTCTCCTGCATCACATAGAGATCGCCACCGATCAGTGCCATGTCTTCGGCCGGTACATAGCGGGCGGCGATACGCAGGTCCCCCAGCCTGCTCGGCGGTCTGGGCAGCACGGCCCGTTGGGCGACCTCCGCGGCATAGCGTGCCCGGCTCGCGCTCACATGCTGGGTGCGCAGCGACCGGTTCAGGCCGACGGCCAGCACGGTGACAGCCGCCAGGGTGATCTGGACAGCCGCGTCGCCCTGCCAGTCGTAGCTTCCGTCGGCGAAGGCCAGACCTCCCTGCACCAACATCGCCGTCAGGCCGACGCCGATGATGCCGGCCGGGCTGAGCAGCGACACCGCTGTCACCGGCGCCACGGCCAGCAGGGCGGCGGACGACACCGAAGGAGGCGTCAGCAGATTCACCAACGCCGCGAGAGCGATCACCGCGGCGGGAACCAAACGGCGTACCTGTGACCACACGGGCAACACCCTCATCAGCTCATTATCAGGTCATTCTGCCCTCCAGGCGGCCTCGTGACAGCGGAGCCGGTCGCGGTCACACTGCACTGCGACCGAACGGCCTAATGGCCCGGGCCGGGGCCGGGGCCGGGCCGGGGCCGACCGGTACGGCGACCGGACGGTCACCGGCCTGGTCCGCACGATGTCGCGCTACGGAACGGGTATGGAACGCGGATGGAACGTAGTACGGCATGCAGTACGGAACGCGGTACGGAACGGTGGGCGACGTGGTCGTCACGGCCATGCGCCGGACGATCTTCGGGTGCCGGCGAAAACGGATAGCCCCCCGGGTCGGCGCCGCATACGTTCGGCAACATGACGGACAAGTGCTCTGGGCATCCACGGCTCGCCGCGCTCTACGACCCGCTCGACCCTGACCGCAGCGATCTCGACGCCTACCTCCGGATGGCGGAGGAGTTCAGGGCACGTCGAGTGCTGGACATCGGCTGCGGGACAGGAGTGTTCGCCCTCCTCTTGGCCGATCGCGGGATCGAGGTGGTCGGCATCGATCCCGCCCAGGCGTCCCTCGATGTCGCTCGGGCCAAGCCGGGGAGTGCGCGAGTGCGCTGGATCTGCGGCGATGTCACGGCCCTCGGGGACGTCACAGCCACAGCTGATGTCACAGCCCTCCCGCCGCTGCGGGTCGACCTTGCGACGATGACGGCGAACGTGGCCCAGGAAATCGCCGATCCGTCAGCGTGGCGGAAGACGCTGCGGGGGGCCTACGAAGCACTGCGGCCCGGCGGACATCTGGTGTTCGAGACCCGGGATCCGGCGAGGCGCGCTTGGGAGGAATGGCACCGCGAAAGCTCTTACCGCGCGGCGGAGATTCCTGGCGTAGGCGTCGTCGAGAGCTGGTCGAGCTGATCGAGGTGAGCCGGCCGCTGGTGACGTTCCGGGGGACCTGTGTGTTCGCTGCGGACGGGCAGGTACTGACATCGGATTCGACGTTGCGCTTCCGCGAGCGGCAGGAGATCGAGAGGGACCTGGTCGCGCACGGCTTTGCGGTGGAAGACGTTCGCGATGCCCCTGACCGGCCGGGACGAGAGTTCGTCTTCGTCGCGCGACGTCCATGACCTGGAGTGGAGGAAGACCGGGAGCGCACGGACACCGGCACCTGGGCCCACGGCTTCCGCCGCCTGCGGATCCGCCGGGAGATCCGAGGAGGCCACCGCCCCTCCCTTTCAGCTGAGCCGCAGCCGCATCCGCACGTAATCGGCTCGCCCAGGTCCGGGCCGTCGCTCCCCGTCCACACCCCAGCCGAGCCAGACGTAGAACCTCCGGGCCCTCGCATTGCCCTCCCATGCCTCCAGAACTCCGCCGCCGAATCCGCCCGCCGCAAGCCGTCCGGTGAACGCACTGTGCAGCGCACGCCCTGTCCCGCGTCCCCAGGCGTCCGGATCGACGTGGATCTGGAACAACTGGCGATAGACCGATCCGTCGACGTCGGCGTCCTTCGGTGGCCCCATCGCGAGGGCGCCTAACACCCTGCCCTGAGGGTCCTGTGCACACAGTGCGGTCATGTCGGGCGACGCAATGGCCCGTGCCCACCCGTTCCGTCGCTTTTCCCGTGCCACCGGGTCGGCCAGTTCCGCTGCGGCCACCCCACGCGCTGCGTAGTAGGCGCTGCGGGCCCGGGTGTGGATGTCCGTCATCGCTTCCACGTCCTCGACCGATGCCTCGCCCACTCGAATGCTGTGATTCATGAGTCGTCGCCCCTGCTCAGCCGGTGTGAGCGGGGGCCGCGTCAGGGACTCCACCGGCCGGCCAGAAGGGGGCGGGGAAGGCGGGGGCGTCGGATTCGGCGTGAGAGCCGGTGTCGGTGCCGGCATCGGTGCCGGTGTCGGTGCCGGGCATGAGGGTGGTGAGCATCTGCCGGGCGGTTCTGGCGTGGTCGATGGCGCGGGGCAGCATGACGCTTTCGTAGGCGTCGAGGGCCTGGTCGATGGTGGGGTGACCGATGACGGCTTGGGCGAGGTCGGCTCCGTCGAGCAGGGCGAGGTTGGCGCCGACGCCCGCGGGCGGCATCAGGTGGGCGGCATCGCCGAGCAGGGTGATGCCCGGGACGCGCTGCCACCTGTGAGGAACGGGAAGGACGAACATCGGCCTGTTGAGGAAGCCACCCTCGTTGTCGCGCAGGATGCCGAGCAGGCTCTCGTCCCAGCCCTGGTACAGGGCGAGGAGGCGGGCGCGTACGGCTTCGGTGTCATCGAGGTCGAGGCCGGCGTGCCAGTCCTGGGGGCCGCGGAAGGTGATGTAGGCGCGGACGTGTCCATCGCTGTTGCGCTGCAGCACCAGGCTGCGGCGGCCCGCCTTGGCCAACATGGTGCCGCCACCGACCAGGTGGGCGATGCCCGGGTGACGGTGGTCGACGTCGTCGAAGTGGGCTTCCACCATCGTGACACCGGCGTAGGCGGGTTGGGCGTCGGAGAGCGCGGGGCGTACCCGGGACCAGGCCCCGTCGGCGCCGATGACCAGGTCGAAGTCCTCGACGACACGGTCGTGGTGGTGCAGACGGGTGTTGTCGTGGGGCAGCGGGGTGACGGCCTGTACGGAGTGCTTCCAACGGACCGTGCCGGGGGCGAGGGAGTCCAGCAGGAGGGTGCGCAGCCGGCCGCGGTCGATCTCGGGCCTGCTCAGATCGTCTCCGTCGGCCTGATCGTGGCGTAACAGGGTCGCATGACGGTCATACAGGCGCCACTCCTGGCCGTCGGGCCGGGACAGAGCGAGGAACTGGTCGAACAGTCCGGCGGTACGCAGCGCGTCCTGGCCGGTGTGCTCGTGGATATCGAGGGTGCCTCCCTGCGAGCGGGAGTTGGGGCCGGCCTCACGCTCGAAGACCGTCACCGGCAGGCCGCGCTGCTGCAGGACGCGCGCGCAGACGAGGCCGCCCAAGCCGGCACCGACGATCGCGATGCGAGGGGTGGTGGACATGAGGTTCACGCTCCGTTCCAAGGATCAAGAGGGTGCAGGTGTCGAAGTGCAGGAGTAGAGAGTCCAGGTGTCTTGTGGTGCTGGCCTGATGCATGAGGCGGGGCGGCGGGCGTGCGCCGCGGCTTCTTCATCTCCTTCATCGGCGCCTTCGACGGGCCGATTTCGGGCACGGCAAATCGAGCGTTCCGGTGAGGGAGTCGGCCCGGATGCCGACGGCTGGGTGCGGGCCGGGCACGCCGACCGCGCTCATCAACAGAAACACAGCCGCACCAAAAGTACAACTGCTCCGACTTTTTATCCGATCGCCTTGGCGATCGGATCCTCCCAAGGGGATAAGGTAGGGGCATGGCCGAGACGACAACAGGGCGCCGCGAGCGCAAGAAGGCCCAGACCAGGCAGGCCCTGACGGATGCCGCGGTGCGGCTGTTCACCGAGCGCGGCTTCGAGCACGTCGGTGTACGCGAAGTGGCGGAAGCGGCCGATGTCTCGCTGAGTACGCTCTTCAAGCACTTCCCCAGCAAGGAAGCCCTCGTCTTCGACCTGGATACGGACATGGAGAGCGCCTTGGTCGCCGCCGTGCGCGACCGAGCACCCGGCCAGCCCGTGCTGCACGCCCTGCGCGACCACATGGTGCGCACCCGAACCGTCGTGCGGACCGACGACCCCACGTTTGCCCTCGTCGAGTCCACCCCCGCCCTGCGGGATTACGCACGCCGTATGTGGTCACGCCACGAGAAGGCACTGGCCGCCGTCCTCGCCGATGCCACCGGACTCACCCCCGACGCTCCCGCCGTCACCGGCCTGGCACGCTTCGCCCTGGAAGCCCCCGGCATCGCCCGCGCAAGCGAAGACCCGGCCCGGACCATGCGCGACCTGTTCGCCCTGCTGGAACACGGCTGGGCCACCACTCCCCTGGCGCGGCAGGAAGACCGCCCAGGTCAGGTCGAGTGACCGCGGGTCCGGTCCGAAGTCGACCTGTGTGCGTTTGAGTTGGCAGCGGTTTGCGGCGGTTTGCAGCGACCGCACTGCCGGCGGGATTGGCCTGGGAAAGCGCTTGGGCAGGGGGCCGGCTGCGTGGGGCGATGCGGTCAGGCGCTCACGCCGATGCTGTCGCCGCCCCACGCGCGCCCGCACGCGCACGCGGCGAACGACGCCTCTTCGTGGTCAGGTGGGACTCGACGCGGAGGAGGCAGGGCAGACCGCCGTATCCGCCCGCCCGGCCTCGGCCGAGCGCTGCGACGCGATCACGGCGAGGGCGTCCTCAGGGCTCGCGTGGACCGGAGTGGTCACACTGATCCCGGTCAGGTCGAGCAGGCGCAGCACCACATCGGACACCGCCGCCAGGTGCACGCTCCCGTCAAGGCGCTTGGCCTCGTTGGACGCACGAATAAGGATGTTCAGCCCCGAGGAATCCATGAACGGCACGGCTCGCAGGTCCAACACGAGATACCGCCTGCCGTGCACGATCTGGTTGGCCAGCTGGTGGTGAAGGGATGTGCCGGTCTCGCCGTCAAGATCCCCCGACACGGTCACCACCGCCACCTCCGGCTCGGTGACCTTCACCTCGACGCTCAACTCGTAGGACTCGGACACGACCTCCACCTTCCGTTGATCGGTTTCCGCTGATCGGCTTCCGCTGATCGGTTGCCGTTGATCAGTTCCGCTGATCGGTGGAGCTCGCGTACCCCGTCATCCTTGCTTCAGACAGCGTCAGAACAGCAGTCCGCAGATGCCGCCCGCCATCGGCCACCGGGCACGGCCCGCAGCCGCACCCGCGGTCGACGACGGCGGGTCGGCCAAGTCGGGGACACCGCCGCAAGGTCTACGGATGAAGGACGACCTTTGTGTAGCCCTCGATGCGCTTGTCGAACTTGTCGTATGCGGAAGGAGCCTGGTCGAGGGGCAGTTCGTGCGAGACGACGAAGCTCGGCGTCGCCCGGCCCTCGATGATCATGTCGCGCAGCTGCCGGTTGTAGCGCTTCACGTTGCACTGCCCGGTACCCATGCGCAGGCCCTTCTCGAAGAGCTTGCCGATCGACACCAGGAGCATGCCCCGCTTGGCCTGCTCGTCAGGACCTCCAGGATCGGCGGGAACGTACAAACCCGGCACACCGAGGGCGCCGGTGGGCCGCACCGTGCCGACGAGCGAGTTCAGGACCGTGGCCGGTTCCTCGCGGGCCATGCCGTGTGCCATCGCCTGATAGCCGACGGCGTCCACGCCCTTGTCCGTTCCGGCACCGCTCGTCCGGTCCTTGATCTGCTGCACCGGGTCGCCCTCGGCGAAGTTGATCGGGACCGCGCCGATCTCCCGGGCCTTCTCCAGCCGCTCGGGCACCCGGTCGACGACGAAAACCTTGCTGGCTCCGCGCAGGAGGGCAGAGTAAGCAGCCATGAGCCCCACCGGCCCGCCGCCGTACACCGCGACGCTCTCGCCCGGGCGCACCTGGGCGAGTTCACAGCCGTGGTATCCGGTGGGGAAGATGTCAGCGAGCAGCATGAAGTCGCTCTCGTGCTCGTTTCCCGGCGGCAGTTTCAGGCAGTTGAAGTCGGCGTAGGGAACGCGGAGATATTCCGCCTGGCCGCCTGCCCAGGGCCCCATCGAGACGTAGCCGTAAGCGCCGCCCGCAAATCCTGGATTGACGGTCTGACAGAAAGCCGTATACCCCTCGACGCAATTGGTGCAGAACCCGCAGGACACATTGAAGGGCATGACCACACGGTCGCCCTCCTTGAGTGAGGTGACGCCCTCACCGAGATCTTCGATGATCCCCATGTTCTCGTGGCCGAAGACGATGCCCGGCTCGGCCGCCGTACGGCCTTCGTACATATGCAGGTCAGAGCCACAGATCGCGGTGGAGGTGATCTTTACGATCACATCGTTGGGATGCTGGATGCCGGGCTTCGCAACATCCTCGATCTCCACGGAGTACGGCCCTTTGTAGACGACGGCTTTCATTTGCTGCCACCTCCCGCTCGGCGGATAGCATGCGTAATTCCCCCACTGTTCCCACCCTCACTCTTTTGACGTGACCTATCCCTCATGATTCTCCGGTCTACGGGATGCGGCAAGCCGGTAACGTGAGAAGGGATATCCACTCTGGGTATCGCAATGTCGCACCGAGAAACGAAAGAGGGAGGGCGACACGTGGCAGCACAGCGACTCGGGACCTTGTTGGTACCGGTGCTCGGCCTGTCCGGGACCTCGTACCCGCCCGGGACGACGGTTACCGTCCGCGGTCGCGGTGCGACTGTCGATGCGTTCGTGAACGGCGACTGGCTCCCGCTGTCGTGGTGGGAGTTCTCCGACGGCCTCCGTGAGGACATCGCCGACCGCTGACCGGCCTGGGTGCGACTTCGCTGCGTACGGCTTCCCTGCATACGGTTTCGCTGCATACGGTTTCGCTGCGTACGGCTTCGCTGCGTACGGCTCTGAACTGCAGGGATCCCGGCGTGCCACCCCGGGGCGCTCCAGCCGTTACCAGAGCCGCCACCACTCCCCCACTTATTTCCGGCAAAACAGGGCAAACTGCAGGCATGGGCTCTCAATATTCCGATCCGGATCCACGCCGCAGCCCCGGCCTCGCGCCAGGAGTCGGGGTACCCCCGGGGGAAACCCCTCAGGGCGAGGGAAGCACAGGGGCCGAGACCGGCCCTCGCGACAAGCAGACCCGCGGCTGGGCCACAGGCCCCGTGGTCATCCTCGCCATCATCGTCGTGCTCTGCGCAGCATTCTTCATCGCATACGCCGTGATCGTGGCACTGTGACCGTCGGCGGGCCTCAGCATCGACGACCCAAAAGGCGATATCCCAAGCGACGGCGGTCATCCGCCGGCAACGCCGAATCAGCCTGCGGTGCAACAGCACCGTACCCACCGCCCACCAGGTACAGCTGAGGCATGCCCCACCGCCGAAGGCCGATCTTGAGATCCGCTCACCGGCGATGCCAAACGAGCGTGTAGCGCCAGAACAGGCGGCGGCGCAGCCGGGCGCCGGGCAGGGCGTCATGAGCCGCACTGACGATGTCGGAAAAGCTCATCTCCGCCGGTCGGGTCAGGGCGGTCATCGAGACCGGGCGGGGTGCCCTGCGGCCCCGGTTCTTGAGCCAGCCCGTGGCGGCATTCAGCGGGCTGGCGAGGATGCCGAGCACATAGTCCCCGGCCGTCTGCGCCCGGGAAAGGCCGACGATCACCAGAGTTCCGCCGGGGGCCAGGTGCCGGCGAAAGACGGTGAGAGCTTTGGTGAAGGGCAGATGGTGGATGGTGGCGACGCAGGTGATGACGTGGTGGGGACCGGCAGGGATCTCGGTCAGCGCGTCCGCGACCGTGAAGGTCACCGGGGTCGCCGGAGAAGTCAGCCGCTGTGCCTGGGAAACGATCACTGGGTCGGAGTCGATGCCCCGGACTTCGTTGGCGCGGGTGGCCAGTAGCCGGGCCAGGTCGCCGCTGCCGGAGCCGATGTCCAGGGCGCGGTCGAAGCGGTCGGGAAGTTGTCGCAGGATCCACCGGTGGTAGTGGGCGTTGTGGTCCCAGGGGTGGGCGGCATTGAACCGCTCGAGGGCTCGGAGGAGTCGGTGCGGCAGTGGTGTCATGGCGTCAGTCCACCAAACCACCGCGCCCGCGTAACCTCGTTGGAGGGAGCTTCAGCCAAGTCGGCGTGGGCAGGGTCGGTTGCGGCCCGCTCCTCTGGGGACAGCTTCTGCTTCCGGGGTTGCATCGGACGCACCGGACGAATTGGTCGCACCGGACGCACCGAATGCGCCGGGTCCGCCCGATGCCCAGCGGCGCCGGCAAGGTTCGCTCTTTCACTCTTGTCCGGGCCGCCACCCAACCGTTCAGGGCACCACCGGCGCTCGCGCAGGGCGTCCACGACGTACGCCGGCTCGGCGAAAGACCCATGAAGAGCCAAAGCTTGAGCCTATGACGGGTCGTAGACATAGGGCAGGGGGTTGCTGTTCCCTGCCGGGGTATGCGCCACGACATTCACCGTGCCGGGCGCTCCGCCCGGGGAGGTGGCGACGACCTGGGTGTCGGAGATCGCCGAGAACGAGGCCGGAACTCCGCCGAAGAACACGGCGTCGGTGTAGGTGAGGTTGCTGCCGCCCAGCACGATCGCGTCACCCCCGACGTCAGCGCCGTGGGAGGGGATGAGGCTGGTCAGGACCGGCGCTCCGAGATAGGTGTAGTACGGATTCCCGGTGGCCGCCGTGCTGGTCCCGCCCGGTGTGGTGACGGTGACGACGACCGCGCCGGACCCGGCCGGAGCGGTCACGGTCAGCTGGTTGTCGGATACCACGGTGATGGCGGTGGCCGGGTTCCCCCCGAAGTTCACGGCGTTGGTGAGCGTCAGGTTGGTGCCGAAAACGGTGACGGTGTTGCCCCCGGTGGCCGGGCCGAGGTGCGGTGACAGATCGCTGAGGGTGGGGGCGGCGAGATAGAAGTACGGCAGGGGATTGCTGGTGCCGCCGGCCGTGGTGACCGTGACATTGACCGCGGACGGCGGCCCCGCGGGCGCGATGACGGTGATCTGACCGGCGGTATTGGTGAGGATGGTCGCCGCGTTGCTCCCGAACTTCACCGAACTCGCACCGGAGAGGTTGGTGCCATTGATGGTGACCACATTGCCGCCTGCCGTGGGACCTGACGTCGGGCTCAGGCTGCTGAGCGCTGGGACGGAAGCGGCGACGTAGGTATAGGCAAGGGCGTTGCTCGTGCCGCCCGCCGTGCTGACGGTGACGTTGACGGTGCCGGTTCCTGCCGGGGCGCTGACGGTGATCTGGGTGGCGGTATTGGTGAGAATGGTGGCGGGGCTGCCCCCGAAGAGCACCGAGGTCGCACCGGAGAGGTTGGTGCCGTTGATGGTGACCACATTGCCGCCCCCCGTCGGCCCCGACGTCGGACTGAGACTACTGATAGCCGGAACAGGAACAGCTACATACGTATAGGCAAGAGCATTACTCGTACCACCCGCCGTGGTCACCGTGACATTGACCGTACCCGCACCCGCAGGCGCAATGACCGTGATCTGAGTAGCAGTATTGGTGAGAACGACCCCTGGATTAACCCCGAACTTCACCGCAGTGGCACCGGACAGACCGGTGCCAGTGATCGTTACTACATTGCCACCCGCCGTCGGCCCCGACGTCGGAGTGAGTGTGGTGAGTACGGGGGCCGGAGCGTAGGTGAAGAATACGTTCTGGGTGCTGGTACCGGTCGGCGCCGTGACGGTGACCTGGACCGTACCGGTCCCCGCGGGCGTCTTGGCCGTGATCTGCGTATCGCTGACGATGACAAAGGTCGTTCCGTTGGGGCCGAACCTGACCATGGTGGCACCGGTGAAGCCGGAGCCCGTGATGGTGACGTTGGTACCCCCCGCTGGAGCACCTTGGGTGGGGCTGACACTGGTCACTACGGGGGCCATGATGCTCGTCTCCTTCTTGTACCGCCTGGGTCGCGCCCTGGCCGGCGGTCGTCGGCCAGAGCGCGGGGCGTCGCCGCCCGCCCGCGCCAAACGCTGCGGACGGGCGGCGACTTGGTGGTCGTGCCGTGGGTCCCCGGTCGTCCCCGCCGATCAGGTGACGGTGAAGGCCTGGGCGTTGGAGTCGCCGCCGCAGGTGTGGACGGTGATGGTCCCGGCGCCGGTGGCGAGTCCACCGGGCACCGTGGCGACGAGTTGCGTGTCGCTCACGGGGGTGAAGACCGCGGTGGCGGTGGCGGCGGCGCTGTCGGTGAAGGTGACGGTGTCCACGCCGACGAAACCGGTTCCGTTGACGGTGATCTGGTCCCCCGTCGTACCCGAGGTGGGGACCAACGAGGTGATGGCCGGCGCGAGGTAGTAGTCGATCAGGGTGGTGCCCGCGGGGCTGGTCCCACCCGCGGTGGTGATGTTCACCGACTGGGTCGACACCGTACCGACCTGCCCCGGGTTGGCCGGCGCGGTGAAGGTGACCTGGCTCGGCTGGGTGGGAGTGACCGCCACGTTGCCCACGGTGCCCACCCCGACCTGCGTTCCGGAGAGGAAGTTGGTGCCGAACAGCGTCACCGCACCACCTGTGGCGGCCGATACACAGGTGACGCTCAGCCCTGTGGTGGTCGGCGCGGCGATGACGAAGAACGGCAGCGCGTTGCTGGTGGCGCCGGCGCTGCTGGTGACACTGACGGAGACCTGGCCGGAGCACGGCGCCGTGCTGGGCACCACGAAGGTGACCTGGGTGGCGGTGACGCCTGTCGGGGTCACCGTCGCCGAGCCGAAGTTCACCCTCGTGGTGGTGGACAGAGCGGTTCCATTGATCTGAACGGTATCGCCTGGTTTGCCCTGGTTTGTGGTGGTTGTGGTGTCCACCAACGACGTGATGGTTGCCATGATGTTTCTCCTTCGGATGTGCCGCTCTGCCGGGGTGCGCAGGAGCCGGCCGGTTAGCTGTCGCGGCCCGCAACCTCATGGGATGTCCCCCGTGGGGCGGGAAGGGGATGGTGGGACCGATGCCTCAGGGCGCCTGGGCGGGTCGTCCTCTGTGAAGCGACGCGGCGCCGCATCAGAGGGCGCCGTCAACATCGCTTGAACTCATTAAAGCCAAGGGGTGAAGGAGGCGATAGGTGACATTGGGGCATCGAGGATTCTGTAGGAAAATAGGTTAAGAGTTCGCTGTTCAGCTCCGGCCGCCGTTGCGCGCCCCTGCCGAGTGTGGTGCAGCCTCGCGCCAACCGGGCTGAGAAAAGCGGTCAGTTGACTTCAAGCGACCACCGGTCAGCGGTATCCGCACGCCGAAAGACGTTTCCGGACCCGCCCGACTCACGTTGCCCGGCCGGGACAACCGACGCCGCGGGCGCCGAATTCGGCGCTCACCGCGACGGCCCAGTGCTGATGGTGCGCTATGCGCGAAGGCGTGAGAAAGGGCGCCGGTCCGCCCCGCGCCGCACACCGTCCGCGCAAACGGGAATGCCGCAAGCGGCCTTGGACAGCGGATCCGGGTGAGGCGGCCGCCATGACGATGATGGCGGTGATGGGGGCATGGCGGTGACGTGGGCATGGCGCTGACGTGGGCATGGCGGTGCTGGGGGAATGGCGGTGCCGGCGGTGAGGGCAGCGCAGATGTGCGTCGTTTCGCGCACCACCTGCGTATGAAGGGCCTCATCTGGCTCAGGGCAGGACCCGGCCCGGCCCGGCCTGGCCTGGCCCGGCCTGGGGGTGGGTTGGGCTGGGTCGAGGCGGGGCGGGTCGGCCGCGCAGAGCAGGAACGGGCCGGAGCGTGCGAATCCCCCCGTGGTCCACGGGAGGTCCCGACGGAAGCGGGTGATGAGGCGGTCGAGTTCCGCCACCTCATCACCCGTCTCATCACCCACCCCATCGCTCAGCCCAGCAACGGCCGCGATGGCGGCAGCGCCGCTCACCCTTGCCCTCGGTCGCCGTATCCGGCACCCGGCGGCCGGACCCGCCGATCAGGTGTAGACGAAAGCCCCGGGTGCGGGGGCGGTGCCGCCCGTCGTCGTCACGACGACATTCGCCGGGCCCGGGGCGTCCGCGGGAGGAGTGACGACGGCGATCCGGGTAGGAGAGACGATCCCGAAGGCGGCCTCGGCCCCGCCGATCGTCACCGACTGGGTGAACGCGAGCTCGACACCCTCGATCAGGACCGGGTCGCCACCCGCCGTCGAGCCGGTGGAGGGCGTCACGGAGGTGATGTTGGGCGGGACCGCGTAGGTGTAGGTGGCCTTGCCGTACGAGTTGCTTCGCGTGACCACGGTCACCGGCACGGGGCCGGCCGTCCGCGCGGGCGGCACTGTCACGGTGACCTGGTCGTCAAGAACGGAGGACGGCGTGACGGCCACGTCGCCGAAGTGCACCGAGGTGGTGGTGATCAGGCCCCGGCCGGTCACGGTCAGTGTGCCGCCTCCGCCGAGCGGGCCCGACGCCGCGCTGATCTGGATGAGCAGCGAGTCGGGGAGGTAGTAGAACCGGCCGACGGTCCGGGTGATGCGCTGCCCGAGGGTGACGTCAATGCTGACGTCGCGGACGAGGAGTGGCGAAACGGCCCGGATCTCACGGCTGTTGACGATGGTGAACGAGGCGGCCGGGCGGCCTCCGAAGCGGACGGCGGTGGTGTTGCCCAGTCCCTCTCCGATGATGGTCACCGGCGTTCCGCCCGACATGGGCCCCACGTTGGGGTACCCCCCGGACGGCGCGGCCAGCACACTCACCGTCTCGTTACCGTTGTTGACCACGTAGACCTCGACGTCGTCCGGCGTGATCACCAGCCAGGACGGCGCGTGGAAGCCCGGGACCTTATCGATGATCCCGTTCCTGACGAGATCGATGACGGCGACGCTGTCATCGCCGTCGCAGGTGACGTATGCCAAGAGCCCGTCGTGGCTGACCGCGACACCGAAAGGGATGGGCAGTCCGTTCAGGGTGGCCACCACGGTATGCGTGACGGTGTCGATGACGCCCAGCCTGTTGCCGCCGTACTCCGACACATAGGCGCGCTGTCCGTCGGGCGAAACCGCCACTCCCCTCGGGAGGAGGAACCCGGTGATTGTCTCCATGACGGTGGCGGTGGCGGTGTCGATGACCTCGACCGTGTTCGCGCCCTCTTCGGTGACGTAGACCTGCGCCCCGTCGGGGGTGACCGCCACCCCGCGTGGCCCGCTGCTCACCGGCACCGAGGCAATGAGGGTGTCGGTGTCCGTGCGGATCACATCCACCCGGCTCCCTCCCAGGCTGGCCACGTAGAGCCGGGAGCCGTCGGGTGTCACCGTGAGACCGAGGGGCTTGTCCAGCCCCTCGATGGTGGCGGTGACGGTGTTGGCGGCGGTGTCGATGACCGCCACACTGTCGGTGCCGAAGCAGGCCGCGTAGGCGCGCAGTCCGTCCGGGGCGATCGCGATCTCCCACGGTCCGCTGGTCACGCTGATCGTGGTGATGACGTCACGGGTGCGGGTGTCGATGACGCTGATGCTGCTGGCCCCGAAATTGGTCACATAGACGCGTCGGCCGTCCGGGGTGATCGCCGCCCAGATGGGGGCGTGCCCCACCAGGATCTCGTCCACCGTCAGCGGTTCATTCGTATCCATGGGGGCCACCCGCCCCGGAATGCCGCCGGCATGGACGGGGGACGGATGTGCCCCCTCCGGAGCGCCTTGGGTGGGGCCGGCGCTGGCCCCTGCCGGAGCCATGATGCTCTCCTTCGCCTGGGATGAATCAACCGTGGAAGGTCGACGGGTCGTCGGTCAGAGCGCGGACGAGCGCCGTGCACACCGCGGTGAGCCGGGGGGCGGGGAGGTGCGGCGGCGGTCTGCCGGTTTCTCGTGACGTCGGTGCCGGGGTGTGTCCGCCTTCAGCAGGCAGGGGAAACGGGGGGCAGGGCACCGCAATTGTTCGGGGTGTTGCCGACCACCCCACTGCCGATCAATACCACCCCGCCGGCGTTGGTGAAGATGCCCCCGCCGTTGACACTCGCGGTATTCGCGGTGACGCTGCTGCCGGTGAGCATCAGCGTTCCGTCGGTGTAGATTCCGCCGCCGTATGACGCCTTGCTGTCGCGGATCGTGCTGCCGGTGAGGGCCACCGAGCCGCCGAGATTGGCGATGCCCCCTCCCACACCGAGGCCGGCGTCACCGCCGCTGACCGTCACCGCCGCCATGCTCAACTGTCCGTTGGCACCGGGCACTTGTGACGGTCCGTCGACCTCGAAAATCCGGAAGGCCGGCGCGCCCGGCGCCCGGGTGATCTGGGTAGCCAGACCCGCCATGGAGATCGGAGTGGTGATGTTGGGCAATCCCGGTGCTTGCCCGGCTCCCCCCGAACTGTGGGCGCTGGTGAGGGTGTACGTACACAGAGGAGCAAGAATCAAGCTCCCGCCCCCGTCAGCGTTGGCCGTGTTGACCGCATTGACCAATGCGGATTCACCGCAGGCCACCACAATCGGCGACGCTGCGTGAGCGTCGGGAGCGGAGGCGGATGCCAGCGGAACGACAGCCGCCGCCACCAGCGTTCGCAGAACATGAATGGCTCGCAAGACGCCTCCTCGGACGTGGTTGAGCCGGCCCCACCCGGCCAACACCCCGGAAGGCGCAAGCCGGTAGAACCCTCCGTCAGGCGACGCCATGCCTATGGAAGCCGAGTCAGCACGCCCATGGGCCGACCGCCGCATCTCCCAGCGGAGGGATGGACGGCCCACCTGGTAGGTAGAGCCAGTAACCCACCCGAGTGAGTCCCGCACAAGGAATGCTGACAGTTATTCACCCGTTCAGCCGGGCATGCGTCACCCGGAGCCAGCGGCTCTTCGTCGCCCTTCTCGACCCCGGGCCTTGTGGACGCCGCCCTTGAGGTCCGTACGGCTCGAACGATCGAGGCAGGGGCAACTGCCGCATAGAGTGGATCACATGCGAAATCCGCTCTGTATGACCAAGGAAGTGTGACGTGCCGCGTACCACGCTCCAGCCGCAGGAACTGTTCTCCAGCAGGCCGTGGGGCTTCTCCCAGGTCGCGGTCTCCCCACCGGGAAAGATCGTCAACATCGCGGGACAGGTGGCTTGGGACAGCAACCACGAGGTGACGGCTGTAGGGCGGGAGGCGCAGCTTCGCCAGGCGCTGAAGCATGTGTTCATCGCTCTCGAAGCCGTCGGCGGCACACCGGACGACATCCAGATTCTTCGGCTCTACCTTCCGAACTTCGAGTCCGGTCCCGAGGCGGATCTGATCGGCCGCGTCCTCGTCGATATTTTCGGAACGGAGAACCCGCCGCCGTCCTCATGGATCGGGGTGCAGGCTCTGGCGCAGCCGGAATACCTGGTTGAGGTCGAGGCCATGGCGGTCGTACCGGAGGAGAGCGGTGCGGGGTGAGGTGACTGGTGCCGTCCGGCTGTGAGATAGCCGGACGGGCGGGGCGACGACGTGCGGCGCGGCGACGTCGGGGGGCGCCGCGACGTCGGATGGGGAGGCACCGCGACGTTGGGGCACGACGCCGGGGGCCAGGACGACGCGCATCCTCGCCGCCGGGCGTCGGCAGCGGTCGGCGGTCAGCGGTCAGCGAGCACCGGAACTAGGTAGCAAAAGACCACGAAAGGCACCACAAAGCAGTCGCATTGGTGAAATTGTTGTTTCTTCCGTGTTGAACATCTGTCAAAAAGCGTCAACTCCTGGCACGCTCCCCTCGATTCACTCCTTCTGCTCCACCGGGCATCCCCCTCGGCTGCCCGGCCGCTTCTTGGGCCGCGACCGCGCGGCCCTCACAAGGGAGACCGAGTTGAGACGGATCTCGTCCACCCCCCGCAAGAACACTCTGCGCGCCGCCGCCCTGGTCGCCTCTGCCGCCATGGTCGCCGTCGGCGTCCAGGCCGGCTCGGCCAGCGCGCAGCCGGACCGCGCGAACGGCGCGTCGGCGGTCCAACTCTCCACCGCACAGCGGGCATCGGCGCTCAAGGACGCTCAGAACAACGCCTCCGCCGTCGCCGCGAAGATCGGCCTCGGCGCGCAGGAGAAGCTGGTCGTGCGTGACGTCGTCAAGGACGCGGACGGCACGGTGCACACCCGGTACGAGCGCACCTACGGCGGGCTGCCGGTGCTCGGCGGCGACCTGGTGGTACACGAGGCGAAGAACGGAACCCGCAGCGTCACCAAGGCAACCGACGCGGCGATATCGGTGGCCAGTACCTCCGCGGCGCTCGCCCCCTCCGCCGCGCGGAAGAGCGCACTCGGCGCTGCCGCCGCGCAGAAGGACTCCAAGACCAGCGCCTCGTCCGCGCCGCGCAAGGTGATCTGGGCCGCTACCGGCAAGCCCGTTCTCGCATACGAAACGGTCGTCAAGGGCGTCCAGAAGGACGGCACGCCCAGCGAACTGCACGTCGTCACCGACGCGAGCACCGGGAAGAAGCTGTTCCAGAACGAGGCCATCGAGACCGGCACCGGCACCAGCACCTACAGCGGCAAGGTCGCGCTCACCACCACCAAGAGCGGATCGACGTACCGGCTCACCGACGGCGCCCGCGGCGGCCACAAGACGTACGACCTCAAGCAGAACACCTCGGGCACCGGCACGCTCTTCACCGACGCGAACGACGTATGGGGCGGCGGCCGCCAGACCGCCGGCGTTGACGCGCACTACGGGGCAGCCGTCACCTGGGACTTCTACAAGAACACCTTCGGCCGCAACGGTATCCGTGGCGACGGCAAGGGTGCCTACTCCCGCGTCCACTACGGCAGCAACTACGTCAACGCGTTCTGGGACGACGACTGCTTCTGCATGACCTACGGTGACGGCGACGGAAACGCGCACCCGCTCACCTCCCTCGACGTGGCCGCCCATGAGATGAGCCACGGCGTCACCGCCGCCACCGCCGGACTCAACTACAGCGGTGAGTCGGGCGGTCTCAACGAGGCCACGTCCGACATCTTCGGCACGTCGGCCGAGTTCTACGCCAAGAACGCCGCGGACCCGGGCGACTACCTCATCGGCGAGAAGATCGACATCAACGGCGACGGCACCCCGCTGCGCTACATGGACAAGCCCAGCAAGGACGGCGCGTCGGCCGACTACTGGTCCAGCGGCGTCGGCAACAAGGACGTGCACTACTCGTCCGGTGTCGCCAACCACTTCTTCTACCTGCTGTCCGAGGGCAGCGGCGCCAAGATCATCAACGGGGTCAAGTACAACAGCCCCACCTCCGACGGCTCCAAGGTCACCGGAATCGGCCGGGCCAAGGCCGAGAAGATCTGGTACAAGGCCCTCACCACGTACATGACCTCCACCACCAACTACAAGGCCGCACGTGCCGCAACCCTCAAGGCGGCAGGCGCTCTGTACGGCACGACAAGCGCCGAGTACAAGGCCGTTGGCGCCGCATGGACGGGCGTCAATGTGAAGTAGGCACCCCTCGGGTCGTGCGTCCCGGCGTCGGCATCGGTGCCGGTGCCGGGACGCGCGCCGCACGGCGTACGCCGGATGCCGGGCGCCGGGCGCCGGGTGCCGGGCGCCGGGCGCCGGGTGCCCCGGGCGGATCCCTCGCCACCCGCCCCGTTGCCTACTATGGGGCGGTGACGCCCCGCCGCCCGTACGAATCGACACCGCCCGCCCGGCGGTGTCGTGCGCTACTCGTACTGGCGCTGTTGGCGGGCCTGCTGGGCATGCACGCTCTCAGCCCTGTCCTCACCCCAGCTCCTTCCCCGCACGAGCACCGCCACGAGCACCGCATGGCCGTGGCAGCCGGTGCCCACGCGCACTGTGTCGGCGAGGGAGGCTGCGGCAGCGGCGGCCACGTCCATCACGCTGACACGACCTGTGCGTCCGGGGCTCTCGACGGGCCACCCACGCCTCCTCCCCTGGTTCCGTCTCCCGTCCGCCCCGCCGAGCCCGATGACGCGGCGGGCGCCGGCGAATCGAAGGGTCAGGACGGCGGGCGCGCACCCCCCTCTCTGGCCGAACTCCAACTCCTGCGGATCTAGAACGCCCTGACGGCGCTCACCCCCCACGCCGGGGCGGCGCCGCCGTCCGGCATGTTCCGACACCGCACGTCTTCAGGAGTTCACCCATGAAGCCCACCCCTCCCCTCATGCGCCGCATCGCACTCGTTGCGGCAACTGCCGCCTCCACACTGGTACTGGCCGCATGCGGCAGCAACAACGGCGACGTCGACGGCCGCTCAGGCCACGATTCCCCCGCGAAGCCCGCCTCCTCGCCGAGCGACCGGGCTCCGGCCGGTACGCACAATGCCGCGGATGTGGCCTTCGCGAAGGGCATGATCCCGCACCACCGACAGGCCCTGGAGATGGCCGACCTGGCCGCCACCCGGGCCGCATCCCATCAGGTCAAGGAACTTGCCGAGAAGATCAAGAAGGCACAGGACCCAGAGATCAAGACCATGTCCGGGTGGCTGACCGCCTGGGACGAGGAGGTCCCCGAGGAGATGCCCGGCATGGACCACTCCGCCCACTCGGCGATGCCTGGCATGAAGGGCATGAAGGAGATGGACGCGCTCAAGAAGAAGTCGGGCAAGGACTTCGACACCTCCTTCCTGGAAATGATGGTCGGGCACCACCAGGGCGCGGTGCGGATGGCCGGCACCGAGAAGGACAAGGGCGCCTACGGCCGGGCGAAGACGCTGGCCGCAGGCATCATCAAGGCTCAGAACGCGGAAATCACGCAGATGAACAAGCTGCTCGGAAAGAACTGACCGCCGGCAGGCCTCCTGCACCACGCCTGCCCTGCCTCCCGCCGGCAGCCGGCAGCCGACACGCTGTCGGCTGCCGGCGGACAACGGTTCAGAGCAGCAAGCCCACGCCGCAGTGTCGGATGGGTGCAGTCAGATGTCGCCGAAACCACTGACCAACGGCCGACATCACCGTTTCACCGGAACGCCCCTCACCGTGCACAGACCGAAGCGAGGTGCGGCATGACCGGGAACGCACCACGTCGCTTATCCGCATGACGAGTTGAGGGTCGGGAATCGGGAATGTCCTATGGATATTGATTTCGCCATGTTCGATGTTTTCGGGACGCTGACCGACTGGCGGTCCAGACCGCTTGGCCGCCGGCCTGCTCGAGGTGGAGCCGCAACGGCTCTTCATGATCGCCTGCCACCCCGACGACCTCGAGGCTGCGGCCAAGGCTGGGCTCCGCACCGCCTATATCCCCCGCCCGCTGGAGTGGGGCCCGGCCGCCGGCCGGGTTGACCCGCCCGCTGGGGTCGACCTCGTCGCCGACGACGTGATCGACCTGGCGCATGCGTTGGGAGCACCGGAGCGCACCAGCCCATAGGGCTCGGGCGGCAAGGCAAGGCAAGAGCCCTGGCGGCAAGGCAAACGCTTTGGACAGCGCTTCGACGCTCTGCACGGGGTGCCACGTGGATAAGTCGGCCGGCCGCCCACCGGCACCCCGCACAGCGCAGCCGGACCGCTGCTGCGAGACCTTCAGCGGGCAGCGGCGGCAGCCGGCACGGCCCGGTCCCCGGCCCCGGTCCCGGCCCCGGCGCGGTCCCCGTCCCGGTCCCGGTCCTCCGACCCGGCACCAGCACCAGCACCAGCACCAGCCCGGCGGTAGTAGTCGAATTGGGTCACGCCGTTGTAGCCGTAGCTCTCGGGGTGGAGTTCGTGCAGCGCGACGCCGGACCGGGGAAGCGGGCCGAGGATGTCCGACAGCAGTTCACCGGCCCTGGCGATGAAATCAGCCTTCTCCGCGGCGCTGTTCGTGCCCAGGGTGATGCTGGCCTCCACGTGCGCATCGCGGGCCCCGGTCAGGGGCCGGCCGTCGATGAAGTAGCTGCCGGCCGGGACCAGATGAATGTGGACGATGGTGCGCGCGCTGGACTTGTGCAGGACCGAAACCGCCAGCCGGGTCAGGCCCTCGGCAAGGGCACCCTGGACATCGGATGGGAGGTCGGGGTCGGGGACGGTGACCCGGAAGTACGGCATGGCTCTCCTCGGCAGGTGTGCGGTACGCGTCCGCCGGAGTCGGCGGCACGGATCAAGCGTCACCGGCCTGGCACCATGAATCCAACGCATACCTGTCATAGACCCATGAGGCCGTCGCATGACCGTGAACATTCCCCAGCTGAGGGCCTTCCTCGCAGTCGTCGACGCGGGCGGTTTCAGTGCGGCCGCGGCGGAACTGGGCATCAGCCAATCAGCGGTGTCGCACGCCGTCGCCTCCCTGGAACGTGAGCTGGCCGCACCGCTGTTGGTCCGCGCCACCCCTGCCCGGGCTACGGCACTCGGCGAACGGATCCTGCCGCACGCCCGCATCGCCCTGTCGGCGGCCCGGTCCGTGGAGCGGATCGCGGCCGAGGCCACCGACACCATGACGGGCACTGTCCGGCTGGCCGCCACGCCCACGGTCTGCCAGGGGCTGATACCCGGCCTGCTGCGGCACTGGCGTGCGGACCAGCCGCGGATCACGGTACGGGTCTTCGAGGGTGACAGTGCCGAAGTTTCGGGCTGGCTGGAGGACGGGACGACCGATGCCGCCATCCTGATCGACCCTCCCCCGGCTACCGCTGGGAGGAGCCCCCAGGGCTCCGGCATCCAGCTCGCCGTGGACGGTTACCGGGCCTTGCTGCCCCGGGACCACCCCTTGGCGGACGAACCGCTCGTCGACCTCCGCGACCTGGAGGACGACCCGTTCCTGATCTCGCCCAACGGCTGCGAAGCCCGCATCCGTACGATCCACGGCCTGGCCGGACTGCGCTTCTCCCCCACCCACCGGGTACGGGATCTGGCGACTCTGATCAGCATGGTGCAGGCCGGTATCGGCGTGACCGTCCTGTCCGAGGTCTCCCGCTCGCTGATCCCCCCTGATCTGGTCCTGCTGCCGCTGGCACCCCAGACCTCACGCCGCCTCGTACTGACCGGGCCGCCTGCCCGCCCCTGGCACCCGGCGATCCGCGCTTTGGCGGAGTCGGCCGTCGGCCATCTGGCCCGGAAAGCCTGCCGGTCCCCCCTGTCGGAGGAAGAGGCGGCGCCACCGGCGCCACCGGCGTCCCCGTTGCCCCCGTTGCCCCCGTTGTCCGCACCGTCCGCGTCGTCCTCACCATTCTCACCGTCCTCGCCATCCTCGCCGTCCTCGCCGTCCTCGCCGTCCGCGCCGTCCTCGCCGTCCGCGTAGTCCCCGGCAGAGGGGGTGAGGCGCCGGCTCAAGGAAGGGCGGGGGCGAGGCGTTTGACCTCTCGGAGGGTGGGAGCCGTTTCGATGCTCTGGATGCCTGGCAGCGGACCGATGTGCTGGTCGATGTAGTCGTACAGCTCGGCCGGGGTGCGGAAGACGCCGCTGGCCACGAGGTTGGAGGTGCCGGTGATGGCGGCGGCGAAGGCGATGGCGGGGTGGGTGGCAAGGGTCTCGCCGACGGTGCGCAGATGGGCGGGGGTCACATGGAGCCAGAGCTGGGTGGTCATGTGATAGCCGAGAAGCTGGGGGTCGAAATCCACGGAGAAGCCGAGGGCGCCCTCGGTGCGCAGCCGCTCCAGGTGGCGCTGGACGCTGGAGGCCGAGCGGCCGCTGACTTGGGAGAGTTCGGGCAGGGTGGCGCGGCCGTCGCGGGCGAGTTCGGTGAACAGGACGCGGTCGGTGGCGTCCAGGGTCAGTGGGGCATCGGGGGTGCCGGAATCCACCGCGGGCGCGGGACCTGGGGTGTGGAAGCGGGTGGCGTGCCAGGTGCTGGTGGCGCCGATGAAGATCCGCATCATGCAATGGGCGCTGACGGACAGGACGTGTGGGGTGCGGGGGAGCTTCCGCAGGAGCAGAGCGTTGCGCTCATCGGCGGTGCGGGTGTTGACGGCGCAGTAGAGCTCGGTGCCGCCGGAGGCAAGGGTGACCCAACTGGTGTCGGGGCGGCGGGCCAGCGCCTCGGCGATGGTGCCGGCCGCGTCGGGGGTGCAGCGCAGGCGCAGTAACCAACGGACCAGGCCCAGGCGGTCGGGGACGGGCTGGCCGACGATGCGCAGGCCCAGGGTGCGCAGGTGCTGGTAGCGGCGCGCGATGGTGCGTTCGGAGACGTCCAGCCGGCGGGCGAGGTGACTGAAGGGGGCCCGGCCGTCGAGCTGCAGGGACTCCAGCAGACGGGTGTCGAGCGCCTTCAGAGGGCTGGAATCCACCGCTGTACCTCACTTCCGTGCCGGAATCTTGCACGGGCAAGGCTACGGCTAGGGGCGGTCCTGAGGACGCCCGGACAGTGGACGGGTCCTGTTCCACCTCGCCCTTACGGGAGTTTGTGTCATGCGTATCTGGGGGCCGCTGGCCGCCGTTTGTCTGGGCACGTTCATGCTGCTCACCGACATCACCATCGTCCTGGTCGCGCTGCCGTCGATGGCGGAGTCCCTGGGCTCCTCGCTCTCCCAACTGCAGTGGGTGGCCGACGGGTACGCCCTCGCGGTGGCCGCCGCCCTGCTGGCAGTGGGGACGCTCGCCGATCTGCAGGGTCGCCGCCGCGTGTACGTCGCGGGGCTGGTCGTCTTCGCGCTGGCCTCGGTCGCCTGTGCGCTCTCGCCCGGCATGGGGTGGCTGATCGCGGCCCGGCTGGTGCAGGGCGTGGGCGCTGCGGCGATGTTCACCACCACCCTCTCCCTGATCAGTACTCTGTACTCCGGCCGCCGCCTCGGGCAGGCCTTCGGCGTCTGGGCAGCGGTCGCCGCAAGCGCCTCCGCACTCGGCCCGATCATGGGCGGGCTGCTGACCGAGGCACTGGACTGGCGGTGGATCTTCTACGTCAACGTCCCCGTCACCGCGCTCGCGCTGGCCATGACCTTCCGCCACATCCCCCGGTCCACCCCCCACCGGAGCGCCACGCGGCGTCCGGACGTCCCCGGCATCGTGCTGTTCGCGCTCGCCGCGGGGGGATTCGTCTACGCCCTGACCACCTCTCACTCCCACGGCTGGAGCTCAGCGGGAACCCTGGTGCCGCTGGCCTTAGCGGTGGCGGCCTTCGTGGCCTTCCTCGCCGTGCAGCGCCGCGGCCCACACCCTCTGCTGGACCTGTCCCTGTTCCGCCGTCCGGCGTTCACCGCCGCGATGCTCACGATCGCCGTCGGCGAGGGAGCGGTCTACGGAATCCTGCCCTACACCTCGATCTGGCTGCAGTCCGTCCAACACCTCGCCCCGATCGGCGCGGGCCTCGTCGTACTCCCCCACGCCGTGGCCGCGGCCCTGGTCGCGGTACTGAGCGGACGCTGGATGCCCAAGCCCTCACCGCATCTGGGCGCCGTCCTCGGTCTGCTCCTGGCCGGGATCGGCGTCGGGGCCGAAGGGTTCCTGGGTCCCGGTTCCGGCTGGCCCGCCCTCGTCGGCGGCCTCGCCCTCAGCGGCGTCGGCATGGGACTGGTCTTCCAGGTCGCCGCCACCCTCGCCCTAGGCTCCGTCCCCGCGGAACGCGCCGGTATGGCCTCCGGCATCTACAGCACGGTCGAACAACTCGGCTACGCCTTCGGCGTCGCCGTCTTCGGCACCCTCGCCGTCACCACCATGACCGGCTCCCTGGACGGTAAGGTCGCCGACCCGGCGGGTGCCGCACAGACCCTGTCCGGCGGCGGAGCCGGCACTCTCCTCACGGCCGTGCCGACCGGGCAGCGGGCCACCTTCGACCACATCCTGCACGCCGCTTTCGCAGACGGGCACAACGCCCTCGCCCTGACGGCTGGTGCTCTGGCGGTGGCCGGTGCCGCCTGTGTGTGCCGGCTGACCCGAAGTCCGGAGTCCACGGGGAAGGCGATGGCCGGGGCCCCGGCAGAGACTGCCGGGGCTGTCCCGACGGCCGAGTAGGCCGGGTAGGCCGGGTAGGCCGGGTAGGCCGGAGCGGCTCGGCAGGCTCCGTTCCCGGAAACGGCCCTTGTGCGGGGCGTAATCGGGAGCAGGGTCGCGGCGCGTGGGCGTGCGCCCCCGCCGAGGGGCCCGAGTCCATGACTCCCGTGGCCGGGGTGATCAGGCGCGGCGGAGCCGGCCGGCAAGGACATGCCCGATGAGGACGTAGAGCACGGCGGGCAGCCCGTAGTTCAGCACGGTCCGCACCCAGTCCGTATCCATGGTGAACAGGTCGTGCGACCAGCCGGCCAGCCAGCCGGCCGCGGCCTGTACCCAACTGACCAGGTCGTTGGCTCGGTTCGCGTCGAGGAGGACGAACAGGATCCATAGGCCGAGGATCACCGCGGTGAGGTCCGCGATGACGACGATCACTTTCGCTGCTTCGCTTCTGCCGTTGTGAACGTGTCTGGACATGACAAACGGATTGCCGCTTTCGACCCGTCGAAACCCGGCCACGGGCCGGGCATGAGCCTCCGGTGACTCCGGTGACCGCCTCCGCACGCGGGCGGCCCAACGGCAGCGCCCCGAGCCCGTCCGCCGCCCGGCCGCCCGGCCGCCCGGCCGCCCGGCCGTCTGGCCGCCCGGCCGCCCGGCCGTCTGGCCGCCCGGCCGTCTGGCCGTCTGGCCGTCTCCAGGCTGTCCGGGTGTGCCCGCCCGGGCCCCGTAATGCCGGACCGGGCCCGTAATGCCGGACCGCTGACTGCTCGCGGACGGACCGTGGGGACACGGCTCTGACACGACCGTGCCTCCGGCATGACCGGTGTCAGAGCCGTGTCTGTCGGATGTCAGGACCGGCGGCGATCGTGGTCGGCACATATCCGCCTCACCACATCCACCACGAAAGGACCTCCGATGAGTCAGACGGTTTCCGTCCCGCAGGGTCTCCCCATGGAGCGCGACGCGGGCCCCTTCGACCCGCCCCGCCTCATCACCCGGCTGCGCGAGGCTCGCCCGGTCAGTCCCATGATCTTCCCCGACGGTCACGAGGGCTGGCTCGTCACCGGATACGACGCGGTCCGCCGGCTCATGGCCGACACCCGGTTCAGCTCCCGCCAGGACGTCGGCATTCTCCACGTGCCGTACGAGGCCCCCGGCATTCCGGCCGCCACCGAACCGTCCCCGCAGGTGCCGGGCCTGTTCGTCGCCATGGACCCGCCGGACCACACCCGCCTGCGGCGCAAACTCACCGGCGCCTTCACCGTGAAGCGCATGAAGCAGCTCGAAGAACACATCATCGACATCGCCGAGCGGCAACTGGACGAACTGGAGCGCCTCACCCCGCCGGTCGACCTGGTCAAGGAGTTCGCGCTGCCGGTGCCCTCGCTGGTGATCTGCCAGCTGCTCGGGGTCCCCTATGCCGACCGGGAGACCTTCCAGGTCAACTCCGCCAAGTTCCTGGTCAAGGACCAGTCGCTCGAAGAGAAGATGGCCGCGTACCACGCACTGACCACGTACCTTTCCGAACTGGTCACCCGCAAGCGCGCCACCCCGGGCGACGACATACTGTCCGACCTGGCCCGCCATGACGACCTCACCATCGAGGAGCTGACCGGCGTCGCCTTCCTGCTGCTGTTCGCGGGCCACGAGACCACCGCCAACATGCTCGCCCTGGGTACCTTCGCGCTCCTGGAGCACCCCGAGCAGCTGGCCGAACTGCGCGCCGACCCTGACCTGTTGCCCGGTGCCGTCGAGGAACTGCTGCGCTACCTGTCCATAGCCGACGTCTTCTACCGCTACGCCACGGAAGACATCGAACTCGGGGGTGAGACGATCGGTAAGGGATCGACCGTCGTTGTCTCCCTGCTGGCGGCCAACCGCGACCCCCGGCGCTTCGACCACCCCGACACCCTGGACATCCACCGCAAGGCCCGCGGTCACCTGTCCTTCGGCCATGGCATCCACCAATGCCTCGGCCAGCAACTGGCCCGCATCGAGATGCGCGCCGGTTTCGAGGGTCTGCTGCGCCGCTTCCCCACCCTCGGACTCGCCGTCCCCGCCGACGAGGTGAAACTCAAGACCGACATGAACATCTACGGCGTCCACGCGCTTCCGGTCACCTGGACGGAGACGGACCGGTAAGGCCGTCGGCCGAGCGCGTCAGTTGAGCGCGTCGGCCGAGCGCGTCACCGGAGCAGGGATGCGAGGGTGGTCCCCGCGTCTGCACCGGGGCCGGTCTGCACCGGGGCCATCCCCCGGAGCTCGTCCCGCAGCGCGACCACCGTCGGACGCCTGCCGCATGGATGCCTACCGCATGGATGCCTGCCGGACGCTCATGCCAAAATCAGCGGGTGCAGATCGGGATGCTGGGTCCGTTCGAAGTGCGCACGGACGACGGCGACTTGGCCGACGTACCGGGCGCGCGGCTGCGCGGGCTGCTGATCGCCCTCGCGCTCAGGCCGGGCCAGGTGGTCCCGAAGGCGTCGCTCGTCGACTGGATCTGGGGGGAGCACCTGCCCACCGATGCGGCGAATGCCCTGCAGCGCTTGATTTCCCGGCTGCGGAAGGCACTCCCGCACGGGGTGATCGAGAGCCAGACGGGCGGCTACCGGTTGACGGTGGAGCCCGACGCCGTCGACGCCGTGCGGTTCGAGCGTCTGGTCACCGCGGGGCAGGCCTGCACCGAGGACAGTTCCCGGCGGGTGCGGCTGTTGCGCGAGGCCCTTGAGCTATGGCGCGGTGCGGCCCTGCAGGACGTCGGACTGCAGGACAGCGCCGCATTCGACACCGCGGGCGTCCGGCTGGAGGGGTTGCGCCTGACCGCCACGGAGGAGCGGGCCGGCGCGGAGGTCGCCCTCGGTCGCGGTGCGGAGCTGGTCACGGAGCTGACCGACCTGGTGGCCGCGCACCCGGTGCGGGAACGGCTCGTCGCCGCGCTGATGCGCGCCCTCGTCGCGGCGGGCCGCGACAGCGAGGCGCTGCTGGTGTACCAGCGTGCGAGGGAGGCTCTGGCCGACGCGCTGGGCGTCGACCCCTCACCGGAACTGGCCGCGTTGCACCTCGCGCTGCTGCGGGGCGAGCTGGGGCGGCGGGAGGAGAGCCGCAAGACCAACCTGCGCGCCGAGCTGACCACCTTCGTCGGCAGGGGCGCCGATGTCGCCGCGGTCCGCGGGCTCATCGCCGGGCACCGGCTCACCACCGTGACCGGGCCGGGCGGCTCAGGGAAGACCCGGCTGGCCACGGAGGCCGCACGCACGCTGATCGGCGACCTGCCGGACGGGGCGTGGCTGGTGGAGCTCGCCGGCATCGGTCCGGACGGCGACGTGGCGCAGTCGACGCTCGCCGGGCTCGGCCTGCGGGACGCCCTGCTCGGCGGGGCCCCGACTGCGGAGCCGACGGACCGGCTCATCGCCGCGGTCCGCGAGCGGGAGGCGCTGCTGATCCTGGACAACTGCGAGCATGTGATCGAATCCGCTGCGGTGTTCGCCCACCGGGTGCTCGGGGAGTGCCGGCGGCTGCGGATCCTGGCGACGAGCCGGGAACCGCTCGGCATCACCGGGGAGGCGCTGTGGCCCGTCGAGCCGCTGGCCCTGCCGGAGGGGGACGCGGGCCCCGGCGAGATCGAGTCCGCACCCGCCGTTCAGCTGCTGCGGGACCGGGCCGGGGCGGTGCGCCGGGACCTCGCGGCCGACGCCCGCACGCTGGCGACGATGGTGCGCGTCTGCCGGGCGCTGGACGGGATGCCGCTGGCGATCGAACTGGCCGCGGCCCGGTTGCGCACCATGTCCATCGACCAGCTCGCCCACCGGCTCGACGACCGGTTCCGCCTGCTGACCAGCGGCAGCCGGACCGCGCTGCCCCGGCACAAGACACTGCGCGCGGCAGTCGACTGGAGTTGGGAACTGCTCACCGACGCCGAGCGGATGGTCCTGCGCAGGCTCTCGGTGTTCTCCGGCGGGGCGAGCCCGGAAGCGGCCGAACGGGTCTGCGCGGGCGAGGGGGTCGCGCAGGAGCAGGTGCTCGAGCTGCTGACCGCGCTGACCGAGAAGTCGCTGCTGGTCGCCGAGGTCGACAGCGCCCCGCGCTACCGCATGATCGGCACCATCAAGGAGTACGCCGGCCAACGGCTCGCGGAGGCCGGGGAATCGGAGCCGGCGCGCCATGCGCACCTGGCCTACTTCACCGAGTTCGCCGAGACCGCGGAGCCGCACCTGCGCCGCGCCGAGCAGCTGGACTGGCTGACCGTGCTCGAGGCCGAGCACGACAACATCGGTTCGGCGATGCGGACCGCGCTCGCGGCGGGCGAAGCGCAGGCGGCGATGCGGCTCGCGGCGGGCGCGGGCTGGTACTGGTGGCTCGGCGGGCACCGGACCGAGGGCATGGAGCTGATCACCGCGGCCGCCAGGACGCCCGGCGATGTGACCGACGAGGTCCGGGCGATGGCGTACGCACTGCTCGTGTTGTTCGTGAGCTCCGGGCGGGGCGACGAGCGCCAGGCGGAGCACTGGATCCGCGAGGCGCACCGGCTCAGCCGGCGCAGCCACTGTCGCTCCCCCCTGCTGGGGCTCGTCGCCGCGCTGGAACGCCTGCTGCAGACACCTGAGGCGTTCCGGCCCGCGTTCGAACCGCTGCTCGACGACGAAGACCCCTGGGTGCGCGCGCTTGCCCGGCTGCAGCTGGGCAAGATGCGGGTCGTGCTCGGCCAGGAAGGGCCGGACGCGGACGCGCATCTGGAGATGGCGCTCGCCGAGTTCCGGGCGCTCGGCGAGCGGTTCGGGATCTCGTTCGCCCTGTCCGAGCTGGCGGACCGGATCGCCGTGCGCGGCGAGTTCACCGGTGCGTGCGAGCACTACGAGCGGGCGATCGCGGTCGTCACCGAGGTCGGAGCCACCGAGGACGTCATCCGGATGCGGTCGCGGCAGGCGCAGCTGTACTGGCTGCTGGGCGACGAGGACGCGAGCGCGGCCGCCCTTGCCGAGGCGCAGCGGTGCGCGGAGCGGGTCACCTGGCCGGATGCGCTGGCCGAGCTGGCCCTCGCGAAGGCGGGGCTCGCGCGGTGGGGCGGCGACGCCGAGGAGGCTTACCGGCAACTCGGCATCGCGACGGCCGTACTGGGCGACGATGCGAAGCAGGCGCACATCCGCGCGGTGACGCACGACCTGCTCGGCTACCTCGCCGACGACCTCGATGAGGCCCGGGCGCACCGCGCGGCGGCCTGCGAGGCGGCGGCCGAGGCGGGACACGCGCTGGCCATCGCGCAGGTGCTCGTCGGGGTCGCGGACCTGGCCCTCCGTCGCGACGAGCACGAGCAGGCCGCACGGCTGCTCGCGGCGAGCACGGGGGTGCGCGGGCTGCAGGACCGCTCCCATCCGGACGCGGCCCGGATCGAGCAGACCGCGCGGCGCCGCCTCGGCGACGCACGGTTCGCCGAGGCGGCCCGGGAGGGGACGCGGACCAACTGGTCTCGGCTGGTCGAGGCCACGCTCGCTACGTGAACCTGGAGGCCGCCGACACACACTTGAGGAGGGCGGCCTTCGGCGAGGGCTGTGGCGTAGGCGAACTTGCCCGCCACCTCGCCGCCCTCGTCTACACCGTCGATGCCGTCTACACCGTCGATGCCGTCGATGCCGTCGACTACGCAGCCTCGGCCGTCGCCGGCGTCGTCGCCGCGCAGACGCCGCCCGCGCCCGGCGCGGCGAGGTTTGTTCAGTGCGACGTCGAACGGGACCCTCTCGACGGCCTGCACAGCTCGTACGGCCTGATCGTGTTCCGGCTGAGTTACGCCTTGTGACGGACGTGCTGGACGTCGTGTGGCCCGGCCGTCTGCCCGGCCTGCCGCCCGTCCACCGCCACATCCTCGCGGAGGACGACGACACCCCTAATCCGCGACGTCCGTGACCCGGCGCCCCGGCCGCCCCAGGCGCAACCGGCCCCGCAGCTTGTCCACCAACGGGTACTTCTCCCGCCGTTCGCGGGCCTGGCGGTTCAGCTCCTCCACGAGCCGCTCGGAGCGTTTCGTCACCTCCAGCTCGTCCAGGATCCGGTCGATCTCGGCCAGCAGCGCGCCGTGCAGCTGCCATTGCCGGGGATGCTCCTGCACGCCGTCGAGGAGCAGATGCGCGACGGCCTCGCGGCTCTCGAGGCTGGCGACGAGCTCCTGGCCGAGCCGTTCCTCGGCCTCCTCCGCATTGGCGCTGACCTGCGTGGTGATCAGGACCGCGAAGCTCTCGACCGCGCGGGCCATATGGCCGAACAGCTCCTGCAGGGCGGTGCCGAGGGCGGCCGGGAAGAGCGGCTCGTCGATGCGCGCCTTGGCGAGGTCGGTCAGGGTGCGGCACACCGTACGGAGCACCACCGCGGAGATCTCCAGGGTGTCCAGACCGGTGCGCAGAACGACACGCGAGAGCAGGCCCTCCTTGACCCGGGGATTGAGCCGGAGGCTGTCCTCCGCCTGCCGGAGCGCCGCGTCCACCTGCACGATGTCGTGATCCAGGCGCCGCGCCTCGTGCAGCCGGGCTGCCGCCTCCGCCACAGGCGTGTGACCCGTCATCTCCTCGCCGAGACTCAGCAGCAACCGGCTCATCCGGGCAGCAAGGCCCTCAATGGCCTCACTGGCCGGCTGCACCCACAGGGGTGGTACGAACAGCATGTTGAAGAGCAGCCCGACGACCGCCCCGATCAGTGTCTCCAGCACCCGGTCCCAGGCCGTCGCGGCCACCCGCGTCGTCGTCACGCCGAGCACCAGCATCGCGCTGATCGCGACCTCGGGCACGAACTCACCGGCCCGGACGAAACGCCCGATCACCAGCGACGCGAGGATGATCAGCCCCAGGCTCCACCAGGTCAGCCCCACCAGGGAGCTGAAGCCGATGGCGATGACCACACCCACCACGACGGCGTTCACCCTGCGCACGCTGGTGGTGAGGGTGGTGTACAGGGTGACCTGGACCACGAGAAGGGCGGTCAGGGGTGCGGTCAGCGGCGCCGGCTCGCTGCTCAGCAGCAGGGCGACGACGTAGGAGATCACCGCGGCCACGGTCGAGCGGAGCGTCTGGGCGACGACAGGCTCGCTGTGCCATCGGACGAGGTCCAGCAAGGGATCGGTAACTTCGCGCACCCTTCGACCCTTCCCCCCTCTTCACACAGGAGGCACCCTCGATGGCCGTGAATGACCCGCTTACCTCACCCTGTGGTCGTCCGTCGACGGCCTGAGGATCGCCCGTCCTGCGCCCAGGCCGCACCGGGAAGGGCGAGGGCACCGGCTCCGGCACCGGCAACGGCACCGGCACCGGCACCGGCACCGGCAACGGCTCTGACCGTCGAGGATCGGTGCGCCTGGCACCGTGCGGACTGTGATTCTCTGTCGCGGCGCGCTCACCACCCGTATGCAGAACCGCAGCCGGGAGCGGACGGGCCGATCGCCCCCTTCCTTCCATCAGCAGCCGACGGCCCGCACCCAGGTGGTCATCCGGGCTCGGCGGCACCCACCCGGTCAGGTGCTTGACATACCGGCGAGCTGCCGGGCGAGCGTGTCGAGAGGCTGGAAGGTGGCGCCGAGCAGTGCCACGTGTTTCCAGTGCAAGGTGCCGTCGGGTCCGATGAGGAACACGGCCCTGCGTACTCCGATCCCGGGGGCGGCGACGCCGAAGGTGCGGGCGACGTCGCGATCCGTGTCGGCGAGCAAGGGCATCCGCAGGTCGTACTTGCGCGCAAACCGATCGTGGCTGTCCACGTTCTGCGGACTGATGCCCCAGACCTCCGCGTTCTGACCCTGGAACTGCTCAAGGCCACTGGAGTAAGAACACAGTTGCTTGGTGCACACGCTGGTGTCGTCACCCGGATAGAACGCCAGGACGAGGGGGCGGCCGCGCTGAAGGGAGAGGGCGTAGTCGCGACGCTCGAAGCGGTCGCCGGTCAGCACACCGCCGGGCAGAGTGAAGTCGGGTACCGGCTTACCGATTTGGGGTGCGGGGGCCATGGGGGGTGTCCCTTCACTAGGGAAGCGGGAGGTCTGCGAAAAGTGTCTACGTGCACTATCTCCGACTGTCCGGCGCCTTGAGCCGGGGCCCGGGAACCGGTGACGTCGAGGCATGGACTGCGGCATCGCCATCGCTCCTCTCTCCCGGTCCGATCGATCGCAAGGCAGCCGCGCGGCACAGCGCAGCACGGCGCAGCACGGCACGGCTCTCCGGACGTCCTCATCTGGTGTATTCGTCGCCGGCCGTGATCCGGATTGGTCAGGTGGTGGGTCAGGTGGTGGGTCAGGGGGGTGGGTCAGGTGGTGGGTCAGGGGGGTGGGTCAGGTGGTGGGTCAGATGCCGATGGGAGGCTGCTGGGCACCAGCGGGCACCAGCGGTCGCAGTCGCCACGAGTGCCCCCTCGGCACGTGCCCTGGCGGTCGTGCCGGACCCGGGCCGTTTCGGGAGGCAGCGGCGATCGCCATTGACATGGGTCCGGTCCACCGTTTGACAGGATGACGCCGAGTGGCACGGTGGAGGTACGGATCCTGGCGTCGTAGCCAGGGTGAGGGGGCAGCCTGGCGAGGGGTGAGTGGGCACCATGGCCTTCGGTGACGGAACGGCGGGGAGCCTGATCTGTGAGCACCTCGATGAGGTGACGGCGGTCAGCCCCGACAGCCCCGACAGCTGCCCGGAGTGCGTCGCGCTGGGTGATGAGTGGGTGCATCTGCGCGAATGCCAGAGCTGCGGACACATCGGCTGCTGCGACTCCTCCAAGAACAAGCACGCCACGGCCCACCACCACGCCACCGGCCACCCGCTCATCCGGTCCTACGAGCCCGGCGAGGCCTGGTGGTGGTGTTACGAGGACCAGGTGACCTTCGAGGTGGAAGGCGTGGGTCCCGTACGGCCGGCCTGAGTCCCGTGCCGCCCCGCGGCCTCCCGAAGGCGGCGATTTCTGAGTTCGTCTCTTAGATCTTCGAGGTGAACTTGCCGAAGGCTCCGCAGCCCCGTGACGGCGGAGCCTTCGGACGCAAGCAGGCCGTATCCTCACCGAGATGCCCCTGCATGTGCCGTTGATGGGCACGGAACCACCACACGCTGCAGGAGCGCCCCGTGACGATGCCGAACACCCCCATGCCCGCGCGGCCCCGCGCCCCACACCGGCTGGTCCAGCCGGTCCAGCGGCAGGCATCCGGCGCATCACGCCATACGCAGGGCACACCTCGGATGCATCAGGCACCTCGGATACATCCGGCGCACCGCGCTACGGCGGTGGCCGCGCTGTTCGCGGCGGCGGCCCTGGCGCTGTCGGCCTGTAGCGGCCCCGGCAAGGAAACCGGTCCGGATGCTGCGGCCGCCAAGGACGCCTCCGACACCTCCAACGCCAGGATCACGGTCTCGGCGAAAGACGGATCCATGGACGCCGGAATCAACGCCACCGGTGTGAAGGTCACCGGCGGAAGACTGACCGCCGTGAAGCTCACGGAGGCGGACTCCGGCGAGGCCATCGCCGGTGCCATATCGTCCGACGGTTCGTCCTGGAAGCCCGGCGCCCAGCTGGAGCGCGGCACCAAGTACAAGATCGTGGCGAACGCGAAGGACGCC
>NZ_JBICWS010000033.1:0-50892 GCF_043199875.1 Streptomyces sp. NPDC048516 | reverse complement strand
ATGATGCCGAAGAACGGCAGCGCGATGATGTACACCTCTGGATGTCCGAAGAACCAGAAGAGATGCTGCCAGAGCAATGCCCCGCCATTTGCGGCGTCGAAGACATGCGCCCCGAATTTACGGTCCGCCTCCAGCGCGAACAGCGCCGCCGCCAGCACCGGGAAGGCCAGCAGGACCAGCACACCGGTCAGCAGCACGTTCCAGGTGAAGATCGGCATCCGGAACATCGTCATACCGGGTGCCCGCATGCAGATGATCGTCGTGATGAAGTTGACCGAACCGAGGATCGTGCCGAAGCCCGAGAAGGCCAGACCCATGATCCACATGTCCGCGCCGACGCCCGGCGAACGCACCGCGTCCGAGAGCGGCGCATAAGCGAACCAGCCGAAGTCCGCCGCCCCTTGAGGCGTCAGAAATCCCCCCACCGCGATCAGCGAACCGAAGAGATAGAGCCAGTACGCCAACATGTTCAGCCGGGGAAAGGCGACATCGGGCGCGCCGATCTGCAGCGGCATGATCCAGTTCGCGAATCCGGCGAACAGCGGCGTCGCGAACATCAGCAGCATGATCGTGCCGTGCATCGTGAACGCCTGGTTGAACTGCTCGTTCGACAGGAGCTGGTGGCCGGGACGGGCCAGTTCGGCGCGCATCAGCAGGGCCATCAGTCCGCCGACGCAGAAGAACGCGAAGGCGGTGACCAGGTACAGCGTGCCGATCGTCTTGTGGTCGGTGGTCGTCAGCCACTTCACGGGAGATCTCATGCCCCGTAGGTGTCCGCAGCCGCCGCGGACGTCACCCCCGGCGGGGAACGACGGGCCCTGACGGCCGGTGGGAAGTCTCACCCCAGAAGGGTGTGAAGATCGGCGTCGTGCCGGACACCAAGGGTTCATGAGCACGGACGACGCCTTCGCCGAGGCCTATCGCGCGCACTACTGGGCGGTCAGCCGCTTTGTGGCGCGACGGCTGGACGGGCAGGCACACGAGGTCGAGGAAGTGGTGGCGGAGGTCTTCTCCATAGCCTGGAGACGCCGCGCCGAACTCCCCGATGCGCCACTGCCCTGGCTCTACGGGGTGGCCCGGAACTGTCTGGCCAATGCGGTGCGGGGGCTGGGCCGTTACCGGCGGCTGCTGCACCGGCTCGGCAACCACGAGGCGGCGCACCGGCGGCAGACCGTGGAGAGTCCGGACGCGGAGCGGCCCGGCTCCTGGGTGCACGAGGCGCTGGCCCGGCTCACCCCCGCCGACCAGGAAGTGCTGCGCCTGACGGCCTGGGAGGAACTGACCGTCGAGGAGCTGGCGGTGACCCTCGGATGCGGCCGGAGCGCGGCGGCCATGCGGCTGCACCGGGCGCGCGGCCGGCTTCGTACGCAGATCGAGCGGATGCGGCAGAGGGGCACCGCAGGGCCCGACGCGCCCCCGCCACGGCCCGACGCGTCCCCTGCGCAGCCACCGTCACCCCCTGCGCGGCCGCCCTCACCACCCGCACCGCCCAGAGCGATCCCCCACCCCGTACCGACCCGAGCCGGAGGCCGCCGCCATGACTGAGGAACTGGAGCTGCTGCGGCAGGCCGACCCCGTCTCCGCCGCTGAGGGGCCCTGGCGCGACCGCCCGCTGACCGCGTCGGCCGAGGCCCGCCTGCAGGCATGGACGGCCGGCGCCGCCCCCCGCGGCCGTCCGCGTCCCGTCCGCCGTCGCCGTCTGGTGCTGGGCCTGACCGCCGTGTCGTCGGCCGTCGTCGCCGCCCTCGTGCTGACCTTCTCCGGTGCCGGCAGCGGCCCCGCCGTCGCGGCGCCCGCCGCCCTCGCCCTGCACGCCGATGCGCCGTCGGTCTCGCTGGACGTCCTCGCCCGCAGGGCGGAGGCCAGGGCGCGGGCGGCCGGTGCCGCGGACGGGCCGAGCCGGGGCAGCCATTTGCAGAGCTGGTACATGAGCATGGAGTCGGGCCCTGACGCCCACCCGCCCGTCACCGTGCCCGAGGAGTGCATCACCCGCTGGCACGACGACGGCAGCGGCTCGGAACTGGTCGTGGCCACCGACCCTCAGCACCCGGGCCGCCCGGTGATCCACGACAACGACGGCCACTGGCAGACCGTCAGCGACGGCAAGGTGCTGCACCGCAAGACCTATCCGGCGGGCTCGGAGGCCCAGCACAGCGGCCTCGCCTCCCGGACGAGGCCATCGACCGACCCCGCGGCACTGCGCGAACAGCTGTCGTGGCTGTACGGCGGTCCCGGCGGCACCCGTACGACGCCGGAGCTCCTGTCGGCGCTCTCCTCCTTCCGCCAGGAGTGGACCCCGGGGCCGCGCGAGACGGCCGCCATCGTCCGGATGCTGGCCGATGCGGACGGGCTGCGGCAGGCGGGCGTGGTCACCGACCGGCTGGGCCGGCGCGGGCAGGCGTATGTGTACGACGGGCCCGACGGCGCCGCGGACTCCACCCGCCAGATGGTGATCCTCGATCCGCGCACCGGCGAACTCCTGGGGCTGGAGATCACCTTCACCAAGGACGCACCGGAGTTGAGGATCAAGTCGGGGGAGGTCATGTCGTACGAGGCGTGGATGCCGTGAGGCGACGGCGCCGGACCGGGACGCCGGACCGGGACGCCGGACCGGGACGCCTGACCGGCGCCCATGCCCCGGCGCCCATGCCCCGGCGCCCCAAAGCGGCGATTCCCCGGAAGCGCGGCCCGTTACCCCGCCATACTGCGGGCAGACCGGTGACCCGGGGGAGGCACTGTTGCGACTGAAAATCGATGTGCGGGACGGCGATTGGGCCGTGGTTTCCTACGGTCCGTACGGGGTGCGGTTCGCTCGTCTGCTGAGCGAGCGCCTCGGTGTCGAGGGCCACGCCGGCGACACCGAGGAACAGCGGTGCCGGCGCTGGGCCGATGTCGCCCAGGCCTGCCTGCAGGGCGCCATGGAGGTCTCGACGCCCGAAGCGCTGACCGTCGGGGAGCTGAAGGATCTGTGCCTGGCCGAGGCACACCGCAGGAAGGCGGCCCGGACCGCCTACCCACCACCGGTCCTTCGCACCTGGCTCGCCGACCCGGTCACGGACGAACGGCTGGACGAGTCCTGGACGCTGGCCGAGGCCGAACTGGCGGACGGCGACCTGCTGGTGCTGTGCATCGAGCGGGAGCCCCGGGCCTGCTACAGCATGAGCGCGGCGCGCAACCCTGCCGCTCTGCTGGAAAAGCTCCAGCTGACCGCCAACGCACCGGCCCCGGAGAGCGGTCCGCGGCTGTGGGGCCTGCTGCTCTACACCGACGCCGACCACGAACTCGCCACCTACGTCCGCACACACTTCGACGACCTCCACGCCCTGTCCGGCCCGGCGACCCAGGTGTTCGTCGTGGAGCGCCGTGCCCACCGGGGCGCCGCGAAACGGTACTGGCGCACCCGGCTCGAACCCGAGCTCTACCGTCCGCTGGCGGGCATGCAGTGGCTGCGCTGGCAGCCGTACGACCCCCAGGGCGCCTACGCCCTCGCCGACCGGCTCGGCATCGAGCCCGGCCTGCTGCCCTGCCTGGTCTTCGTGGGCGATCCACGGGGCGGTCTGCGCGACAGCGAAAAGATCATTTTCCCCGTCGAGCAGTCCACCGTGGGATATTTCCGCTCCCTTTTCGGTGGCATTGCCCGCGTGCTCAAGGATCCTGCCGAGCAGACCGGGCCGAGGGCACCGGTCAGCGAATTCCCCCTGCCGCCGGACTCGCACCCGTTGAACTACCAGCACAGCCGCCTCGACGAGGCGCAATACGCCTCGCCCGAAGAGATGCTCCGAAGAATCGGGCGGGCACAGCGGGCAGCGGCAACCGACGCCGAAGCCTTCGCCAGGATCCGCGCCGCGTCAGGGGCCATCCGCGCCGCCCTGCGCCCCGCCACGGAAGCGGCCGGCGTGCGCGATCTGCGGCTCACCGACTGCCATGTCGTCATCACCTCCGGAGGATCGGGTTCCATGACGGAGAACTTCTATTTCCAAGGCACGAACACCACCTTCATCAACCGTCCGACGGACACCGTCGTGCGCGACTTCCAGAACAGCTACCCGTCCGTGGCCGGCGTGGACGAGCTGAGCCGGCTCCTGCAGCTCGTCCTCAACAGCCGGGATCTTTCCGACACCGACCGGGACGAGGCCGCGGGCGTGGTGCACGACCTGGCGCGACTCACCGCCGAGCCGGCGCCCGACCAGCCGGCCGTACGGGGCAGGCTGGAGCGGCTGCGCGCCATGGTGGCCGCGGGCGCCGATATCGCCCAGCCGGCTCTTGCCGTCGTCGCCTCACTCACCGCGCTCTTCACCGGCTGAACGGCCCGCCGGCCGGCCCGCGCCCGAGTGGCGGGGCCGGCGGTCATGGATGACCCTGGAGAGAACGCGACGATCCACATCGGCGCGGCGGCCGGGTAGTGTGCCGCCGCGCCGCTTTCGCGCCCGCGAGGCACCGCTTTCGTGCCCGCGAGGCAGGCACCGCTTTCGCGCCCGCCTGCGGACTCCCGCAACCCCGCAGCGGCGCGCCCGTCACCCGGGCCCACCCCCTCCCCCGCACGTGGTGCACCTCACAATCCGCCGAAGGTTGCAGCGGATGATCGCGATATGGATCACAGACATAAGTGCCGTGGATTGCTCCGCGACAAGGCGTTTCCCCAGCAAGGAGCGGGTATACGGCCACCTGCGCGGTCGTCCGCGCACTGTCCGTGATGATCCGGTCTGCCCCTATGGTCGACCTTTGCCCGCCGCTCCATGGCGGGCTTGGGCCCGCCGCTCCGTGGCGGGCGGAGTCATGTTGTCGTCCAAAGAGAGCGCAGGCGAGCGAGCACGTGCCGACGCATTCCACCGTCGCCCCCGGGCCCCGTAACCCCGTCGGCAGCCGTGCCGATACCGCAGCCGATCCGCAACAGGAGCGGGCCGGGGATCCGGCCCAGCAGCCATCGGACGCGGTGACCGTCGTCGACCCCGCGATGGTCAAACGTGCCGTGTCGGCGGCCGCGCTCGGCAATGCGATGGAGTGGTTCGACTTCGGCGTGTACAGCTACATCGCGGTCACCCTCGGACATGTCTTCTTCCCGTCCGGGAATCCGACCGCGCAGTTGCTGTCGACGTTCGGGGCGTTCGCGGCAGCGTTCCTGGTCCGCCCCATCGGCGGCATGGTCTTCGGGCCGCTCGGTGACCGGATCGGCCGGCAGAAGATCCTCGCGATCACCATGATCATGATGGCGGCGGGCACCTTCGCCATCGGCCTGATCCCGTCCTACGCCTCCATCGGCGTCGGGGCGCCCGTCCTGCTGCTCGTCGCCCGCCTGGTACAGGGCTTCTCCACCGGCGGCGAATACGGCGGCGCCTCCACCTTCATCGCCGAGTACGCGCCCGACAAGAAGCGCGGATTCCTCGGCAGCTGGCTGGAGTTCGGCACCCTGGCCGGTTACGTCGGCGGCGCCGGCCTGGTCACGCTGATGACCGCGGTGCTGTCCACCGACGACCTGACCTCCTGGGGCTGGCGCATCCCGTTCCTGGTCGCCGGGCCGATGGGCATCATCGGCCTCTACCTGCGGATGCGGCTGGAAGAGACCCCGGCCTTCGCCCAGTTGGAGAAGGAAGCGCGGACCAAGGAGAAGGCGCGCCGCGAGGCCGAGAAGCGGATCGGCATCCGCGAGATGATCTTCGGTCAGTGGCGGTCGATGCTGCTCTGCGTGGGGCTGGTCCTGGTCTTCAACGTCACGGACTACATGCTGCTGTCGTACATGCCGAGCTACCTGACCTCGGAGCTCAAGTACGACGAGACGCACGGACTGCTGGTCGTGCTCGCGGTGATGGTCCTGATGATGGGCGTCCAGCCGTTCGCGGGCCGGCTCACCGACCGCTTCGGCCGCCGTCCGGTCATCGGCGCGGGCTGCGTCGGCTTCCTGGTGCTGTCCGTGCCCGCCCTGCTGCTGATCCGGCAGGGGTCGCTGGCCGCCATCGCGGTCGGCATGGCCGCCCTCGGACTGCTGCTGGTCACCTTCACCGCGGCCATGCCGTCCACGCTGCCCGCGCTGTTCCCGACCAAGGTGCGCTACGGCTCCCTGTCGATCGGCTTCAACATCTCCGTGTCGCTCTTCGGCGGGACGACGCCGCTGGTGGTCACCGCCCTGATCGGCGCGACCGGCAACAAGATGATGCCCGCCTACTACATGATGGCGGCGGCCGTGATCGGCGGCATCGCCGTCCTGCTGATGTCGGAGAGCGCCCGCAAGCCGCTGCCCGGCTCCCCGCCGGCCGTCGAGACCGAGGCGGAGGCACGCGAGGTCCGCGAGGCGGTCAAGGCCGGCTCGGCAGCCTGACCGCACACCGAGCGCCGCCGCGCACCGCCCGACCGGGCAGGCGACGGGGCGATCGGACCCTGCACCACAGCTGCTTCATCACTGCTGCGGCACTGCGCCCCGCCGGTCCAACCGGCGGGGCGCAGTGCCGCTCGAACGGTTCCGGTTCCTTCCCCGCCGCCGCGCGGCCGACCCGTGCCCCGCGTCAGCCGCCTCAGGCGTACGGCCTCACGTGTACAGCCTCACGCGTGCGGCCGCACGTCCACGGCCGCACGTCCACCGCCTCACCTCTGCCGCCTCACGTCCGCGCCCCGGCCCCGCGGAAGGCACCCGGCGTGACACCGAAGCAGCGCACGAACCAGCGGTGGAAGTGCGCCTGGTCGGCGAAGCCTGCCTCGGTGGCCGCCTCGGCGGCCGGCCGGCCGTCGATGAGGAGCGTGCGGGCGCGTCGCAGTCGCAGCAGCCGTTGGAAGTCGCTGGGCGCCATGCCGTACTCGGCCCGGAACGCCCGGTAGAGCGCAAAGCGGCTGCAGCCCGCCGCATCGGCGAGATCCTGGGCGGACAGCGGCTGGTCATAGGCCGCCCTCAGCAGCTCGCGGACGCGCCGGGCCGCCGGTGCCTGTGCGCCCGGGGGCAGTTCGCGCGGTCCGGTGGGCGTGGCGCCGCGGGACGCATTGCGCCGCACCATGGCTTCGACGGCCGCGGTGAGCCGTTCCTCCCGCACCAACTTATCCGCGCCACCGACCAGTGCCGGGTGCAGCCGGCGCAGGGCGCGGGCCAGCACCGGGTCGTCGACGACCGGACGGGCGAACAGCGGCATGGCGCCCCGGCCGTCGGTGACATCGTCGAGAACGCCGCGGACCACGTCCGGGCCGATGTGCATGATCCGGTAGGTGAAGCCGAGTTCGACGGCGGACTCCCCGTCGTGCGGGTCGTCCGGGTTGAACGCCATCACCATGCCGGCCGCGCTGGTGTGGCCCGCGCCCCGGCAGGTGAAGCGCTGGGCGCCGGTCTCCGTCACGGCGAACGAGTACGCGTCATGGCTGTGCGGGTGGAAGACATGGCGGACGAAGTGCGCGTGCATCGCCTCCAGGGGCCGCTCGCTGTCGCGCCAGTAGCGCGCCCAGTCCCCGCCGTGCTGCCTGCTCATCACTCCAGTCTGCCGCGCCGCACCAGCGTTCAAGACGGTGGTCCGGATGCCGGACGACACTCCCCGTATGACGACTGCACCGACCGCATCCGCCGACACGGCCACATCCCCTGGCACCGCCCCGGCCGCGCCTCGTTTCGACACCAAGATCGCCGTGATCGTCCGGGACGACCTCGCCGTCTGGCAGAAACTGAACGTCACCGCCTTCCTCGCCAGCGGAATCGCGCACGCCACCGACGACATCATGGGCAAGCCCTACGAGGACGCCTCCGGGCAGAACTACCTGGCACTGCTGCGCGAGCCCGTGCTCTGCTACGCCGCCGATTCCCGGGCGCTGTCCCGTACCCACGCCCGGGCACTCAGCCGCGGCGTACCGACCGCGCTGTACACCGCCGACATGTTCCGCACGGGAAACGACGACGACAACCGGGCCGCGGTGCGGGCGGTGGCCGTCGCCGACCTCGACCTGGTGGGACTCGCCGTTCACGGCCCCCGCGGCATCATCGACAAAATCACCAAGGGCCTGAAACTGCACAACTGACCGGCCGCGCCTGCCGGCCCTGGCCCTGATTTCCACTCGGCCCGTACGGCGCCGGGGAGTCCGCCGAGGCACGCATGGCACGCACCCTGCGCACTCGGGAAGATGAAGCCGGACGGCCTGGGGACCTCGCAAGGTAGTAGCCATGGCGCCCCACGCCTCCGGCGGCACGGTTTTCGTGGCCGCCGCGGGCCGACCGTGCGGCAAGATGGGGGCATGAGCGTAGTCAAGATCAATGTACTGACCGTGCCCGCCGAGCAGCGCGAGGTTCTGGAGAAGCGCTTTGCGTCGCGCGCCGGAACGGTGGATTCCTCGGACGGCTTCGAGTGGTTCGAGCTGCTGCGCCCGCAACGGGTGCTCTGATGTACCACTCTGTTCCGCTCGATGCCGCTGACACTCCGCTAACACCACATGCGGCAAGATGGGCGCATGAGCGTAGTCAAGATCAACGTACTGACCGTCCCCGCCGAGCAGCGGGAAACCCTTGAGAAGCGCTTCGCCTCCCGCGCCCACGCGGTTGAGAGCTCCGACGGCTTCGAGTGGTTCGAACTCCTCCGCCCGGTCGAAGGCACCGACGACTACCTGGTGTACACGCGGTGGCGTGACGAGGAGTCGTTCCAGGCGTGGATGGAGGGACCCATGAAGGCGGCCCACCAGGGCGGCAGCGACCGGCCGAAGCCCGCTGCTAGCGGTTCTGCCTTGTGGTCGTTCGAGGTGGTACAGCAGGCCAAGCCGAAGGCCGCCTAGCTTCACAGCCCTCAAGCCTCGCTGCCATCCGCTACACATCGACAAGCGTTGCTGGACGATCGATACGCACGTTGATCGTGCCCCATGGTGGAGTCCTCGATCGCGAGGCAGGAGAAGGTTTCCGCACTGGCTGCCGACTTGTCGCAACTTGCTCGGTGGATGCGCCCCGATCTCTTCCAGGTCGGGGCGCATCCGTGCGCACTGCCTGATTAACTCAGTGAGCTCTACCTCAAGAACGCCACCTACCTGCTAGACACCAGCAACGTCCGGGTCCATGCCGCGAGTTGGCGAGTGATGTCCTGGGCCCTTGAGCTGTGCCCTGGCAGGAACGGGAGCACTAGCAAGGCCGGCGACGAAGCCACCGTCACAACGAGCATGGGAACGAGCGCGAACGCGACGATGACGGCGCGCTGCGCCCATCGTGCGCCAGCCAAAACCGTTGGCCAACGAGAAGACATTGAGGCCCTTCCTGTCTGGGACGCCTAGTCGATGACTCAAGCCTGGTAAGACCAGATATGTTGCGATAGGCGCAACCGTTGCCAATGCCAAGTCAAATCGTCACAGGGGACCCGGTGAACGAGATCGCGCGCGTACCAGCAACTTCGTCGGCCGTCGAACGCGGCGACGTGCCCGAAGTTGCGGCACTCGGCAAGGAGTTGTCCGAGCTGTTCAACACTCTGGGGGTCACCCAACGTGCATACGCCCTGCGGACCTCATGGAGTGAGTCCCTCGTTTCGAGGTCGTTGAGCGGGAAGCGGCTGGCAACGCAAGACTTCATCGACCGCCTCATCCGTGAAACCGAAGCGCATCACAACACCTCCATGCGTCCAGAGGTGCGGCAACATTTACGAGACCTCCGCCTGGCAGCCCTGAAGGTCAGCAATCCCGCCGAATACCAGCTTGAGGCGCTGCGCGACGAACTGGCCCACTCTAATCGCAAGGTCACACGCCTTATACACCGAGAAGAGGCGCTTCACCTCCTTATCGAGAAGAAGGAGAACGAACTCCAGAGCCTCCGGGGTGAGGTAGCTCAGGCCCACAGTGACTGGACGGCAGAACAGGTTGCGGCAACACAAAGAGAGGCTAAGCGGGAGGGGGAAGTTTGCGGGCTCTCAGCAGAGCGCGATGATCTCATGACGGAGCTCGAAGAGCTCCGGGAAGACCTGCACAACGCTCTTCACCTCCGCGAGAAGGCAGAGCGACAGAGTGTGGAATTCAGGGAGCGTGTACTGCTGCTTGAGGAACAGCTTGCAGAGCGCACAATCTTGGACGGGGTGACTGATGTTCCTCTGGAAGAATTTCGGGCGGAACTGTTTGAGAAGTGGACGAGCGAGAGAGTTCATGAGGTATCGAAGGCGTTGACCGAGGCGGCATGGTCGCGTCAACTTGCTGATGTGGTAGCACTGGTTGAGTGGCTTCAGGGGATTGACGCCAAGCTACTTCTGAATGACTTTGTGGAAAATGTAGCCCGCCTGAGGCCAGTTGAGGATGTGATTTCTGCAGGCTTCGCGATTGCTGCGCTTGCGGAGGATTTGAACGACCATATGCAGGCAATCAAGAAGCCAGAGCCCATCATCACTCTTTGTGATGCAGCCGCGTCGTCGCGGGCAGATGTTGAACTGTCACAGCTGGCCAACGACTGGAGAGAGATCACCTTTGGGACAGGGAACCTAAGCGAAAGACTGTTGGCGCGTGCCGTCAACACAAGGTCGGATGATTATGAGGTTGTGGCTTTGTGGGACAGGTTTCGCGTGGCGAATATTCCAGAGAATGAAATCCTCCGTGCCCTGTCGACCCTGTCATGCAAATTGACTGTTCCGGCACTGCTGCGACTGCTGGAGGAAGGGCATACAGGCCGGGCGCGTCAGCTCCTAATTTCCGCATTTGACTACGGACGAATGCCAGATATGTCCGCCCTCTGGAAAGCCCTGCTCGGCATCTCGCCAGCCCAACGGAGTCAATTCACTGACATGGTCGCGAACAGCGGTCATGATTTCACGGCAGCGAGATATATGGTTATTTGCGCGCGAGATCGCCGCTACGATGACGTCGCATTCATTGCTCAAAAGTTCGCTTCACAAGGAAGGATGAAATCCCTCCTCGAAAGCATGAGTCGGACACAAGAGTTTCGAGGTCTCAATCAGAAATATTGCGTAATCCTGCGCGCAACTCTAGATTCCTGGGATCAGATGGGGCACCCGGCAGGCTGGGACTTTAGCGCGTAAAATGGACTTCAGGAAGGGGAATGATGCAGCGCCAGGCCATTTACTACTTACTAAAGAGTAGTGCAGGAAACGGCATGCGTACGGAAATTACCTCTCATGCCTGCGTGGTGCACCCGCCCAGCAAACGTGGCGCACCACGTCGTCCGGCTGCCGCTACCTATCCTCTCGGCTGAGTCGGTGACGGGTCTGTACGGTCGTGGTCGTGTCCGGCACACGCGGGTTGGTCGCCCATGGCGTGCGCCGGTTGATCGCACGCAACTAGGGGAGCTGGTTCGGGCATGGCGGTTGACGCTGCTCGGGGGTCGGAAGAGGGGTTCACGTCGGCGGGGGCGGCGCGGGTGATGGCTGGCGCGTGTCGGGCTGCGGGGCTCGATGACAGAGGGGCGGAGTTGATCCGCTTCGGGGAGAACGGACTCTTTCGGCTGGCGTCGGCGCCGGTGATCGTCCGTGTGGCACGTGGAGAAGAGTGGCTGCCCAAAGCCCGTACAGAGGTAGCCGTTTCGCGGTGGCTCCAGCGTGAAGGGTTCCCTGCTGTTCGCATCGTCGAGGACCTGGAGCAACCGTTCCTGATAGACGGCCATCCTGTGACCTTCTGGCATCTGATCGTTGAGGGGGGCCGGAAGGCTACGTACGGGGAGCTGGGCGGCATGCTGCGCGACCTTCATGCGCTGACTGTCCCGGCCGGCCTTGAGCTGCCGTCTTTCGACCCCTTCGACAAGCAAGAACTGCGCCTGGACCGCGCCGTGATCCCCCAGGATGACAAGCTCTTCTTGCGGAAGCGGTGGCGGGAGCTGCGGGACAAGTTCAACGACCTGAGGTTCGAGACATCCAAAGGGCCTGTACACGGTGACGCGCACGTGCAGAACCTCATGGTGGATGATCAAGGGAAAGTGATCCTGATCGACTTCGAAGCCTTCTGCTTCGATCACCCGGAGTGGGACCTGATGGTCACGGCCGTGGAACACCACAGCCTAGGGTGGCAGACCGGTGAGCAGTACGCCGACTTCGTGACCGCGTACGGGCGGGACCTGCACGACTGGCACGGGTACGAGACACTGCGCGGCCTCCAGGAGTTCGGCATGACGACGTGGCTCATGCAGAACGTGCAGGAGGACGGCGCGACCGCTGACGAGTACCGGCGGCGCATTGCCGGCCTGCGCAATGACGACGGACCGCGGGATTGGCGCCCCCGATAGTTGCGGAGGCGGGTCCGATGAGTCACATGTTTGGTCCGTCGGTGTACACCGCACCTGGCCAGCGGGCATCCGGGGACGCGACCGGAACACCCGTGGGCGACAGCGGATGCAGTTCACACCGGACCCGTCGCCTGCGGCGATGGCAGATGCGGCGCACGATCCCCCAACGCCGGAACCAGCAGGACAACCGCTGATGGCGCGGCAGCCAGGGCGGTCGCGCCGTTGGTTCCAACCGCGCGCTATGCCCGCAGCAACGACGTCCAGCGGAAGGCCAAGCAGCTCAAGAGCTTCCGGTCCTCAAAGCCACAGGACCCGAAGGTCGGTTTGACTGTGCACAGGCATGGGGTGAGGCTGGAAAACAAAGAACGATGACGGCGGGTGGTCCCTATGCCATCTCCAAGCGGCGACCTTCCAGAGCAGGGTGCACGCGGTCGGGGCTCGCCGAAGTCCTTCACACTGCCCGCGCCGGTGGGACCCTATTACGTTGCTGAAAGCAAAGTCCTGGACGAGGCGCTGGAGGCTGTGCGTGCTCGACCGGAGATCATCGAGCAGATGGAGGAACTCCAGGAGGCCCCGGATCTCACACAAGTGATCACAGCGCAACGTGACGTTCTGAGATTGAACATCGCCGACCAGCTGGATCGCACTCGTCAGCTCTACAAGCGTCTGCATGAGCTGCTGGTGGATGAAATGGCATCAGATCCTAGTCACTTGCGGAAGTTCAGGAGGCTCACTGTCTCGTGGGAGAAGCTGTCAGATGTGGCAGGCGCAATTCGCGAGCTCACGGCGACTGGGCCCGCAACCACCGAAAGGTTCCGCATCGAACAAGTGCGAGCCCTGCTGAACGCAGCATGGGAGCGATGTGTTGCCGCCCAAAGACTGGTGACGGCAGGTCCGGGAACGACCGCAACCTGGGGCGAGGCTCGGCGGCGCTGGCTGCCAAAGGTTAGGCGCAAGCCTCGGTCCGGGCCACCGGACTGGCCAGCCGATCCCTGGGACGCTCTCCCGAGTCAGGCTGCCATCGTTGCCCACCTACTGACGAGAGTCGAAGAGCAGGTGAAGGAGGAACTGGACCGCCAACGCTCCAGCGCACGCGAGCGTTTGGATTTCCGCACGTTGGAAACGGAGTGGCAGTCAGCGCAACGAGACCTCAGCTACACAGCCGAATCAGCAGTTCAGGGACTTGTCCTCACGGCCCTGAACGTTGCTGCGACTGAGCAGTTCGCTTTGAATATGCGAGTACGATCTCTCGACGGCCTCCGAGAAACAATCACCAACGAGAAGGTGGTGATCACGTCGTCCTTCGAACGCCTGGAGGCCATGATCCGCCAGCACGCTGAAGGAAGCTTCGGGATCGCTGGCCCCCGGGGGGGGGTAGGGAAGTCGACCCTCATCAAATTCTTCACGCCTGCCAGTACACCCGTCAGGGATTCTGGAACAGTACGCACCGACTCGCCCAAACGACCAAGGTTGGGTGTCGCCGTGGCGGCACCTGTCGCATACGAGCCCCGCGACTTTGTACTGCACCTCCATGCCGAAGCCTGTCGCGCGGTCCTCGGTCCGGAGGCGGACCTGGAATCGGAGGAAATTGGTCGAAATGAGATCCCCCAATGGCGGTCCGCTAGAGCCATTACTGGGCTCTGCGTCGCGTTGGCTGGTGCGTTTAGCCTAACAGTAGGTGCCTTCCTTCTTAACCAAGCCGCTCCGCTGCTGACTGCACCCGACGGCTGGCTTTCTTACCTGGGCTTGGCATTGACGGCCGTGGCGGCCATGCTGCTCACATTGGTTCTCGTCAGCATCGTGCGGATGACAGTTCCAGCCGGCCTCTGGCAATCACCTGGAATGTCACGCGCGGAGAGAGCGACCAAAGAGCGACGGCTTCATTACCACCGTTCCGCTATTGCGACTTCGTCTTGCCTATACCTCGCTCTTTGCGCAGCGATCGGTCTGCCCCTGCTCACGACAGCTGGAGGCTTGGGGCCTGGCACTTGGGCGTTGCTGGGTGGTATGGGAGCCCTCGTCCTCGGGGTGACGCTACTCCTCGCTGGGATCCGCGTGACCCAATTCTCCATGGCTGTGGGTGCGGCCCGTCACTTCACTGTGGGGATGGAGATGAGGCACTTCGTAGAATCCCAGGATGTTCGCGACCTCCGAGACCTCGCGTGGAACAAGCTGCGTCAGATCCGCTATGAGCAGACCCTCAATAGCGAGCGCTCAACCGTGGTCAAGATTGGCGGAACACGCCAGTTTCCCCTAGGCGTTGACGTCGGCGCCAAGCAGGGAACGACCTTGGCGGAGCGCACCAAAACTTTCCCAGAAATCGTTGCCGAGCTTCGGGCCTTCCTTGAGTCGGCGACCAACTGTTACGAACTGGTCATCGCGGTTGACGAGTTGGACAAACTCAAGAGCGCGGAATCGGTTGAGGATTTCCTCAACGACATCAAGGCAGTCTTCGGAGCAAGTCGCTGCTTCTTCCTTGTCTCCGTCTCGGAGGAAGCAGCGGCAAGCTTCGAGCGGCGCGGCAAACCCTTCCGCGATGTGTTTGATAGTTCTTTCGATGACGTAATCACTCTGCAGCGCCTGAGTATGCCCACGGCGCGGAAGATTCTCTATGGCCTGCTCCTAGGATGGAAGGAACCGTTCGTGGCACTATGCTACGTACTCTCCGGAGGCCTTCCCCGTGAACTGCTGCGTAGTACACGTGAGCTGGTCGGTCGGCTAGACGTGGCGAGTGATAACGATATTCACCTGGTACGGGCTGTGCCGGACCTAATGCAGCGCGAGGCAGTCGCACGATTGTGGGCCATACGACACAGTCTGTTAAGAGAGTCCTGCAACCCCGTTGGACTTGACCTCCTTGGTCAACTCGAATGCATCGAGCCAAAGAGCGCTACGGCAGCACAATTTCGCCAGTGGCACGACGAGTTGCGTTCATGGATCGTCCAGAGGGGCAGGACCACTCCCGACCCTGGCGGCTCCTCCCAACTGCTCCCCGCAGCACGTCTGGGATGCGAACTTGCCGCCTTCATGCTCTTCGCCGCAACAGTGATCGAGTTCTTTGGAGAAGACTTGGACGCAACCCAGCTTAGAGAAGCAGAGACTCTAGCAGCAGGCCACAAGTCCCTCGGCAAGCTCGCTGACGCCCGCCAGGCACTCTCGCTCAGTCCCTGGACGTCGGTCGGTTGCATCGAATCCTTCCGAAAAGCGTGGGGGATGTGACCCGTTCACGCGCCGGCGGTTCCTCCGTACAAGGTGCCGTCGCGGGAGGTTAATGCCTGAAGCCAGTCACGAGCCTGGCCGAGGAGGCAAGTCACCAGGTCTTCTCCGTCACCGAGTCGGCAGCCGCGGCAGACCGACTGCCCCTCGCGGCCCTGACAGTTGACGTGGAGCGTCGGGCAGTGGATGTGTTGCGTCTTGTATCCTGTGGGTTGCCCTGATGGCACCCACCGGCCGATCATGAGGCTCCTCGGAGAGACGACAGCCCCCTGGATTAGGGGTCTCCAGAGGGCTGAGGTGCAGGGTGGTTCGGTGCCAGGGCGTCCGAGGGCCCGGAAGGTCGGCTCCAGCATCCTCTGCTCACTCCTGGCCACTTTCTCCGCCACCCCGCCAAGCGCGCTTCGCCCTTCTGTAGGACTGAAAAACTCCCGGCAACTGATCAAGAACACCCTTGACTGAAAAGAGGAGAACCGAGATCACGCTTGCGCCGGCAAGGAGCCAGAGAACGATAATTTCGTCCACCGGTTCGTAGACCCTTCCATTACAGGTGGTCGAACCGGTCACAGACCGCAGGATCAGTTCGACCACAAACTACGTGGACAGAACTGAATTCCTGCCGACACCAAAAACTCAGACCGAGGAAGCCCCTCGGAGGCTAGAACAGGGCACTACACGCGGGTAAAGTCCCGCAGGCTTTGAAACCACTCTCCCGCCCACCCGTGCGGAGGCCCGAGCAAGTTTATGGAATCCTTCCTGGCACCCCAACATTCATCGGGCCGCCCAGGGCGCGGACAGACCGCTTCCCGCAGTCTGAGATTGGCAAGAAGATATCACAACTCCGCATGGCTCCTGGGTGGTTGAGCCGCCCTGCGCCAGCTCCAATCTCCGTGCCGTTCGCGGTGGAGGCCAACGCCTACGCACCGAACGCACCATCGACCGGCCAGCACAGCTGCAGAGCCCATGCAGAGCCCAGTGCGGCCGTTGGTTCTGACCGTTGGGAATCTTCTGTCGCACGTGCCCTAGATCTCGTCCAGACGACCAAGAGCCTCACGCACTTGGTCGTGGAAGGCAGCCACGGAAGGGTTCCCTACGTGGATGCTGACCTCCTGCTGGAAGTCGGTGACGTAGCGCTGGAAGCGGTACGACTGGAGGGTGTCTCCGCTGTTGACTGCGAGGCTTGCGGTCTCCACGGCGGCTTCCAGCTCGCCGTTCAGCAGCTGGCTTTGGGCGAGGACCATCCGGCAGAACCCGAGGGTACGGGCGTACTTCGGGTCGGTGCCGTCGACCGCGCGTTGTGCGGCCTCGATTGACTCGCGGCGCATCTTCAGGTCGCGGAAGCAGTGGCAGAGTTCGCCCATGAGCTCTGCCGAGTCGAAATAGCCGAGCCATTCCGGGTCTTCGCCGGTGTCAGCTCGCTCGAAGTGGCGTTCTGCCTCGTTCATGGCTCGGCCGGCGCCGCTGGTGTCGCCCGTGTTCGCGTAGGCACGAGCCTCCATTGCTGAGTAGTTCGCCATCGCGCGTGGGGTGGCTCGGCCCTTGGCTCCCTCGACGGCGGCGCGGGCGAGTTGAATCGCCTGGGCGTGGTTGCCGAGGTAGTTCGCCTGATGGCTCAGGTTGCCGAGAATGCGGGCTCCGAACATGCGATCGTCGATGGCCTGGGACAGGCGTAACGTCGCCGTCAGGTAGCGGTGCGCGAGGACGTGGTTCCCGGAGTCATACGCGGTCCATCCGAGCAACTGTGAGATCTCGGAAGCGGCGCCGAACAGCGCTGCGCCGACGCGTTCGCTGTAGCTGGCACTGAGCAGCGGCAGGACCTCATGACGGAAGTAATGGCGTAGGGCCTTGTGGCCGTGACCACCGCCGAATCTGAAGTCGAGTTGCATGAACATCTCGGCGGCCGCCCTGATCGCCTTGACGTCGCGCATGCCGACGCGTGGGGAGGCGGGCCGGTCGGCCTCGATACCGTCGGGGCGCGCCACAATCCATGACAGGACTGCGGAGCTGAGGCCGGCTTCGGGAATGATCAGCGGGCTGCTCGACGGGGCTTCGGCCCGTTCCTCGGCAAGCCCGTCCAGCATCGACAGGACGTCGGGCACGGTGCGTGGGTATTCGGCCGGCGGTGGAGCTGCGGGCTTCGACTGATCGAAGAATCCAAGATCGCCGGGCGTGATGCGCCGTTTAAGCTTGGCGCCGAGTACGTCCGCCATGATCGCGGCCGTGCTCGGCTGGATCCCCGCGCCGTCCCGCCACCGCTGTACGGAGACGTGTGTCGTCCCCAGGCTGTCGTCGCGCTGCTCGGCGGCGTCCTTCATACGTCTTGCGAGGCCTTTGTTCGAGACCTTCGCTTCGTCCATGACTGCGATCAATTGCGCGTTCGGCTCTCGGTTCATGCTCCCCTGCCAACCCGAGAATGACGGCGAGTATTCATCGTGGCACAAGCCACTGACATAGGGGGTTCATCTGTGAACCCCCTTCGTACCCACCGGTGTTCTCGTGAACCCCCCGGTGAACGCTCCCGCTTCCGCCTGGCCTGCCCTTGACTGTTCTCACGGCAGGGAGGTCGCCCTGTCGGTAACTGGAGGGAATGCGATGAGCGTTCGGAGGATGGATCGCTCGGCCTTGACCCCGCGGGTCAAGGCTCTTCCATATGACGCCACGCAGTTGGAGCAGTTCCAGGCGCTGACTCTGTTCGCGGATTCAGCGGACACGGTGCAGGCAGCGCGGAAGATGGTCCGCTCAGCTCTCGAAGACTGGGCCCTGGGTGCTCTCGTCGACGATGTTGTGCTCTGCGCGTCCGAGCTTGTGGGCAACGCGGTCCATCACGCTATTCCTGACGACCGCCTGGCTGTGCCGACTGCTGCTCGCCGTATCGATGTCACTCTCACGAAGTGGCCCAAGTGGCTTTTCCTCGGGGTGACCGATGAGGACTCCTCCCCGCCGCAGTTCTCGCTGGGGAAGGCCTCCTCTCCTGAGCTGGTGGACGATCCGCCCGAGCCGGCGCTACTGGACTCCGGGCGGGGCCTGCGGATCGTGCAGGCGCTGGCGGACAGCCTGTGGTGGTCGCCGGAAGAGGTGGGCGGAAAAACCGTGTTCTGCCGCTTCGACCTCGTTTGCCGCGCCTCCGACGGCCGGACGTAGAGATACGTGGTCCGCTGCTGGCGGCGAGACTCCCTTCTGCGATCGGGGAGGCCGCGGCGGGCCCACTGCCAGACATGGAGCGACCACCGTGTCTGGCCGGGCGCGGCCCTTTGGTCCACGCTCCCTAGAGGGCTGAGGGGCCGCGTCCACATCCACGAAGCAACGAGGCCTGCCGATCTGGCATGGCACTCAATGAAGGGTGATGGGTGGCAATGGCACGGGTTTTGGCGGCGCGCGTGCGTCGCGGCGACGTGGTGAGTCTGTGTGGCGAACTCCGAGAGGTGAAAGCAGTGCGTTCCGACCAGCGCGGGGCGGGCCAGCCGGCCTTGACGCTGGTCTTCAAGTCGGGGCGACCGCTGCGCGTGAATGCCTCGGATGAGCTCGCGGTCTGGCGCGGTGATCGGGAGCTCCGGTGACGGCGGCTCGGTCGGTATGGCGCTTCGCGGACTGGGCTCTGACGGTCGACACCTCGGGGAGCGGACCGATCTACGTGCAGGAGTGCATGTCATGCGGTGAGGACTCGGGTGCGTCGGAGGAAGCCGAGGGACCGGACGTGTGGTGCCTGCGCCACGCGGGCCGTACCGGACACACCGGGTTCCGGTGCGTGGTGACGACGTTCTTCCGAGCCTTGCTCGTAGAGGGGCCTCGCTGACACTCGCGCAAAACAACCGAATACCGAGACCGGGCCACCCCGTCAGCCGTGGAAAGCGAAGGGTGGCCCGGCAGGGGGCACGGCGGCCCCGGTGCCTGATGGTACCGGGGCCGCCGTGCTGCCTTTATGCCCCGGCCAAAAAGAAGTTGATGAAGCGTTACTGGACGGGAACGGAGGCGGCGCACGTGATGCGCGATGACGGAGATGGGCTGATGGGTGGCCTCAACGACGTGGGGCCTGACGCCTGGGTGTGGAGCGCCGATGTCGACTACCTGTCCGGCTGGCGGCAGGCCAGGGCGACGGCGGACAAGCTGAATGGCGCGCTGCGGGCTGCGGGCCTTGATTCTTCGAATGTCCGGGCGGTGCCCAACGTCGATGCCGAAGGTCGGGGTGTCGTGCGACTCACGGCAGCCTTGCCCGCCGCAGATGAGCTGGCAGACCTGCTGAGGCAGTGCAGCACGAATTCTCGACGGCGGGGCGTGTGATGAAGCCACCGTTGCCGCAGTGCACCTTGCTACCCAAAGCCCGCGGCCGAACGCGTCACCACGACGGGGCCGCGCTGAGCGGAGCGCCCACGACGGGCTCAGCCACAGCGCGGCAGCTGCCCGCTCCCCCTCAGCCACAGCCGGGCCGTTCGCTCTCCTCACGCGCCTGCATCTGTGACGGCGGGAGTACGGCGCCCAGCTTCCACGGCCGTCGCAGTCCGAACTCCGGGCCTACGCCCCCGTAATGACAGATGTCAGCATCTGAGCTGACGCCTAAGTGGCCAAGGAGGCCAAAGAACATGCAGTCCATCCCTGTGGACACCACCCGGCTCGGCGTACTTCGTTGCGCCGTCGCGCCGGAACCGAAGATCGCGGACTTCGAGAGCAAGGAGGTGAAGAAGGACCGTGACGGCAACACCATCTACACCGTCGGCGTCACGGTCCGGCAGGAAGGCCGACGGGTCTCGGTGATCGAGATCTCGGTCACGGGAGAGCCGAAGGGCGTTGAAGAGGGGCACGAGGTCAAGGTCACCGGTCTTGACGCCTTCGCGTGGGCGATGGGGGACCGGCACGGAATCAGCTTTCGCGCCGCCGCCATCACGCCCGTGCCGACCGTTCCGGCCGGCGCCGCTCAGCGCAAGGCGGGTGATGCGTGATGGGCCGAACACACTCGCCTTACTCCTGGCGGTGCTGGCCTGGGTTCTGGTCGCAGGCAACTACATGCGGGACCGGCATCCGGTCAGCTTCTGGTACCTCACCGGCTACCCGGTAGCCGTCGTCCGGATCATGGGGAGTTGGCGGAAGGTCGCACTGATCAACGACCTGACCGTCTCCCGCCGGCCGGCGCACGGACTCGTCGGGGACCTGGTCGTCAAGGGGCAGACCCTGCGGCCCGTCACTCCGCGGATCTCCTTCCCTCGGGCGACGCGTACGGGGTTGAGCGTGGAGGTACGGCTTCACCCGGGGCAGACACCGGCGCCGTTCATCGCGGCGGCTGACGCTCTGGCGCACGCCTGGCGCATGCACGCCGTGCGCGTCTCCTCGCCGGAGCGCGGCATCGTCCGACTTGTCGCCACTGCCAGCGACCCCCTGGAGCGCCCCGGCGTCGCCTCTGCTCCGGCCGCCCTCCTTTCGGCCCTGCTCGGAGTGCTGGAGAGCGGCGGTGCGTGGGTGATGAATCTGCGGACGGAGCCGCACTGGCTGATCACCGGGGCTACCCGATCGGGCAAGTCCACGCTCCTGGCGCGTCTCATCACGCAGCTCGCGCCGCAGCCAGTCGCCCTCGTCGGTATCGACTGCAAGGGAGGCATGGAACTGGGGCTCTTCGGCAGCCGGCTCACTGCACTGGCCACCTGCCGCCGTGAGGCTGCCGCCATACTCGGCGCGCTCGTGGTCGAGATGCAGGACCGCATGCACATCTGCCGGGAGGCGGGCGCCCGCTCGATCTGGGAGCTGCCCGAGAAGCAACAGCCCGCTCCGGTCGTCGTCATCATCGACGAACTCGCCGAGCTGTACCTGTCCAACGGCACCCGGGGAGACCGGGCAGAGGCGGAGCAGTGCTCCACGTACCTCCTGCGGCTGGCACAGCTCGGTGGCGCACTCGGACTCCACCTGGTGGTCGCCGGGCAGCGGGTCGGCTCTGAACTCGGCTCCGGCGTCACTGCCTTGCGGGCACAACTCGGCGGCCGGATCTGCCACCGGGTAAACGATCCCGGTACGGCGGAGATGACCCTCGGCGACCTCAACAAGGACGCCGTGGCCGTAGCTCAGTCGATCAGCGCGGAGGAAAAGGGAGTAGCCGTCTGCACCGGCACGGACGGCGGCTGGGACCGGGCCCGCTCCCATTTCACGCGGCCTGAAGAGGCCAAAGAAGCCGCGGTGAAATACGCAGACCTGGCCCCCGAACTGCCGGGGCCTGCAAGTGCCCTGGAATCCCTGGACACGGAGGCAGGCGCATGAGCGAGGTAGCAGCCATCCCGTTCGCGGTGGCCTTCGGAATCATCACCGTGCTTCTGGTGCGCTCCCGCGACGTCCGGGCCTGGGAAGCCGTGCTCATCGCCCTCTTCGGCGTGTACATCGGCCAGACCCCCGTCATCTTCACCATCAACGGACTCGTGACCTGGGTCTTCTCGGGCTTCCAACACACCTAGGAACAGGAGGCACAGCATGCCCATGCGCCGTGTGCGCTGCCCTCACTGCAAGGGCGAAGGATCCCGTACGACCTGGACCGGTCGCAGGCACAGGTGCCGGATCTGCCGGGGCGCGGGAACCATCCGCTGACTGCCCGCTCAACACCTGACCACGCAAGGAGAGAACGACATGGACGACACCACGCCACCACCCAGCCACCGTGCCGCTTCGGCGGCCCACCCCGGGAGGTCACCACCATCCCCGCCGAGATCACCTCGGCTGACAGGCGCGCCGTCCTCGACCGTTCGGCGCGCCTGCGTCAGCTCTCCGAAATCGACTGCGACGCCATCCGGCTTGCGCAAGACCCGCAATTCCCCCGCTGGCTTGAGCAGATCACCGCGACCGGCGGCTGCGCCAACCCGGTCCACCTGGCCGGATCGACCACCACGCGCGACGCCACGACCGGCGAGATCCTGCACCACTACGACACACGAAACGACCCCGGCGAACGCCTCCTGGTCCGCTGCCGCAACCGCCGGGCCACTGTCTGTGCCCCCTGCTCCCGCCTCCACGCCGGAGACACGTTCCACCTCGTCCGCGCCGGGCTCATCGGCGGCAAGAACGTCCCGGACGACGTCCGCGAACACCCCCGGCTCTTCGTCACACTCACCGCTCCGTCCTTCGGCCCGGTTCATCGCGCGTCCACCACCGGGGCACGCTGCCGACCGCGACGTCGTGCGGCCCACTGCGCACACGAACGACCGACAGGCTGCGCCTCCGTCCACAACCCCGCTGACCCCTTGGTCGGCCAACCGCTCTGTGCTGACTGCTACGACTACGTGACGCATGTCCTCTGGCATGCCCACGCCGGGGAACTCTGGGACCGTTTCGCTCGTGCCGTCCGTCGACGCCTCGCCGTGACGGCCGGCCTGCCGCAGAGCCACTTTTCCGATCACGCCCGACTGTCCTTCGCCAAGGTCGCCGAGTATCAGAAGCGCGCGGCAGTTCACGTCCACGCCGTCGTCCGACTCGATGGCCCGGCCGGTCCGGTAGACCCACCGCCGGTCTGGGGCACAGCCGCTCGGCTCAGCGCCGCCGTGCAAGCTGCTGCCCGTTCCGTCGTCGTGCGGACGTCCTACAGCCCGGCCGTTGGCGAGCACGGGCTGCGATGGGGCCGAGAGATCGACGTTCGGCCGCTCCGCGCTCGTCCCGAGGACTACGAGCTGAGTGACGACGCCGTGGCTGCGTACGTGGCCAAGTACGTCACCAAAGGGGCGAGCGAAACGGCGGCCGGCGCCGATCGGCGGCTCTCGGCCTGGGGCGACATCGACGCGGTGCCCGCCTCGCCGCATGTCCGGACCCTGATGCGAACCTGCTGGAGGCTTGGCGGCCTGGCCGAGTTCAAGCATCTGCGGCTGCGGTCCTGGGCTCACGCCCTCGGGTTCCGCGGGCACGTCCTCACCAAGTCCCGGGCGTATTCGGCGACGTACGCGGCGCTGCGGGCGGAACGGGCTGCACACGAGGGGCACGACGATGCACCCGGCGCGGTCACGGACGCCTCCTGGCGCTATGTCGGCTCCGGCCATACCCCCGGCGCTGCCCTCATCGCCGCGGGAGTCGCCGACGACTTGGCTCGCAACCGCGAGCACGCCCGGTCGGAGCTGCGGCCCGCTGCGGAAGCAGGCTCCTGATGGAGCCAGATCAGGAACTACGTGAGTGGGCACGGGCGCACGCTCGAAAGGCGCCTCGTTGGTCCGAGCGGAAGTGGCGGCGGGTGAACGTGACACTGGGCCTGGACATTGCAACTCGCCACCGTGCACCGGGTCAGTCGTCCACCCACGACTCTTAGGCCGTGTCCTACATGGTGAGGCGGTCGAGCCGCTTGTAGCAGCAGATGGCGGCGGCGAGTGCGAGAGCTCCGACCTTTCACCAGAGACTGACCACCCACGCTCGCATCAACGACTGCGCCAAGGTGCAGCCGTACGCTCCGCCATCTCAGGGCCCGGGGAAAGGAATGTCAGGTTCGTCCTGGCCGACTCACGCAACATGGACGCGAGCATGCGCCCCATATTCACCAGACCGACCAGGCTGACCCTGGTCAGGGCTTCACGCACTTGGGGGAATTGTCCTGACACCAGCCGCCGGGCGGGTGGCTCATCTCGTAATAGCCTTGAACGAGGCCGACGATCACGGCGATCGAAAACGCAAGGCAGGCGAAGATTCCCACCCAAAAGGCTATTTTCGCGCCCTTGCTTCGACTGAGGGCGGCGAGACGCCATTTCCGCGACTGAGGCGCAGACTGTTCCGAGTCATTCGGATCCCGCGGTTCCCGCGGCTTACCAGTGTGACGGCCAACGTATAGAGGCTTCATACCGTTGCCCTCATCTGCTCTGAACTCCCTTTCACGTCGAAGTCTCGGCCCAATCCAGTGGTGTTGAGGTGAGCGAGATCTGCCTGCTCCAATGACATCTCGAACGGTCCGCCAAATGCCTCCTGAGTTCTGCGATGTTCACTGGGAATTCCCCAGTCGTACCGCTTCTGAACTTCCACGTGGTAAGTGACTTCATTCCCATGCTTCTCACCGACCGTCCGGTACTGGAAGTGATTCAGCCCGTAATACCAGTCCATGCTCTTGTCCCCATCCTTGGGGTTCGGCGCGGTCGACTTCCATTCAGTGGTGAAGGGGCCGTCTGGTCGCTTGCTGACGTCATGATCCATGGTCTTGTCGAGGTCTCTTTGAAACTGCGGGATATCCTTCATCATCTGCTGCGGTTGGACCTCGACCGGCTCACCATTGCCGTCTAGGAAGTGCTGGACTAGCCCAGCAGTCGTCTTCCAGCCCCTCATATTAGCCATTGCACCAACATTATTCAGCTGATTGCGCACCATCCGATCCTTCAAGGTGGGCTCGGAGACCTTGTACCTGCGGTCCTCCGTCTCGAAGTTGCCAACCGTACCGAAGATTACCTTCAGGCTAGCGGCTATCCATTCGTCGTTTTCAGTAGCCGTACCGATCACCTTCTTGGCTCTCTCTTCGAGCGAATTAGCGATGATGCGCTTCTCCTCGTCGAGATTTTCCGAGCCTTCAGGCGCAGTAGGGTCATATCCCCCCATACGCTGGATGCTGCCGTCATCATTGATCAGCAGGCCATGGACGAACGCTTCTTCTTGCAGCGCACAAGCTTCTTTTTGTAGGCCCTCGAAGCCTTTGACGCCGCCGCTACCCTTTGAGCCGTCGGCCTCTTCGTCGAGAAATCTACGCAGACTCACCACTTCGGCATCCAGGGCGTCGATTGCCGTCTGTATTCGGTCACAGTAATCCTGTGCCTTGCTGCCGCCCGCCCCCCGCCATTGATCATCATGGAGCTTGCGGACCACATCGTCATGGAATCCTTCGCGGGCTTCCTTGATTTTTCTATGTACGCGGCCCCATCGGTCTGCGAACGTCTCCAGGCCGGAAACGTCCAATTCGATAATCTGAGTAAAGGTAACCATTGCCCGTCCTGCTCGTTAGCGGTAGATGTTGAAAAACGAGGACTGGACCCGATCCTCATTTTCTTCGTAAGCAGCCGCGCTGATCCGGAAGTTATCGGACGCAGTGTCCAGCCGGCCGGTGACCTCTTTCACGAGTGCTTCCCAGCGGCTTTGCATGTCGTCGATACTTTGCGTGAAGGCCCAACCGGAAGCCGCCTTACTCAGGTCGCCGTTGGCATCCATGGCTGCACCCCTGGTCATGCGAATCGTCTCGACTGCGACATCACAGGCATCTGCTCTGCTGCGCAGGAATGACGGATCGACCCCCACGTCAGGATCCTTGCCCCATGGGGCCGGCGGTTGAGGTCTCGGCCCCGGTGAAGGAGAGGGCTCAGGACTTGGGGAAGATCCTGGCGGGGAGGGTGACGGGTTGGGGGCAGGAGTTGGGCCGGGGGAAGGGCCGGGGCTCATGGTGTAGGCCAGCCTCGGGTCAACACGGTCACTCATCGCCATCTCCTCGAGTCGTCGTTCCAGCCCTATCCCCAACAGGCACGGGATTGATACCCCATAGGGCCGCCCTGCTGCGGAACAACTCACTGTAGTATTGGCAAGTTGGCGTGTCAGAGGCGGCTGGGCATCTGCCCGCCGTCGGCCACCGCCTTGTGGCCGAATAGCGGCTTGCGTGCAGCAGCCTGGGACAGACGCCACAGAGAGGGTATGGACGTACACGTCATCTGCCTCCAGCAACTGCACCTTGTAGCAGCCAGCCGACTCACCCAGCTGTACGGCAACCTCCATAAGATCGTGTGTCACTTGGCCGGTTGACTGTTGTACTGGGCATTGGGGGCGGGCGTTGGGGATGGATCGTTTCGGACGGATTGTGGGAGATCGCACGGCCGCTGTAGTCGGCGGCTCGGGTGTGGCCGCACGGCGGTGGAGTCGCGATCATCTATGTACTCGTCAGCGGCTGCGCCTGACGAGCGCTGCCACCGTGTTTCGGGGCGTCGAAGTCGACCGTGTAGCGCGGTTTGTCATCTGGTCCCGCACGAGGGTCTGGGCCCAGCTGCATCAAGGGTTCTCCAACTCCTGGACGAACGCGACCTAGTCGACCTCTCCCGCGCAGTCCTCGACTCCGCCCAGGTCCTCGCAAATGGGGGCGAACTTGCAGGTCCGAGCCCCGTCGACCGGGGTAAGCCCGGTCCCAAGACGCGTGTCCTGTCCCCAACGCGAACGGACTGCCCTTACTCGTCGGACTATCCGCGGCCAACACCCACGACCGTCGGCAACTACCTGGCCTTTCTCCGATTGGCAGATGCCCTTTGCCGCTACAAACGACTCCGCAATCTGACCTGAAGGACAGGGCCTAAGCGTCATCTTCAGAACGGAAAAGCGGGGTCAGCCGTGTGTGCACCGGCTTTCGGCGACCGACCGCCGGCGCGACAAGGACAGCGGTGAGTGTCTGCTCGACATAGGCACGCTGCTCCGGAAGCGTCAGATCGTCCCAATCAGCCCGCAAGTCAACCGGCTTGCCCAACGAGGCATGCTGATGCTTGATCCAGCGATTCCGGTCTCGCACCAGACGACGCTCCTGGGCAGTGAATTCCTGGAGCATCGCAAAATATCGCTCCTTGCTGAGGATCCGTTTCCTGCGGGCTTCCTTGGCATCTTCGATGTCCTCACGGACGCGCGTCAGCTCCTCCTCCCCCTCCCAGTCCTTCGGCGCTGCCGCTGCCTGCCGGGCGGCGGCCTCCTCTTCGTACTTGGCGATCACCAGTTCCGTGACCGCCTTCTCCGCGTCCGGGCCTGGGATCTTGGTGCCACCACCGCACCCGCCCTGGCCCTTGTCCGGGCATGCGTAGTAGAAGAATCCATCTGGCTTGTTCGCGCTCTTCGGCGCCTTGATTGCCCTATGCGCTGTACCGCAGTCGTCTTTGTCGCATCGAAGAGTTCCGGTGAGCAAGTACTTCCGCGAGTTGTGCCCACTCCCCGGTGCCATATTGTCGCCGATCACCTCCATGAGCGCTTTCCACTGCTCCTCGGTGATGATGCGCTCCCACTGCCCTTGTACGGGCTCGCCGTCGTCGCCGTAGACGATTTCCCAGCGCTCGTTCTCGCTGCCGGTTTCCGGGTTGAGTACGCGAACCTTGCGGGAGCGGATCCCGCAGATACGTGGATTCCGCAATACCGCCTTGAGCTTGGTTGTGCTCCAAGTGCTTCCCCGCGGCGTGGTCACACCCTGCTCGTTCCAGCGCACGCAGGAGGCCCGTACCGGAGCGCCCCCAAGAATGCCGAGTGCTGCTGCCCGTAGTAGCTTCGCCTCGGTCGGGTGCAGGGTGCGCTTGTCGTCGTTCCAGCCGAACGGTCGGGCTCCGCCTGTCGGGATCCCTTCGCGCTCCAGAGCCCTGTGCTTGCGGCGCACCCGCCTGGAGGTGTCGACGGACTGCTTGTTGCTCATCGCCACGACAACTCGCGCCGTGGCACGACCGTTCTCCGTCAGCAGGTCAAGGCTGCCGTTGATGTCGATGATCGGCCGCCTGTGGCGCTCGACCGCATCGATGGCGTCTTCCAGGTGACGGTTGTCCCGCGTGAGGCGGTCGATGTCGTAGACGATCAATCCGTCAAGGCGCCGCCCATCAGGCGTCCGACCTGACTTCAGGTCCTCCAAGGCTCCTTCGAAGACGGGGCGCACGACCCTGTACACCACCCGCCCGTCGGGAAGCCGCACCCGCTTCTTGCGCCAGGCGGACGTGTCCGGCTCGTAGTAGACGTGCACGCACGAGCCACCACGCCGGCTGATGAAGTCGCGGCCGTCGCGCTCCTGTTCCTTGGTGCTCTTGATGTCCCGCCCTGTTATGGGGCCTCGCCGACGTTCGCCCTCGACCGGCTCGGTCACGGGCTCGTCGTCGCTCTCATCGGTGGACAGTCGGACGAGTACCGCCCAGTGCTGCCCCTCTAACTGCCCCCACTGCGCACGAGATACCAAGTCATCGTCGCTCATGGTTCGTAAGGTACATCCAACAATCCTGCGCCCCGTCGAGGGCACCGAGCAGTACCTCGTCTACACCCGGTGGCGGGACGAGGAGTCGTTCCAGGCGTGGATGGAGGGCCCCATGAAGGCCGCGCACCAGCAGGGCGGTGACGGGGGCGGCGAGCGGCCCAAGCCCGCCGCGTCCGGTTCCACCCTGTGGTCCTTCGAGGTGGTGCAGCAGACCGGCCCGAAGCAGGGCTGACCGCCTTCGGCGGCGTCACTCGGAAAACCGTTGCGCCACGCGCCGCACCGGCCGCCACAATGACGCCATGAGTGACGCCGCCGCCCTCCGACTCCCCTGGGCCGTCTCCGCGGAGCCGGTCGGTTCGCCGGATGCCGAGGCGCTTTTGCGGGAGTACTACACCGAGGTGGCGGACCGCTACTTCGCCCTGCACGAGGGCCGACGCTCGACTCCGGAGGAGATCGACGAGGGGGTGGCGGAGTACCCCAGCACCGATCTGACGCCGCCGCACGGCACGCTGCTGGTGGCCCGCCACGGCGAGGTGGCGGCGGGCTGCGTCGGCGTGCGGATGCTGGACGCACGGACCGCGGAGCTCAAGCAGATGTTCGTACGGGCCGCCCGGCGCGGCCGGGGCGGTGCGGGCGTGCTGCTCACGGCCGCGGAGCGGGTCGCGGCGCAGCTGGGCGCCGAGCGGATCCGGCTCGACACCCGGCGGGATCTGGTGGAGGCCGTCGCGCTCTACCGGCGGCACGGCTTCGTGGAGATCGACCCGTACCACGAGGACCCTTACGCGGAGATCTTCTTCGAGAAGCGGCTGGAGGAGGACGAGGGCCGTTGACCGGCCGGGAGCGTCCGGTGCCTGCTCCGTGAGGGATGTGCGCACGCAGTTCCGTCAGGGATGTGCGCACGCATCACCGTGAGGGATGGGCGCACGCATCACCCGGGCGCCGGCCCGGCGGCGGTGTTGAGCCACCAGGTCGGCGGCCCTGAGCCGTCAACTCACCTTCGGATCGCCTTCGGACGTTTTCACTTCGCCAGGTCCGGCGGCTGTGGTGTGTGCGGTGGGGTGCGGGGCAGTGTCCGGCGGGCGGCGCCGTGGCGGGGTTTCTCCGCGTCCGAGCCGCACAGCTCCGCCGTCAGCTCCCGGACGAGTGCGGTGAGATCGGTGGGCCGGTCCTGGGTCCACCAGTCACCCAGCATCTCCGCGAGCGACTGCCGGCGGGCCGCAGCGAGCCGGTCGGCGATCTCCCGTCCGCTGTCGGTGAGCCGCAGGAACTGCCCGTCGCGAGTGGCGAGTCCGCGTTCCTCGATCTGGCGGATGCTCTCGGCGAGCACCCCGAGCGGGACGGTGCTGCGCTCGGCGAGCAGCGCCGGTTGTACCGCGCCGTGGCGGTGGATGCGCAGGATCAGCCAGCCGGCCGCCGGTCTGAGGTCCAGCCCGGCCCGAGCGGTGATCTTCTCGTAGATGCGCCTGCGGCCTTCCCTGCTGCCGAGTTTGGACAGGGCGCGGGCGCATTCGTCGTGCGAGGACCGCTCGACGGGGTTGGAGGAGAGCACCTCGCTGGTGTCGGGGGCGGTGACGCTGCTGCGCAGTGGCTCCTCCTTGAGGAACCAGGCCAGCACGAACGCGGCCAGGACGACCGGGACGGCGTAGAGGAAGACGTCGGTGATCGAGACGGCGTAGGCGTTGAGGACCCCGGCGGCCTGCCCGGACGGCAGCCGGGCGACGGTCCGCGGATCCTCGGCGATCTTTGACGGGTCGACGCCCGGCGGCAGGTGCGCTCCGGCGACGGCGTCGGCGATCCGCGGCCGGAGCCGGCTGGTGAAGAGCGTGCCGAAGAGGGACACCCCGAACGAGGCACCGATGGAGCGGAAGAACGTGGCGCCGGAGGTGGCGACGCCCAGGTCCCGGTAGGGGACGGCGTTCTGCGCGATGAGCACCAGTACCTGCATGACCAGGCCGAGTCCGAAGCCGAAGACGAAGAGGCAGGCACTCATCCCCGCGACGCCGCTGGACGGTTCGAGCCGGTGCAGGAGCAGCAGTCCGAGCGCCGTGACACCGGTGCCGGCGATCGGGAAGACCTTGTAGTGGCCGGTGTGGCTGACGAGCTGCCCGGAGCCGGTGGAGGCGAGCAGCATGCCGACCACCATCGGCAGCATGTGCACCCCGGACATCGTCGGCGTGACCCCCTGCACGACCTGCAGGAACGTCGGCAGATACGTCATCGATCCGAACATCGCGAAGCCGACGACGAAGCCGATGGCGGCGGTCAGCGTGAAGGTGCGGCTACGGAACAGACGCAGCGGCAGGACGGGTTCGGCGGCCCGGCGCTCGATGACGAGGAACGCGCCCAGCAGTACGACACCCAGGACTCCGCATCCCACGATCTGCCACGAGGCCCAGGGGTAGGTGACGCCACCGAGCGAGGTCATCAGGACGAAGCAGGCGGCGACCGCGGCGATCACGGCGGTGCCCGTGTAGTCGATCCGGTGCGGGGTGCGGCGGCGCGGGATGTGCAGCACGGCGGCGATGACGGCGAGCGCGACGATGCCCACGGGGACGTTGATGTAGAACACCCAGCGCCAGCTGAGGTGGTCCACGAACAGCCCGCCGAGCAGCGGCCCGAGGACACTGGTGCCGCCGAACACGGCGCCGAACAGGCCCTGGTACTTCCCGCGTTCGCGGGGCGGCACGATGTCGCCGACGATCGCCATCGACAGCACGATCAGGCCGCCGCCGCCCAGCCCCTGGAGGGCCCGGAAGGCGATCAGCTGGCCCATGTTCTGCGCGATACCGCACAGCACCGACCCGATCAGGAAGATCACGATGGCGGTCTGGAACAGCCTCTTGCGGCCGTACTGGTCACCGAGCTTGCCCCACAGGGGAGTCGCGGCCGTCGAGGCCAGGAGGTAGGCGGTGACCACCCAGGAGAGGTGGTCGAGGCCGCCGAGCTCACTGACGATCGTGGGCAGCGCGGTGGCGACGATGGTCTGGTCGAGCGCCGCGATGAGCAGGCCGAGCAGCAGCGCGCCGATCGCGACGAGGACCGTGCGCCGTGCCCCCTCCTCGCGGGGGACGGCAGGAGCGCCGGTGTCCTGCGCCATGTGCGTCTCCCTCTGTTCCGCCGGGCCGCCCTTTCCGTCGCGGAGCGCCCTTCGGGCTCCTCCCATCCTGGGCGGTTCGGCCGGATACGGCCCGCCGGACGGCGTCCGGTATCCGGGGCCGTTCGGGGGACACCCGGGGTATGCCGTACGGATGTCTTCGAGCGCCTGCGCGAACGGGTGCGCCCTTTGGATAATCGCTGCCGGTTCGATGCCTCCAGGGAGGGGACCGCTCGTGACGGCACCGATATGCCCGCACTGCTCTGCCCCCGTACGCGGCGACGGCCGGCCGGCCTGTCTGTGTGCGGCGGTCGATGCGGACGGCTTTGATCCGCTGCGCGTTCGCCCGTACGTGTCACTGCCGGGCGACACGTACGACGGCGCGGGCGACGACGCGGGCGACAGCGCGGGCGGGGACGGGAGCGGGAGCGAGAGCGGGGCCGGCGGCGCGGGCGAGGGCGCGTACGGCGGCGCGCGGGAGGTCTACGGCGGGTCGCACGCCCTCTTTGTGAGCCGGGGCGACCGGCTGGACGACTTACCCGGGGTGGACGCCGCCGTGCATCGGGCCGGCGGTCCCGTCACCGCGGAAGGCTCCGTAACTGCGGAAGGGTTCGCACCTTCGGGAGACTCCGTCCCCTCGCAAGGCTTCGTCCCCTCGGAAGGCTTCGTCCCCTCGGAAGGCTTCGCACCCCCGGAAGGGGCACCGGCCGCCCGCGCCTCCGCCTCCACCCCTGGCCACCGGCGTGCCCTCCCGGCCGTATTGGCCACCGCCGGGGCCGTTCTCGCCGCCGCCGCGGTCCTGATCGCCACCGATGCCCTGTCCGGCGGCACCAGGGACCGGGCGGCGATGCCCGACCACGGCACCACCTCCCCCAGCGCCGGTCTCCCCAGCGGCGACGCCTCCGCCCCCGCACGGGGCAGCGCCGCCCCCTCCCGCTCCGCGGTCCGCACGCCGTCGCCTGGCGCGACCGGCATCCCCCGCCCCACGGCCGGCGGGCAGCGCCACCGGACCGGCGGGGCACCGGCCCCCGCTCCCACCCGGGCCTCCGGCAGCGTCACACGGTTCCCGACGCACTCCCCCGGAAGTGGCGTCCCCGGCACCCCGCCCACGGGGCCGATCGTGCTGCGCGAAGGGGCGGCCGGCCCGGAAGTGGCCGAACTGCAGGACCGGCTGCGGCAACTGGCTTTCTACGCGGGCCCGGAAGACGGCCGCTACGGCACGGCGGTGCAGGCCGCCGTATCCCGCTACCAGCGGGCCTACGGGGTGACGGGCGACCCGGACGGCGTCTACGGCGCGCCGACCCGGGCGTCCCTGGAGTCCCGCACCCGCGAGCCGGAGGGCAGCCCGTCCTGACCCGGCGGACCGGCCCCGGCGCGGGACGCTGACCAGCCCGGTTGTCGACACCCGGATGCGTTTTGTATCGTGAAGGAACAAAGTGGTTCCGCCCGCACTCCCTGACCGGCGGGCGGAACCGCTTGTGTTCCCCGTGCGATCCGCACCGTCCGCATACGGCGGCACGATCCGTATGACGGTCCGCATACGGCGGCACGGTCCGCATACGGCGGCCCCTCCGTATGACCGTCCGCATACGCGCCACCATCCGTACGTATGCCCGTAGCGCTCAGGAGCCCGCCGATGCCGGCCACCACCACGCTCACCGCCCGCGCCCTGCTGCTGGACATGGACAGCACGATCGTGAACTCCGAGGCGGTCGTCGAGCGCTGCTGGCGCCGCTGGGCCGATGAGCAGGGGCTGGACGCGGACCAGGTCCTCAAGGTCGTCCACGGCCGGCAGGGCTGGGCCACCATGGCCGCGCTGCTGCCGGACCGCCCCATGGAACGCAACCTGGCCGACAACCGCCGGATGCTGGCGCAGGAGACCTCCGACACGGACGGCGTGGTGCCGGTACCCGGCGCGCCCGCCTTCATGGCCGCCCTCGCCACCCTCCCGCACGCCCTGGTGACCTCCGCCGACATCGCGCTCTCCGACGCGCGGATGGGTGCGGCGGGGCTGCCCATGCCCGCCGTGCGGATCACGGCGGAGAGCGTGAGCGCCAGCAAGCCCGACCCGGAGGGCTTCCTCAAGGGCGCGGCCGAGCTGGGGTACGCGCCCGAGGACTGCCTGGTCTTCGAGGACTCCGAGGCAGGCATCGAGGCGGGCCGGGCGGCCGGTATGCGGGTGGTCGGCGTCGGCGACCGGGCCGCGGCTTTCGCGCCCACCGTGCAGGTGCGCGACCTCACCGGCGTCCGCGTCGAGGCCCTGGCGGACGGCATGATCGCGGTGCATCTCACGAGCTGAGCCCCCGCGCGGGGCGTGCAGCGCCGGGCACGGAGTTCGGGGCGAGGGGTTCGGGGCGCGGAGTGAGCACCCACCGGGAGCCCCCGCCCGCCCCGTCCCGCGTACGGCTCAGCCGGAAGCCGCCTCGTACAGGCTGAAGCCCGCCAGCAGCAGCATCACACCCGCCGCGATCTTGGTGATGAGCTTCAGCGGCACGTACTTCATGAGCGTCCGGCCGCCCAGGATGCCCAGGCCGGCCACCGCCCACAGGGCCAGGACGGCGCCGATGCCGACCGAGAGCGGGTCGTCGTAACGGGCCGCGAGGTTGGCGGTCATGATCTGGGTCAGATCACCGAACTCGGCGACCAGAATCATCATGAAGCCCGCCCCGGAGACCTTCCAGAAGCTCTGGTCGGCGGGCTTCTTCACCTCTTCCTCGTCGTCGTCCTTCCTGAACAGCAGCACGGCGGCGCCCGCGAGGAAGAGGACACCGACCACACCCTGGACCCAGCGGTGCGGGAGCAGCGTCAGCACGCTGCCCGCGGCGATGGCGAGCGCCACATGCACCAGGAAGGCCGCGGCGACGCCTACGAAGACGTACGAGGCGCGGTAGCGGGTGCCGAGCATCAGCCCGGCGAGGGCGGTCTTGTCGGGCAGTTCGGCGAGGAAGACGACGCCGAAGACGACTGCGGCGACGGTAAGGCTGAACACGGGGTGGGATACCTCGATCGGTCGGGCCGCGCCAAAGGGGCCCGGGAGAGGGGTCGCTTCGGCACGGCAGCGTCAGACACTGCGGCCGAAGGTCTCGCTGGCTCGGTAGGCGTACGTACCGGGCTCCGGGCGCCGGCTCCCCCGTCTCCCAGCGCCGGTCAGGCGCTCCGCCAGGAATGGCGGGCGGGCAACGGGAGGGCAGTATGTCGACGGTCCGGCAGAGAGCTACTCCCCTTCTGCTGCCGTCAAGGGTACGCGGTGCAGCCGTCCGCGCGCGACCAGCTCCAGCACCGTCGCGCAGGCCGCTGCCTGCACCGCCAGCAGGGCCACCAGCACGAACAGCTGCACCGCGCCCGCCTGTACGGGGGAGGCGCCGCCCAGCAGCATCCCGACGAAGGCGCCGGGCAGCGTGACCAATCCCACGGTCCGGGTCTGGTCGAGCCCCGGCAGCAGGGCGTCCGAAGCGGCCGGGCGGGCGACCTCCATCCGTGCGTCGCGGTCCGCCAGCCCCAGCGCGAGACCCGCCTCGAACTCGCCGTGCCGCATCGCCAGCTCGTCCAGCGCCCGCCGCCCGCCCAGGACGGTGGCGGTCAGCGCGCCGCCGATCAGGATGCCCGCGACGGGGATGAGGGTCAGGCCGCGCGGCGGCACCAGGCCGGTGAGCAGCAGCAGACCGACGACCGGGACGACCCCGGCGGCGATCGGTGCGGCGGCCCACCACCAGGTGCGGTTCCGGGTGATCCGGCGGCCGGCGGTCCGTACCGCCACCGCGAACATCAGTGCGAGGAAGCTCAGCAGCCAGGGGAGGACGTGCACCACCCAGCCGATGAGGTAGGAGACGGCGGCGAGTTGGGCGGCGGCGCGCACTCCGGCCACGGCGATGGCCCGGGCATGGCCGAGGCGCGCCAGCGCGGCAACGGCCACGGCGGCGGCCAGCAGGACGGCGAGGACGACCCCGAGGGTGACGTTGACCGGCAGCAGCACGCGCTCACCTTAGGGCGGCGACAGGGCGCATACGCGGGAGCGGTTCAACCGGAGTGCCGTGATGCATTTGTGGTGCCCCGTCAGCTCCCCTTGAACTGACGTGAGCATGTCGCCACTCTGTTACCTGGTGCCCATCCCGTGGAAACCCCACATCGCCACCATGGGGCGGCACCGCACAGTAACTTCCCCCCACATTCCGGGAGTTTCGATGAAAAAGGTCTACGCGCGTCGAGTTTCCCTCGCCGCGGGATCGGCGGCGGCGCTGGTCTGCACGCTGGCGCTCAGCGGCCAGTCCGCCCAGGCGGCACCGCCCAGCCCGCCGGACGCGGCCACCGCACGGACGTACCTGACCCAGATCAAGGAACAGGCCGAAGGCCCGCAGGACGGCTACAGCCGCGACAAATTCCCGCACTGGATCGACCAGGGCAAGAACTGCAACACCCGCGAAGTGGTGCTCAAGCGCGACGGCACGGACGTGAAGCAGGACGACAGCTGCGCGGCGACCAGCGGCAAGTGGGTCTCGGCCTACGACGGCGCGACCTGGACCGACCCGGCCGACCTCGACATCGACCACGTCATACCGCTGTCGGAGGCCTGGAAGTCGGGCGCCGCACAGTGGACCACCGCGCGCCGCCAGGAGCTGGCCAACGACCTCACCCACTCCCAGCTGATCGCCGTCACCGACAACGTCAACCAGGAGAAGGGCGACAAGGACCCGGCGAAGTGGCTGCCGCCGAAGGCGTCCTACCACTGCGAGTACGCCCGGATGTGGGTGTCGGTGAAGCATGAGTACGGCATGACCGCGGACTCCGCGGAGAAGGCCGCGCTGAAGAAGATCCTGGACGGCTGCTGAGCGACCCCGTTCCCCGCATGCCCGCGGGGCCGGTCCCGCGCGCCCGTCGGCCGAAACCACCGGCCGGCGGGCGCGCCGCCGCCCCGGCCCCCCGCCGCGTCCGTTGTGCTCCTATCCTCTGACCACGACGAGTGGGGAGACACCGATGGCCGGACTGCGCTTGGGGCCGCTGCTGCGCTACGTCGACGCACGGAGCGCGACGGTGTGGGTGGAGACCGATGAACCGTGCGTGGTGCACGTCCGCTGCGACGGCGGGGCGGCCGGCGCGGAACGGACCTGGCAGGTGGCCGGGCACCACTATGCGCTGGTCCCGGTGACCGGCCTCACGCCCGGCACCGAGACGCCCTACGAGGTCCTGCTGGAAGAGCTGGGGGCGCCTCCCGGCGGTGCCCGGGGGACGGTCTGGCCGCCGCCCGGCAGCCCCTTCCCGGCGAGCACCATCCGTACGCTGCCCGCCGCCCCCGACGAGCCGCTGCACTTCGCCTTCGGCTCCTGCCGCTGGTCGGCGACGCCCTCGAACGCGGCGCACGACCCGGTGGGCCCGGACGCCCTGGACACCCTCGCCGCCACGCTGGCCGCCGATCCCGGCCGGCCGCGCCCCGACGTGCTGCTCCTGCTGGGCGACCAGGTCTACGCCGACCAGACCTCCGAGGCGACCGCCCGCGTGCTGGCCGGCCGCCGCGATATCAGCGAGCCGCCCTGGAAGCAGGTCGCGGACTTCGAGGAGTACACCCACCTCTACTACGAGTCCTGGCTCGACCCGGAGGTCCGCTGGCTGCTGTCCACGGTCCCCAGCTGCATGATCTTCGACGATCACGATGTGATCGACGACTGGAACACCTCGGCGGCCTGGGTGGCCCGGATGCGGGCGACCCCCTGGTGGCGGGAGCGGATACTCGGCGGCCTGATGTCGTACTGGGTCCACCAGCACCTGGGCAATCTCTCGCCCGCCGAGCTGGCCGCCGACGAGCTGTACGCGCGGGTGCGGGCGCTGCCGGACGCGACGGACGCGGTGCGGGAGTTCGCGGCCGGCGCGGATGCCGATCCGGCGTGCGCACGCTGGAGCTACCGCCGCGACTTCGGCCGGGTGCGGCTGGTCATGATCGACACCCGGGCCACCCGCGTGCTGGACGAGAACAACCGCGCGATGCTCCACAAGAGCGAGGGCGAATGGCTGCGGCAGGCGGTGCTGGAGGGGCGCAGCGGCTACGACCACCTGCTGCTGGGCAGTTCGCTGCCCTGGCTGCTGCCGCACCTCATCCATGCCGCGGAGGGCTGGAACGCCGCGCTGTGCGCCGGCGAGCGCGGACCCCGCTGGGCCCGCAGGGGCGAATTCCTGCGCCAGCGCGCCGACTTGGAGCACTGGGCGGCCTTCCCCGGTTCGTTCACCGCACTCACCGAGCTCATCGCCGAGGCCGGTGGCGGTGCGGACGCGCCGGCGACGGTCTGTGTGCTGTCCGGGGATGTGCACCACGCCTATGTGGCCGAGCCGCACTGGCGCGGGGCCGGGCCGCACCCCACGAGCCGGGTGCTGCAACTGACCTGCTCCCCCGTTCACAACAGCATTCCCGGCTCGCTGCAGGCCGGTTTCCGCTTCGGCTGGAGCCGGTCGGGCCGCTGGCTGGGCAAGCTGCTGGCCCGGCACGGGCGACTGGCCCGCCCGGCGGTGAAGTGGCGGCGTACGGGCGGCCCGTGGTTCGGCAACCAGCTGATGACGCTGACCCTGGCGGGCCGGACGGCGCGCCTCGCCCTGGACCAGGCCCGCCGGGAGAAGCGGGGCGGCGTCCGGCTCGTCACGGTCTGGCGGGCGGCGTTGTCCGATGCGCGGGTTGCCGGGAAATCCGGTGATGCGGGCGGGCGTGCCCCGGGAACCGAACGCCCGAAGACCGGATGATCCGGACGCCCCGGTTCCGGTAATTGCCCGGCAGGTGTCCTGAAGGGCGCGGCGACCGGGCAGCCACCCCGGGATTCCGGCGTATTTTTTGCCCACCCCCGGGTGCTGCAACGGCGGATCGGGCGGTGATGATGGGGCGCACCTTTGCCCGTCGCCCGCACTCTCGGGCGGCCGCGCCCGCGCGCCGGCCGTCCGCCGCCCCAGGGAGAGCCCCTTTTGGCTGCCGACCATCTCGCCGACCGCCAGCCCCGGCCCGCTCTCGCCCTCGTCGGTGCGGGGCCGCGCGGGACGAGCGTGCTGGAGCGGATCTGCGCCTCGGCCGCCGAACTGGCCCCGGGCGCCCGGCTGACCGTCCATGTCATCGACCCCGCCCCGCCCGGCGCCGGCCAGGTGTGGCGCACCGCCCAGCCCCCCGAGCTGCTGATGAACACCGTGGCCTCACAGGTCACGCTGTTCACCGACGACAGCGTCGAGTGCGCCGGTCCGATACGTACCGGGCCGAGCCTGTACGCCTGGGAGGGTTGCGAGGTCGGCCCGGACGACTATCCGGGGCGTGCGCTGTACGGCCGCTATCTGGAGTGGGTCTTCGGCCGTACCGTGCGCACCGCTCCCGAGGAGGTGACGGTGGTGGTGCACCGGGCCCGCGCGGTGCACCTGGCCGAGGCCCCCGGCGGATCGCAGTCGCTCACCCTCGACGACGGCCGGACGCTGCACGGGCTGGGGGCGGTCGTGCTCGCCCAGGGCCATCTGCCGGCCGTGGCCGGCCCGGAGCAACGGCGCCTGGCCGGCTACGCCGCCGGGCACGGCCTGCACTACCTCCCGCCCGCCAACCCCGCCGACCTCTCCGCCCCTCTGGCGGCACTGGCCCCGGGCCGCCCGGTACTGCTGCGCGGTCTCGGCCTCAACTTCTTCGATCACATGGCGCTGCTGACCACGGCCCGCGGCGGCCGGTTCGTGGACGGTGCCGACGGGGCGCTGGCCTATCTGCCGTCCGGCCGCGAACCCCGGCTGTACGCGGGCTCCCGCCGCGGCATCCCGTACCACGCACGCGGCGACAACGCGAAGGGCGCGCACGGCCGTCATCTGCCGCTGCTGCTGACGCCGGACGTGATAGCGGCCTTCCGCAAGCGTGCGGACTCCGGCGATCCGCCGGACTTCCTGACGGAGGTCTGGCCCCTGGTGGCCAAGGAGGTGGAAGCGGTCTACTACGAGGCGCTGCTGAGGCGGCGCGGTGCGGGCGGTGCGGGCGGTGCGGGCGGTGAGCCGCGCCACCGCTTCCTGGAGCGCTTCCTGGGGCGCTTCCTGAGCAGCGCACACCGCGGCACCGACGAGGCCGCCGTCCTGGACGCCTTCGGGATCGCCCCGGCCGAGCGCTGGGACTGGGACCGGATCGCCCGGCCGCACGCGGAGCGGTCGTTCGCCGACCGCACCGCGTTCCGGGAGTGGCTGCTGGGGCATCTGCGCCAGGACATCGCGCACGCCCGGCAGGACAACGTGTCCGGCCCGCTCAAGGCGGCCCTCGACGTGCTGCGGGATCTGCGCAACGAGCTGCGGCAGATCGTCGACCACGGTGGGCTGGCCGGAGCCTCCCGCCGCCGGCACCTGGACAGCTGGTACACCCCGCTCAACGCCTTCTTGTCCATCGGACCGCCGCGGCGCCGGATCGAGGAGATGACCGCGCTGATCGAGGCGGGGGTGCTGGAGGTGATCGGCCCGCGGATGACCGTCCGGCTCGGCGGCGCCGACGGCAGCGGGCCCGGTTTCACGGCCCATTCGCCGGACGTCGCGGGCTCGGAGGTGACGGCGACGGCGCTGATCGAGGCGCGGCTGCCGGAACCGGATCTGCGGCACACCGCGGACCCGCTGCTGGCCGGGCTGCTGGCCGAGGGCGGCTGCCGGCCGCACACCGCGGACGGCTACGAAACGGGCGGCCTCGATGTGTCGCCGCGCCCGTACCACGTCGTCGGGGCGGATGGCGCGCGCCACCCGCGGCGCTTCGCGGTCGGGGTGCCCACGGAGGGCGTGCACTGGGTGACGGCGGCGGGGGCCCGTCCAGGGGTGGGGTCGGTCACGCTGGCGGACACGGACGCCGTGGCGCGGGCGGCGCTGCGGGCCGCGGTGACGGGAACGGGGGCGGGGACGGCCGCGACGGGGACGGCGACGGGAGGCGGGCCGGCGACGGGAAGCGGGCCTGAGGCGGGAAGCGGGCCGGGAACGGGCGCGGTCGCGGTGGCCGGCTCGGCGGTTTCCGGCCAAAGGTCCGATTCGGCCAGAAGTTGAACTTGCAAGTACTGCTTAGGTGTCCCTAACCTCTGCCTCCGACGGTTACCTCGTCCCCAGAGACCGTAGGAGTCCCCACATGTCCGCACCTCTGTCCTCGCTCATCCAGAAATCAGCCCCGCACGTGCACGCGCTCTTCCGCATCGTCGTCGGGCTGCTCTTCGCCTGCCACGGAGCGTCTTCCCTCTTCGGCGTCCTCGGTGGCGCCATGGGTCAGGGCGGCACCGTCCCCACCGGCGCCTGGCCGGGCTGGTACGCCGCCGTGATCCAGCTGGCCGGCGGCATCCTCGTGATGCTCGGCCTGGGAACCCGCCCCGCGGCGTTCATCAGCTCCGGCTCGATGGCGTACGCGTACTTCTCGATGCACCAGGGCTCGGCACTGTGGCCGATACAGAACGGCGGTGAGGCCTCCGTGATGTTCTGCTGGGCCTTCCTGCTGATCTTCTTCACCGGCCCCGGGACGTGGGCCCTCGACCGGGTCTTCTTCGGCGAGGGCCGGCAGGAGCGGGCTTCGGCCGTGCGCCACGAGCCTTCCGCCGCCTGACGCACGCGCGCCGGCGGGCCCGGCGCACCCACCGGCCCCGCCCCCTCGCACGGCCTGTGCGGCATCTCCGCCGTACGGGCCGTGGCATCTCCACCGTGCAGGCCGTGCAGGCCGTACGGACCGTGCGGCATCTCCGCCATATGAGCCGCCCGCCGCCCTCCACCCCCGGCCCGGCGCGCGCGGAGCCCAGGCGTACGCTGTATGGCTGTAGGGCCGCCCCTGCCGCACCAGCGACGTCGCGGCGGGGTTCGGACCGGGAGCAGGGCGTTGCTGGAAAAGCTGGGGTCCCTCAGCGGCACCCCTTGGGTGTATGTGATCGTCAGTCTCTCGATCGTTCTCGACGTGTTCGTGCCGATCCTGCCCAGTGGAGTCCTGGTGATCGCCGCGGCCACCACGGCCGCCGGCACCAGCACCGCGGCGGGCGCGGTGGGCGGTGCCGATGTCACCTCGTCCGTCCACACCGGTACGCACCCGGCCCAGATGTTCTCCCTGATGCTGTGCGCGGCCACCGCCTCGGTGCTCGGCGACATGGCCGCCTACCGCCTCGCCTGGCGCGGCGGCGACCGCTTCGACCGCGCCATCCGCCGTTCCCGCCGTCTGACGGCTGCGCAGAAACGGCTCGGCGCGGCGCTGACACGAGGCGGCGGCGCCATCGTCGTCCTGGCCCGCTTCGCACCCGCCGGGCGCTCGGTGGTCAGCCTCGGGGCCGGCGTTGCGCACCGTACGGTCCGCGAGTTCCTTCCCTGGTCCGCGCTGGCCTCCCTCGCCTGGGCCGCCTACAGCGTCAGCCTCGGCTACTTCGGCGGGCAATGGCTCGGCACGTCCTGGGCGGGCACCGCCCTCTCCGTGATGGCCCTCTTCGCCGCCGGGTCCGCGGCCGCCTTCCTGATACGCCGTCCGGAACACGCTGCCGCTGACTGACGGGGACGGTGCGCGACCGGCAGGCCGGGACGGGGCCGCGGCTGCCCGCCGGCCACCGCCCGCTGCCCGCCGCCCGCTGCCCGCCGCCCGCTGCCCGCTGCCCGTCAGCCACCGCCCGCAGGCCACCGGCCACCGGCCACCGGCCACCGGCGCGGAAATCCCTTGGCCCGCTGTCAGACCCCGGTGCGACGATGAAGCACATGAGCGGCACCCACGACAGCGACGGCTCAACCGCCCCCGGCGGCACCACCCCCGGGGCCACCACCCGCCGGACCCCGGCCCCCGGCACCTGGCACCCCCGCCCCGAAACCGCCCGCGACGTACCGGCCGTCCGCCGGATCAACCTCGCCGCCTTCGAGTCGGCCGGTGAGGCGGACCTCGTCGACGCGTTGCGCCGCGACCCGGCGGCCTGGCTGCCGGGTCTGTCCTACGTCACCGAGGCACCGGACGGCACCCCGGTCGCCCATGCGCTGCTGACGCGCTGTCATGTCGACGACGTCCCCGCCGTGGCACTCGCCCCGTGCGCGGTGCTGCCCGGGTACCAGAAGTGCGGTGCGGGCGGCGCGGTGATCAGGACGCTCCTTCGGGCGGCGCGGGAAGCCGGCGAGCGAACCGCCCTCGTGCTCGGTCATCCGCCGTATTACCCACGCTTCGGATTCGCCCCGGCCGCCACCCGCTTCGGCATCCTGCCCCCGCAGCCCTGGCCGGACGAGGCCTTCATGGCGCTGTCCCTGGACGGCTCCCCGCCCCCGCGCGGCACGGTGCGCTACGCCGCGGCGTTCGGCGTCGCCTGACCCCGGCCCGAGGCCCGCCCTCCGCGCGAACGACCCGACTTCGAAACAGGCCCCGGGCCGATACGGAGTAAAGTCGACCGTCCACCCCGCCCACCGTCTCCCGAGAGCGCCTGGCCGCTCCCCCGGCGCCGGACCGGCGCCGCACCACAGCGGCACCCCTGGGACGGGCCCGAACCACACACACGAGGCACATTTCGGTGAACCAACCGCCGGTCGTCGAATGGACCGAGGCCGACGAGCCCCGTTCCGCCCGTTGGCGCTCCGAGAACGGCACCCCGCCACCGCGCCGCGTCGTCATCGCGGACGACCGGACGAAGGCCGACGACGCCTACAGATCCGCCTGCGAGGGCACCGCGCTGCTGTGGCGCGGCGACTTCCACAACGCCCGCCAACTGCTGACGGCGCTGGCCCGCCGCATCGACCGCCGCCCCCGCAAGGCACCGCCCGCCGATGTCACCCAGGCGTTCCATCTGCACCGGGCCGCGCAGAATCACCGCGCCCGCATCCTGGGCATGCTGCTGGTCCCGCTCGATGCGACCCTCGCCGTCCCGCTGCACCGCGCCCCCGATGTCCGCGAGGCCTGCGCCAGGGCGTACGGCCCCGTGGAGTCTCCCACCGGGGAGGCCGCCGGGGAGACCGACGAGGAGGCCGCCGGGGAGACCGACGGGGAGGCCGCCGGCGGCACGGATCCGACCGCCTCGCTCGTCTCGCTGCGCGAACTCCTCGGTCTCATCGGCGCCAACGAATGGCGCAGGAAGGGCGTCGAGATCCCGGCGCTGGGCGGCGACCGTATCCATCCGCACTACGGCGTCTTCTCCCCGGCCCGCGGCGAGTACGTCGACCTGGTGGCCGAGGCTCCGCTGCCCGGCGACGAGCTGGCGTTCGACATCGGCACCGGCACCGGCGTACTGGCCTCCGTACTCGCCCGGCGCGGCGTCCGCCGGGTCGTGGCCACCGACCAGGACCCGCGCGCGCTGGCCTGTGCCCGTGAGAACACCGAACGGCTGGGCCTCGCCGGACAGGTGGAAGTGGTCGAGGCCGATCTGTTCCCGGCCGGCCGCGCCCCGCTGATCGTCTGCAACCCCCCATGGGTGCCCGCAAAGCCGACCTCACCCGTCGAGTACGCGGTGTACGACCCGGGAAACCGGATGCTGTACGGCTTTCTGAGCGGTCTGGCGGACCATCTGACACCGGACGGCGAGGGCTGGCTGATCCTCTCCGACCTGGCGGAACACCTCGGCCTGCGCGCGCACACCGAGCTGCTGGACGCCTTCGCCAAGGCCGGCCTGAGGGTCCTGGGCCGGCATGACATCACCCCGCGGCATCCACGTGCCCGCGACACCTCCGACCCGCTTCACGTGGCCCGCGCGGCAGAGGTCACTTCCCTGTGGCGCCTGGGCACCGCGGACCGGGGTACGTCCGGCACTCCCTGAGGGCGTCCGGCGTCGGGGCGCATGTTCCGAGCGTGGCGGAAGTGAAGGAGAAGAGCGGGGAAGAGAGCTGCTTACTGCCGGGGGTCTGCAGCCCCCCGGCAAGGAGAGCCGTCGGCCGGCTCGGCCGGCCCGGTCAGCTCCGTCAGCCCCTCAGCCCCGTCAGCTCAGCCGGGCATCGGCGTAGACGACCATCGCCTGCTGCTGGTAGACGGCCAGCCCCTCGGCGATCGAGTCGTAGTTCGCACGGAACTGCGGGTCGTCGGCGTAGGTCTGGGCCAGCCCCTTGTAGGCGGCCGCGTCCGGGGTCCAGAACCGGCAGATGTCCTGGTAGTGGGCGTGCATCTCGGCTTGCACCGCGGGATCGGCAACCGGTGTGCCGGCCACCATGAACTCCGCTATGCGGATCATCTGCGCCGTCACCTCACGCTGCCACCGCTCCTGCTCCTCGGCGGTCATGGCCTCCCTGGCCTGCCGGGCCTGCTCCCACTTCGCCGGCCACCGTTCGCGCACCTCGGCCTCGGCCTCGGCGGCAGAGGCCTCGAAGCCCTCGAACAGGTTCTCCGGCCTGTTGATCTTTACCATGTCGTTCTTGCCTTCCTCCAGTTCGGCGAGGGTCCGCCCGACCGTGCGGACCAGCGTCTCCAGCCGGTCCCGTTCCCTCAGCAGGCGCCGGTGGTGCTCGCCCAGTACGGCCACCCGGTCGACCTGGCTGTCCAGAACCGCCTGGATCTCCCGCAGTCCCAGGTCCAACTCCCGCATCAGCAGGATCTGCTGCAGCCGCAGCAGGTCCGCCTCCTCGTAGTAGCGGTGCCCGTTACTTCCGATCCCCGCGGGCGGCAGCAGACCGATCTCGTCGTAATGCCGCAGCGTCCGGGACGTCACCCCGGACATCCGGGCCACTTCCGCGATCGACCAGGCCATTGCCGTGCCTCCCCTCGCCGGGCCGGTCTCTCCGGCCCCATGGATGACCGTAGAAGTTGACGCAGCGGAAACCGCAAGCCCGAAGCGGCACCCCGTCACGGGCACGAGGAACACACCCCGCCGTCAGGCACCCCTGACACACCCGGTCAAGCACCGGGAACGCACCCGGTCAGGCACGATGGACGCACCATGGATCTCCGGCTCCTCCTCTCCCGCGCCCATCGGCTCGCCGCCTCCGCGACCCCAGGCCGACGGCGGCTGCTCGGCATCGCCGGCCCGCCCGGCGCCGGCAAGTCCACCCTCGCCGCCCACCTCGTGGCGGAGCTGGCCGGTCAGGCGGCACTCGTCCCGATGGACGGCTTCCATCTCGCCGAGGCGGAGCTGCGCCGCCTGGGCCGTACGGACCGCAAGGGCGCGCCGGACACCTTCGACCCGGCCGGCTACGCCGCGCTGCTGGCGCGGCTGCGCTCCCCGGAGCCGGACACCGCCGTCTACGCCCCGGCGTTCGACCGCCGTATCGAGGAGCCGGTGGCCGGCAGCATCCCCGTCGCGCCCCACATTCCCCTCATCGTCACCGAGGGCAACTACCTCCTCCTCGACTCCGCCCCCTGGCCGCGGGTCCGGGCGTTGCTCGACGAGGTCTGGTACGTGGAGCTGGAGACCCCGGAACGGATCCGGCGGCTGGTCGACCGGCATGAGCGGTTCGGGCGTCCGCGGGCCGACGCCGAGCGGTTCGTACGCGCCTCGGACGAGGCCAACGCCCGTGTGGTGGCGGCCACCCGCGACCGCGCCGACCTCATCATCACCTTCGCACCCGGAGAGGCCCCACCTCCACCGAGCGCATGACCCCGCTCCCCCACCGCCCCCGGTCGGCGAGCAGCCCGGCCACCGACAGCGCACCCCACCCGACGGACACCGCCACCGCCGTCAGCTTCCGGCCGCGCCCCGGCAGCGTCGCACCGAGCAGGACGGCGTCCCCGAAGTCCGCCGCGATCCGCACACAGGCGGCGGTGCGCAGGGCCGGCCCTTCCGGAGCCACCGTCATCGCCAACCCGCTCACCGCGTCCCGCCAGGCCAGCGGGCGCAGTGCGGTGCGGGTCGCCGGCGCGGTCCGCCCTCTGGCGTCGGCCAGCCCCGAGGGCCGTGCCAGCAGATCGGGCAGCGCCGCCACCGCCACCCCGTACACGGCCGTGGCCACCCCGACCGCACGCAACAGACCGACCTTCATCCACCATCCCCTTTCCTCGCCTCTTCTCGTCGACTGGTCTCGTCGACCGCTCTCGTCACTTCTCCTGGACCGTTCCCGCCTCTTCTCCCGTCGGCCGGCCGCACGAGCCCCGTCGCGCCCGCCGCCTTCTCCATTCCTTTCCGCGGCAGCCCCTTTCCCAAACGACATCAGCGATGTCATCATGACATCATGAGTGTCAATGAGATGCGCGCCGATGACGTGAAGGAAGCCGGCGACGGGGAGCCGTCGCCCACCGAAGACCTGCTGTACGGCGTCCTCCGACGCCTGTGGCCGCTGCATCGCACGGTCGTCCGCGCGGTGGAACACGAGCTGACGGGCACGGGCATGACCGCCGGCGAACACGCGTTGCTGGACACGCTGCGCGCCGAAGGTCCGCGCACCGTGCCGCAACTGGCGCGCGGGATGGGGCTCGACCGGCAGCCGGTGCAGCGCCGGGTGAACCACGCCATGGAGCTGGGCCTGGTCGTGACCGCCCCGAACCCCGCACACCGCCGCTCGCCCCTGATCCGGCTCACCGACGAAGGCACGGAGGCGATACGCGGCGTCCGGGAATCCGAGGCAGCGGAGCTGAGGCAGCGGCTGGCCGACCTCTCCACCGAGGACGTCCGTACCGCGCTCCACGTACTGGACCGGCTCGGCGAGGAGTTCCGGCAGCTGGCGGACGGCTCACACGTGACACCGGAGGAAACCGGCAGTTGCGGCAGCAGCGGCAAGAGCGACGACAATGGCATCACGCCCACTTCATCGCATCCGGTACACAAAGGACGGCCTGCAAGATGACCCGAGGAATCACCGACTGGTCCGAGATCGACAACGGGCTCGTGCCGGTCGAGGACGGTGAGCTGTTCTACGAAACGGCCGGCTCGGGCCCCGCGGTGGTGCTGCTCCACGGCGGCATGCTCGACCAGCACATGTGGGACGAGCAGTTCGCCTGGCTGGTGAACTCCGGCCTGCGCGCGATCCGTTACGACTTCCGGGGCCATGGCCTGTCCTCCACCGTGGCCGGGGACTACACGAACCACGACGACCTGTGCGCCCTGCTCGACGCCCTCGGCGTTCCCGGCGCCGTCCTCGTCGGCCTCTCCCATGGCGCGCGGGTCGCGCTCGACACCGCCATAGCCCGCCCGGAGCGGGTGACGGCCCTCGCGCTCGCCTCCCCCGGCATCAGCGGCCGCGCCTTCACCGACCCCTTCCTCCTGGAGCACATCAAGGAGCAGGTGGCGGCGATCGGCGCACCGGACGGGGCGGAACGCTATGTCGAGCACTTCCTGCGGATGTGGGTGGACGGGCCGCACCGCGAACCCTCCGCCGTACACCCCGGCTTCCGTGCGCGGATGCGTGCCTCGGCCGAGGCCAATGTGGAGGTACATGGCGAGGGTGCGGGTGCCGGTATGCCCCTTGAGGTCGGTGCCGCCGACCGCCTGGGCGAGATACGGGTGCCCACCGTCGTATTCGACGGCGACCTCGACAGCAGGGACATCTCCGCCAACGCCCATGCGATCACGCTCACCGTTCCCGGCGCCCGAAGAGTCCGGATACCGGGCGCGGCGCATATGGTCAATCTGGAGAACACCGCGCTCTTCGACCGCGAACTCCACGCCTTCCTCTCCTCCCTGGACTACTGAGCACTACTGAGGACCACCGAGGACCACCGAGGACTGCCCGGGAACTGCTGCGAATTGCCGAGAACTGCTGAGGACTACTGCGCCGCCGCGAACCAACGGCCCCCGAGGCCGCCGGCGCAAAGGACGACCGGGGCGGCAGCAACCACCCCATGGCAGCTAGAGTGGCCGGGCCGTGGTGTTCGGGAAGCCGGTGACGGACCTTGTGGTCCCAGACCGGAGCGGCCCTCGCCACTGTGATCGGGGAGTTTCCGCCCCTTCCGCAGACGCACGGCGCGTCTGCGGCGCCACTGACCGCGACCCGCGGCCGGGAAGGCGGGGCGGGCGCGTGCACCCGTAAGCCAGGAGACCGGCCACGGCATCTCACGAAGTGATCCACGAGGTGCTGGAGCGTGACCGCCGGATGGCCCTGTCCACCGATACCCGTACCACCCCTGCCTCCGCGGCGTTCCGCTGGCGCCGGCAGGACACCGTCCGCACAGCGGGCCTGATGGCCGTCATAGCCGGTCTGCACGTCATCGCCTTCGGCGTGCTCTTCCTGCTCGTGGTGCCGTATCACTACGCCGTGGGCAGCCAGGTCTTCGGCGTGGGGCTCGGTGTCACCGCCTACACCCTCGGGATGCGGCACGCCTTCGACGCCGACCACATCGCCGCCATCGACAACACCACCCGCAAACTGATGGCCGACGGCAAGCGACCGGTCTCGGTCGGCTTCTGGTTCGCCCTGGGCCACTCCAGCGTGGTCGTCGCGATGGCGGCCCTGGTGGCGGGCGGCGCCCAGCTCGCGGGCACCCTGCTCAACGACGAGTCCCGTACGCACCAGATCCTGGGCACCGTCGGCACCACCGTCTCGGGCACGTTCCTCTACCTCATCGCCGCCCTCAACCTGATCGCGCTGGCCGGAATCTGGCGGGTCTTCCGCGGTATGCGCAACGGCCAGTACGACGAGGCCGAGCTGGAGCAGCGCCTCGACGCGCGCGGCTTCATGAACCGCTTCCTGGGACGGTTCACCCGCTCGATCTCCCGTCCCGGCCAGATGTTCCCACTCGGCTTCCTCTTCGGACTCGGCTTCGACACCGCGACCGAAGTGACGCTGATGGTGATGGCGGGCAGCGGCGCCGCGGCCGGCCTGCCCTGGTACGCCGTGCTGTGCCTGCCGCTGCTCTTCGCCGCCGGCATGAGCCTGTTCGACACCCTCGACGGCACCTTCATGAACTTCGCCTACCAGTGGGCGTTCTCCAACCCGGTGCGCAAGGTCTACTACAACCTCACCATCACCGGCCTGTCGATCGCCGTCGCCTTCTTCATCGGCACGATCGAGCTGGTGACCGTGCTGCACGACAAACTTGCCCTCAACGACCCGCTGACCGGCTGGATTTCCGGCCTCGACCTCGACAATGTCGGCTTCCTCATCGTCGGCCTGTTCGTGGTGGTGTGGGCCGCGGCGCTGGCGTACTGGCGACTGACCGGCGTCGAAAAGCGCTGGGCGGAGCGTGCTGAGCGGTCGGAGCGAACCCAGCCGACGGAGCAGGCGGGGCCGACGGAGCCGACGGAGCGTGCCACGCCGGACTCCTGAGGCGCGTGGGCACCACGCCCCGCAGGCGTCCCCGGCGCCCGTAGTGGCGCCCGGCACCGTCACCGGCTCCTTCAGGTGGCCGAACCGGCTGCCGCCCCCGTCGCCAGATCCGGTCCCCAGCGCCGCAGCGCCTCCGCCAGATCGAGTGGCCGCACCCGCTCCGGCTCGTCCGGTCCCGGCCAGTCCTCCCGCGGGACCCGCCACATCACCTCGAACTCGTTGCCGTCCGGGTCCTTGGCGTACAGCGACTTGGCGACGAGGTGATCACTCGATCCCACCAGCGCTCCCCGCTCGACGAGCTGCGCATGGGCCGCGACGAGCTCCCCGAGCGTGCCGATCTCCCAGGCCAGGTGGTAGAGCCCGACCCGCCCTGCCTCGGGTCCCGGTGCATCCGCCCCCACCGCGAACAGCGCCAGATCATGATCGTTGAGTGAGCCGGGGGCGTGGAGGAAGGCGGCCTGTCCCGGAACCTCCATCCCCACCGTGAGCCCCAGGGCCTCGGTGTAGAAGGCAACCGACCGCGCCACATCACGGACGTAAAGCACCGCATGGTTCAGACGTCGTACCGACATGCAGCCTGCTCTCCGATCTCCTGCCGATCTCCCGCCACGGCACCGCCAGGGGCCACCGCGCCCTCTCCCCACTCCTGATCTACCCCACCGGCCCCGCCTCTGACCAGCGCCCTTGGGCCGTTATCCGGCCGATTTCCGGCCGCTTCCCGACCCTGGCGGTACCCGAGCCCCCCAGATGACTCCCTCCACCGCCGGGTGAGTGGCCCCGTAGGGCCTTGGCATCCTGAGCAACCGTCAGCCCCTGGCAACCACCGGCTCGATTAGAGTGGCCGGACAGGGGGAGGAAAGATCATGAATCTGCCGTTCGAGCCGCCACCGCCGTACGACCTGGGGCCGGATCCGGACCTCGGCATGTGGCTGACGGAGTGGGCCGAGTACGCGGACCGGATCGTTCACCTCGGGCCGGACGACGGCCGAAGCCACGGGCAGCTGTGCTGGGACACCCTGGAACCCACCGGGCTGCTCGCGCCGCACTGCGGGCACTGCAAGCACGGGCACGGTGGTCCACGGAACCCGCAGAAGATGGAGTCCGCCCTGGGCATCCGGATCCCCCCGGACGAACTGTCGCCCTGGATAGCCGCCACGCTCCTCCGCAGTCTCGTCTACCGGATGCCCGACGGCCCGATGCGCCACCTGGCCGACGCCCTCGCCAACGGGCTGATCACATTGCTCGGGCCGGACGCGGACTGGCGCGCCAACGGCTACGCCGCCTACCGGGAGGGCTCTCCCCGCAATACCTCCTGGGCGTCGGTCACCGAGGCCACCTTCGACGCGGCAGTGGTCGGCATCGGCAACGGCCATGCCGTGGTCGTCGTCGCCACCGGCGAGGACTAGGCACTGTTTCTCGGATCTCCTGACGCGGGTGGAGTGTTGGCGTCAGGCTGGCTGTATGGGCCGTGGGGATCTGACGAATGCGGAGTGGGAT
>NZ_JBICWS010000032.1:0-53062 GCF_043199875.1 Streptomyces sp. NPDC048516 | reverse complement strand
ACACCGAAGCCAACCAGCACCCGTCAGCCAAACCCGCGAACTGGTACGGAAAGCGACTCACGTGGTGCCCAATCAACTCACAACCAGATCACTAGGTCGGCGTCACCGCCGAGGGCGGTCAGGTCCGAGACCGTCAGGCGCCGGGTGTCGTCACCGTCCCAGACGCAACGGTAGGAGGGGAGGAGGTCGTACAGGCCGGGCATCGTACGGCTGGCTTCCCGCAGCGCCTTCTTCGGCAGCCACGGAGCGCCCGCCTTACCGCTGGCCAGCACGACGGCGGACTTGACGGAGCCGAGGAAGGGGGTGCCAGCAGTCAGCACGGCCCGTACGTCGTCGGCGGCACCGGGAATCCTGAACAGCTCACGGACGAGAAGCCCACCCATCGAGTGGGCGACGAAAAGGAGTTGGGCCGGACGATCCTCCCCCGTGTCCCGCATGTGCTGGGCGTGGGCCTGGTGGGAGCGCCAGCGTTCCAGGTGGCGATGGGCAGCGTCTGCGAGGAGGTTTGCGTTGTACCGTACGGACAGGCGCCAGTCGTAGGCGAACGGGACGACGGCATGCGGATGGACGGCGTACTTACGGAGGTCACCGACCATCTGACTGTAGGGCTCAATGCCGCCGAGGTCGGGCATCCACTCGTGGACCGAGAGTAGCCCTCCAGTCTTGATCCGCCCAGTCCGACCGACGCGTTCGCCCTCGGTCACCGCTAGCGAGCGGAGCCGATCGGCATGCATCCCTGCGGTGTACTTGAACAGCTGGGGCACACCCCAGAGCAGGAAACCCGGCGGGATTGCCGCTGGAATCCCCCGCCTCGGGCGGAAGGGAAGCCGGGTGAGGACTACTTGCCAGTTCCGCTGAGGTGAGCCGCCCATGGGTAGGAGACGTAGTCGAAGGTTGCCGGCGCACCGGTGATCTTGCTGCCGAGCCACACGTCGTTCGTCAGCTGGATGCCGGAGAGCATGGGATCCGTCTCGTCGTGCAGCTTCTGCTCCATCTGGACAACCAGCTTGGCGCGGGCGCTCTCGTCCTTCGTGCCGATCGCCTTGGGGTAGAGCCCGTCGATGCCCTTGTAGCCGGACTGGTTGAAGGTGCCGCCGGTCACCGCGGTGAGGCCCAGCCAGTCGAGCGGGTTCGGGATGTTCGGCCAGAACTGCGTGTACAGCAGGTCGGTGTTGCCGCGCGTCGCCGGGTCGTAGAGGTAGTTCGAGTAGCCAGTCGCGGGTACGACGTTGAGCTTGAAGTGCAAGCCGAGAGGCAGGTTGTCCAGCTGCGGGCGCAACTGCAGGGCGAGGTCCAGCACTTCTTTTGCCCGGCCCTCCTGCTGTTGGGCCTCCGAGAGCCATTCCATAGCGTCGTCGCGCATCGCACGGAGGCGCTGCTGGCAGCTGCACGGGTTCACGGAAGCACTGCCTCGGGAGTGCTCGGTGTTGCGGTAGATGATGTAGGAGAGCGGCAGACTCTTGAGGAGAGCGGCAGACTCTTGAGGAGATCTTGACGCCAACGAAGAACCTCATCCCCCCTATTCACCCTGAAGCAGACCCCGACGCCAGCCGGGCGCAGCCGTCAACGGGCCTGGGTGCCGGCCGCGCCGGACCGGACGTTCCACAGCGAGCCCCGGAACCCCTGACCGTTCTTGCGCCCCAGCGCACCATCGGCAACCAGCTGTTCCAGCAGCCGCGGCGGCGCGGAGTCGGGCTGCCCGAACGCATCGTGCAATCGCCGCGCAATGAGCAGGGACACGTCCAGTCCGATGGTGTCGAGGAGGGTGAACGGCCCCATGGGGTAGCCGTATCCGCACTCCATCGCCGCGTCCGTCTCTTCGATGTCCGTGCCGGATCGGTCCAACAGCCGTACGGCGTCGTTTAGATAGGGAAACAGCAGGTGGTTAACGATGAAGCCCGGGCGGTCGTGACACTCCACCACGGTCTTGCCCAGAGCCGCGCAGACGGCACGTGCGGTGGCTGCGGCTCCGTCGCTGGTCGCCTCGGTCCGGCAGAGCTCGACGAGCCTCATCACCGGAGCCGGGTTGAAGAAGTGCATTCCCACGACGTCGGCGTCGCGGCCGGATGCATGCGCGCAGGCGGTGACGGACAGGCTGGAGGTGGTGGTGGCCAGCACGACCCCCGGTCCGCACACTGCGCCCAGCCGGGCGAACAGGTCGCGCTTCACGTCCAGATCCTCCACGACCGCTTCGATCACCAGGTCGCAGTCGGCAAACTCGGAGAGGTCCTCGCCCGCCAGCAGACGTCCGACCGCTGCCGTCTTGGCGTCCGGTGACATCCTGCCCCGCTTGAGCTTGCCGGCCAGCGATTCCTCGACCGCGGACACGGCCCGGCTCGCCTTCGCCCCGTCCCGTGCCATCAGGACCGTCGGGAAACCCGCGACGACGGTGGCTTCTGCGATTCCTCGAGCCATGGTGCCCGATCCCAGCACCCCGATCCGCTGCACGTTCCTCGCCACGCCACCGCTCCCGGGCTGCCCTTCGGCAGCGACGCGATCACCTGAGTCGTCGTAGGTGTGAAAGCCCCGGCCCGACTTGCGGCCGAGGTGCCCTGCGGCGATCAGGTCGGCAAGCACCGGCGCGGGTTCGAGGGAAGCACGGCCGGTCCTCCTCCACTCCTCCGTCAGCGCGAAATGCACGGTTTCGATGCCGATCCGGTCCAGCAGTTCCAGCGGCCCGGTGGGCAGCCCGCAGCCCAGCCTCATGGCCGAGTCGATGTCCTCTGCGTCGGCGTATCCGCTCTCGTACAGTGCCGCGGCCCGGTTCATGAAGCCACGCACGAGCGCGTCTGCGTCCGCCCCCGGTCTGCATCCGACAGCCGACCGGCGCAGTCCGGCCGCGTCCAGCAGCGCGTGGAGCCTGGCGATGGGCTCGTCCGAGGACATCGCGGTACGTACCGGCTCCACCGCGCCACCCGCCGCGATGGGGACGGGAATGCGCAGCCCCAGCGTTCTGTCCGGCCTGCCGCTGGCCACGGCGAGCCCCGTCACGGAAAGGGCAGCGGTGGTGGTGACCAGGACCGTGTGGTCGGCGCACAAGCTGTGCGCCTCCCGCAGCACGGAGGCCTTGAGGGACAGGTCCTCGGGAACGGCTTCCACGATCACGGCCGTGTGGGCCAGTTCAGAGGTGTCGTCGGTGAGCGTGACACCGACGCTGTCCAGGCCCGCGGCCTTGAGCCGGCCGGCCACTCGGGACAGGGCGTTGAGATCGGGGTCGACGCCGATGACGTCGCGACCGGTCGTAGCCAGCGCGAGGAGGATGGACTCGCCCAGGCTTCCCAGGCCGATCACCCCCAGTGCGGATGCGGGCCGTGCCATGTCAAGTCCCTCTCTGTTGAATCGTCGCCCGATGCTGGTGGTCCGTACGCATTAGTGCCCTGAGTGCTCTGCGAACTTGGGGCGCTCTGGGATTTGTGAGTTCTCTGAGTGGTCCAACAGCAGCGACGTCACCAGGCCGGTCTCGACGTTTCCGCCACTGAGCAACACTCCGATGTCGCTCCCCTGTCTGCTCGCCGCGATCCGCAGGGCGACCGCGACCGCCGTGGCGGCGGCAGGCTCGACGAGCAGCCGTGCGTGGGTCAACGTCAGGCGCATCGCTTCGGCGATGGCCGTCTCGTCCACCGTCACCACGTCGGCCACCCGGCGCCGAGCCAGTTCGAAAGGCAGCTCGCCGATCTGATCGGGGCGCAGTCCGTCGGCGATCGTCGTGCGCGTGGCGACGGTCACGGGGTGACCGGCGTTCAGCGCCTCGGTGAGTGCCGGTACCGCGGCGGGCTCAGCCGCGATGACGTCGATGCCGCGCCCCTCGGTCGCGAGACACGCTCCGGCCACCGCGCTGCCGCCGCCGACCGGTATCACCACGGCATCGAGGCTGCCGCCGGCCGAACCCGCCTGAGCAAGCAGCTCCGCCGTCGCGGTGCCCTGGCCGACCACGACATCGGGATTCTGGTAGGGGTCGATCACGTCTAGTCCGCGGGCGGCCGCGAGTTCGCCGACCGCCGCCATTCGCTCCGCGAGTGTCATCCCCACCAGCAGCACTTCGGCGTCGGCAGCCCGAATGCGGCGCACCTTGGTGGGTGCCGCATCGCGGGGCAGCACGAGAACGGCGGTCAGACCGTGTTCGCGAGCTGCCATCGCGACGGCTATCGCGTGATTCCCGGTGCTCTGCGCCACCACCCCGCGGCTGCCCGACGAAACGAGGCGTTCAACCGCCAGAAGGGCCCCGCGCATCTTGAAGGACCCGCCTCGCTGCAGATTCTCGGCCTTGAGCCACAGCCTCGCTCCCGCCAGCCGGTCCAGGTCGTCGCTGCGCACGACCGGGGTTTGGGCCAGCCGCTCAGCCAACCGCCGCTGTGCGCGGTGCACTTCGACACCACTCAGTAGCGGAAGGCCGTCAGCGACCGGCGTGCCGTTCGCCGCGGTCCACGTCATCGTGCCTCTTCCCTGCTCTCATCGGATGCTCCGGGCAGTGCACGGAAGATGATCGGCAGTCGGCCTAAAATCTGCCTAGCGGGGATCTTTCGGCAGCCGACCGCCCCGGGCCGCTTGTTCAGCGATTTCGCGCCCCGTCGTCCGCAGGGCGTCCGCCGGAACCGCTATGACGGTGCGGATCAGTCCGTCGCGGACGAGCCACCGGCCCTCCAGCCGGTCCGGAAGCGGCGGCGCTTCGGGGGCCCGCTCGGGAGGCGGGGCCAGCAACCTGGCGGTGAACGAGCGGGAGCCCGGAGCGAAGTGGAGGTCGGCGTCCTCGAATTCCAGCCGCTGGCCCGTGTACGGGTACCAGGCCTTGTAGACGGATTCCTTGGCGCTGAACAGCAGCCGATCCCAGTGCACTTCGGGGTGAGCGGCCCGGTTCTCACCCAGCCGCCGCAGCTCCGCGGGCAGCGCGATGACTCCGAGAACGCCGCCGGGAAGCGGACCATTCGGTTCCGCATCGATGCCCAGCATCGCGATGTCCGTCGACTTGGCGAGCGCCGCGCCCCGGTATCCGGCGCAGTGGGTGAGGCTCCCGACGGTCCTGCCGGGCCAGCGCGGGGCTCTGTGCGGCCCCGGGAGCACTGGGGCCGCCGACAGCCCCAGTGCGGCCATCGCCTGTCGGGCGCAGTGCCTGACGGTGGTGAATTCGAGGCGCCGAGCCTCCACCGCATTGACGATGAGCGCCGCCTCCTGCGGGTACAGCTCCGCCTCGGGCGGGTCGTCGTACGCCTCCGCCACGGCAACGCAAGCGGGCAGGATCCACTCCAGCATGAGCCGGTTTTCCTCTCGCAAAGGCACGTCTGTCAGGTGAGGTGCGGAAGAATGCGGCGGGCGGACGCCGTGCGACGGCACCCCAGCCTGCGCCACCGCCTCGGATAACCGACGGACACTTCGTCGAACCGCACCCCGTCGTGCCGGGGAGGCCCGCCGGGCCTCGCTCCCCCTTCAACCGGTGTGCGCACCACTCCTGCCGACTCGGATACAGATCGGGGTGTCGGATACAGATCGGGGTGGAGGAACAGCTCGTCCGAGCACGCGCCCCCTTCTCATAGTCCTCCGCGAGCGCCTGCTCCCGGGGGAGTGAGGGTGTGTGCGGAAGGTGTAGCCGTACAGGACGAAGAGCGGGGCCACCACGACCCGCCCCCTGCTCCCCTCCAGATCGGATAGGTGGCCTCGGGCGTGACGATGCCGAGGGACCGGCAGAGGACCTCTTCCGTCAGCTCACCGACATTACCGCGGCCATGAGCCAGTCCTCGTCCGTCTCGGGGCACAGGCCCGCGACAATCTTGCGGCTTTCCTCATGGGTGATGTGAAGATCACTGATGGCCAGCAGGTTTCCGTGGTTCGTATCCCAGCAGGCTCACAGAACCAGTCTGCCGCTATAACCCCTAGCACCCCCTAACTCTCCGCCGGTGCCCTGGCAGAGAGACGTTCGACTGAGGTAGGGGTTTCGCCTTCATCGCTCAATCGATAGCGTCCCGCAAGGGCCCGTATTCCATTTTCCTGGGGGATTTGCGTGGACGAAATTATCAGCGCCATACTTTCCGATGACGCAGCATCCGAGGACTTCTCCTGCTTGACGATTCCGGAAAGCTATCGGGGCAACGTCATCCTGAAGGAAAACATCGGAATCTTCGATGGAATGCGTTCCGTCGACAAGGATCCGCGCAAGTCGCTGCACCTTCAAGACGTTCCGGTCCCCGAAGTCGGCCCAGGGGAAGCCTTGGTGGCCGTGATGGCCTCGTCCGTGAACTACAACACCGTCTGGTCCTCGATCTTCGAGCCGATGCCGACGTTCGGGTTCCTGGAGCGCTACGGCAAGCTCTCCCCGCTCACCAAGCGGCACGACCTGCCCTACCACGTCATCGGCTCCGACCTGGCCGGCGTCGTCCTGCGCACCGGTCCGGGCGTCAACGCCTGGCACCCCGGCGACGAGGTCGTCGCGCACTGTCTGTCCGTCGAGCTGGAGTCCTCCGACGGCCACAACGACACCATGCTCGACCCCGAGCAGCGGATCTGGGGCTTTGAGACCAACTTCGGCGGCCTCGCCGAGATCGCGCTGGTCAAGTCCAACCAGCTGATGCCCAAGCCCGACCACCTGAGCTGGGAGGAGGCGGCGGCGCCCGGTCTGGTCAACTCGACCGCGTACCGCCAGCTGGTCTCCCGCAACGGCGCCGGCATGAAGCAGGGCGACAACGTCCTGATCTGGGGCGCCGGCGGCGGCCTCGGCTCGTACGCCACCCAGTTCGCGCTGGCCGGCGGCGCCAACCCGATCTGCGTCGTCTCCAGCGACCAGAAGGCGGAGATCTGCCGGAAGATGGGCGCCGAGGCGATCATCGACCGCAACGCCGAGGGCTACAAGTTCTGGAAGGACGAGCGCACCCAGGACCCGAAGGAGTGGAAGCGCTTCGGCAAGCGCATCCGCGAATTCACCGGCGGCGAGGACATCGACATCGTCTTCGAGCACCCCGGCCGCGAGACCTTCGGCGCGAGCGTCTACGTCACCCGCAAGGGCGGCACCATCACCACCTGCGCCTCGACCTCGGGCTACATGCACGAGTACGACAACCGCTACCTGTGGATGTCGCTCAAGCGGATCATCGGCTCGCACTTCGCCAACTACCGCGAGGCGTGGGAGGCCAACCGCCTGATAGCCAAGGGCAAGATCCACCCGACGCTGTCGAAGACGTACACCCTCGAGGAGACCGGGCAGGCGGCGTACGACGTGCACCGCAATCTGCACCAGGGCAAGGTCGGCGTGCTGGCACTGGCGCCCGAGGAGGGCATGGGCGTGCGCGACGAGGAAATGCGCGCAAAGCACCTCGATGCCATCAACCGCTTCCGCAACGATCAGGGATAGCCGACGGCCCGCATGACCTAACGGATTATCTCATGCGATCAGTCAAGACAGGGAAGGGGCACCACATGTCAACCCTCACACCCTCCGTCGAGCGGTGGGTCCGCCGATTCCACCCCTCCAGCGAGAGAGCCGTCCAACTTGCCTGCTTTCCCTACGCGGGAGGATCGGCCAGCTATTACTTTCCTCTCTCGGACTCGCTCAAGACCGAGGTGGAATCGCTTTCGCTTCAGTATCCAGGGCGGCAGGACCGTATTGCGGAGGCCTGCATCGAGAAGGTTCCGGAGTTGGCCGACCGCGCCTACGAGGCTCTGCGGGAGTCGGTGGACGGCCGCCCCCTCGTCTTCTTCGGACACAGCATGGGGTCGATCCTGGCCTTCGAGGTCGCCCGTCGGTTCCAGGACTCGGGCAGGACCCCGTCATGGCTGTTCGCTTCGGGCTATCCGGCGCCCTCCCGGCTACGCGGTGGATCGGTCCACCTGCGCGACGACGCGGGCATCGTGGAGGAACTCCGCACCGTCGGCGGCACCGATCCGGCTTGGCTCGAGGATCAGAGTCTACTGAGCTCCATCCTTCCCCCGGTCCGAAGCGACTACAAAGCAATCGAAACCCACATCCGCACCCTCGACGCGAAGCTGAACTGCCCGATCACCATGCTGGTCGGCGATTCCGATCCGCACACCACGGCCGCCGAATCAGAAGCCTGGCAGGATCACACCTCCGGTGATTTCGAGCTGAGGGTCTTCTCCGGCGGTCACTTCTTCCTCGACCAGTACGGGGCAGAGATCGCCGATGCCATTTCCGCCACCGTCAAGAAAATCCTCCGCTAGGTCCTCGGATCCGTGAGGACCTGCCGCCGATCCGGCCATCGAAGAAGGGAAGAACATGCCCGTTGGACACTGGGCCGGCAAGACAGTTCTGGTGACGGGTGGCACCGGCTTCATCGGCTCACACTTCATCGAGGGGCTGCTGGCCCGCCAGGCCGATGTCATCTGCCTCTACCGCAGGGACAACAGGGGCGTCCTGCCTCAACTCCCGGTCACCGACCGGCTTCACACAGTTCGGTTGGACCTCCTCGACGAGGCCCAGCTGAACCGTGTCGCCGAGGAGTCACCGCAGGGGATCGACGCGTTCATCCACTGCGCCGTCGTGTCGGGCGGCGTGGAGTTCCGGCACGACCACCCCGCCCAAATCCTCGACTCCAATGTGCGTGTCGTCTCGAACATCCTGAACTTTACCCGCCGACACAGCATCCCTGAGATCGTGCTCCTCAGTTCGAGCGAGATCTATCCCTCGCCGACCCCGCATCCGACACTCGAGGAAGACGACTTCAGGAAACACATGAAGTACGCTCCCGACGGATATTACCTTTCAAAGAACTATGCCGAGATCCTGGCCGAAACGTACAGCCAGGAGTACGGGATGAACATTTTCCGACCGCGGCTCACCAGCATCTACGGTCCGCGTGACAACTTCGAGGCGGATACCGACCGAGTGGTCCCCAGTATGTTCGCCAAGGCCGTGGCCGGCCACGACATCGAGATCTGGGGCGACGGAACCCAGACCCGCACATACATGTACGTGACCGATCTGGTCGATGCGACTCTGCAGATGGTCGAGAAAAACAAGTACCAGACCCTTAATGTCGGCACCTCGGAAACGATATCCCCGCTGCAACTCGCAGAGTTCGTGTGCGAAGCACTGGGGCAGCCCACCCGGATCACTTCCGATCGCAGCAAATCCGGCGGCCGACGGAACCGGACCCTTGACCTCACCAGACTCCACGAGATCATCGACTTCACGCCGCGGAGTCTCCGAGAAGGGTTGAGTCAGACCGCCGATTGGTATCGCCACCATCGAATGCCGGGCTCCTGAGTACCCCTGGCCGCGCCCGACCGATCACAGCAGGTTCGAATGTCCCCTGCGGTCGCGCCGACGGGGACATGCTTCATTGAACCCCTTTCCCGAATTTAGGGGTTGGCCGCATTGACCGACGAAACTACGCTGCGAGGTATGTCAAAGTGCCGTATCTGCGGTGGTCCAGTCCGGGAGTTCTTCGATTTCGGACGCCAGCCGGTATCTGACGTTTTCCCTGCGCCCAGTGACATCGGCACTGAGCACTTCTACCGACTAGCGGTCGGATTCTGCAGCACCTGCACCATGGTGCAGCAATCCGAAGAAGTTTCGCGCGACCACATGTTCCCCGCCGACTACCCCTATCGTTCGTCCGGCTCCGCGCTGATGCGCCAGCACTTCGAGCAGGTGGCCCGCCACATGCTGGCGACGGAGCTCACCGGACCCGACCCGTTCTACGTCGAGATCGGCTGCAACGACGGCATCATGCTCAGCTCGGTCCGTGCCGCGGGCATACGGCACCTGGGTGTCGATCCGGCCGAGGATGCCGCGAAGGTGGCCAGCGCCGCCGGCAGCCGGGTGCACGTCGGCTTCTTCGAGGAGTCGACGGCGCGGGAGATCCGCAAGTCGGAGGGGCCCGCTCGGCTCATCTTCTCCGCCAACACCATCAGCCACATCGCCTACATCGACTCGGTCTTCGCCGGCGTGGGTGCCCTGCTCGCCCCGGGCGGGGTCTTCGTCTTCGAGGACCGGTACCTGGGCGACATCGTCAACCACACCTACTTCGACCAGATCTACGACGAGCACTTCTATCTGTTCTCGGTCCGTTCCGTACAAGCCATGGCCGAAGTTTTCGGCTTCGAGCTGGTGGACGTCGAGCACGTACCGGTGCACGGCGGAACCATGCGCTACACCACGGCCCGGGCCGGCGAGCGCACCCCCACCGAGGCGGTCGCGCAGTGGCTGGCCAAGGAGCACGAGAGCCGCCTCTCGGAACCGGCGACCTACGACAGCTTCGCGACGAGGGTCACGACCAACTGCAAAGAGCTCAAGTCGATGCTCGCGGCCCTCCAGGCGGAGGGCAAGCGGGTCGTCGGGTACGGCGCCACGTGCAAGAGCGCGACGGTCACCAACTACTGCCGGATCGGCCCCGGCCTGATCCCCTTCGTCTGTGACTCGACGCAGGAGAAGCAGCACCGGCTGACGCCCGGATCGCACATCCCGATCCGCCCGTCCGAGGCCTTCAGCGATCCGTACCCGGATTACGCCGTCCTCTTCGCGTGGAACCACGCGGAGGAGATCATGGCCAAGGAGAAGGAGTTCAAGGCGTCCGGGGGGCGCTGGATCCTGTACGTGCCCGACGTCCACGTTGTCTGACGGCGGTCAGCCCCCTCACACCTGCCGCCCGGATCCTCGTGCGGCAGGTGTTTTGGCCGTTCCAGGAAGAGGAGGCTGCCGGACCGTCGAATTGGGCACCCACCGCAGGAGGCCGCTTCGGACGCTCCATCGGAGCGTCCGAAGCGGCCTTGGCTGCCCTGCTGGCCGACCCCGCTACTGAAGGGTCCGGATGTGCCCGGCCAGTGCGTCGGGCGTCGGAGCTGCGAACAGATCGGCGAGCTTCACGGTGACGCCCAGGGTCTCCTCGATCTGCTGGACCAGCCGGGCACCCAACAGCGAATGGCCACCGTGGGTGAAGAAGTTGGTCTCCGGCGTCACGTCGTCGCGGCCGAGGAGCTGCCGCCATTGCTCGATGAGGACCCTCACCAGCTCGTCGGCGGTCCCGGCCGTCTCGCCGGGACCGCTGCGTGCCACCTGGCGGGTGGCGGCGAGGAGTTCGAGGGCCGGGTAATCGACCTTCTCGTTGGCGTTGGTCGGCAACGCGTCCAGAACAACGAAGTCCTGCGGAACCGCCGCGCGGGGCAGCTCGTCGCGCGCGTACTCCCACAGGTCCCCGACGATGTCCGAACCGCCCGCGGTCTCGACGAAGGCGACCAGCCGGCCGTCGGCGCTGCGGTCCCCGAGCACGACCGCGGCGACGGCCTTGACATCGGGGTGACCCAACAGTGTGCCCTCGATCTCGCCCAGCTCTATGCGGTTGCCACGGAGCTTGACCTGACGATCCGCCCTGCCGAAGAGTTCCAGGGTGCCGTCCGGACGCCACTGGCCCACGTCGCCCGAGCGGTAGTAGCGGCCGTACCGGGGGTGCTCGCCGAACCGTGCCGTGTTGAGCTCGGGCCGTCCGTGGTAGCCGAGGGACACACCCGCCCCGGCGATGCACACCTCGCCGCGGACTCCGACGGGCAGTTCGCGGCCTCCCGGGTCAACCACCATGACCTGGGTGTTCCAGATGGGCTTGCCGATGTCCAGCCCTGGGCCCAGTACGGCCGGGAGGACGGCCCAGGTGCACCAGGTGGTGGTCTCGGTGGGCCCATAGGCGTGGTGGACTTCGCAGCCCGTCGCCAGCAGTCGCTCGGCCAGTTGGACTGGGACCGGCTCGGCCCCGACGACGACCCGGCGCCCTTCCAGGTGCCCGCCCACCTCGTCCAGCACCAGACGCAGTGTCGTAGGGGTCGCCTGGATGATTGCCGGCTGGTGGCGCTCGATCAGATCGCGCAGGACCCGGCCGTCGACCCTGGCCTCGTCCGGCGCGATCACGATCCGGCCGCCCGAGTAAAGCGGCACATAGTGCTCCAGGTTGGCCATGTCGAACGCGAAGGTCGTCATCCACAGGGTCGCGTCGGCCGGCGTGGCGCGCAGCCGTACCGAGTAGTCGGCGGCGATGTTGGAGATGGCCCGGTGGGGAATCAGGGCGCCCTTGGGTTTTCCCGTCGAACCCGAGGTGTAGATGAGGTAGGCGCAGTCTTCCGGGGAGATCTGGAACACGAGGTCCGCCGTCGGTGCCTCGGGCGGGACGTCGACGATGGCCGGTAGGGGGAGTTCCGTCATGCCGTGTCCCTCGGGCAGGGCCAGACTGCCCTCGGTGAAGACGGCCTTCGCTCCCGAGTCGGTGAGCAGGTAGGAGACGCGCTGAGCGGGGTGTTCCGGGTCCACCGGCAAGTACGCGGCGCCCGCGAGCCATACCCCCAGGACAGCGGCCGTCAGCTCCGGGCTCCGGGGCGCCGCGATGGCAATGATGTCTCCCGCGCCGATGCCCGAGGCGACCAGGGTGTCGTGCGTGCCCACGGCGGAGTTCCACAACTGGCGGTAGGTGACGGCCCGCTCACCGTCCTGTACGGCAATGGCGTGCGGGGTTTCGAGGGCGTACGCGCGCACCGCCTCCGCCACGCTCGCGGGGGCGAATCGCTCCTCGGTGCCGTTGGCCGCATCGATCACGGCCCGGTCCTCCTCACTCCAGACCAGCAGTTCCCCGTTGGGCCGGTCCACATCCTCGCCGAACGAGACGAGCAGCGCCTCGTACCGTTGGAGCAGCGCCCGCACGTCGGACCGGTCCAGCTTCTCAGTGGAGTAGCGGGCCGTGATCTGGATGGTGTCCGCGGAAGAGGCGACGAAGAATTCGAGATCGAATTTACTGAAGCCGTTTTCCACCACCACCGGGCGGGCCTTGAGCCCGGCGATCTCGAAGCCCGTCATCTCAAGCTGGGGAAAGTAGTTGAACAAATGGCGGCAGAGCCTGTTGCGCCACGAGGAGCCGGCTCGGGGCACCAACTCGGAGATGCTGTCGACGGGAACGTCCACGTGAGCGAGCGCGCCGAAGTAGGTGTCGCGGGCGCGCCGCACGAGAGCGCGGAAGCTCTCCGCCGGGTCCACGAAGACCCGCAAGGGCAACACGTTGGTGTGGTGGCCTACGACGCGAGGTGTCTCCCTCGGCCGGACACTCACCGGCGATCCGACGGTGATGTCGGGCCCGGCGCCGTGTGCGGCGAGGAGCAGGTCGAAGGCTGCGAGCAGGACGACCGCCTCCGGCGCGCGCACCTCACGGGGCAGCCGTTGAACGGCCGCCTTGGCCTCCGCCGAGAGCACGTGCGTGACCTGGTCGCCCTTCAGCGTGGGATCCGCCCCGTCGGGAGCCCCGCACCACAGGTCGAGCGTGCTCGGATCAAAGTCCTCCAACTGCTCCCGCCAGTAGTCCAGGCTCGCGTTCGACGGTGCCGGTTCGTGAAATGCCTTGACGGTGGTGCGCAGTTCCTCGGCGGGCGCTCGGCCGGCCACGACGGCGTCGTACTCCGCCACCAGCTCTTCGATGACGACGGTGCCGGAGATGATGTCGTAGACCAAGTGGTGGAAGGTCAGGCAGAGGACGTCACCGTCGGTGTAGTGGTAGAGCCCCGCGCGAACCAGCGGTCGCCCGTCGAATACGAACCGGCGATGCACGAAGGGCTGTAGTTCGGAGTCCAGCTCGGCCGGCACCGAGGCCCTCTTGTCGAACTCAGTGATCTTGACGGAGAATTCCTCCGGCGCGAGCACCCCCTTCATCAGCTCCGCGCCGGTGGCGAAGTAAACGGTCCGGAGCACTTCATAACGGCGGAGCAAGTTCGCAAGAGCCTCCTGCAGCGCGACGGGGTCCAGCCTGCCTTCGACCCGGAACGCCAGTGCAAGGTTGTTGGCCGCACTCTCCGGAACCAACCGCTCCAGCAACCACATCGCTTCTTCTTTGCGAGTCGTTGCGGAAAGATCACGAGTAGATCGAGCGGTTGGATTCGCTGTGGATGCCAATGGATTTCCTCCTCTGCGGAACGGATGCGTGCGTTCATGCACATGGCGCTCGGATCTGCCTGGAGCAGCACGCGACGAGCGGCTCGGGGCCTCGATACCCCTTCGCAGAGAGTGCCCTGTGCGGCCTGCTCCCCGCACGGGCTCCGGCCACAACTAAGGGTCTTTTAGGGGGTGCTAGGGGGGCCTACAGATATCGATCGGGCCCTACGATCACCGTCAGCCACAGCTGTCTTCAATCAAGGAATGGCGATGACTGAATCAGATGCCTGGAAGGTCTTGGCGGATGGCCGGAACACCGATTCGACCGTGCTCACGGTTGATTTCGATTCGACCGGACGCCCTGAGGCACGCTTTTCCGACTTGGTGGCCAATCTGAGGACCGACTTCGCCGTCTGGGAGACCATCCCGCCGGCCGGCGGGACCGAGTCTGCCGCGTCGGGCGCCGGCTACATCGACCACTGGGCACGGAAGATCGAGTCGGAGCGGCCGAAGGTGCGGGCCCTGCTGGGATTCTGTGCAGGATCCGTCTACGCTGCCGCGCTTGCCGAGCGCATCGGGACCTGGCAGGACGACAAACCGCTCCTGCTCCTGTTCGATCCGGAACTGTCGACCACGCAGACGCTGATGTGGCAGTTCCACAAGGTCACCGGGTTCATGTCGTCGGTGCTCTCCGCCGAGGCCGTCGCTGAGGCACGGGAGATCGGCCGGCGCGCGTATGACGAGACCTCGGAGCTGGACAAGCTCAAGGACGCGCTGATCGAGCTGATGTGGGCGTTCGGCGAGCCGGCGCTGGCGAGTGCCGGACTCGACGAGGCGCGGCGTGCAGAACTCTTCGGCGTCTTCAGCACGTTCATGAACTACCTCGCCGCCGCAGGTGACATTGATCCGCTCGATCAGTGGCGCAGCGCTGTCGCCTGCAGCTCGAACACCCCACTGAGCGGGCTCAATGCGATGCGGGCCGCCGGTGCGGAGATCTCAGTCGCCCGGGAGATCCACTTCGACGTCGATCATGGATCCATGCTGGCCCAGAAGGAACTGGCGGCCACCGTTACCGATCTTCTCAATAGTTACTGACTGGTAGTTGTGCGGACCGGGACTTTAGCGGTGGACAATGCTCGCTCGTTAACCTACGAGCGAAGAGCAGCAATCAGGCAGGAGGAAACGTGAACGCAGCAGGAAAATGGAAGATCACGGCCCGGACTCCCGTGGGTGATCTTGATTGGGTTCTCACGATCGAGAAGGCGGCGGACTCCTTCACCGGAGTACTCGACATGGTGGAGAGCCAGGTCCCCCTCGAAGAAGGAAAGGTGGACGGAGACCAGCTCACCTGGCAGTCGACGCTACAGAAGCCCAGGGTGCTGAGGTTCAGCGGTCGAGCGACTGTTGACCGAGACGCCATTTCGGGCGAGATCGTGATGGGCATCTACGGCACCCGCCCCTTCAGCGGCTCTCGGGTCATTTAGCCCCGGCTCATCAGTTCCCCGCACCCCCACTCCCGACCTGCGCCTCTATCCTTGGGCTACGAAACCCGACGCGGCAGCCGGGCTGTCGTCATGCCCGACTACCGCCTCGAACCGGCAACATCGGACCGGCTGTTGAAAGCCGACTGATCCCCCGAAACCTCACCTGGCCACCGAACCGGTATGGCAGACTTGTTCGAGTCGTCCAGGGTCTCTGTACGAGCCTGCTCGACATATTTGGCGCGTCGTCGTTTGTCGAGATGCGGGGGATTAGTAATGTCGATGGTGGAACGGGACAGCGAACTGAAAGCACTTCGAGATCTGTTCGTGAGGTGCAACGAGGGAAACAGTAAGGCAGCATTAATCACGGGGGATGTGGCCAGCGGGAAGACCGAACTGTTGCACAGCTTCGCGGGAGAGGCGGTAAGTCAAGGTGCCATCTTTCTGCAAGCCACGGCATCCCACACGGAAAGCTCACTCCCGCTCGGCGTCATAGGTCAGTTAGTCTCCAGCGCGGCACCCTTTGCTGAGAACGATGAATCCACAAGGCGGCTGATAGAGGCTGCGGCACACTCTGTACCCTCGCCCGAAGAACTAAACACACCGCCCTCACCGAACAACGCAACCAATTCCCCAGGGGGGCTGGAGATTCGGAATGTCTCCAGATTGGCGGAGGCCCTGTTCGAGATCAGCAAACAGAAGCCAGTCATCATCGGAATCGACGATGTACACTTCGCCGATGCGGCTTCGTTGGAAGTCTTGCTCTATATACTACGGCGGGCCAGTCTGCGGCCCACGCGTCTGCTGCTCCTCCTTACCGCGTGCGCAAGCCGGCAGCTCCATCACCCCAGATTCCACGCGGAAATCCTGCGCTACCAGCAAGGCCATCAGATTCGGCTGCACATGCTGTCCCAGGAAGGCGTGGCGAACATACTCGCCGAGAAGCTCGGAGCGCGGACCGCGCGCCGGCTCACACCGGTCTGTTACGAACTGAGTGGTGGAAATCCACTGCTGGTGCACGCCCTGCTGGAGGACTACCGCGCCGCCGGCAGCGCCGAGCTGGCCGGAATCGTTCCCGGCGAGGCCTTCGGCCGGGCCGTCTCCGCCTGTCTCTATCGAAGCGCCCCCCTGACACTGGACGTGGCGAGGGCCATGGCGGTGATGGGGCAGCACGCGTCCCCGGCCGTACTCTCGGACATCGTCGAGGCGGATCCCGACTCCCTCGCGAATGTCATCGATTCGCTGCACGGCCTCGGGCTGCTCAGTTCGGGCCAGTTCCGGGACGCCGCCGTCCGCGAAGCAGTACTGCGGAGCGCGGACCACTCAGACCTCCACAGCCAGGCCGCACGTGTGCTGCACGACCACGGGGCTTCGGCCACCATCGTCGCCAAGCACCTCGTCAGCACGGGCCGTGTCGAAGGCTCGTGGACCGCACCGGTACTGAGGGAAGCCAGCGAGCAGGCACTGGCGGACGACGACATCGAATACGCCGTCGCCTGGCTCCGCCTGGCCTGCCGAACGACCTCGAACGTACGTGAACTGGCCGCAATCAAGGCCGTGATCGCCCGAGCCAAGTGGCGGCGCAACCCGGACGACGTCCTGCCGCACTTACCGGAACTCACCTCGGCAGCGATGAACAACTGCCTCGCTTCCCGCAACACGAACGCCCTAGTCGGATATTTGCTGTGGTTCGGACAAGCCGACCAGGCACTTGAAGTCCTTGAGGCCGCGGAGCGGCAGGGCCAGAACGGGGCGAAGGGACCGAACCCCATCCGGACCCTGCTCGGCTGGGCGCACCCCAGGCTGCTGGGCCCTCGGCAGGCAGGCCCCGTCGACTCCCCGCTCGAGCACGGATCTCCGGTGGCCCACATCATGGCGGCGGCCCACCCGAGCGCGATTCTCACGCAGGTCGCACTGCTGACGCAGAATACAGGTGATGACGCCTTGTACTCCGCCGAACAGACGCTGCGCGACTTCCGGTTGGACGATCACAATCTGGCGACGCTCATGGGCGCGGTGGTGACACTTGTCCACAACAACAAGCTCGACCGGGCGAGGCACTGGGGCGACCTGTTGTACAAGGAGGCCATCAACCGGCGCGCCCCCCTATGGCAGGCGCTGTTCTCTAACATCCGCGCGTTCATCGCCATCCGCCAGGGGAGGATGGCGACGGCCGAGAAGCTGGCTCGTGAGGCGCTGACACTGGTACCCCCGAAGAGCTGGGGAGTGGCCATCGGTTCGCCGGTCTCCAACATGGTCCTGGCTGCCACGGCCCTAGGAAACCACAACGAAGCTGCGACGTTCCTGAACATCCCGGTGCCGGAGGCCATGTTCGATACGGTAGCGGCGCTGCCCTATCTCCAGGCCCGCGGTGCGCACCACCTGGCGATGAACTGCACGCATACGGCGCTCTACGACTTCCAAACGTGCGGTGACCTGACGGCCAAGTGGCGCATAGACGTACCCGGCCTCGTCCCATGGCGAACAGGCGCCGCCCAGGCGTGGTCTGTGCTCGGCCGGACAAACCGAGCTCGCGACCTGCTGACGGAGCAGCTGACCCGGCTGGGCCCCGCGGATTCCAGGGTCAGGGGAATCTCCCTGCGGATGCTCGCGTCGCTCTCGGACTCCGGCGAGCGCGCGAGGCTGCTCACGGAGGCCGTCGACGCCCTCAAGGAGTCCGGCGACCGGTTCGAACTCGGCCTGGCCTTTGCGGATCTCGGGCTGGGCGACGGCGCCCGGGGTGACGAGGACCGGGGCCGTGCGCAGGCCCGCGGGTCGTATACGACGCTCAGGGAGGTAGGACCCGAACCCACCGGCGCTCCGCCATCGCGAGAGGTTGAGACCGCGAGGCACACGGTGCCGCATCAGTCGTCCCGGGGGGCAGAACGGAACTCTCAGCTCACTGAGGCTGAGATACGGGTCGCGGTGCTTGCCGCCGAGGGACATTCGAACCGGCAGATCGCGGCCAAGCTCTTCATCACCACCAGTACCGTCGAACAGCACCTGACCAGCGTGTACCGCAAGCTCCAGACGAATCGGCGCACAGATCTTTCGGCGAAGCTGCAGAGTGCCATCCAGGGTCGCGGCCTGGAAGGGTGTTCCACGGCCTCGGGCAACGAAGCCGGCTGACCGGAACGGCAAGGCCCACCAGCGGACCGGGGCGCCTCACAGGGCTCCGGTCCAGCCATGTGCGCCGAAGGCTGTCCGGCGCCACCACCGCACGTGCTCTCTCCGTCACCTCCTACCCATCCCTCTACCCATCCCTGAGCTACTGAATGTGTTGCCTACCATTCCACCGCCGCCCGCGCCCCGCCAACAGGCCACAAAGTAGGTACCCCGAACCCACAAAAGTTGCATGCGGCCCTCCGCTCCATGACTTTCGTAGGGTCCCGGCGCCCCGAGAGCGAGTCGCGCCAAGCGTCAAATCCCGTCCTCCGTATAGCGATTGGCTGAGGTGTGCCATGCCCAAGCAGCAACTGGGCGTCGTTTCCGATGCGTTGGCGGCACTGAGCACTTTCGGGCTGAGTTACTTCCTCGTCAATGGGTCGTCATCTCTGCTGAAGCCGTGCGGCGGAGTGACGTTCGCCGTCCTGCTGATCCCCGTGCTGTCGCTCTTCTTCCGCCGGCGGGCGCCGCTGGCCGTCATGTGGGTCACCATCGGCATGACTTCGGCCCTGCTGGCCGTGGAAATCGCGGCTCCGGGAACGGTCGTCAGGTCGGGGGGCGACGCGCGGGCCATCCCGCTGTGGCCGCCAGCGGCGCCCTTCGCCGCGTACAGCGTCATCGCGTACGCCAAGCCCTCCCCGCGCACCTGGGCGCCCGTGATGGCCCTCGCGACCCTGGTGCTCCTTGCCGTCCCGGCAATGCGTGGCGGCCAAGTCTTCCCCGGCATCGACAGCGTACCGATGCCACGGTCCACGCAACCGTCGGCATCGACCGGGCTGGAGTTCCGCAGCACCGCCTTCATCCTGGGGGGTGCCATTCTGGGCATGTACGTATCCGCCCGCCGACGGGAGCACTGCGGATTGACGGAGCGTGCGGAGCGGGCCGAGCGGGAACGTCATCTGTTCGCCGAGCAGGCACGCGTCGAGGAGCGCGCCCGGCTCGCCGCCGAGATGCACGACGTGGTGAGTCACCGGGTCAGTCTGATGGTCGTCCACGCGGGCGCGATGCTGGTGTCGGCACCCGACAGCGCAACGCGGGAGGCCGCGGACCAGCTGCGGACGGCCGGCTGCCAGGCGCTGGAGGAACTGCGTGATGTGGTCGGGTTGCTGCGCGATACGGTGGGCGACGGATACGGCCCGAGGCCGGAGAAGCCCCTCGCCCCAGCATATCCAGACCTCACGTCGCTGATCCGCGAATCGGCGTCTGTGGGTGTGCCGGTCGAACTCGTCGAAGAAGGCGACCAGTCACTGGCCTCGCCCGTGGTCAGTCGCACGGTGTACCGCGTCGTCCAGGAAGCACTGACCAATGTCCGCAAACACGCCCCTGGGGCACGGGTGTCGCTGCGACTGCACTGCCGAGGTGACGGGATACACCTCACGATCCGCAACACCGCGCCGACCCGGGTTGCCGATGCTCTCCTCACGGCCGCAGGCTCCGGCACCGGACTGGCCGGACTGACACAGCGGGTCGAACTGGTCCAGGGCACACTGGAGGTCGGACCCGAGGACAACGGCGGTTTCTGTGTCCGTGCCACCTTGCCCGCGTATGTGCCAACCACCGAGAACCGGAGCCATTGAGATGAACGGTGGACCGATCCGGATAGTCGTCGTGGACGACGAGCCCATGGTCTGCGCGCATCTGCGGACGATCCTCGGCTCGGCGGACGGCTTGGAGGTCGTCGACGAGGCGCAGGACGGCGCGGCCGCGGTCGAGGCGGTCGTCCGACACAGCCCCGATGTCGTACTCATGGACCTCCGGATGCCAGGCGTTGACGGACTGACCGCCATCGAACGCATCAGTACCCTCAGGAATCCACCCGTGGTCGTCGCGCTCACGTCCTTCGACGCGGACCACTATGTCTTCCGCGCGCTGCAGGCCGGCGCAGCCGGCTTCCTGCTGAAATCGACTCCCCCGGCAGATCTGATCAATCTCGTACGGGTCGCGGCCGACGGCCACACTGTGATGTCGTCGGCCGCCACCCGCCGGCTCGTCGCGAGCGCCGCCGTGCGGCAGACCGCGCAGCATCGCGGGCAGCGCCTGCTGGCCGAGCTGACCGAACGGGAACGCGAGGTTCTGTCGTGCCTCGGCAAGGGCATGTCCAACGCCCAGATAGCCAAGGTGCTGCACCTCACCGAGCAAACGGTGAAGGGCTACGTCTCGCGGATGCTGGTGAAGCTCCAGTGCGACAACCGTACCCAGGCGGGTCTGCTCGGCTACGAGGCCGGGTTGGTCGCCGAGTGACCGTGCCGGCGGCTTCTTCCGAGGTCCTCGCGGCAGGCTCAGGCCGCTCGGTCCCGGGCCGGATCCCCGTCGACCTCGTGCAGGCTCGCCCGCACAGACTCCTCGTCCGTCTGCTCGACCTTCGCCATGGTCATGCGCAGGACCGGCGGTGCCATCACCGAGGTCACCACGGCGACCAGGACAATGATGGTGTACATCTCGGGGCTGAGGACACCTAGCCGGAGACCGACCATCGCAATGATGACCTCGATGACGCCGCGGGCGTTCAGCCCCGACCCGATCGCGAGTGCCTCCCAGTGACCGAGCCGGCTGAACCGGGCTCCGAGGTAGGCCCCCAGGAACTTCCCGACGATCGCGATGGACAGCACACCGAGGCCCACGAGCAGGACCGTCGGGTAGGCGAGCGCGGTGAGGTCCATGCGCAGGCCCGCAGTCGCGAAGAACAGGGGTGCCAGGACGGCCATGACCGTGGTGCGGAGTGGGGCGATCCGGGCGGCCGGTGCCCCGCAACTGCTGATGACGATACCGACCAGGAAGGCGCCGAACACCGCTTCCAGCTTCATCGACTGCGACAGCGCGGCGCCCAGCAGGATGAGGACAACGACCACGGAGACGGTGAGTCCGCCTTCTCTCGACCTGGCCGCGGCCGTCAGCCCGGCACGTATGAAGCCGCGGGAGATCAGGAGGACCGCGACAACCAGCACCACGGAACCGATCGAGACCGCGATGTCCGCGCCCTGCAACCCCGTGGTCGCCGTGGCCGAGACCACGGACAGCAAGACCCACCCCACGATGTCGTCGGCCATCGCGGCGCAGAGGATGAGCTGACCGGTGTTGCGGTGCAGGAGGCGCAGCTCCATCAGAGTCTTGGCGATGACCGGAATGGCGCTGATGCCCATCGCGACACCGAGGAAGAGCGCGAACGAGGTCCGGGGGGCGCCGTCGGGGACCAGCGAGCCGGGCAGGAGGAAACCGGCGCCCACGCCGAGCCCGAGCGGGACAACCATTCCGGCGATGCTGATCCGTATCGCCGCGCCGCCCCGCCGGCGCATGAGGCCGAGGTCCATGTGCATTCCGGTGAGGCCCACAAGCAGCAGCACACCGATCTGGCCGACGGCATCGAGCAGATGGAAATGGGCGGGGTCTTGGGGTAGTAGCCATTCGCTGAACGATGGTGCGACATGGGCGAGCACCGACGGGCCGAGGAGTACGCCGGCGAACAGTTCCCCGACGATGGCCGGCGCCCCGCACCGTACGGCGAGGCGCCCGAGCACAAAGGCCGTCAGGAGCAAGAGCCCGACCTGGAGCAGGAACACCAACAACTCGTGCGCACCTATCGGTGCGGCTGGGCTGACCGCGAACGTCACGGAATCTCCAGGGTCGCAGAAGGGGACAGTTCCCCGATTTCCGCGTCATTCGCGTTCGCCAAGGGAATTGATGCCCGGACCCTATGAACACCGAGGCCTCCTGGATACCCCTAATCCGACTGGCTGCCCCTGACATCCTTCTCTTCCGGCTGCTGTTGCCCCACATGTTTTGGCTCCGTATTAGTGGGTCTTAAGGGCCCCGGGGCACAGTCGTCGCCACCGCGCACGAGTGCGGTAGTCGCAGCAGCCTTCTGGAGCTTCACATGCAGCCTGACTTCGATGTCGCAATAATCGGCGGCGGACCGGGCGGGTCCACCATGGCCTCGTACCTTGCCGCCGCGGGGCTGACCGTAGGAGTGTTCGAGAGTGAGATGTTCCCCCGCCCGCACGTCGGTGAGTCACTGGTCCCCGCCACGACACCAGTACTGACCGAGATCGGGGTGATGGACCAGATAGACGCGGCCGGTTTCGCCAAGAAGTACGGCGCGGCCTGGACATCCGCCGAGTCCCGCAATGTCCCGCACAACGGTTTCGCCGGGCTGGATCACGACTGGTCCGCCGAGGTCATGTTCGTCGAGCGTGACCAGCCCGGTGTCGAACGTGACTACACGTACCACGTGGATCGCAGCAAGTTCGACCTCATCCTGTTGAAGCACGCGGAGACGCTCGGGGCCAACGTGTTCTCCGGTGCCCGCGTGCTCAAGGTCGACTTCGACTCGGACCCCGACATCGTGACCCTGAACTGCCGGTTCGGTCCGCGCACCGTGGACTTCACCGCTCGTATGGTCGTCGATGCATCCGGCCGCCAGACCACGCTGGGGCGGCAGCTCAAGTTCAAGGTGCCGGACCCCGTCTTCAACCAGTACGCGATTCACAGCTGGTTCGAGGGGCTCGACCGCAGCGCGCTCTCCGTGGCGGCTGAGAAGACCGACTACATCTACGTACACTTCCTGCCGATCGAGGACACCTGGGTGTGGCAGATCCCCATCACCGACACCATCACCAGCGTCGGCGTGGTAACCCAGAAGAGCCGGATCGCAGCGTCGGGCAAGGACCGTGAGCAGCACTTCTGGGACTTCGTGGCGAGCCGTCCCGAACTCTTCGACGCGCTCAAGCAGTCGGAGCGCGTCAAGCCCTTCAAGACGGAGGGCGACTACAGCTACTCCATGAAGCAGATCTGCGGTGACCGCTTCGTGCTGATCGGCGATGCCGCCCGCTTCGTGGACCCGATCTTCTCCAGCGGCGTGAGCGTCGCCCTGAACAGCGCTCGCTTGGCCGCCAAGGACATCATCGCCGCCCACGAGGCCGGCGACTTCTCCCGGGAACGCTTCGCACCGTTCGAGTCGAAGCTGCGCCGGGCCGTGACGAACTGGTGCGAGTTCATCTCCATCTACTACCGGCTCAACGTGCTGTTCACCGCGTTCGTGCAGGACCCCCGGTACCGCATCGACGTCCTCAAGATGCTTCAGGGCGACTTCTATGACGACGAGGAGCCCAAGGCGCTCCAGGCCATGCGAGAGATTGTCACCGCGGTCGAAAACGACCCCGAGCACCTGTGGCACCCCTACCTCGGGACGATCCGCGCCCTGAACACGCCCACGTTCTGATCACCGTTCATCACCATGGAGAACATACGGCCCCAGCGCCGTGTTCGGGCCGCAGCTATGTATGGAGGCAGCAGGCATGAAGACGCACGACATCCACGTCCAGGCGCTTGGTGTGCATCTGCCGCCCGACCGGGTGACCCTCGAAGAAGCCATTGAACAGGGGCTCTGCACCCGGGACGAGTTCTTCGAGAGCGACCTGGTCGGAGTGCCGGTCGCCGGCCGGAGTTCGACGGTGGACATGGCCGTCGATGCGGGTCGGCAGGCACTGCAGCGGGCCAACCTCGACCCTGCGGCGCTCGATCTCCTCGTGCACGCCCCAATGGCCCGGGAGGTTCCGGAGGCATGGGCACCCTCCGGCTATATCCTCCGCGAGCTGAAGTGCGGGCCGACCGCGGCGCACACGGTCAGCCAGGGGTGCAACGCCACGCTCGCCGGCCTGGAGCTGGCGGCCGGCTGGCTGTCGCTGGCGGCCGCCCGCTCGACCGCGCTGGTGACCTCGGCGCTCAAGGCCGAGCCCCCGTACTACGAGCGGTGGCGCAGCGCCGGTTTCGGGATGGCGCTCGGGGACGGCGCGTCCGCGGTGCTGGTCGGCAGGGCTCCGGGCATCGCGCGGATCGACGCGATCAACTCCGTGACCCATCCGGATCTGGAGGGCCTCCACCGGGGCTCGCTCGACCTGTCCGACCAAGCCGCCCTCGCCCATCAGAAGGTCGATGTCCCGGCCCGGGCCCGGGAGTACGCCATGGAGCCCGGCTTCGACTCGTTCGACCTGCACCGGATGTTCTCCACCATGTACGCCGATGTGGCGCGCCTCTCGCTCGATGAGCACGGCATCGGACCCGAGGACCTGAAGCGGGTCCTCTTCACCAACGCCGGGGCGGCCCTGATCGAGGCGGATGTAATGCAGCCGCTGGGCCTGCCCATGGAGCTCTCGACCTGGGACTACGGGCGCACAATCGGCCACATCGGCGCCAGTGACCAGATCCTGTCGCTCGACCACCTCTTCCACACCGGGGAACTGGCCGTCGGAGACCGGGTCCTTCTGGTAGGCGGCACCCAGGGATACAACGTGTCCAGCGTGCTGCTGACCGTAACCGCCCCCGTCGCGCCGGACGCGACAGTGTCCCGTTGACCCCCAACTGAGGGACACACCATGAGAGTTCTCTTCATACCGTGGTCCCAGCCGACGCACTATATGCCGATGGTGACGCTGGCCTGGGCGCTGCGGTCCGCCGGGCACGAGGTCAGGGTCGCCGCTCAGCCGCATGTGGTCAACGCGGTCAAGGCATCGGGACTCACGGTCGCCGCCGTGGGGCGGGACTACGACTACCTGCCGGAATTCCAGCAGGTCACCAACGAGTTGGCCCGGCACAACCGGGAGAATCCGCCCGTCGGCTCGTTCCCGGTCGGCCCGCCCGACCTCCCCGCCGAGGTGCTGAAGCCGATTCTGGAAGCCAAGTTCGCGCCGTTCGTCAAGACTGCTACGGCGATGGCTTCCGACCTCGTGCCGATGGTCCGGGCCTGGCGCCCGGACGTGGTCATCGCAAACCCGTTCGCGATGGTCGCTCCCCTGGTGGCCGAAATCGCGAAGGTGCCGCTCATTCACCACCTGACCGGCCCCACAGTCGAGCGAATGCTCGGCCTATTCCCCGGGAACAGCGCCCGGCCCGAACTGTGGGCCGACGACCTGCGCACGCTCTTCGAACGGTCCAGGGTGGAAGTGCGGGAAGAGTACGCCTCGGCCGCGGTCGACCCGTGTCCGGGCAGCCTCCAGTTCGCCGGCATACCTGCGCGGATGCCGATCCGCTTCGTCCCGTACAACGGCCCGGGTGACATACCGGACTGGCTGGCGGAGCCCGTCGGGCGGCGCAGGATCTGTGTGACCTGGGGAACCACAACCACCGAGCTGACCGGCCCCGAGGGTTTCCTTGTCCCTGCGATCCTGAAGAGCCTGGCGAATCTGGACGTGGAGGTCGCCGTCACGGTCAAGGCTTCCGACCGCGCGCTGCTGGGCGACATTCCGGCGAACGTACGTGTCGTGGACCAGCTGCCACTGCATCTGCTGCTGCCGCACTGCGATGCCATCGTGCATCAGGGCGGTACGGGCACCATGCTCACGGCTGCCTCGCTGGGCCTGCCCCAAGTGCTGGTGGCGGGGATCCAAGACCAGCTGGTCACCGCGGCGCAGGTGGCGGGCGTGGGTGCGGGAATCGCGCTCAACGCGGCCTCGACCGGGGCCGACGCCATCGCCTCGGCGGTCACACGCGTCCTGTCGGACGACGATGTCGCGCTGGCTGCCCGGCAGCTCCAGGCGGAGATCGCCGCCCAGCCGACACCGGCCGAGGTCGCCAGGTCAGTGGAGCGGCTGGTCGGCTGACCAGACCGGGCACGGACAGGCCCGACCGGAAAAAGGCGGGGTGCGGGGCCCTCGGCATCAGCCTGCGGCCCGCACCCCGCTCCTGCTCCTGCTCCTGCTCCTGCTGTCGCCCTCCTACCGCTCCGCGGCCAGGTCCGCACCCCGCCGCAGGGGTTCCCACCAGGCGCGGTTGTCCCGGTACCAGGCGACGACCTGGGCGATCCCGTCCTCGAAAGCGACCTGAGGAGCGAAGCCCAGCTCGTCGCGGATCTTGATCGTGTCGACCGAGTAACGCTCGTCGTGCGCCTTGCGGTCCGGTACCTGGCGTACCCGGTCCCAGCCGACCCCGCACAGTTCGAGCAGCCGGCCGGTCAGCTCACGGTTGCTCAGCTCCACTCCGCCGCTGATGTTGTAGATCTCTCCCGCGCGGCCGTTCATCAGCACCTGGTGGATCGCGCGGCAGTGGTCAGACACGTGCAGCCAGTCGCGCACCTGGTGGCCATCGCCGTACAGCGGCACATCGTGTCCGTCGATGAGGTTCGTGATGAAGAGCGGAATGACCTTCTCGACGAACTGGTAGGGCCCGTAGTTGTTCGAGCAGCGGGTGATGGAGATCTCCAGGCCATGGCTGCGCCAGTACGCCCGCGCGAGCATGTCGCTGGCCGCCTTGGAAGCCGCGTACGGAGAGTTGGGCTCCAGCAGCGAGCGCTCGGTCCACGAGCCCTCGGCGATGGAGCCGTAGACCTCGTCGGTGGAGACGTGCACGATCCGGCGGACGCCCGTTCGCCGGCATGCCTCGAGAACGGTCTGGGTGCCGAGCACGTTCGTCGTCACGAACGGGGCTCCGCTCATCAGCGAGCGGTCTACGTGCGACTCGGCCGCGAAGTGCACGACCGCGTCGTGCCCGGGGAGCACCTCGTTCAGCAGCTCGTCGTCGCAGACGTCGCCGCGTACGAACGTGAGTCGGGGGTGGCCGATCGGCAGGTTGTTCAGGTTGCCCGCGTACGTCACCTTGTCGAGGACGGTGACGTGGGCGTCCGGCACATCCGCGTGCTCACCGTCGAGCAGGCCGCGCACGTAGTGGGAACCGATGAATCCGGCTGCGCCGGTGACGAAGATCCTCATGCGGGTACCTCGATCCGACTGTGATCCCCGACCAGCAGGCGGTGGCTCGCAGATCCGTCGCGCATGCGCCGGACATCCCCGGACTTTCCGATGATGGAGCCCTGGAGCGATCGCACGCTGTCCACCGAGGCCCGGTCCAGGACGATGGAGTGCTCGATGCCCGCCTCGGTCAGCCGGCACTCCCGGCCGAGCGAGGTGAACGGTCCCACGTGGCTGTTCACGATCGTGCTGCCGGCACCGATGATCGAGGGGCCCGTGATCGTCGACCGCTCGATGATCGCGCCGGCTTCGACGATGACGGGACCGGAGATCCGGCTGTGCCCGTCCACCGTCCCGTCGACTGCGGGGGTGATCCCGCCCAGCAGCACCCTGTTGCACTCCAGCAGGTCGGCCAGCGTGCCCGTGTCCGCCCAGTAGCCCGAGAAGAGCTGGGCCTGGACCGGTAGTTCCTGTGCCACGAGCCACTGGATGGCGTCCGTGATCTCCCATTCGTTCCGTCGGCTCGGACTGATCTTGAGCACGGCCTCGTGGATGTCCGGTGTGAAGCAGTAGACCCCGGTCACCGCGAGATCGCTCCTCGGGTCGTCGGGTTTCTCCACGAGCCTCGTCACCCGTCCCTCGGCGTCGAGTTCCGCGATTCCGTACTGCGAGGGGTTTTCGACCTTGGTCACCACCAGTTGAGCGGCGGGGCGTCGCGCCCTGAAAGTCTCGACCGTCTCGGTGATCCCGCCGTCGAATATGTTGTCTCCGAGATACATGACGAAGTCGTCGTCGGCAAGGAATTCCCTGGCGATCATCACGCAATGGGCGAGTCCTCGCGGTTCCTCCTGGGGCAGGTAGGTGACGGACATTCCGAATTGCGAGCCGTCGCCGATCGCCGCCCGGACCGCGACCCCGGTGCCGCTGACTATGATTCCGACCTCGGTGACTCCGGCTTCTCGAATCGCTTCGAGCGCATGGACGAGTACGGGTCTACCGGCGACCGGGAACAGTTGTTTGGGCATGCTGTGACTGAATGGGCGCAGCCTGGTGCCACTGCCGCCCGAGAGTACGAGAGCTTTCACAATGATCTCTCAGACCAGTTCTTCGAGGGTTTTGACGATCTCGGACGGTGCCGGCTGGGCAATCATTTCCTCCCGCAGGCGGCGGGCTGCCGTGCGGTACGCGCCGGTGGAGAGGATCTTCGACGCGACGGCTTTGATGGCGCTGGTGTCGGCCTCGTCAGCCTTGAGCCCGAGACCGGCGCCGACGAGGGACAACTGGTCGCTGACCAGCCCCTGATCGCCGACCTGGGGAAGGGTCAGCTGAGGTACGCCGTAGAGCGCTGCCGTGAGTGCGGTCCCGGCTCCGGACTGGTGCACGATGGCATCGCAGGTCGGCATGATCAGTTCGAGCGGCAGCCCTTCCACGACGCGTGCCCGGTCGGGGATCGCATCCAGGCGCTCCCGGTCCGCCTGCCTGATGGCGACGACGATGTCCACGTCCAAATCGGTCAGCGCCTCCAGGATCCTGGGCACCATGAACGACTCGGAACCCAGGAGGGTGGTGGCCGCCGAGCCCCATGTGACGCAGACACGGGGTCGGTCGGTGGGTTCGAGCAGCCAGGACGGCGCGACGGTGGCACCGTTGTAGGACGAATAGCGCATCGCCACCCGGTTCGGCACTCCGGCGATCTGGAGGCTTTCGGGACAGGTGTCGATCGTGCGCGCGGCGACGTCGGCCTGTGGCTTCGCCCCGTACTTCTCGTAGAGTTCGACCATCTCCGCCGGCCAGGCGGCCCGTGGGTCGTCCTCCTCCCTGACGCCGGTACCGGGCAGGCCGACGTTCCGCGACATGTCGGGCCCCCACAAATGGCGGACGACGGGGGCGTTCACGGCCGCCGCGGCCAGGGGGGCCGCGTAGACCAGTGGGTCGGTGATCACCAGGTCCGGCCGCCAGACGCGGGCGAACGCCACCAGGTCCTCGGCCACGTCCTCGGCCGCCTTGATGTGCGGCACCATTCTGAGTTCCAGGAGCTTGCGCCGCACATCGGCGTGGAATTCCCCACGCCCGATCATGTTGGGCTGCTGGTCCACCCCCTTCCTCGTCTTCACCAGATCGGCGACACCCGCCATAAGGTCGTAGTCGCCCCCCACCTCGACCGCCATGACCCCAGTGCCGGTCACCGCGTCGACGACGGACGGCGGTACGGCGACCCGCACCTCGTGGCCGGCTGCCCTGAACGCCCACACGAGGCCCACCATTTGGTGGTAGTGGGTCGCCCAGGCCATCGGCGTGAACAGAACTCGCATGCATTCCTCCTCTTTCGGGGGTTGTCCCTTGGTTCGGGGCGGTTCCTCAGACGGTCACTCGTCGTGCGACGTCGCGGATCTCGTCCACCAGCGCCGCCTGGTTCAGCAGGGCCTTCCCCTGCGGCTCAAAGTCCGCTCCGCCGAGCGCGCACCGGGCGAAGTCCCGGACGAGGTTGGCGAACTGGTCGTCGGCCGGCAGAGTGATCTCCTCGGTCCTGTCCTGCCTTTCGAGGCGAATCACCGGCCGCAGGGTTGGCGGCGGGGTGAAGGCACGGTTCAGGGTGATCCGGCCCTCGCTCCCCCACACCGCGTATCCGGACCGGTAGCTGGTCCGGAAGCTGAAACCGAGATCCGCCGGCACTCCGTCCGTGGAACACAGCAGCGCGCTGCCGTCCAGGTCGATGTCCCGGTGCCGGTCCATCCGAAGAACCGACCCGAGGACCGAGAACTCGGATCCGAGCATCAGCCGGGCCGACCGCGCGGTGTACACACCCAGATCGAGAAGGGCTCCCCCACCGAGTTCCGGCCGGTAGCGGATGTCTTCCGCCGGCAACGGCGGGATGCCGAACGCGGCGGAGAACGAGCGGGGCTCCCCGATCAGGCCTTCGGCGATCATCTTCCGTACGGCCGTGTGCTGGGAGTGGTGCACGAACCCGAAATTGTCCGCCAGCCAGCGTCCGTGCGCGCGGGCTGTCGCCACCAGCACCTCGGTCTGGGCCAGGCTGGTGGCGAGCGGCTTCTCGGCGAGCACGTGGCGGCCGGCCTCCAGGGCCCGTTTCGCCCAGGTGAAGTGGAGCCCGGTGGGCAGCGCGATGTACACCGCGTCGATCCCGGGCTGTTCCAGCAATGCCTCGTATCCCTGGAGGGGCTCGCAGCCGAACCGCTGGCCGAACCGCCTCGCCTTCTCCGGGTCTCGGCTGGCGGCCGCCACGATTTCGACACCGGCCCGTTCCATGGCGGGCAGGATGTTCCGCCATGCGATGTCGCCGCATCCCATCACGCCGACCTGCAGCGGCGGGCTGATCGCGTTCATGCGTGCTCCCTCACCACAGGCTGTGCACGCAGGCGAGAAGACTGCGTGCCTCGATGTTGAGATAGTGACTGTGCTTCACCAATCGCATGAGCTGATGGATAGTCACCCAGCAGTAGCCATCGGGTACTTCCTCCGGGAAGTCGGCGTCTGCCTCGATCACCTGATAGCGCGTCTGGGCGTGGTGGAAGCGGCCTCCCTCCTCCGACATCAGCGTGTCGTAGCGCAGTCGGCTCCGGTCTGCGGCCGCGAGGACGTCCGCGAAGGGCACCGGACCGCCGTCCTCCGGGCCAGCTCCCTCGACCACCGGCAGTTGTACGGTCGGGGCAATCTCGACCCGATCGAGCAGACCGGGTTCGTACCTCGCCTGGACCAGCATGTGCAGGACACCGTCGATCCGCTTTGTGAGGAACGCGGCGAGGCCGTGCCCCCGGGGCGCCAGCAGGGGCTGTGACCACTGGGTGACCTCCCGGTTACCTGCCCGCACCCGCACACCGATGACCCGGAAGCGCGATGCGTCGTCGTCCACCAGCTCATCGGGGGTCAGCGACCATCCCGGCACCTCGGCCAGCGGCAGCCGCCGGGCGCTCCAGTCGCAGCGTGTCTTGCACTCGGTGAACCAGCTGAGGATCTCGGTCTGCGTGTGCAGGGCCGCCGCGTCCGGCCGGTACGAGTGCCCGAGCGCCGCGGCAAAGGGGTCGGCCGGATCTCGGGGCTGCGCCTCGGGCGGAGCCATGGCCATGCAGGCCAGCACCGTGCGGGCATCCATGTTGATGAGGTTGTCGATCCTCATCAGCTCGTATATCTGCTGGAGCGTCAGCCAGTAGAAGTGCTCGTGCTCGGCGACGTCCTCGGTGACCTGGACCACCATGTTGCGGTTGCGCTTGTGCCAGAACCACACGCCCTGTTCCGACTGGAGCACATCGACGAGCACCCGGCCCGGGGTGGGGGTGCGGAAGTACTCCACGTACCGGGTCCGGCTCCCCTGGTGCACCTGCGTGTAGTTGCTGCGCGTCGCCTGGACCGTCGGGGAGAGCTGGAGCGTATTGACGTTGCCCGGCTCCATCTTTGCCTGCATCAGGCAGTGCAGGACCCCGTCGAACTCCTTTACCAGGATGCCGAGTATCCCTATTTCGGGCTGATGGATGATCGGCTGGGAACGTCCTCCCGCGCTGCCGGAGCGGTAGTTGATGCCTTCGACCGAGAAGAAACCTCCACTGTCGTGTGCAAGGTTTCCGCTCTCCCGCTCGAAATGCCAACCGGCAAGGTCACCGAAAGGGACCTGTGTGACGGAGAATTGTTTGACCTGGCAGCGCTCCGACCACCATCGATGGAAGGCGGAGATGGGCGATCTTGCCCGATCCCCGGCGATCAGTGACAGGGCGAATGGAGATGCGGCTGCTGCAGAACCTTTGTGCAGTGCCGCGAGTATCTCGGCCAAGGGACCCTCCTGGGTTCTCTGGGCCGCCAGAAAAACAGCATGCTCTGAAGCGTCGGCAACGTAGAGACAAAGCCGCGACCGGACCGTTTCATTTGCGGATCCGGAAAAGCGGAAAGGCGGGATACCCCCGTACTCGGGGGCATCCCGCCCTGACCCGTGCGTTCCGCTCTGCCCGAGAGGCCCTCGGGCGGCTATTCGGTCATGTTGCGCTCTTGGGCGGCGCCGGCACCTCTTGCGCGGGCACCGCGGACTCCATGGCCGCCGGCCCCTGACCGGGGGGCGACCCCTCTCCGGCCGGCTCCCCGTCCGGAGGAGGCCCTTCGGACAGCCCTCTCGAGGGCTCGGGGAGGAAGAAGACGACGATGAGCAGTGTGATGACGGCGATGCCCGTTCCGGCGATGAACACGTCATCAGTGGCGGAGACGAGTGCGTCGATCACCTTGGGCCGGTTCGCCGGCGGCAACGACTCGATCTGGGCCGCGCTGGCTTCGGCGTTGCCGCCCTTGAGCGAGTCGGGCAGGTTCGAGGCATACGAACGGGCGAGGATCGCCCCGAAGACCGCACTGCCGATGGCTCCGCCCAGGGTCTGGCTGAAGCGGACCGAAGTGATGGCAACGCCGAGCTGCTCCGGGGGTGCTGTGATCTGGACCGCCATCAGCGCAAGTCCCAGCACCTGCCCCAGGCCTGCCCCCAGCAGGAAGAGATCCAGGTTCACCATCCAGGTGGAGGTGTCCGCCCGCAGCATGGCCAGCAGCCCCATGGCCAGAGTCATGGTGCTCATGCCGCTGATCATGACCATCCGGAAGCGGCCCGCCTTCGCGACCAGCTTGCCCGCCACCACCGCGGAAATGGTCATACCGATGGCCATCGGCAGCAGGTGTAGGCCCGCATCGGCCGCGGCCACGCCCTTCGCCGACTGGAGGTACAGCGACACGTAGACGACCGCGCCAATGGTCAGCATGCCTGCGAAGAACTCCTGCGGACTCGCCACCCGGAACACCTTGTTGCTGAACAGGGTGAGCGGGAAGATCGGCTCAGGCGCGGTGAACTTCTTCCAGATCCCCCGGGGCACCAGGCCCTGCCTCAGCAGGAATGCCACGAGCAGCACGACGCCGGCCAGGATGAGCAGGATGATCGGCGGCGAGCCCCAGGCGTACTCCCGGCCTCCCCAGTCAGTGACCAGGAGCAGAGCGCCGGCGGCGCCGGCGATCAGGCCCGCGCCGAGGAAGTCGAGCCGGTCGGAGCTGGTGCGTTCCGGCAGGTGCAGACACGTGCCAACCAGCAGCAAGGAGATAAGCCCCAGCGGCACATTGATGTAGAAGATCCAGCGCCACGAGTAGTGGTCCGCGATGAGCCCGCCGACCAGCGGGCCGACCACAATGCCGACACCGGCCATCACGCCGCCCATGCCGGCTCCGGCGCCACCGGAGCCCTTGCCCTCCTTCGCCTCCTTCGGCGGCCAGATGCTCAGGGCGATAATGAGAGTCACGCCCATGAGGCCTCCGCCGCCGATGCCCTGGATCGCACGGAAGGCGATCAACTGACCCATGTCCTGCGACAGTCCGCATAGCGCGGAGCCCGTGAGGAACGCGACCAGGGAGAAGAGGTAGATCCGCTTAGGGCCGTACAGATCGCACAGTTTGCCGTAGAGCGGCTGGGTGACCGTCGCAGCCAGGCCATAGGCCGTAATCACCCATGGAAGTCGCTCCAGGCCATGCACCGGATCCAGGCTCTGGGCGATCGGCCACACGGCCGTCGCCACCACGTTGTGATCGACAATCCCCAGGACCATGGAGATGATCGCGCCGATCGTCGCCAGTCTCATCTGCGTCAGCGTCATGGAAGAAACGCTATACCCAGGTTAAGATTTATAGCAAGTTCAAAATTATGTCAGGGTACACTTTCGGAACGATCGAGATGGGATGGTGACATGACCGAGAGTTCGGAGCCCGCGCTTGGGTTGCGGGAGCGGAAGAAGCTGGAGACTCGGTTCAAGATCTTCCAGACGGCGATGGACCTCTTCGTGGCCAAGGGCTTCGACAATGTGTCGGTGGCCCAGATCGCGGAGGCCTCCAACGTCTCCAAAGTGACGGTCTTCAACTACTTCCCCACCAAAGAAGACCTGGTCATGACGCCCCTGTCGGAACAGTCGGAGGACCCCGGCAAGGCGGTGCGCGAGCGGGCTCCCGGCGAGTCGGCCGTGGCCGCGCTACGCCGAAGGCTTTTGGAGGAAATCGACCAGTACGACCCGCAAGTCGGGCTGAGCACGGCCGGCCTGGACTTCATCCGAGTCATCCACGGCAGTTCGAGTCTGGCGGCGCGGGTCATGTACCTGGACCGCGAGAAGGAGACAAAGCTCGCCGCCACTCTCGCGGCCGAGACCGCCGCGGAGCCCGGCGATCTGACCCCCCATGTGGTGGCTGCCGCGATCATGGCGGTCACCCGTGCGATCGTCTCGGAGAACTGGCGCCGGCTCCTCGCGGGCGAGACCCCCGAGTCGATCCGCCCCCACGCCGTGATCAATACCGAGAAGGCCTTCGCGGCACTGGAAGCGGGCCTCACGGGCTACGGCACTGGCTGAAAGGAGATCAGCACCCCGTGCGGTAGCTGGTGACCGCGTCGATCACGCGACCCACCTCGTCGGCGCCCAGTCCCGTGTAGAGCGGAAGCCGGACCAACTGGTCGGCCACCCGCTCGGTGACTGGGCAGCCGCCCGCCGCGGTGCGACCGTGCCGCAGACCGGCCGGCGCGTTGTGCAGCGGCTGGTAGTGGAACGTCGCCTGGACTCCGCGCCCGACGACATGCCGCAGGAATGCCTGGCGGTTCTCCAGGTCGGGCAGCAGCAGATAGTAGAGATGAGCCGGATGCACACAGCCGTCCGGGACGGTGGGCTGCGCGACCCCGTTCTCCGCTGCCCACTCCTCCAGGCGGACCTGATAGGTGTCCCAGATCTCGATGCGACGCGCCTGGATCACATCGAAATTCTCGAGCTGTGCGGTCAGGAACGCCGCGAGCAGTTCGGACGGCAGATAGCTGGAACCGAGACCGACCCAGTGGTACTTCTCGATCGAGCCCCGGTAGTACTGCGTACGGTTGGTGCCCTTCTCGCGGATGATCTCCGCCTGTTCCAGGAGCTCCGGCTGGTTGATGACCAGGGCACCGCCCTCGCCGCAGTGCGCGTTCTTGGTCGCGTGGAAGCTCTGGGTGGCCAGGGCGCCGATCGATCCGAGCGGGCGCCCGCGGTACGAGCCCCCCAGCCCGTGGGCGTTGTCCTCGATCACGGCGAGCCCGTGCTTGTCCGCGATCCGCGTGATGGCGTCCATCTCGCAGCCGATGCCCGCGTAGTGCACCACCACGATGGCCTTGGTGCGCTCGGTGACCGCCGCCTCGACGAGCCGCTCGTCGATGTTGAGGGTGTCCGGACGGCAGTCGACGAAGACCGGGACCGCGCCGCGCAGGGCATAGGCATTCGCGGTCGAAGGGAACGTGAACGACGGCAGGATGACCTCGTCCCCCTCCCGCAGATCCAGGAGCAGTCCCGTCATGTCCAGGGCGTGCGTGCAGGAAGTGGTCAGCAGGGCGGCCTCGGCCCCCAGCATCTTCCGCAGCAGGGCCGTCGCCTGCGCGGTGAAGGGGCCGTCGCCGTCCAGCATTCCGCTCTCCAGGACGGATTCCAGGTACCCGCTCTCGGCACCGGTCAGGTAGGTACGGTTGAAGGGGACCTCTCGCACGTTCGCGGCTGCCACGGCACGTTCCTCCTGCTCGTTGGGCGCCTTCATCGGACGAGCTCCTCGATGGCCCGCATGACCTGCGTGGGCACGGGCAGCGCGAGATTCTCCTCGCGCAGGGCGCCGGCCGCCTTGCGGAAGGCGCCGGCCCCCAGCATCGACGCCACGGCGTCCGCCACCTCACCGGGGTTGATCGGGTCCGCCGGGAGCACCAGGCCCGCGCCGGTCTCGGCCAGGCACTCGGCGTGTGCGGCGAGGCCAGGGTTGTACGGCACCACAACCTGCGGGACTCCACTGCAGGCCGCGGTCAGAATAGTTCCGGTCCCACCGTGATTGACCGCCACCGCGCAGGTCGGCAGGATGATGTTCAGCGGCATGTCCTCAACGACCCGCGCATTGCCGGGCAGTCGTCCGAGGTTCTCGCGGTCCCTGCCGCGTACGGCCACCACCGTCTCCACATCGAGCCCCGCCAGCGCGTCGATCAGTGTGGTGACGGGGTGCACCACCCCGCTGTCGGCGCTCACCGTGTTCGCCGTCAGCCAGGACAGGCAGATCCGCGGCCGCTCCCCGGGGGACCGGAGCCACTCCGGGACGGCACCCGAGCCGTTGAACGACATGTACCGGGCGGGCAGCCGCTTCGGTACGCCCGCCGGCTGAAGGGTGGCGGGCCCGGGATCGACGGTGGCGATACCGTGGTGCGCCCTGGGTTCGGCCCCGAACCGCTCGTAGCACGCGCGCAGATCCGCCGGCCATCGGTCGGGGTCCAGGCCGTATCCGGGAAACTGGGCGAGGGACGGCGGCTGATATCCCCACAGGTGATGTACGAGCGGCGCGCCGGCCACCTCGGCCACCAACGGTGCCACCATCGTGATGGGGTCGGAAACGACCAGGTCCGGACGCCAGTACCGGGCGTGGTCGACCAGTTCGTCCGCCATGGCCAACGCCGTCCTGACATGCGGGACGGTACGCATCTCGGCATACCGACGGAACGCCTCGGGTGACATTGACGAGGTGTCACCGGAAGCACTCGGCCCCTGGCTCATCTCCCGCCGCACGATGTCCCCAGCCTCCGTGATTCCGGCCATCAGGTCGTAGGAGGCGCCTACCGGAACCGCCGTCAACCCTGACGCCACGATGGCGTCCACGACGGGAGGCTGACCCGCGACGCGCACCTCGTGGCCGGCACTCCGAAACGCCCAGGCCAGCGGCACCATGGGAAAGTGATGGCTGGGCACGGCAGCTGGAATGAAAAGTACTCGCATCGCCGCTCCGTAATCGCTCTAGTCACTCATTGCCGAAAGCCGGCGTAAGTGAGCCAGTGGCTCGGCAGGCGACCGATTGCCGCTGCGGACTGGCCGGACCAGGGCATCAAGGACCCCTAAACGGCGGACGAAGCCCAGCTAAACCGAGGTTCCCGCCGCTCCGTCGCCGATGCGCCTCGCGCAGTCCGAAATCGGGGCTTAGCCAGCCTTAAGGATCAGCGTCAAGGATCGGGCAGTGGCATGGGGAACGCCGCGAGGGGACGGGACGGCACGGCCGGGTGGCGGACCGTCGTCGCGAGAGGAAAAAGGTGACCTGAGCAATGGACTTCGAACTCGCCGCGGAACAGCTGAGGCACCGTGAGGCGATACTCGACGGTGTACGCAGTCGACTTCCAGGTCGTTCGCGCGGTGCGGCGGACGAGCACTTCACCCGCGCCGAATGGTCCACAGCAGCCGAACTGGGCCTGACCGGGCTGTGTCTGCCCAAAACCCACGGCGGTGGCAGCCTGGGAGCGCTGGACACGGCACTGTCCCTGGAAGCCTTCGGTGACGCGTGTACCGACACCGGCTTGGTGTTTGGCGTGGCCGCGCACCTGCTGGCCTGCGCCGTCCCGGTCCGCGATTTCGCCGGCGCCGAGGTCCGGGACGAGCTGCTGCGGGGCTTCAGCGACGGCACGCTCATTTCGGCGAACGCGATGACCGAGCCCGATGCGGGCTCTGACGTGGGGCGGCTGTCCGTGACGGCCGAGCGCGATGGCGACACGTACGTCCTCACCGGCACGAAGTCGTTCGCCAGCAACGCGCCGCTGGCCGATGTGCTCGTGACCTACGCGGTCACCGACCCGAAGGCCGGCTTCCTGGGGGTGAGCGCGTTCGCCGTGCCGCGTCGATTGCCTGGTATCGATGTCGGCCCGCCGATGGCGAAGATGGGGCTGTGGGGCTGCCCCGCCGGTGAAGTCCGTTTTGACGGCTGCCGTGTACCTGCGCGCTACCGGCTCGGCGAGGACGGCCAGGGCAGCGGCATCTTCCAGCACTCGATGAGCTGGGAACGGGCCTGCCTCTTCGGCCTCTATTTGGGATTGATGGATCGTCAGCTTCGTCAGTGCGCACAACACGCGCGTGAGCGGCAGCAGTTCGGGCGGGCGATCGGCGACTTCCAGTCAGTGTCGCACCGGGTCGCGGCCATGCGGCAACGCCTCGAGGCCGCACGGCTGCTGCTGTACCGGGCCTGCTGGCTGATGGACCAGAACCGCGACAGCAAGGTCGCGACGGCGCTGTCGAAGGTGGCCGTCTCCGAGGCCGCGGTGGCCAACGGTCTCGACGCCGTTCAGATCTTCGGCGGTTCGGGCTACCTGACACCGGCCGGGATCGAGGCACAACTGCGCGACAGCGTGCCCGCGACCCTCTTCTCCGGCACCACAGAGATCCAGCGGGAACTCATCGCGAGGGAAACCGGCCTGTGAGCCTGCACGAGCTGGTCATCGACGCGGCGGCCCGTCACCCGGACCGGATCGCGGTGGCCGGCCCCGAGGGCACCCTGACCTACTCGGAACTCGACCGGCAGGCCGATGCCATGGCCATGCTGCTCACCGCGCACGGAGTCGGCGCAGGGGACCGGGTGGTGATCTGGGCGGCCAAGTCCGGCGCGGTGGTCGCCGCGATGCAGGCGGTTCTTCGGCTGGGCGCCGTGTACGTGCCCATTGACGGAAGCACCCCTGTGAACCGGGCCGCCTCCGTGGCCCGCGACTGTGCCGCCCGTGTCGTCGTCACCATGGAAGCGGGGTCCGCGGAGATGGCGGCCGAACTCGGTCCCCATGCCGCCTGCGTGATGCTGGGGAACGGTCTCGCGACCGACCCTCCGCCGGTCAACAGCCAGGTTGCCGGCGACGACCTCGCCTACATCCTCTACACCTCCGGCTCGACAGGGGCACCCAAGGGCGTTTGCATCAGCCACGCCAACGCCCGTGCATTCGTCGACTGGGCAGTCGAGGAGATCGCACCCGTGCCGGACGACCGCTTCTCCAGCCACGCGCCGTTCACCTTCGATCTGTCCGTCCTGGACCTCTATGCGGCGTTCGCCGTCGGCGCGTCTGTCCATTTGATTGCTGCCGAACTGTCTTATGCACCCGCACAGTTGGTCGAGTTCGTGTACCGGAGCGAGATATCCGTCTGGTACTCCGTGCCTTCCGCACTCACCCTCATGATGCGCGAAGGCGGCCTCCTTGACCGGCCCGCGCCACCGTCGCTCCGCGCCATACTCTTCGCCGGCGAGCCGTTCCCCCTCACTGGTGTACGCAGTCTGTCCGCCTGGTGCCGGTCCCGGCTGCTCAATCTGTACGGCCCCACCGAGACCAATGTGTGCACCTTTCACGAGGTCACGCCGGCCGATCTGGAGCGCGACCGGCCAGTGCCGATCGGCACCCCGTGCAGCGGCGACTCGGTCTGGGCAGTGACCGCCGGCGGAACGACCGCAGGCCCCGGCGAGGAAGGCGAGCTGTACGTCTCGGGCCCCACCGTCATGCCAGGCTACTGGGGGCGGGAACCACACGAAGGGCCGTACGCCACCGGTGACATCGTCCGTGTCCTCACCGACGGCTCCTTCGACTACGTCGGGCGCCGCGACCATATGGTCAAGGTACGGGGCCACCGGATCGAGCTCGGGGACATCGAAACCACCCTCGGTACGCACCCGGATATCGAGAGCGCCGCGGTCGTCGTCACCGGAGAAGGCCTGGACGGCCGGCTGGAGGCCTTCGCCGTGCCCCGCGCCGGGGCAAATCCGGGTGTGCTTTCCCTCAAACGCCACTGTGCGGAGCGGCTTCCCCGCTACATGGTCGTCGACACGGTGCACCTCGTACCCACACTCCCCCGCACGGGCAACGGCAAGGTGGACCGGGCCACGCTCGTCAAGGGAATCACCACCACAAGGAAGAGAGTCTCATGAGCGCCCATACCCTCGCCGAGGACCAGGCCCAGGCCCAGCTGATCACATACATCCGGGAGAAGTTCCTCGCCGGCGACCCGAACGGCGAGCTGACAGAAGACACTCCGCTCCTCGAATTCGGCGTCCTCGACTCGTTGAAGGTGGCGATCCTGCTCAACTTCATTCGGGACGAAATGGCGACCAACATTCCCATGACGCAGATAAGCGGAGTGAACTTCAAGAACGTGCGCCGAATTGCCGCGCTCGTCTGTTCGCTTTCCGACAAGGCGGATTCCTGATCCGTACCGCTTGAAGAATACCTGGAAATACTGCGGCGCAGCGGCTGCGTCCGCGCTTTAGACGGCGTCAAGTTCACCGTTAGCCCTACCAAGGATCCTCGGTGAACTGACTCGGTCGGCGAAGGGGCTAAGAACGATGTCCGACGGGCGCAATCCTGAAATCACCCGCACGGATGTGTCCGACACCGCGGTCGCGGTCGTCGGAATCTCCTGCCGACTGCCGCAGGCGGACGGCCCGGAGGCCTTCTGGCAGTTGCTCCGTGGCGGCCAGAGCGCGGTGTCCCGGCCACTCGACGACCGATGGCCCCAGGAAGCACCGTGGGCGGATCGTGCAGGGGCAGACGCCTCGGGCCGCGTCCGCCGCGGTGGCTTCCTGGAGAGCGTGGACGGCTTTGACGCGGGGTTCTTCGGCATCTCGCCCCGCGAAGCCGTGGAGATGGACCCGCAGCAGCGGCTGATGCTGGAGCTCGGGTGGGAGGCGCTGGAGGACGCGGCGATCGTTCCGCGGGAGCTGGCCGGCAGCCGGACCGGTGTGTTCGTCGGCGCCATCGCCGATGACTACGCGGCCCTGCTGGCCCGGCGCGGCACGGGATCCGCCACTCCCCACACCCTGCCGGGAACCGAACGGGGCATCATCGCCAACCGTGTCTCGTACACGCTGGGACTGCACGGCCCGAGCCTCACCGTCGACGCGGCCCAGGCGTCCTCGCTGGTCGCCGTCCACCTGGCCCTGGAAAGTCTCAGGACGGGTGAGTCCAGCCTCGCTCTGGCCGGCGGCGTGAACCTGATCATCGGCCCCGACAGCACCGCGCGAACTGCCAAGTTCGGTGCGCTGTCGCCCGAAGGCCGCTGCCACACCTTCGACGCGCGGGCCGATGGCTACGTGCGCGGCGAGGGGGGTGCGTTCGTTGTGCTCAAGCCGCTCGCGCGGGCCCTCGCCGACGGGAACACCGTCTACTGCGTGATCCGGGGCAGCGCGGTCAACAACGACGGGGCCACCCCGGGCCTGACCGTGCCCAGTCCCGACGCCCAGGAAGAAGTCATCCGGCTGGCTTGCCGTCGCGCGGCCGTCGACCCCACCGAGGTCCAGTACGTAGAGCTGCACGGCACGGGCACAAAGGTGGGAGACCCGATCGAGGCCGCCGCACTGAGCGCCGCCCTCGGCGCCGGGCGGAACACCAGCACGCCGCTGCTCGTGGGCTCGGCCAAGACCAACGTCGGCCATCTCGAGGGAGCCGCCGGCATCGTCGGTCTGGTCAAGGTGGCGCTGAGCATCCGGCACCGCAAGATCCCGGCCAGCCTGAACTACACGTCCCCGAACCCGCGCATAGACATGGACGCGCTCCGGCTGCGGGTGCACACCGCTCTCGGGCCCTGGCCCGATCCCGATCGGCACCTCGTCGCGGGCGTCAGCTCGTTCGGCATGGGTGGCACGAACTGCCATGTCGTGGTCGCCGCTCCGCCCGACTCCGGATCCGACCCCGATCGGAACACTGACGGGCCCTGCGATACCGAGCCGGTGCAGTGGCTGCTCTCGGCCCGGGACGCGGAGACGCTGCCCGCCCAGGCCGCGCGGCTGCGCGAGCACCTCGGTGCGCACCCTGAGCTGGACCCGCGAGACGTGTCCTGGTCCCTGGCGACCACCCGAACCCCCTTCGCGCATCGTGCCGTTGTGCGCGGCGCGGCACCGGACGCTCTTCTCGCCGGTCTGGACGCACTCGCCGACGGTACGCCTTCCGCCGCGGTCGTACGCGGCCGGGTCCACCCGGTCGGGGGACTCGCTGTGCTCTTCACCGGGCAGGGCAGTCAGTACGCCGGAATGGGCCGGGCCCTGTACGGGGCGTACCCGTCGTTCGCGGAAGCCTTCGACGCGGTCTGTCTTCGACTCGACCGCTCGCTCGAATGTCCGCTGCGGGACGTCGTCTTCGCGGCGGCCGAGACGCCTGAGGCCGCGCTGCTGCACCAGACTGCGTACACCCAGGCAGCGCTGTTCGCCGTCGAGGTCGCCCTGTTCCGGCTGTTCGAGGGGTGGGGGGTCCGGCCGGACTTTGTCATTGGCCATTCGGTCGGCGAGTTGGTGGCCGCACATGTGGCGGGCGTCTTCTCGCTCGACGACGCCTGCCGGCTCGTCGCCGCGCGAGGCCGGCTGATGCAAGCACTGCCCGCCGGTGGTGCGATGTGTTCGGTCCAGGCGTCGGGGGAGGGCGTCCTCGCGCAGCTCGCCGAGTCGGGCCCGACGCTGTCCGTGGCCGCCGTCAACACTCCAGGATCGGTGGTCGTCTCGGGCGCCGAGGAAGCGGTGGAGGAGCTGGCCGCTCACTGGCGGGCGGCTGGCCGCAAGGTGAAGCGGCTGCAGGTCAGCCACGCTTTCCACTCGCCTCTGATGGATCCCATGTTGGCCGGGTTCGAGGAGGTCGCCCGGGGGTTGTCCTATGCCCGGCCGGTCATCCCGGTCGTCTCCAACGTCACCGGTGAACTCGCGGCTCCTGACGACCTGTGCACTCCGGAGTACTGGGTGCGCCATGTCCGGCAGGCGGTCAGGTTCCGTGACGGCATCGGCTGCCTGCGGGCGCGCGGTGTGCACGCGTACCTGGAGCTCGGCCCCGGCGGAGTACTGACGGGCATGGTGGAACGTTGCCTGGACGACGCCGACGGATCCGCGTTGCAGGAGGCTCCTCAGGTCCTCGTGCCGACGTTGAGTGCCCGTCGTGAAGAACGCGGATCGGTGCTGGACGCGCTTGCCCGCGTACATGTGCACGGTGTCCCGGTCCGGTGGGAGCAGACCTTCACAGCCGCTCCGGCGCGGACCGTTCCGCTGCCGACGTACGCCTTCCGGCGGAAGCGTCACTGGCCCGACTTCAGCGGGACAACGGCCCCCGAAACCGTGGACGCCGCCTCCTCCGCTGCCGTCACCGCCGCCACGGGTGACAACCCCTCCGACACCGCTGTTTCATGGACACAGCGGGTGACCGGACTCCCCGAGGGCGAGCGGGACGCCGTCCTGAACGATGTGGTGATGACCGGCATCGCCGCTGTGCTCGGCCACACCACGTCCGAAGCGGTGGACACCGGCCTGACGTTCAAGGATCTCGGCTTCGACTCGCTGTCCGCGGTGGAGCTCCGCAACCGGCTCGTCGAGGCGACCGGGCTGCGGCTGCCTGCCGCCCTGACCTACAGCTTTACCACGCCCGCCGCGCTCGTGGAACGGCTGCGGGAGCTGGCGACGAGCCCGCAGGACACACAGGAGACACTGGCCGCCCCGGTCTCCGCCGTTCCCGACGACGAGCCGATAGCCATCGTGGCCATGGCCTGCCGCTACCCGGGCGGAGTCGATTCGCCCGAGGCGCTCTGGAAGCTGGTCGCCGAAGGCACGGACGCCATCGGCGCGTTCCCCGACAACCGCGGCTGGGACCTGGAAGGCCTGTACGACCCGGACCCGCAAACGCCCGGCACCTCGTACACGCGGTCTGGTGGCTTTCTCTACGACGCCGACCGTTTTGACGCGGGGTTCTTCGGCATCAGCCCGCGCGAGGCCCTCGCCATGGACCCGCAGCAGCGGCTGCTGCTCGAAACCTCGTGGGAGGCGCTGGAGCGGACCGGGGTTCCGCCCACCGACCGGCACGGCAGCCAGGTCGGGGTGTTCGTCGGCACCATGGCCCAGGACTACGGGCCCCGGCTGCACGAGGCACCGGAGGGGCTCGACGGGTATGTGCTGACCGGCGGCACCACGAGCGTCGCCTCGGGCCGGATCTCGTACGCCCTGGGGCTGCGCGGACCGGCCATCACCGTGGACACGGCCTGCTCGTCCTCACTGGTCGCCCTGCACCTCGCCGCCCAGTCGCTGCGGCAGGGCGAATGCACCCTGGCGCTGGCCGGCGGTGCCGCGATCATGGCGTCTCCCGGCATGTTCGTGGAGTTCAGCCGCCAGCGGGGGCTCGCCCCCGATGGGCGGTCGAAGGCGTTCTCGGCATCCGCCGACGGTACGTCGTGGGCCGAGGGTGTCGGCATGGTCGCGCTGGAGAGGCTGTCGGACGCGCGACGCAACGGGCACCCCGTCCTCGCCCTCCTGCGAGGCTCCGCGATCAACCAGGACGGGGCCAGCAACGGTCTGGCCGCGCCGAGCGGGCCGGCCCAGGAGCGCGTGATCCAGGCGGCGCTGGCGGACGCCGGCCTGTCCGCCGACGCAGTCGACGCGCTGGAGGCGCACGGCACCGGCACCGTACTGGGCGACCCGATCGAGGCGGACGCGCTCATCACCACCTACGGTCGCGGCCGTCCCGCGGACCGGCCGCTGCTGCTGGGTTCGCTCAAGTCCAACATCGGTCACACCCAGGCCGCCGCGGGTGTCGGTGGCGTCATCAAGATGGTCCAGGCGATGCGGCACGGCCGACTGCCGCAGACCCTCCATGTGGACGCACCGTCGCCCCACATCGGCTGGGCGGACAGTGGGCTGCGCCTGCTCACCGAGGTCACGGACTGGCCGGAGACCGGGCAGCCGAGGCGCGCGGGCGTCTCCTCCTTCGGGATCAGCGGCACCAACGCCCACGTCGTACTGGAACAGGCCCCCGTCCCCGCGGCCGCGAACGCCCCGGCGGCGCTCGGCGCCCCGTCCGCAGTACCGGTGCCCGTGCTGGTCTCTGCCCGGTCCGACGAAGCCCTGCGCGGACAGGCCCTGCGTCTCGTGGACGCCGTGCAGTCCGCTCCCTCAACCACTACGGCCAACCTCGGGGCCGCGCTCACCACCTCCCGGTCGACATTCGACCACCGCGCCGCGATCGTCGCCGCGACCCGGGACGAGTCCCTGGCGGGGCTGCAGGCCCTGGCCCGCGGAGAGAGCGTGCCGAACCTCGTGACCGGCACGGCCGGGGCACCGGGCAAAACCGTGTTCGTCTTCCCCGGCCAGGGGTCGCAGTGGGCCGACATGGCGGTGGAACTGCTCGACACCGCGCCCGTGTTCCGCGAGCGCATGCGGGAGTGTGCGGAGGCCATGGCTCCACTCGTCGACTGGTCGCTGACGGAGGTGATGCGCGGCGCGCCCGGGGCGCCGGCCCTGGATCGGGTCGACGTGGTGCAGCCCGCGCTGTTCGCGGTGATGGTGTCGCTCGCCGAGCTGTGGAAGTCCTTCGGTGTGGTGCCCGACGCCGTGGTCGGGCACTCGCAGGGTGAGATCGCCGCTGCCCATGTCGCCGGCGCCCTGTCGCTGGAGGATGCCGCGCGGATCGTCGTATTGCGCAGCCAGGCCCTGGTCAGCCTGGCCGGGACCGGCGGTCTGGTCTCGGTTCCGCTGCCTTCGGAACAGGTGGCGGCCGATCTGGCCGACTCGGCCGGCCGGCTGAACGTTGCGACGATCAACGGGCCCTCGTCCACCGTTGTGGCCGGTGACTCCGACGCCCTGGACGCGCTGCTTGGCAGCTACCGGACGGCGGGCGTACGGGCTCGGCGGATCCCCGTCGACTACGCCTCCCACTCCCCGCATGTGGAGCCGATCCGCGACGAAGTGCTGGCGGCCCTGGCCGGCATCCGTCCCAGGGCCTGCGACACCGCCTTCTACTCAACGCTCACCGGTGGCCTCCTGGACACCACCGAACTGGTCGGCGACTACTGGTACACGAACATGCGGGAGACCGTGCAGTTCGAGCGGGCCATACGGGCGCTCGCCGACGACGGCTACCGAACCTTCATCGAGGCCACCCCGCATCCGGTGCTGACCGTCGGTGTCCGCGAGACGCTCGATACCATCGGGGCCGAGGCGGGATCCGTCGTGGTCGGTTCCCTGCGCCGCGGCGAGGGAGGCCTGCGACGCTTCCACACCAGCCTGTCCGAGGCTCACGTACTCGGTGTGAAGGTGGACTGGACGAAGGCGTTCGACGGGTCGGCCCAGGCACCCGTCGAGCTCCCCACGTACGCCTTCCAGCGCACCAGGTACTGGCTGGAGACCCCCGCTTCCGGGGTGTCCGCCGCACAGCTCGGCATAACCGCGGCCGACCACCCGCTGCTGGGCGCCGCCGTCGAACTCGCCGACGACGGCGGCACTGTCCTCACCGGCACGCTCTCGCTGCAGAGCCACCGATGGCTGGCCGACCACGCGGTCGCGGGCGCCGTGCTCCTCCCCGGAACCGCCTTCGTCGAACTCGCCCTCCACGCGGCGGGACACACCGCGTGCGACCGCATCGACGACCTGACGCTCCAGGCGCCGCTCACGGTCCCCGACTCCGGCCGGATCCGCCTGCAGGTGACCGTCGGGGCCGCCGCAGACGACGGCCGGCGGCCGGTGTCCGTCCATTCCCGCCCGGAGGCGGACGACGAGGGTTCGTGGACCTGCCACGGCACCGGTCTGCTCTCCGCGTCCGCGCCCGGCGAGACGCAGGACAGGCTCGACGTCTGGCCGCCCGCCGGGGCGACGCCGGTCTCCGTGGACGAGTTGTATGGCCGTCTCGCCGACCAGGACTACCGGTACGGGCTCGCCTTCCAGGGCCTGCACGCGGCCTGGCGGAAGGGCGAGGAGGTCTTCGCCGAGGTGCGGCTGGCCGAGCCCGAACGCGCCGATGCCGCGCGCTTCGGCATCCACCCCGCGCTACTGGACTCCGCCCTGCACGCCCTGGAGCTCATCGGCCTGCTGGGCGGCGACGACCAGGGCCGGATCCGTCTGCCGTTCTCCTGGGGCGGGCTGACCCTGCACGCGGCGGGCGCGACGGCGGCACGGGTGCGCTGGTCACCGGTCGGCCGGGACACGGTGGCACTGACCGTCGCGGGGCCCGACGGGTCCCCCGTCGCCTCTGCCCGGTCTCTGGTAACGCGCCCCGCTTCGGTCGCGCAGCTCACCGGCGCGCGATCCACCCGGCGGGGCTCGCTCTTCCGGCTCGACTGGGTCACGGCCGCAGTGCCCGAGGCGCAGGCCGAACTGCCCGACGACTGGGCTGTGTTGGGCCAGGTGCCCGTCAAAGCCACGGAAAGGGCGGTGCCCCAGGGAGTACGGCACTACGCCGACCTGGCCGCACTCGCGGCGGCCGTCGCCGGTGGGGATCCGGTGCCCGGGACTGTGTTCGCCCAACCGGTGCCCGCAGGCGCGCACCGGGACGAGAACACCCAGGTGGCACACGCCGTCCACGAGGCCGCCCACACGACTTTGGCGCTCCTTCAGGCCTGGCTCGCCGAGCCGCGCCTCGCCGCGTCCCGGCTCGTCGTGCTGACCAGCGGTGCGGTCGTCTCCGGGCCGGACGACCCACCTGGCGCTTCCCCCGACCTGGTCACCGCACCACTGTGGGGTCTGGTGCGTACCGCCCAGACCGAGAATCCGGACCGCTTCGTCCTGCTGGACGTCGGGCAGGAGCAGCCGTCCTGGCAGCTGCTCGCGGCGGCGCTGACCACGGGCGAGCCGGAGGTCGCCCTCCACAAGGGTGTCGCGCGGGTGCCCCGGCTGGACCGGGTACGCCAGGCGGCCGACGACAGCAGGGCGGACGCTCTGGGCGGCATGGGCGACGGCACGGTCCTGGTCACCGGCGCCCATGGCGCACTCGGCCGGCTGCTGACCCGTCACCTCGTGGAGCGGCACGGTGTCCGGCGGCTGCTGCTGACCAGCCGCCGGGGCCGTACTGCCGACGGCGCGGCCGAGTTCGAGGCCGGGCTGGCCGAGTTCGGAGCCGAGGTGACAACCGTCGCGTGCGACCTATCCGACCGTGACGCGGTCGCGGGACTGATCTCCGCCGTCCCGCCGGAGCACCCCTTGACGGCCGTCGTCCACGCGGCGGGTGTCCTGGACGACGGGGTGGTCGGGCAGCTCGCCCCGGACCGGCTCGACGCCGTACTGCGGCCCAAGGTTGACGGGGCCTGGCACCTCCATGAGCTGACCCGGCACCAGCACCTGTCCGCCTTCGTCCTGCTCTCTTCCGTCACCGGCATCATCGGCAGCGCGGGGCAGGCCGGTTACACGGCGGCCAACGCGTTCCTCGACGCGCTGGCGCAACACCGCAGGGCCACGGGGCTGCCCGCGACGTCGCACGCCTGGGGGCTGTGGGCGGACGCCAGCGGCATGACGGGGCACCTCTCGCAGACGGACCTGGCGAGGCTGGCCCGAGGAGGGCTGCTACCGCTCGGCTCCGAGGACGGGCTGGCCCTCTTCGACGCCGCGCTGGAAGCCGACCGGGCCGTCGTGGCACCCGCCCGGATCGACCTCGCCGGTCTGCGGCGCCGGACGGCCGACACCTTGCCCGCCGCATTGCGCGGGCTGGTGCGCACACCGCTCCGGCGCGCCGCCGCCGAGACCGGGGGCTCGGTCTCCTGGCGGGACCAACTGACCGCCCTACCCGCCGATCAGCAGGTCCCGGCGGTTCGGGAACTCGTCTGCACCCATGTGGCCACCGTGCTGGGCCACAGCACGCCGAACGGAATCGACTCGGCCCGGGCCTTCAAGGACCTTGGCTTCGACTCCCTCACCGCGCTCGACCTGCGCAACCGCCTCAACACGTCCACCGGTCTGCGCCTCAGTCCGACGTTGATCTTCGACTACCCGACGCCTGACGCCCTCGCCCGGCACTTGCACGGCGAGGTCACCGACCAGCCGGCCGCGCCCTTGGCGGCTTTGTCGGCACTGCCACGGGGGGCCTCGGAAGAGCCCATCGCGATCGTCGGGATCGGCTGCCGGTTCCCCGGAGGAGTGGAATCCGCCGAGGATCTGTGGCGCCTGCTCGCCGACGGCCGCGACGCCATCGGCGACTTTCCCTCGGACCGTGGCTGGAACGTCGACAGGCTCTTCGATCCCGACCCCGAGGCACCCGGGAAGAGCTACACGCGCAGTGGCGGATTCCTCGCCGACGCCGGCGGGTTCGACGCGGGCTTCTTCGGGCTGAGTCCCCGGGAAGCGCTGGCCACCGACCCCCAGCAGCGGCTTCTGCTCGAAACCGCGTGGCAGACGATCGAGGGTGCGGGCATCGACCCCGCCTCCTTGAGCGGCAGCCGTACCGGTGTCTTCGCGGGCGTGATGTACGGCGACTATGGCGGTCGCGTGCGGCAGGCGCCGGAGGAGCTCGAGGGCTTTCTCCGCAACGGAAGCCACGGCAGCGTGGCCTCGGGCCGCATCTCCTACACCTTCGGCTTCGAAGGCCCCGCGATCACGGTGGACACGGCCTGCTCGTCCTCACTCGTCGCCCTGCACCTCGCCGCCCAGGCCCTGCGCAACGGCGAATGCGACATGGCACTCACCGGCGGAGTGTCAGTAATGGCGACCCCCGCCACCTTCATCGAGTTCAGCCGCCAACGCGGCCTCGCCCCCGACGGCCGCTGCAAGCCCTTCGCCGATGCCGCGGACGGCACCGGCTTCTCCGAGGGCGTGGGACTGCTCCTGGTGGAGCGGCTGTCGGATGCGGAGCGCAACGGGCATCCGGTGCTGGCGGTGGTACGGGGCAGTGCAGTCAACCAGGACGGCGCCAGCAACGGACTGACCGCCCCCAACGGCCCCTCCCAGGAACGGGTCATCCGCCAGGCCCTCGCCAACGCCCGCCTCATGCCCGGCCAGATCGACGCAGTCGAAGCCCACGGCACGGGTACGACCCTGGGCGACCCCATCGAAGCGCAGGCACTCCTGGCGACGTACGGCCAGGACCGGCCCACCGACCAGCCCCTCTGGCTCGGCTCGGTGAAATCCAACATCGGGCACACACAAGCCGCCGCCGGCGTCGCGGGCATCATCAAAATGGTCCAGGCCATGCGCCATGGGTTGCTCCCCAAGAGCCTCCACATCGACAGGCCGACCACGCACGTCGACTGGAAAACCGGCGCGGTGGCCCTCCTCAACGACCACACCCCTTGGCCCGGAACCGGGGCACCCCGTCGGGCGGGCGTGTCCTCCTTCGGGGTCAGCGGCACCAACGCCCACATCATCCTGGAGGCGCCCACGGCACGCGCTGAAGAGCGCACGGTCCCGGCCACCGCACCGACGGAGACCTCCGGTCCCCTGCCCTGGCTGCTGTCGGCCCGGAGCGCGGAAGCACTGCGCGCCCAGGCCGGCCGCCTCCACGACCATCTCACCCGGCACCCGGAGCTCGGTACCGTCGAGGTGGGCCACACCCTGGCCACCGCCCGCAGCCGGTTCAGCCACCGGGGAGTGGTCGTCGCCGGTGATCGTGCTGCGTTCCTGCGGGGGCTCGACGCGCTCTCCCGGGGCGAATCTGTCCCCGAACTGGTCCAGGGAACCGCACCGTCCCCCGGGGGCAAGCTCGTCTTCGTCTTCCCCGGCCAGGGATCCCAGTGGACCGGCATGGCCGACGAACTGCTCGACATGGCCCCCGTGTTCGCCAAGAAGATCCAGGACTGTGCCGACGCGCTGGACCCGCTGACGGGATGGTCGCTCGTCGACGCCCTGCGCGGCGCGCCCGGGGCTCCTTCCCTGGAACGCGTGGATGTCGTCCAGCCGGCGCTGTTCGCCGTCATGGTCTCGCTGGCCGCCCTGTGGCAGTCGTACGGCGTGGTGCCCGACGCCGTCATGGGCCACTCCCAGGGAGAGATCGCCGCTGCCCATGTCGCGGGCGGCCTCTCGCTCGAGGATGCGGCTCGCGCCGTGGCACTGCGCAGCCGTGCCATCACCGCGCTGGCCGGTACCGGCGGCATGGCTTCGATCCCCCTGCCGGTCGCCGATGTGCGGGAGCAACTGGCGGAGTGGGGCGACCGGCTCGGCACGGCTGCCGTGAACGGGCCCGCCTCCACTGTGATCGCCGGTGAGGGCGACGCCCTCGATACGGTGGTGAAGGCGTACCAGGAGCAGGGGGTGAGGGCCCGACGGATTCCGGTGGACTACGGCTCGCATACCTCGCAGGTCGAGCGCATTCGTGAGCAGGTGCTGGAAGCCCTTGCCCCCATCACTCCCGGCACTTCCCGGATCCCGTTCTACTCCACCGTCACCGGCGGACTGCTCGACACCGTTGAGCTTGACGCGGCGTACTGGTACCGCAACCTCCGACAGACGGTCCGCTTCGAGGAGACCACCCGGGCGCTGCTCGACGCCGGACATCGGATCCTCGTCGAGGTGAGCCCGCACCCGGTGGTCACAGTGGGCCTCCAGGAGACCATCGAGGCGTCCGGCGGCGAGGCCGTGGTGCTGGAGTCCCTGCGGCGCAACGAGGGCGGGCCACGGCAATTCACCACCTCGCTGGCGCGTGCGTATGCGCACGGCGCGGACGTGGAGTGGCGGACGGCGTTCTCCGGCCCGTCGGCTGGGACCGTGGCACTCCCCACGTATGCCTTCCAACGCGAGACGTACTGGCTCGACACACCGGCCCCGTCCGGGGGCACGGCCGCGGGCATGAGCCAGGTGAACCACCCACTGCTCGGCGCCGTAACCGAACTCCCCGACGGCGGGAACCTGTTCACTGGCCAGATCTCCCTGGACCGCGATCCCTGGCTGGCCGACCACACGGTGCTGGACTCCGTCCTGCTGCCGGGGGCCGCCTTCATCGACACCGCTCTGTACGTGGCCGCACACGTCGGAGCCGCCGAGGTCGAAGAGCTCACGCTGCACGCCCCTCTGGTCGTGCCCGAGAGGGGAACGGTCCACCTCCAGGTGACCACCGGCTCCCTCCACGACGGCCGGCACTCCCTCACCATCCGCTCGCGGCGGGCCGGTTCGGACGACGATGTCTACCGTGAGGAGTGGACGCGGCACGCCTCCGGCGTGCTGGCTCTCGAGGCCGCTCCCGTCTCCTTCGCTCCGGCGGACTCCTGGCCGCCGGCCGATGCCACGCCGGTCAGGACGGACGACTTCTACGACCGGCTCACCGACTTCGGCGTCGGTTACGGGCCTGCCTTCCAGGGGGTTCGTGCCGCCTGGCGAAGGGGCGAGGAGCTGTTCGCCGAGATCGAGCTCGGCGAGGACGTGGCGGATGACCGTTTCATCCTGCCCCCCGCGCTGCTGGATGCCGCGCTGCACCCGGTGTTCCTCAGGGAAGGGGCCCTGGAGAGGACCGGACCCGAAGACCGGCGGATTCCGCTGCCGTTCTCCTGGAACTCGGTCGCGCTGGGCCCCGCGCAGGCCGCCGCCGGCCTTTTCCGCGCCCGGATGGCTCCGGAGGGGGCGGATGGCGTAAGCGTGGAGTTGGCGGACGCGTCGGGGCGTCCCGTCGTCTCGGTCGGCGCGCTGACCGTACGCCCCATTACCGCACAGCAGTTGGAGCTGGCCACGGGTGGCAATGACCTGCTGCTCCAGGTCGGCTGGGTACCGGCTCAGCCGTCAACCGGTCTGCTGGATAACCACGTTGGTGCGGTCGCCGTACTGGGAGCCGGCGACGTGGACGTGGTCGTCGCGGGCAGCGGCGAGCAGCCGGTGCACCATCGTGATCTGGCGGCACTGGCCTCAGCAGTCGACGCCGGTGCCGCGATGCCGGAGCTGGTCATCGCCCGGTTCGGGTCCGACGGCTGCGCGGATCCGGACGCGCAGGCTCAGCAGGCGGCGCACGAGGCACTGTCCCTGGTCCAGCGGTGGCTCTCCGACGAGCGGTTCGCTGCTGCGCGACTGGTCGTGTGGACGCGGCGCGCGACGGCGACGAACGCCTCAGAGGACGTGCTCGACCTGGGTTCGGCCACGGTGTGGGGGCTGGTCCGCTCGGCCCAGTCCGAGAACCCCGGCAGGTGCGTCCTCCTCGACACGGATACCGGCGGTACGGGCACCGATGGCACGGTCGCCCGCGTGGAGCTGGACGGCCCGGCGGTGGCCGCGCTGACCGGCGACGAGCCGCAGGTGGCGCTGCGCGGGGGCAGGGTGCTCGTCCCCCGGCTGACCCGTGACATCGGCAAGTCGGCGTTGAGCGTGCCGCGGGGGCTCGACCCTGAAGGCACCGTCCTGATCACCGGCGGCACCGGAACCCTCGGCAGCCTCCTCGCCCGACACCTCATCACCCACCACAACATCCGCCACATCCA
>NZ_JBICWS010000031.1:0-54546 GCF_043199875.1 Streptomyces sp. NPDC048516 | reverse complement strand
TCCTCCGGCTCGCACGCCAACGCATCAGCGTCCTGTTCGCCATGCTCCGCGACGGCACCTTCTACGAACCCCGAACGCCCAAGGACATCGAGCTCACCGCATAACCCCAGCAACCACAAACCACCGCAAACCCGACCCAGACGCCTTGACGAAAGACATAGAGGCACCCCCCGAACAGGGCGCCATGATGACGCTGACCGAAGGCTTTGCTGAAGCACCGGGCGCTACGTCGGTCATCTTGCTCCCCGGCCGGTTGGTGACTGCGGGACAAGCTGCTGGTTCGTACGCCCATGGCGTTCCCGTACGGGTGATGGCACGGCAGAAACCCCGTTTGGGGACCCGGCTTTCATAGCGTGCTGGAGTGACGGTCGAGTACGAGAGCCATGGGTTGCCTCTGGACGCGTATCAGCTTTCGCCGGCTGATCGCCGTCGTCAGGGGGCGGCCGAGGACATAGCCGCGTGGGTGGAGCGGCAGGCCGCCAAGTCCCCTCCCTTGTCTGCGGAGCAGTTCCGCCAGGTGCAGGAGCTTTTTTGATAGCCATACGGCACCACCCGCTTGCGAGTACATTAGATGGCGCGTGCGTCTCTACTGCGGGCATATTCAAGAGGGTCGAACGGCACTGCCGCGAAACCCGCCCCGATGTGGGTATGCAAGATGAATGCTGCTCGGAGTGCGGCAAGAACCCTGCAGTGGTCGTGGCTTTTGAGGTGCTCGGGCCAGCGGCTGAGCCGCCGAATGCGCCGCGGGCGAAGTCTCGGAATGCGGTGTCACGGCGTGGCAGCGCAGGTCGCCGCACGAAGGCCGAACTGGAGGCGGAGAATTCCGCGCTCCGTGCCGAAGTCGAGCGTCTCCGCCGCACAGCGGGTGGCTAGCTTGTCCCGTGGGCTCACCGATCCGCTGCCTCCTGATCACGGACCTGCGGCCGCTGCTCATTACCAGGCCGCAGGGCTGAGAGTCTGCGCGGAACGGCCCGCGCATGGCGCCCATGACCAGTACGGCTTCCTGCGCGTACGGTCGTCAGGGGCTGGCGGGCTGCGCCCAAACGCCGGGCGATAGCTCGGGCGGCCCGTCGGGGGCGGAGAATGAGCCGTTGACGGGTGACCCGCTGCGGAGGCATGGCGATCTCCGCCCAGACGCATTTGCCGCAGGTGGTGTGCTCGGCCCCGTGGCAGAGGGACAGGCGGTCGATCAGTGCCATACCGCGCCCGGACTCGTCCTCCGAATCCGCCCAGTGCGGAACAGGGAGGACGAGCGAACCGTCGTAGACCTCGACGAGGATTCGCCGTCGGCTGAGGTTGGCGGACACCGTGATGGTGAGCACCGTGCCGGTGCCGTGCCGCACCGCGTTGGTGACCAGTTCCGAGGTGATGACGGTCAGTGCGGTATCGGAGGACTCGTCGAGGCGGAGCCCCCACTCTTTCACCAGATCCTGGAGACGGTGACGGCTGATCGGCACCGAGGTCGGATCGCGGACCAGAAGGAAGCTTTGGCTATGGCAGCGCATGACAGAGACCCTTCGACGGTTCTTCAGACCGGGGCTTGAGGCGAGGGGAGCCCCTGAGCGGCAGGCCGACGTGATCACGGGGGATGCCGCCCTCAGCGGGGCCGGCTGTGCGTGGGTGGGCGCCGCATGCCGACCGTTGCCGGTACGACAGCACGCAGGGGGAGTGCGGCCGGGGAAGTCGCTATCCGGGCGGTCAGTGGTCTACGTCGTCGCTACTTCGTGGCGACGACGTAGACGCTTCCCCAGCGACGCTTCGGATTGGCGATCTTGGTGTCGAAGGTCCACGGCTCTACGGTGGCGAAGCCCGCTTCGGTGAAGAGCTGGACGAGCTTCTCGTAGTCGTAGGCCCAGAGATGCGGGGTGTACTTGGGGTCGTCGTCCTGGTCGCGGAAGACGAGGTTGACGAGGTCGAGCCGGGTGTTGATGTCGTTGCGGCAGTCGCGCCTGGCATACCAGCGCTCGACCATCTCGTCGGCGGGGTTCAGCGGCCCGGGGTACTGGCTGAGAGCGAAGGCGGCGTCGGGGACGCCGGTGATGATCTTGCCGCCCGGTGTGAGTGCGCGGTGAGCCTCGCGGACGTAGTTCTTGGCGGAGCGGGGGTAGTCGATGTGCTCCAGGAAGTGCTCGGAAAGATCAGCTCGACGGTGTCGTCGTGCAGAGGGATGCCTTCGCGGACATCCCAGAGCAGGTCGGCCGGCGGGACGGCGTCGATGTTGAAGAAGTCCTCGATGCGGTGAGTTCCGCCGCCGATCTGGACCTTGGTGGGCTTTTGGTCGATGCGGCTGTCGGGCCAGACCCGTCGGCTGGCGTGGTGGTTACGGTGGAGTTCGATCTCCCAGGCCGCTGTGCGGAGTGATCGGGCCAGGCCGTGGGTGGTGGAGGGCGCGCTCAGTACGGCGTCGATCTGCTCGCCGAGGAGGTCGACGGAGGGCATGCCGAAGTAGCTCATGGCGGGGCTCCTGGGAAGAAGAGGCAGCAGAGCAGCTGCTGGTGAAGGTGCAGTGGTTACGCGGCGCTGGGCGCCGGGGCGGTCCACTGGTTGTTGCGCATGAGGGTGTACTTGATGTCCACCAACCGCGGGGCGATGGTCAAGGAGAGCTGCTCGGCCGGGTGGAGGTGGCCGGCGTCGTCCTGTTCGGCGCGCCAGACGCGGTAGTCGAGGTTGGGGTAGGCGGGGTTGATGCCGATCTCGCCCTTGGGCATCGTGCCGTTGAACGGGGTGACGATGTCCATGTGGTTCCAGTAGTTCCAGGCTTGCAGGGCCTTGTACTGGTCGAAGTAGAAGTAGAAGTCGGGGTAGCGGCCGAAGGTGCGCAGTTCCCGGTGGATGAGGTGGCCCAGCAGGGGGCCGAGCTGGGTGGAGAGGGCGTCGAATTCCCAGCGCTTGTGATGCCAGGCTTCCGGGGCCTCCCCAGGGGCGAAGAGCCGGGCAGCGATGATGTGGCTGATTCGTTCGACCAGGTAGTCGGCCGCGTGGTTGATCTCGATGGTCGGGTCGACCTGGTGGATGAGCTCGGCCAGCCGGCCGGGCCTGGGGCGGAACCTCGCGAGGTCGAACTTGCCGGCCATGTCCGGGTAGGAGGCGAAGAGCATCTCCTTGTACAGCCAGTTGTTCAGCTCTCCGATGTCGGCCAGGCGTCGCGTGTGCTGCGAGGTCGAGTGGAGCATCAGGTACTCCGCCAGCGCCTCGAAGTACAGGTAGCCGAGGATCGGTAATCGAGGGATGGTCTCGTCGAGGAGGCCGAGAAAGGGCCTGGGGGCGATGTGCGTGCCTCGGTAGGCCACGGCCGCCGCGGTGGCGAGGAAGGCGGCAGAGTTCTTCACCCTGGCTACGACGGTCTCGCGTAAGCGGTGGCGCTCGCCCTTGCTCAGCAGGTATTCGAGGTGGCAGTAGATCCGTAAGTGGATGAGGCCCAGCCGGAGGTAGTCCACTCCCGCCAGGCCCTGGTACGCCTGCGGTGGGGTGTTGATCTCGAAGATCAGTGGGGTGGGTACGCGGTCGGTGACGCCGAGCTTGGCCAGGAAGGCCGGCGCCTCCTTGGTCAGGACGTACGCAGCCAGATTGTGCATCCGCAGGCCCCGGTCCGTAGCCGTGAGCGGGGCGCAGTAGACGCTCCCGACGAGGCAGCCGCCGGACGGGTAGAGGACTCCTTGCTCGTTGATCTGTTCAAGGGCGTGGGTGACGTGGAGGAGGTGCAGTCTGCTGTTGCCGTTGAGGGCGTCGAAGAGGGAGTTCTGGCGCAGCAGGCACCCGTTCGGTGTGGCGGCGAGACGCTCGTCCCAGGCTGCCGACTGCTGGGCCAGCGGGTCGTTTGTGTCGGCAGCGCTGGGGATGAGGGTGGTGTCGTAGAAGGCGTGGGCGTCGGCCCAGAGGTGGTAGGCGTCGAGGAAGTCCATGGTCACGCCAGCTCCTTCTCTGCGAGCGCGTACAGGACGGCCGCCGGGCTGTGGGCACCGGCAAGGTGGGCCTTCTCGGAGATGCTCACGAGGTCGAAAGCGAGGCTGCGGAACGTGTCGAAGGCGGGCTCTTTGACGTGCTGGGCGTTCGGCCACCACCTGGTCTTCGGCAGGCGGTACCGGTCCAGGGCATCGGCGGCCTTCACCACGTCGCAGATGATCTGGCTCCGCAGATAGTCGGCCTGGTCGTCAGGGCTGAATGCGCCGTAGGGCACGTCGTGCAGTCGTATGGCGGTGGCGGCCCTTGTGACACGGCGTGGTGTGGCCGTGAGGTCGAAGCGGCCCCAGACGGTGTCCGCGTTGGCGGCGAGCCATATCGCCGCGCGTTCCCCGTGTCCGCGGTCGTCCTTGTCGTGATGGCGCTGGCAGTCGTGGACGGCGGCGGCAACGATGGCGGTGGTGGTGTCGGCGTCGTCCAAGCCGTTCGCTTCGGCGAGGATGGCGGCCAGTGCTGCGGTGCGCATGGCGTGCCGAACGCCGTGGATCGAGTCGTACAGCCGAGGCTCGGTCATCCAGTCGCGTGGTAGCCCGGTCCGCCGCAGGAGGTACTGCGCGATCGGCCGAAGGGCCGGTTGTGGTGAGGGCTGGAGGTCAGGCCGATTGGCGGTGATCCAGTCGATGGTGGCCCGGTCCATGTACTGGTGGAGTGGTAGCTGCCCTCGGGCAGCCAGGTCGATCAGGCTTGCGGTCGTTGGGGTCGTGCTCATCAGTGCCCACCCCCTCGGTGGTCTCCGCGATGACGTGCTTCTACCGGATGGGCGCGGCCTGCCGCTCGCGCTCCTTGCGTTCCTTCTCAGCGGCTTCGAAGGCGGCGGTGAACTCGGCCAGCTCCTGCTCGGTCATCAGGGTGACGCCCAGCTCATTGGCGACGTCCGGAATCTTGGCGGCTGCCTCGGCACGAGCGGCGTCGGGGGCGTCGTCGTCCAGCAGGACCTCGAATTCGGCGTGGTAACCCCATGCCTCGCTCCACTTGACCGCGATCTCGACACCGTCGAAGCGGAAGTTGTGCCGAAGATTGGACGCCTCGTGCATCGCTCCCTCGAACCCGAGAGCGTTGAACACCTTCACCGCGGCGCCCACGTCGGCCGGGGCGATGGCGAACTCCGTCTCTGCGAATGCGACGCCCTGGCCGATCTTGCTTCCCTTGAGGGTGATCTTGGCAGTGCCGACAGCCGTGTTGTCGGTGACCTTCAGCAACTGGTCCGGCAGCACGTAGAAGTAGATGTGCTTGTCGTCGGGCCCCAGGTCCTCGCCGTCCCTCCGCAGACGGCCGACGAGCTGGTCACGGGTCTCCTTGCCGAAGCGGGCACGCATCTCGATCTCGATGGGCATGGGCGTATCGCCTCCTGAATCAGGCATGACGGAGCCAGCCGGACCGGCGCCAAGGAGGTGGGTCGCCGGTTCGGACGGCTGCTGCTTCTTCGGTTGTGGGTCAGGGGCGGGGCGGTGCGGCCGTCACTCGGCCCGGCTCACCACCCCGCCGGATGGATCACTGGTCAGTCCAGGCCGCCGAAGCGTTCCCGGACTACGCCCTCGTGCAGGTAGGTGGGGAGCTGAACACCGCCCACCGAGGTGCGGCTGGTGGCCACCTGCTCTTCGGTGTCGCTGGGGAAGCCCTCCAGGAGTCGCAGGCACTGCTGCACCCACTCACGGGACTTGGGCCGGTCTCCCAGGTCGCGGTGGCGTACGGCCAGGGCGTATGCGGTCTCGGTGGCGGCCCACCGGTCTGTCGTCAGTTCGCGCTGGAAGACGGACTCCAGCTCCTCGGCGGAGGCCAGGCGGGTCTGGATGGTCATGGTTTCCCCTCTGAAGTTCGGTCGTGCACTGGTGGTGCTCAACGCATCGGCGTCCCCGCGGTGACGCTGTAACCCGCCGCTAGTAGGTGTAGATCTCCGCAAGGGTCTTGTAGTCGTGCAGCTCGTCCTTGTCGAACCACAGCTCAAGCTCCTGCTGCGCTTCCTCCTTGTTGCCGGAGGCGTGCACGAGGTTGGCCACGGCCTTGCCCGAGGCGATGCTGCCCGCGGCGCTGTAGTGCGAGAAGTCGCCTCGGACCGTCCCCGCCGGCGCCTGGTTCGGGTACGTGCTGCCGACGATCTTCCGCACCGTGGCGATGGCGTCGAACCCTTCCAGCACCAGCGCGATGACCGGCCCCTGCTGCATGAACGTCGACGTGACGCGATAGACCTCCGACCCCAGCCGCTCCTCCAGATCGAAGTAGTGGCGCCGGGTGAACTCCTCGTCCATCGACTTCATCTTGGTGCCGACGATCTTCAGTGCGGCTTCCTCGAAACGGGTGATGATCCTTCCCGCCAGGCCACGCACGAGCGCATCGGGCTTGAGCAGGACGAGCGTGCGCTCAACGGGGTGTGCCTGATCCTCAGCCATGGAGTCCCTTTCGCTTATATGCATGAAAATTGACGACTGATCAGTCGCCAGATAGCTGAGGTTACCGGCGTCTACTCGCTCGACCGGACGCTCGGACCACCCCTCGAATGGCGGGCACCGGAAGGCGGAGCGATAGGGCTGAAATCAGGGATCTGTTTCAGCCAAGTTCGTTGGCCTGACTACCCGTTGGGGGCGCTCACCTAGACTCTCCCTTTGGTCGCTCGGTGCTCTTGGGCGCAGTCGGATTGGCCGCTCAGGGCGATTCCTGCGGCTCACTCCGCCCTGGTGACCATCATTCTTCCGAGTCACCTACGGGACGGCCATGAACCGCCAATGCAGCCGGAGTGCACCTTCAGTGCGCGACTTCCTGCACTGAGGACGGTGGCGAAGGAGGGGGAGACGTGGATGTGATCGAACTCTGGAATGGCCGTCACGCCTGCCTGCTGCAGTCCGCCCTGCGCCTTACCAATGAACAGTTCGCGGCCCGGCTCGGCATCGCGGTACGGACCGTGGCGGCCTGGCACTCCGACCCGGCCGTAGTGCCGCGCAAGGAGATGCAACAACTCCTCGACACCGTCCACGAGAAGGCCCCGCCAACAGCACGACAGCGGTTCGCGCTCCTGGTCTCCGCTGAACGCGGCTCATCCGCACCGGGCCCAGCAGGTGCGCAGGCCCTGCGCGTCGCGATCGCCGTGGTCATACGTGACAGCGAGGTGCTGCTCGTCTGCCGGCGAGACGATGACGCAACGGGCCTCAGCTGGCAGTTCCCGGCAGGCGTGATCAAACCAGGCGCCAGGGCCGAGACAGCGACCGTGCGAGAAACGCTGGACGAGACCGGTGTGCATTGCGCGATCCGGCAACATCTCGGAAACCGGCTTCACCCGGTGACCGGCGTCCAGTGCGAATACTTCCTGTGCGAGTACCTCGCGGGCCAGGCCACCAACTCCGATGCCGTCGAGAACATCGACGTGATGTGGGTTCCCAGAAACGCGGTGACCCGTTTCATCCCCGTCGATACGATCTTCCCACCCGTGCTTGCCGTCCTGGAGGAGCAGACGTGACGCAGCAGACCGCCGATGAGCGACCCGGCATTGCAGCGGCCATCATCGTGCACGAGGGACGCGTTCTGATGGTCCGGCGCCGGATCAGCGAGGGGAAGCTCTCCTGGCAGTTCCCGGCTGGAGAAGTCGAGCCCGGCGAAACCCGCGAGGACGCCGCCGTGCGGGAGACCAAGGAGGAGACCGGACTGAACGTCTCCGCCGTCGAGCTGCTGGGCGAGCGAGTCCACCCGGCAACGGGCAGGCTGATGTCCTATACCGCCTGCGAAGTGCGCAGCGGAACCGCGCATGTCGCGGATACCGAGGAACTGGCCGAGCTTGCCTGGGTGGCCCACGGACAGATCCCCGACTACGTCCCGTACGGACTGTTCGGGCCGGTGCAGGTGTACCTGGATTCAGCTCTCGCCAGCTAGTCGGCGACCCTACGTTGTCTCCTGCGTACGGCCTGAGAGGCGACACAGGAAAGCCGGATGTCCTCCTTCGGGACGAGCGGGAAGGACATCAGCAGCGCCGTGTCTGAACTGCATGACTTCTGCCAACAGCTTGGACTCCCCGCGTGAGCGATCAGCCTGAACAGCAGACCAAGAAGCGGTTCCTGTACGTCGTCGTGTGCGCGGCAGGAATCGCCGGTGACGTTGGCAAGCTGATCACGGCTGCCCAGGAAGCGCACTGGGACGTCGGCGTCATTGCCACCCCACAGGGACTCGGCTTCATCGACGCCAACGCCGTGGTGGCCCAGACCGGCTACCCCATCCGCTCGGCCTGGCGCTCACCCGGCGACCCCCGCCCCCTGCCGCCCGCCGACGCCATCGCAGTTGCTCCAGCCACGTTCAACACGATCAACAAGTGGGCGGCAGGTATGTCCGACACCCTGGCCGTAGGCATCCTGTGCGAGGCGTACGGCTTCGGTCTCCCCACCGCGGTCCTGCCGTACCTGAACTCGGCCCAGGCTGCTCACCCCGCGTACCGGCAGAGCTTGGACCGGCTGCGCGAGATGGGCGTCCTGATCGGTGGGGCCGAGCCTCATCGACCGAAAGCCGGCGGTGGGGCCGACCGCTTCCGGTGGGAGGAGGCGCTGGAGCTGCTCACACCGGCGGTGTCGGGGCGGGCGTGATCAACCGTGTCGCGGTCGGGGCGTCAACAGGCGGACGGCTGCCGCTGCGGCAGGAGCCGTAGCGGGGCTGCTACGCGGACGCTGCGGCCGGGGCGCGGGCGGGGTGATGTAGCCGAGGTGGTGCAGCCGCCAGACCAGGACGTCGCTGATCGACTCGGCACTGTCGAGTTCGCGGGGTGCGGCGGCTTGGGTCAGCAGAGCGGCGGTGTCATGACCGGCGCGCTCGGCCTGGTCGAGGACAGCAGTCAGCGCGTCCCGGCCAGGCTCGGCTTGGAGACGGGCGGCGAGGTGGGGGAGAGCAGTGCGGATCGTGGCGGCGTGGCGACTCCGGGCCGAGGCGGGCAGACGTTGTCCGTAGGCACGCATGGCGGTCAGCGGACCGGCGGCGGTTGCTTGGTAAGCGGTGCGTAGGCGGTCTGCGGCTGCTGAGCGGCCTCGGCCTGTTGGGCATGGCCGCGGGCGGCGTGCCAGCGGGCAGCGGCGATGACGGCCAGGATCATGACGTCGAGGACCAGGGCGGTGGCGGCACCGTCCTGACCGTGGCCGAGGGCGGGCCCAGAGTGGACGATTTGGTTGGCTGCGCGGCGCAAGGCGTACATCTCCTCGTTCTTGGCGCGGATGTGGGAGCGAGTGGCACGCTCGAAGTACCGAGCGGCTTCTCGCAGTTCTGCCTGTGTGGGGCCGAGCGAGGTTTGGGCGAGGGCGTCGAGGACCTCGCCGACTCCAATCAGCTGGGCGGCTGCCGCACTGTCGTCGTCGGACGACATCGACGCCAGGGCCGAGTCAGTGGCCTCGGCGGCGACGTGGCGGGCGCGGACCGGTGCCGAGGCTCCGCTGCGTCCCAAGATCGCAGGAGGCTCGGGCATGTCCGTCGTGGCCGCGAATCGCTTTCGGATCCTGGGCAGGGACAGGTCCGGGGCGAGCTTGGAGCCGGAGAACCAGACCGGCTCGTTGTCTTTGTTGCGGTCGCCGACCTTGGCGACCGAGTAGCCGAGCACATCGCCGGAGGGCGCGATCCGCTTCTTGACGCGTACGCCCTCTGCGGCGAGTCGGTCGAAGAACTCGGCCTCATTCATCGCCCCGGCCAGAGCCCGATGGACGCGTTCACGAAGGAGTTCGCGTGAGGTGGTGTCCTGACCGCGACGTTTGGCCTTGTGGCGTTCGGCGCTGGTGGGGCGTTTGGCGGCGGTGCCGTCCCCTGGAGCGATGCGGCGGAGGTCGTAGTCGGCCTCGATGCGGCGAGCCTCGGTCTGGGCGCGGCGGGCTCCGTTGTGGAGGCGCGGGCGGCGGCCGTCGTCGCGGACGAGGGTGGCGATGATGTGGATGTGGTCGTCGGCGTGACGGACGGCCGCCCACCGGCAGGCTTGCTCGTCGCCTTCGGGGGCGATGCCGGTGGCGGCGACCGTGCGGCGGGCGATGGCGGCCCAGTCTTCGTCGGACAGCACCGGGTCCTCGGGGCTGGCCCGCACGGAGATGTGCCACACGTGCTTGTCGGGGCGACGGTTCTTGGTCAGGGCGTTGACGGGCTGGTCGAGCAGGCGCTGCAGCTGCTCATAGGTGGCGCTGAGGTCGCGGCCGGGGTCGGGGGTGAGCGGGTCGAAGGCGGCGACCAGGTGCGGGTCGATGTGCTCCTCGTGGGTGCCGGGGCCGTAGAGGTAGCGGATCAGGCCGATCGTTTCGCTGCCGCGCTTGTGGATGCTGGGGATCACGCCGACTCGCCGCCGTCGCGGTGGGTGAGGAAGGCATCGGCGGCATTGTCCATGCGGCGGGCCGCGTCGTGGACCGCCTTGGCGGTGGCGTCGAGGTGAAATGCGTCGGTGCCGGAGTTGAGGGCCTTGGCGACCTGGTTGAAGAGGCCGTGGATGCGGCCCAGGTGCCGGCGGGCGGCGAAGATTTCGTCGAGGACTTCCCGTTCGGTGGCGATCTCGGCTGCGGTGCGGGTCAGGTCGCGGGCAGCCTTGTCGACGGCGTAGGCGAGGAAGGCGGCGTTGGTCATCTTGCAGTGGGCGGCTGCGGTGGTGAAGCGCGCGTACTCGGGCTCGTTCATGCGGCAGCTGGGCTGGCGCAGGCGCTTGAGCGGCTTCGGCTGACGGGTGCGCTGACGCTTCGGCGAGAGGGCCTCGGGCCGCCGTTCCCCTCCAGTTTGCGGTCCGCCCTCGGCCGCAGCTTGCCGGTCCGGTGCCTCCTGGTGCCGGTCCGCTCCCGCCACCTCCGGGGCGGGAACTCCGGGAGCATTGCTCCCGGGACAACTTGCTGCGTCTGAGGCCGGGGTGGCGGTTTCCGCGCTGGGGTCGGTGGGGCCTTCGGGGGTGCGACTGGTGCATGGGGTCTCTCTGGGCGGTGGGGCACGTGGGGGTTCGGGCTATGAGTGCACGGTGGTTGCGTGCAGGAGGGCTCGTTCGGATTGGGGGAGGGCGCGGTCGTCTTCTGGTTTGGGATGGGGATGGGGACCGGTCCCCGCAGCTCATGGCGTTTGGGGACCGCGCGTTTGGCGGTTGGTTTCCTCGTCCGGGCGAGGACGGGAAGCGGCGGTGCCGCGATGGTCCCCGCCCCCGGTGCACGTCTCCGGCTCCTTGTTTCGGGGACCGGGCCCGGGGGCCGCGCGAGCGGTGGCCTGCGTCTTTGCTGGGACCGGTCCCCGCATCTGCTGTGTCCGATGGGGACCGGTCCCCGAAGCGTCCGGGGACCGGTCCCAACTTTCGACCGGGACCGGTCCCGGTTCGTGGCGGGACCGGTCCCCGACGGAGTGTCAGGGGGACCGTCCGAGGCGGGGACCGCGAGCGGGACCGGTCCCTTTCGAGTCCCCGCTCGGTCCCCTGCGTTGGTGGTGCACGGTCCTGAACCGTCTGGGGCTTCCGGTCCCTTGTGTGGTGGGGACTGGTCCCCGGGACCGTCAGTTTTGGGACTGGCGCCTGCGGTCGGGGCCGGTGAGGATGACGCGTTCGGTCATCTCGACGAGGCGGGAGGCGATGCGGTCTCCGAGGGCGGTGCGGAGGGCGTCGGTGGGGAGGTTGGTGGTGATGAGTGTGGGGCGCATGTGCTCGTACCGGTGGTTGATGAGCCGGTAGGTGAGCTCCTCGGTCCACTCGCTGTTCTTGGCCGCGCCGAGGTCGTCGAGGAGCAGCAGCGGGCAGCGGGCGAGGGTCTGCAGGTCGCGTTCGGCGTCGTGGCCGGAGCGGGGGCGCAGGCGGGCGTACAGGTCGGCAGCGGTGACTGCCTCCCAGCGCAGCCGCACTCCGGAGGCGAGCAGGGTGCGGACGGCGCCGTATGCCTGGTGGGTCTTGCCGGTGCCGGTGGGGCCGACGATCAGCAGGGACGGGCCTTCGGCGATGCCCGGTGCGCCGCTGGGGCCGGGACGCCCAGCGGCGGCGATTGCCTTGGTCCAGGCGGTGACCTGCCGGTGGTCGCCCAGGGCGTGGCGGTATCGGGCGGGGATGCGGGCATCGGCCAGCTCCAGGGCCGTGACCGGCTCGCTCGGCGGCTCCTGCGTGCTTGCTGCCTCGGGGTCGATGCCGCGTGCGGTGAGGATGGCGCCGAGCCGCTCGGCGAGCGGGCCGATGCGGTCCGGGGCGTGGGCGAGGGTGGCGGTCACAGGTCACCCCCGTAGGCGGCGGCGACGTCGGCCGGATTCGTCCACGACCGGTGGGCGGCGCCGGATGAGGTCGGGGCGGCGTTCATAGCCTCGTGGACGAGGCTGGGCAGGGTGCTGGGGTGCAGGCCCTTGGCTCGGTGACGGTCAAGACCCGCACGTATGTGTGCCGGGTCGATGCCCTCGTCGAGGAGCTTTTTGACTTCGCTGCCGAGGTGTCCGAGCACACCCGCAGGCGGTCGGTGGCTGCAGGCGGCCGCGTACTCGCCTATGAGGTCCTTCGCCGAGACGGTCTGGGGTGCGGGGGCGCTCGCGCCCCCCAACGGGGTAGTTCCTAGATCCCTGTTCCTAGATCCTAGATCCGGACCGTGAGCACTCGTCGAGGGCTCCGTGAGGCATCCCTGCATTGGCGATGAGGGCTCACTGAATAGGTTCTGACCTGCGGATTCGTCGCTCATCGCGTCCTGCGTGACACCTCCGGGTGCCGGCGCGGAGGGCTCAGTGAGGGGTGTGTGCGTCGGCGGTGAGGGCTCACGCGGAATGCCCTGATCGTGGTGGGGGCAGGCAGGGTGGCGTACCCCGCTGGGACGGTTGACCTTCTGGTGCTGGGCGAAGGTGACGACGTGTAGGTACTGCTTGCCGTTGGCGCCTTGGTAACGGCAGATCAGCTCGGCGGTATGGAGCTGGGCGAGGTCGTCTTCGACGCCCAGAGCGCCGTGTTCGGGGCGCAGGGACCACAACAGGCCGGCGATGACGGCGGGCTGGTCGCGGAACCGGCCGTGGTCGTCTGCCTGGGTGAGCAAGCCGAAGAACGTCCGCTCGGCGGACAGGGAGACCGCCGCGAGGGACTCCGAGTGGAACGCCTCGGGCTTGATGGTGCGGATACGGGCGATGTCGATCGACCACCTTCGTCGCAGATCGGGGGCAGGGAATTCGGCGGTGCCGGGGGCATGGACAAGACAGCCACACCAGGGGCGTAAAAGTCCAGAGTTGGTTCTAGAACTCTGTACTACTTCCGGGCTGGTCGAAAAACAGTAGACGCGGACCTCCGGTTGCCGAAATCGGCCCTTCGAAATCTCCGACGGTCGGCACATCGCTCACGGCAGACGGGAAAGGGTTCCCGTCGCCGGAGAACGCAAGCTACAACACATCCATGCCACCGCGTTCCCTTGAAATCGGCCCCGCAGGAAAGACCGCCGCTCGGGCCATCGTGCGCGCCCGCACCGCCCGCGGCTACTCCCAGCGTCAGCTCGCCGCCCGCGTCCACGCCCTCGGCCGGCCCATGACCGCCACCGCGCTCTCCCGCATCGAACGCACCGTCCGACGCTGCGACATCAACGACCTCGTCGCCATCGCTACCGAGCTCGGAGCCGCCCCGCACACCCTCCTCGCCAGCTCTCCGCGAGACCGGGGCCATGCGGAGCGGGCGGAAACATAGCCGACGATCGCCGGTTGGCCAAACCGGCGATGCTCCGCATCATTGAATATCCCGGCACCCCGTCGTGCCTTCTTTCGGTAATCCGCTCTATCCGTGCGAGGAAACCCTTTGCCCCGACCCCTCATAAGCCCTGCCCGAAACCCCATCGACAACGAGGAAGCGGGGTGCTGATGAATGGCTCCAGCCGCTCGCGCGAAAAAATGACCGTGGACGAACTCTGCGCCGAGCTTCAGGTCTCCCGGTCAGCTCTCCATGACTGGCACTAAAAGGGTCAGGCGCCCAGCTGGGTGAATCTTCCAAAACGCCATTCTGCGTATCCTCCGCAATCATCTGGAGAACCGGCCCACCGATTGCCAGTGCCGCGCATGACGAACCGGTCCTTCAAGGTCCGCTCCCTCCCGTACCTCACAGAGAACCTCCTATGCCTGCCCGATCTTTGCGTGCCCCCACAGCTTCCCCGGGCGCCCTACACACGGCCTTCCTGACCGTGAAGGACGCCGCCGAGTACCTCGGCCTCTCACCCCACACCCTCTACGTCTGGCGCCACCGTCGACAGGGACCTCCGAGCTTCCGCATGGGTCCACGAGGCCGCGTGATGTACCGACTGGAAGCCCTCGATGCCTGGGTCCGCGAGCAGGAGCAGGCCGACTCGCGCTCAAACGAGGCTCTCAACCCGCTGAACGCTCCTCGTCAGGAACGGTCCACCCGCCTCACCAGCGCCTGACGCTCCAAGCGCCGTAGAACGCCGTCTCCATCCTCTACATCAAGGAGTTCCACCTGACCGGCTACATAGAAGACCGGTGGCTCAAGAAGCGCCCCAACCCGACGACCGGCAAGCGCGAACGCACGACCATGTACGGCAAGTGCACCCGCTACCGCGTCAAGGGCATCCCCGGCGTCAAGGACCGTTCCTTCGACGTACTCCAGGACGCCAAGACCTGGCTCGCCCAGGCTCAGACCGACGCACGTCGGGGCGAGTTCGTCGATCCACGCGATGGAGCCATCTCCCTCAAGGACTACATCGCGACTCACTGGTGGCCCACCCAGGGTGGCGACCCGTCCACCCTCGAACGCATCGAGCAACGGGTCCGCCGGCACATCGTCCCGCACCTCGGTGCCCTGCCGCTCAACAGCGTCGGTACCGAGGCGCTGCGGAGTTGGAAGAAGCGACTCGAGAAGGACCTGGGCCCCACCTCCATTCGTCTCGTCTGGGCCACGCTGTCTGGTGTTCTCCAGGCTGCGGTCGAAGACCGACGCCTCGCACGTAACCCGTGCCGTGCGAGCACAGTTCGCCCTCCGGCGGCTGCACCGGGCCGGGTCGAGGCATGGTCGCCCGAGCGCGTGCTGGCCGTACGCGCAGCTATCCCGGACCGCTATCGCGTGCTTGTCGAGATTGGTGCTGGACTCGGCCTGCGTCAGGGAGAGGCGTTCGGCCTGTCGATGGAGGACATCGACTTCGACGCGGAGATCGTCCATGTCCGGCGCCAGGTCAAGATGGTGCGGACGAAGCTCTGCTTCGCGCTTCCCAAGGGGCGCAAGGTACGCGAGGTGCCCCTGCCTTCAAGCGTGGCCAAGGCGCTGCGGCAGCATGTGGAGTTCCTCGCACCCGTGCCGGTCACCATGCCGTGGGACGATCCGCGCCCGCCGCAGACCCCGGTAGAAGCCAAGCACCGTCGGCCCAGGACGTACAACCTTCTGGTGACGGGCCGAGAGAATAAGGCGATCAATCGGAACTACTTCAACTCCTACGTCTGGAAGCCCGCCCTGGCCGAGGCCGGCGTGATCGCCGCGCTGGAGGAGAGCGCACCGGACGGATCCCGAGCCTGGGAGCCCTCCCGGGAGCACGGTTATCACGCCCTGCGTCACTTCTACGCCTCCGAGCAGTTGGAGGCCGGCGAGTCGGTCGTCTCCCTGGCCAGGTGGCTCGGCCACTCTGACCCCGGCTTCACGCTCCGGAAGTACGCGCATTTTCTGCCCCGCGCCGGTGCGCGCGGCGGCGCCGCCATCGACGCGGTCTTCGCGTAGCCGCAAGCCGACCGGCAGAAGCTCGGTCCTGGCGCAAAGTCCCAGAGAAGTCCCAGAGTGCCGCCGCATCCCCTCCTGGCCCATCCACGCAGGTCAGAAAGAGTGCGGCGGCATCCGTGGTTCAGATGTCCCGGAAGATCTCGATCTGCGCCCCGATCGAGTTGAGGCGTTCGGCCAGGTCCTCGTAACCCCGGTTGATGACATAGACGTTGCGCAGGACGGAGGTGCCCTCGGCGGCCATCATGGCCAGGAGGACGACGACGGCCGGGCGCAGGGCCGGGGGGCACATCATTTCCGAGGAGCGCCAGCGGGTCGGGCCGTCCACCAGGACCCGGTGCGGGTCGAGCAGTTTGACCTGGGCGCCGAGGCGGTTGAGGTCGGTGAGGTAGATGGCGCGGTTGTCGTAGACCCAGTCGTGGATGAGGGTCTGCCCCTGGGCGCTGGCCGCGATGGCCGCGAAGAAGGGGACGTTGTCGATGTTGAGGCCCGGGAAGGGCATCGGGTGGATCTTGTCCAGCGGGGCCTGGAGCTTGGAGGGGCGGACCGTCAGATCGATCAGCCGGGTGCGGCCGTTGTCGGCGGCGTACTCCGCGCTGCGCTCGTGGTCCAGGCCCATCTCCTCCAGGACCGCCAGTTCGATCTCCAGGAACTCGACCGGGACCCGCCGGATGGTCAGCTCCGACTCGGTGACCACTGCCGCCGCCAGCAGGCTCATTGCCTCGACCGGGTCCTCGGACGGCGCGAAGTCCACATCGCGTTCGATGTGCGCGGCGCCGTGGACGGTCAGCGTGGTGGTGCCGATTCCGTCGACCCGGACGCCCAACTCCTCCAGGAAGAAGCAGAGATCCTGGACCATGTAGTTGGACGAGGCGTTGCGGATGACGGTGACGCCGTCGTGCCGGGCGGCGGCCAGCAGCGCGTTCTCCGTGACGGTGTCGCCGCGCTCGGTCAGGACGATCGCGCGCTTGGGGGCGACGCTGCGGTCCACCTCGGCGATGTAGGTGCCGTCGGTCGCGGTGATCTCCAGGCCGAAGTGGCGCAGTGCCGTCATGTGAGGCGTGACGGTACGGGTGCCGAGGTCGCAACCGCCCGCGTACGGCAGCTTGAAGTGGTCCATGCGGTGCAGCAGCGGGCCGAGGAACATGATGACGCTGCGAGTGCGGCGGGCCGCCTCGGTGTCCATCGAGTCGAGGTCGAGCTCCGTGGGCGGGACGATCTCCAGGTCGTTGCCGTCGTTGATCCACCGGGTCCGTACGCCGATGCTGCCCAGCACTTCGAGGATGCGGTAGACCTCCTCGATACGGGCCACCCGGCGCAGAGTGGTGCGGCCGGCGTTCAGCAGCGTGGCGCACAGCAGCGCCACACAGGCGTTCTTGCTCGTCTTGACATCGATGCTGCCGGACAGCCGGCGGCCGCCGACCACCCGCAGATGCATCGGCCCGGCATAACCGAGCGAGACGATTTCACTGTCGAGTGCTTCGCCGATACGGGCGATCATCTCAAGGCTGATGTTCTGATTCCCGCGCTCGATGCGGTTGACCGCGCTCTGGCTGGTGCCGAGAGCTTCGGCGAGCTGCGTCTGTGTCCAGCCACGGTGCTGCCGGGCGTCACGGATGAGCCTGCCGATACGTACGAGGTAGTCGTCTGCCATGGCGTGACCGTATCTCAGATATGAGATGGGTGTGCAATTGTCGATGGCCTGGTTGTTCTACTACTATGCGAACAACTGAGAGGTGGTCGCCACGCCCATGAAGAGTGCCCCGCGTTCTTCCTCGCCCTCAAAGCCCCGTCCGTGGGCCCTGATTACCGTCCTGCCGTTCATCGCTGCCGCCGCGGCCATCGCCGCCGTCTACTTCTCGATCTCCGCCCGTTTGCCCGAGCCGCTGGCCACCCATTTCGGTGATGGCGGCACCAAGGCCGACGGTTTCACCTCCGCCCGCGCCTTCCTGACGCTCACGCTCACACTGCTGCTCGTCTTCGGTGCCGTCCTCGGCCTCCTCGTGCGACTGCCGGAGCCTTCAGAGGGGACGCCCTGGCTGATCGCCGGCGGCTATGCCCTCGCGGCCGCCATCGGTTATCTCACCTGCCTGACTCTGTTCGGCAACGCCGGCGTCACGGATACCTCGACGGTCCGGCTGCCGCTGTGGGAGCTGGCCGCAGCACTCGCCGTCGCTCTGCTCGCCGGCGCGCTGGGACGCCTGCTGGCGGGCCCGGTGCCCCTGCCGTCCGACCGGGCAGCGGGCCGGACGGCGGGCCAGGCGCCCCGGCTCGACCTCCCGGCGGGTATGTCGGCGGGCTGGTCACGCACCATCAGCTCGCCACCGATCGTCGTGCTCGGCGTCCTGCTGCTCGGCGCCGGGCTCTTCTTCCTCGTGGTCGCCGAGTGGCTGACGGGCATCAGCCTGTTCATCGGCGCGATCGCGGTCCTGCCCTGTGCCGCCGCGCGGGTCACCGTCGACCACCGTGGTCTGACCGTCTCGTCGACCGTGCTGCCGCCGCCCCTCCGCATCCGGCACCTCCCCCTCGACCGCATCACGGAGGCCACCAGCCGTCCGATAGGCGCCTTCCAGGAGTTCGGCGGCTGGGGCTATCGCATCCGGGCCGGCGGCAGCGGCCTCGTACTGCGCTCGGGCGAGGGCATCGTGGCACGGCTGAACAATGGCAAGGAGTTCGTGGTGACGGTCGATGATGCCGCTACCGCCGTTGCCCTGCTCAATACGTACCTGGACCGCGCGCGCTCGCGGAAGAAGGGAGACTGAGGTGCTCTTCCGTGTGGACCCCGGCTCGCCCGTCCCGCTCGGCGACCAGATCGCGGCCTCGGTCCGCGGCGCCATCGCCGACGGCACGGTGGACGCCGGGGAGCGGCTGCCGGCCGCCCGTGCCCTCGCCGTGTCGCTCGGCGTGAACGTCCATACCGTGCTGCGCGGCTATCAGCGCCTCAAGGAAGAGGGCCTGATCGAACTCCGGCGCGGCCGCGGTGCCGTGGTCACCGGCGCGGCATCGCCGGCCCGCGCCCGCCTCGGTGAGACCGCCCAGCGGCTGATCGCCGAGGCCCGCAACCTGGGACTCTCCGATGAGGAGATCGTGACGGTGGTCCGTACGGGGCTGTCGGGGTCCTGAGGCGGGCCGGTGGCCGGGGAAGTCCGGGGCCAAGGCCGGGCGCAAGCCCGGTGACGTGGCCGCGTCGCCAGCCGCTGGCCGCCAGCCGCCAGCCGCCAGCCGCCAGCCGCCAGCCGTCAGCGGCCAGCCGCCAGCCGCCAGCGGCCAGCCGCCAGCCGCCAGCCGTCAGCCGTCAGCCGTCAGTCGTCAGTCGTCGAGGACCGTCAGATCCAGCCGGCTCAGCCGGGTGAGGTCGGCGAGGATGTTGATCTCGATGATTTTCCCGTGCGCGACCGTGAAGCCCATGACGGAGAACGGTCGGCCGCCCTGTGTCGTGACGAGCCCCGGCGCGCCGTTGACCAGCGCCGGCCGGGAGAACGCGGCGAACCGGGAGAAGGTGAGCGCCCGCTCGACCACCGCGCGCGCTCCGCGGACCAGCGTCGATACGCCCTCGGGCGCGTCACCGGCGTCGGCGCGCAGCACGACGTCCGGATCGAGCACCGCGAGCAGCGCCTCGAAGTCGCCCCCGCGCGAGGCGGCGAGGAAGGCGTCGACCACTTCCCGCTGGCGGGCGAGATCGGTGTCGGGGGCCGGGGCGGTGCCCTGGACGCGGCGCCGGGCGCGGCTGGCGAGCTGCCGGGCGGCCGCGGGGGTGCGGTCGACGAGTGGCGCGATCTCGTCGAAGGGCACCGCGAACATGTCGTGCAGGACGAAGGCCAGCCGCTCGGCGGGGGTGAGGGCTTCCAGCACGACGAGCAGCGCCAGCCCGACCGAGTCGGCGAGCAGCGCCTCGTGTTCCGGGTCGACGGTGTCCAGGCGGTCCACGATCGGCTCGGGGACATGGACCTCCAACGGGTCCTCACGCCGCGCCTTGCGCGTCCGCAGCTGGTCCAGGCACACCCGCCCGACGACCGTCGTCAGCCAGCCGCCCAGGTTCTCCACACCGTCCGCACCGGACCGGCTCAGCCGCAGCCAGGCTTCCTGGACGGCGTCGTCGGCCTCGCTCACCGAGCCGAGCATGCGGTAGGCCACGGCCCGCAGATGACTCCGGTTCTCCTCGAACCGCTCCGCCAGCCACTCGTGGTCGTTCATGGGCCTCATTCCTCCCCCGTCGAGTTCCGTCACAGTAATGACGGAGGTCACGGGCCGGATGTGACACGCGCGAGCGGGAGGACGGCGGGCAGGCCCGCCCCTGGGCCCTGCCCCTGTGGCCCGCGCCCCAGCGGCAGGGCACCAAGGGCCGCTGGACGCGGACGTCGGCGGGACCGCTCTGACCGCGCCTGGCCGGTTCCGGCCGGTTCCCGTGCACCGTGCCCGGCCGGTTCCCGTTGGGCCGTGCCCGGCCTGTCCAGGGAAGCCCGGAGGCTGTCCGGTTGGTTACCGCCCGACCGGGTTGAGGTAGGTGGCCGGGTGGGTGGCGCCGTCCTGCTTGAGGATCTGGCCGCCGAAGGGCCACTTCAGGGTGGAGTGCTCCGTCTCGTTCGGCGGGGTGACCAGGAACTTCGCCGGAACGAACTTCTCCTTCTGCGGCGTGGACCCGGCCACCCGGAGCCGTGACCTCGTTCGGGGGCCGGGCCCGGCGCAGCGGGTCCGAAAAGGAGCCCAGGACGCGCCCGGCCCCTCACGGACGCCTGTGGCGGCGGCATCGTCGCCGGTGTACCCGGCCCGGACCGGCCTGCAGGCGAGTGGTTGCGTGGCATCCGCCGGAGCCTCCGCAAAACCCGTTGGCGGGCCACGGCGACCACTGCTACGTTCCCGGAGGCCGTGCGAAAGAAACGAGGAGGTGGTACCCGTGAACGCAGTATCGACATGGGTGCTCCCCTCCGGGGTCACGGTCGGGCGATAGGTCGTCCGGGAGTGCCGTTCAGTACTCCCGAAAGGCACGACCATGCACTTCACTTCCGAACAGCGCCTCGACGACGGCGTCCTCGAACGCGAATTCACCCTCGGCGAGATCCCCGGCACCCTGTGGACGCCTGAATCCGCCGCACCGGCCCCGCTGATCCTTATGGCCCACAACAATGGCCTGCCCAAGCGGGAACCCCGGCTGGTGGCCCGTGCCCGGCACTCCGCGGCGTACGGCTACGCGGTGGCCTCCATCGACGCCTCCGGGTGCGGTGACCGGCCCCGTTCCGCCGCCGACGAGCAGGCCCGCGCCGACCTCCGCCGGGCGATGCGGGCCGGCGAGCCGGTCGACGAGATCTTCGAATCCTTCATCGGCCCGCTGGTCGAAAAGGCGGTCCCGGAATGGCGGACCACCCTGGACGCCCTCCTTTCGCTGCCCGGGATCGGCGGCCCCGTCGGGTACTCGGGGTGGACCGCCGTCGGCATTCGGCTGGCGGTGGTCGAGCCGCGCATCGCGGCCGCCGGCTTCTTCGCCGGGGGTTACGTGCCCCGCGCCCAACGCGAGGAGGCCCGGCAGATCACCATTCCGCTGCTGTTCCTGCTGCAGTGGGACGACGAAGGGAACCCCCGCCGGCGGGCCCTGGACCTGTTCGACGCCTTCGGCACCGAGCAGAAGACGCTGCACGCCAATCCGGGCGGGCACACCGGCACCCCGTGGTTCGAGGTGGAGGACGGGGACCGGTTCTTCGGCCGGCACCTGAAGTGAGGCCCGGCCGCCGGGCCGGCAGCGGCCGGTAGGCGCTGTCGGCCAGGGTGCCGCTCATCGAGGACGGGTTCCGGCCCTCCTCGATGAGCGGTGGCCGGCAGCCGCACAACCGCCCCGACCGCGGCGGTCCCGGCCATCGGCGGTGCCGGCCGGTCGGGGCGGCGCGAGGGCATGGACGCCTGGGTTTGGTGCCACATGCCTCGATGGAATGACAGGGCGAACGGCTTCACAGTCCGCGGACGACACCGGCGATCTCTCGCAGCGAAGGCTGAGTGTTCTCACCGAAGGCTGAGCACCGAGTCGCGCGAAACCGAACGGACGGGGGCCGAGCAGAGCCTCGCGAGTCGCGGGAGGCTGCGGATAGGCCGGAGAACATGGTGAGCGGCGCTCCGTGTCTACTTCAGATCGCCCCTCAGGACACGATCGAGCGCTGCCCGGCCTGCGGGTCCCCATGCCGGCTTGCCGCCGGGAAGGCCCCGGTCTCCGTTCTGGCCCATCAGCATGAGGAACAGGCTTTTCAGGGCAGCCAGTCCGCGGGCGCGCCGGATCGTCGCCGCGTCAGCATGCGCGTACACGTCGAAGAATCGCGAGGCGGCGCCCGCGGGAAGGACCACCCATGCGGCCGCAAGATCCCAAGCCGGATCGCCGGCGAACATGTCACCGAAGTCGATCACGCCCGAGAGCGTCCCGTCCGAGACGACGACATTTGCGGGATGAAGGTCACCGTGCACCCACACCGGCGGGCCCTCCCACTCGGGGGCCGCTACGGCATCGTCCCAGACGGCCCGGACCTCGTCGGCGATGCTGCCCGGGACAACGGCTGGAAAGAAGTGGTCGAAGCCGTCCGTGCACTTCTTGGGGTGAGCGCCGCGGTCCGAACTGGTCGGCGCCTCGGCGGGCGCCTCCAGATGGAGCGCCCTGAGGAAGCCCGCCAGAGTGTCGGCCGCGTGGTCACCGCGGCTGATCGAGGTGTAGTCCAGCGGCTCGCCGGAAACCCACGTCATGACGGTCCAGGGCTTCGGGAAGCGCGCGGACGGTTCCCCGATCCGCACAGGGTTCGGGACCGGGAGCGGCAGGCGCGGGGCCAGGACGGGCAGCCATCGGCACTCCTTGCGCTGGAGATCCGGGGCACGTTCTGTACGCGGCATCCGCACGGCCAGCTCGTCCCCGAGGCGCCACTGCTGGTTGTCCCATCCGCCCGCCACTTCGTGGATTGGCAGCCCCGCAAGGTCTGGATGCTGCTCCTGCAGCAGGTCGTGGACCAGGTCCGCAGTGGTCTCGATCTCGGAGTCGGTCATGCGAAGCCACAGTACCGGGGCAGGCGGAGCGGCTCTCGCTCTCGCCGAAGAAGTCCAGATCGCAGCCGCCGGGAACGGGATCCCCCACGGACTCCCCGGACAGTCGCTCAACCTTCGTTGAGAAAACCCGGCGGTCACCGATCTTCGCTGACAACGCTCAACCCTCGCTGCGACAGGTCGGACACCTGTCCTGTCTCAACGAAGCTAGTCCTCCGGATGACGGTGACCTGCGTGGACTGAGTTGGATGAGCCAGGTCGACTCGGTTCGTCGAGTCGAAGGGGCCGGAGCCGACCCACGGGACTCAGAGGAAATCTCAGTGGAGACCGCTCACGCGAGGCCCGCTGAGGGATCAGACGGTGAGGACGAGCTTGCCTTGGAGGTGACCGCCGTCGAGCATCCGGTGTGCGTCGGCTACGCGCTCGAATGGGAACGTCTCCTGCACGTGGACCCGGAGCTTGCCCTGTTCGACGAGTTCGACGAGACCTCGCAGGGCGACCGGATCGGGATCGACCGCGATGCCGCTGAAACGCATGCCGGCCGCCCGGTAGTTGGCGGCGAGTTCCGCATCGCCTTCGGCGACCGCCGTCACCAGGTGACCACCCGGGCGGAGCACTTCGAGGGAGCGCTCGACGGTATCGCCGCCGATCGTGTCGAGCACGACGTCGATGTCGCGGACCGTCTCGGTGAAGTCGACCGCCGTGTAGTCGATCACCTCATCGGCGCCGCATCCCTCGACGAACTTCCGCTTGCTCCCGCCGGCGGTCGTGATCACGTGCGCGCCGAGCGCCTTCGCAATCTGGATCGCGACGTGGCCGACCCCGCCACCACCACCGTGGACCAGGACGCGGTCGCCCTCGGTCACGTCGCCGAGGTCGACGAGGCCCTGCCACGCCGTCAGCCCCACGACCGGCAGCGCCGACGCCTCGACGTATGAGAGCGACGCCGGCTTGTGTGCCAGGTGCAGCGCCGGAGCCGACACGACCTCGGCGTACGCACTCGCCGCCCGCGGGAACAGCGGCATCCCGAACACCTCGTCGCCGGGCCTGAACCGCCACGTCTGCGGCGCCTGATCGACCACTCCGCTGAGGTCCCAGCCGAGGATGAACGGCGGCCGGCCGATCAGCGGGAACTCACCGGCGCGCAGGCGCGCCTCCAGCGGGTTCAGCCCGATTGCCTTGACGCGGACGAGAACCTCGGTCGGAAGGGGCTGAGGCTCGGGCGCGTCCACGATGGTGAGCACCTCGGGACCGCCGAGCGCCTGCTGAGTGATGACTCGCATGACTCTCCTGCTCAGGAAGGGGGAGAACCCAGGCTATGAACCTGATAGGAACCAGCAGGTGCCATAGGCGCAGGTACCTTTGGCACCATGAGCGGTTTCGTTCCCGGTGATCCCTTTCTCGCCGACTGTCCGGCGCGTCTGGCGGTCGAGCTCATCGCCGACAAGTGGACCGTGGTCGTCCTCTACGGCCTCAGCAAGGGCCCGGTGCGCCACGGCGAGTTGGTCGAGCTGATCGGCGGCATCTCCCGCAAGATGCTCACCCAGACGCTCCGACGGCTCGAGGCACACGGACTCATCCGCCGCCGCGCCTACGCCGAGGTACCGCCCCGCGTCGAGTACGATCTCACCCCGCTCGGAATGACGCTGATCGATCCGATCCACATGCTGACCGAGTGGGCGAGGGCGAACGGCGACGCAGTGCTCGAAGCGCTCGACGCCGACCCCGAGCCGGTCGCCCACAGCGACTGAGGCTCCGCTCGGGACGGCCCCTCCAAAACCACCCCAGCCGGTACAGCCATCCAGCACCCCCGGACAGAACACCTGGCGCCCTCAGCCGCGCGACGAGGTTCGCTGAGACAGAAGGACGAACGACTCGATTCGTTGAGAAACGACTCTGTCCTTTGACAGCGAAGTTAGTCGGCTGGAGTGCGCTGACCTGCCTCGACTGGTTTGGTGGCAAACGATCACTTGAGGCGGGTTGTCCTGTCTCGCGTGATCTGACCAGCGGGCAGAGCCGTGTCCTGCGGCGACCGGACCGGCACCGATTTTTGCTGCCTGGCTTCCACCGGGGCGTGGGTCGAGGGGCCTGCCAAGGTCAGCCAGGGCTCAGAGCGTGATCCGTCGGACCGACCTCACAACCAGCGCTGGGCTGCTTCGACGCTGTCTCCGACGCTGGTGTTGAACGCGATGGCGGCCTGGGGAGCGTGTCGGCGGATCAGGTTCACGATCTGTTCGAAGAGCGGAAGCAGTGGCTCAGTCTTGCGGATACCGCCCCCGACGACGATCACGTCCCATGGACGTTGGGCTAAGGACGCCACGAGTGTGGACTCAGCCGACTCGTCGAACACGACCAGGGCCATGGCAGCGTCGATGCCATGCTCGCCAAACCGTGCCAGCTCCTTGTCCAGGGAGGCGCGCAGGGCCTCCCCATCGACGCCGGGTATCGCTTGCGGATCGTAACCAACCACGAGTACGGAAGACATGTTGTCAACCTACTGGACGTATCCCGAGCTTGATCCAGCGGACAGGCCCTGATGAGGCGGCCGACCGAGGGTGAGGCAGCCTTCGCGAGGCACCGAAACGATCTTATGGATCAGGTCACTTGGCGCATCAGGCGAATCGGACCTGACGGGACCGGAAGTAGACGTTGATGGAGGAGTAGGACACGGAGATGTCGTGGTCGTCCATGAGGCGGGCCCAGACCTCTCTGAGGTCGAGGTGTTCGGCGAGCATGGCGTCGATCAGGGCTCGTGTGGAGTCGTTGATCGCGGGGGCGGGCCGTCTGGCCGCGCGTCTCTTCCTGGGGCCGCTTCTGGACTTGTAGGTGCTCGGTGCTGGCATCTCCAGGACGGTGCGGATGGTCCGGGATGGGAGATTGTGGTGTCTGGACAGGTCACGGATGGTTGCGGTCCCGGACTGAGCGGTCTCGCGGATGCGAAGTGCCAAGTCCGGGCGGTCGGCCAGAGGGACAGTGCGGGGATAGCGGACGTTCGGCTTGTTGCGTCGTCGCGGCGACGCAACATCAGCCAGGGCTTGTTGCAGTGTGCGCTCGGGGTAGCCGGAGACCACCGCGAGGCGCGAGAGGCTGGGCTTGCCGAACCAGAGCGGGGGGCCGCTGATGAACCGGTGCAGGTAGCTGGGCTTGAGGTGGTTGGCGCGGGCCAGGCGGCGGATGTAGGAGTCGGTTGTCTCGCCGAGCCGTGGTGAGGCTTTGACGGGAAGCCGGGCGAGGCGGTCTGACGACATGCCGGTCACCGCTTCGCGGCTTTCGTGCGCGGGGACGCTGCGATTTCTGCGGCGTGGTCCAGTGGGATCGCGTCGATCGCTTCTTTCGTCACGCGTTCGGTGCCGCTCAGGATCGCGTCGATCGCGGCGCCCCGGATCGCGTGGGAGAGGGCGCCGATCATGCCGTCCGTCCGGTTGTGAAGGTAACGGTCCAGCTTGGCCAGGCTGCCCGGTGGGTGGTCGTGCAGGAGCAAGGTCTCCTCCATGGTTGCGACCAGTCCCTTCCACTCGTCGCCGTAGGCGAACCGCCGGGTGGGAACGAGAGTGAAGCGCCCCGCGATCTGGGCGCCCCGCGTGCCGGCCAGGAGATCACTGGTCTCCAGGCCGATGCCCGCGTAGACGAACGTGGCGGGGATGCGCTCGGAGAAGTACTTCAGGGTGTCGGAGACCTCACCGCCGGACCGGGTGACCTGCGAGACGTTGTGGATTTCGTCGACGAGCACCAGACCCGTGCGGGTGTCCGTGCAGACACCGACCACGGCCTCGATGATGTCCGTCATGTTCGACCGGCCCCGGACCGGCAGGCCCAGGAAGCGGGCGAACTCCGCGGCGACCATGCGGGCAGTCGCGGCCGGAGGGACGGTGATGTAAACCACGGGGATGCGGTCGGAGACATTCGGGTGGCGGGCCCGGTCAAGGAGTTCATGCGAACGTCCGAGCTGGGTGATGGCACTGGTCTTGCCCGTGCCGGGAAGCCCGGAGACCATCAGGCCGCGGCGGGCGCTGATCGCGTGCCGGTTGAGCAGGACCAGCCGACGGCCGCAGACCACCGTCTTCTCGACGAACGAGGTGGCGACCACGAGCATCCGGGCGTGATGGTCGAGCCGGTCATCGTCGTAGAGGTCCCGTTCGGCCGGGGACAGACGCCTCAGCGCGTCAGCAGACAGGAGAACCGGGGGCGTGGGCGGGTTCTCGATGAACTTCCGCCACCCGTCCAGCGTGGTCAGCTGCCGGTTGGCCTCGGCGTCGACCTCGCTCAACGCGATATGCCGGGCTGCTGGTCCGGAGAGGGTCACGTGGGCCTCCAGGGGTTGGCGAGCGGATCGAACAGGCCCAGCGGGATGACCTTCGCGACCTCGGCGTCAGCCTCGTCGTCGGGCATCGGCTCGGCCGCAGACAGGTCAGGAACCGGCCGGTCAGCGGCGGTGGCTCGGGTGCGGGCGGCGACCCGCCGGTCCCGCTTGGAGCGTTTGACCGGACGGTCTTTCCCTTCGGCAGGGCCGTCGTGGGCCCGCCGCAGCAGGGCAGCGGCGGCATCGGCGATCTGCGCCTCGCTCCCGTCCGGGACCTGCTCGCGGGCGTGGTCCCAGGCCATCTCGCCGAACGGGACGCCGACGCGGTGCAGGTGCTTCCAGAACACTGTGATCCACCGGGCCGGTTCGCTGCGGCGGTCGCGTACCCAGACACGGGAGACGTCGTAGGGGTCGTAGTGGATCTCCCACAAACCCTTCTTCTCCACCACCCCGGAGTGCTGGCGGCGCAACGGGGTCAGCTCGGCGTCGTCGTAGGTGCGGTGGTTGATCCGGATGCCGTAGGAGTTGATCGCCTGCCAGCGCTCGGGCAGCAACTCGACGTAGTCCTCGCCGCTGAACGGGGCCGGAACGTAGCCGCACGATTCCAGCAGCATCGCGTACTTCTCGTTCGGCGTGAACGCGCGTTTCGGTGAGTCCGGGTCCCGCAGCGCGTCGTGCGGGCGGTTCTGCCAGATGACGATCCACTCGTCCAGCAGGCTCTGAAGCTCGGGCAGGGACCACAGCGGCCCGTTCTCCAGGCCCCGGCCCCGGCGGTCCACCGACCGGCCGGTGTATCCCGCGACGAACTGCGCGAACAAAGTCGCCACCGAACCCAGCGTCTTCTCGATCGCGCCCTTCTCGAAGGGCGACGCCTTGTGCGTCGGCTGGAGGCTGATGCCCAAGTAGCGGCAGGACGCACGGAAGTTGTTCGAGATGAAGACCTTGCCGTGGTCGCAGACGATCGTGTCCGGCACGATCACCGGCCTCCCAGCCGCGTGCTGAAGCCGCTCGTCCAGGGCCGTCAGCCGCCGGTGCGGCAGCACCGATCTCGACATCCGAAGAGCTTCCGGCCAGCCAGGACGCATCATCTCGGGGGTGATGCTCCGGGCCAGAAGAGCGGAGGCGTCGGCCGCCTTCGTCGTCGGCCGCAGGACCGCGGCGGCCAGTGACCTGGTCGCCAGGTCGATCATGGCCGTCAGCTCGACCTTCCCGGTAATGCCGTCGTCCAGCCGGACCAGGACATCTAGCGGCGTGGAGTCGATCTGCATCCACTCGCCCGGCGCGCAGGCCGGCACCTCCCCGAACGGTCCGGCCGGACGCGCGTTCACCGAACGGCGTGTGGTCGCGGAGCCCGTCGCATGGGTGCCGGTGGCCAGCTTGTCGAACAGCCGGTAGAGCGTGCGCTGCGAGGGAACCTCGATCTCCTGCGCATCCTCACGGGAGGCCAGGATCTGCGTCGCCCGCCAGACCACGAAACCGATCGTCTTCGACGACGCCTCGGCCGTCTCACCGATCGCCTGCCGCATCGCCTCGACCACCGCCGGAGCCACCCGGCCGAAGGACGGCATCTGCTTGGCCGACCGGCCGTCGGCCAGTCCGACCAGCCCGTCCCGCTGATAGCGCTGGCGCCGCTGATTGACCCCGCTGGCCGTCATCGCATGCCCGGCCGCCGTCAGCTCGGCAGCCTTGGCCCGCTCCCGCTGAGCCAACGAGTTCCGTTCCGGGTCGAACTCCGGGCGCGGCACCGTCCCCACAGGAGCATCCGGCGGCAGGCCGTCCAGCACCTCCAGAATGTGCCTCTCCCACCAACGAGCCTGCTCCGCAGCCGTCTCTGGGAACTCCGCGATCCTGGCCGACGCAGGCACCCGCCGTTCCCGTTCCTTCCCGGCCCCCGTCACCGAACGCTTCCATCCGCCAGGCGCACTACGGTGGACGGCCCCAGCAGCGTGAACGCCAGCCCGTCGGCGGCCAACTCGCGCAGCCAGAGGAGATGGAACAGGACAGGGAGCGTCTCAAGCCGGTCACCGGCCGCATCCGCACCAGCCATCAACGGGACCGGTTCCGCGAAGACCTCACGGAGCAGGTCCACGACCGGCCCGCGACGGCACCGGGGATGCCGGTAGCGCGACAGCCACCGCACGTTCGCCAGCAGCACTTCCTCCGGAACCCCGACCCGCTCGAAAACCCACCCCGCCTGACGGCAGGCCATGTGCGTCACCTCGAACGCCTCCGCGTCCCTCGCCTCGATCCGCTCATCGGCACGGACATCCACGACCACCGCCGAGCCGTCCGCGCGGCGCACGAAGTAGTCCGGAGCATGCCGACGCTCACGCTCACCGTCGTGCCAGTGCAGCCAGAACGGCTGCGAGGCGATCCCCACCACCCCGGGATCGAAGTCCATCAGCACAAGCCGGTCCCGCTCCAGCCACGACTCGAAACCCACGTGCCGCCCGGTCGTCGCCGCCCAGTACCAGCCCGGGAAGTGACGCTCACCACGCGACCAGCGAAACGGCCGCACCGCGGCCGCTTCCTCGAACCGCCCCGTCACACAGTCCAGCAGCGGACGCCGCCGACACTCCCGTCGAGCGTCCATGTACGACAGCTCGACGTACGGCTCCGCAAGATCCACCCCCGCCGGTACGGCCACCCAGCACCCCCAGTACGTCCCCTCGTACGACTAGGTTCGCTGGCAAGGAAGCCAGAACGACTGGGTTCGCTGTCAAACGCCTCGATTGGATGACAGAGGACAACACCGGCAGGGCATGACCAGGCCGCGACGATGTACTAGAGTTATCTCGACATCGAGATATCTGCCGAGAGGCGTACCGTCGCCACGCCAGTAAGGCGTGCCTAACTTAGGCATACCTTAGCGGATGGTCAAGGAGCTGTGACGGCAGCATTGCGGTGGTACGCGCGAATTCATGCATGAAGGAGACTGTCGTGTCGGCGAACAGCTTCGACGCCCGCAGCACGCTGCAGGTGGGCGACGAGTCGTACGAGATCTTCCGGCTGGACAAGGTCGAAGGCGCCGCGCGTCTTCCCTACAGCCTGAAGGTGCTGCTGGAGAACCTGCTCCGTACCGAGGACGGCGCGAACATCACCGCCGACCACATCCGGGCGCTCGGTGGCTGGGACTCGCAGGCCCAGCCCAGCCAGGAGATCCAGTTCACGCCGGCCCGCGTGATCATGCAGGACTTCACCGGCGTGCCCTGTGTCGTGGACCTCGCCACCATGCGTGAGGCCGTGAAGGAGCTCGGCGGCGACGCCGACAAGATCAACCCGCTGGCCCCGGCCGAGCTGGTCATCGACCACTCCGTCATCGCCGACAAGTTCGGCACCAGCGACGCCTTCGGCCAGAACGTCGAGCTGGAGTACGGCCGCAACAAGGAGCGCTACCAGTTCCTGCGCTGGGGCCAGACCGCCTTCGACGAGTTCAAGGTCGTCCCGCCCGGCACCGGCATCGTCCACCAGGTGAACATCGAGCACCTGGCCCGTACGGTCATGGTGCGCAACGGCCAGGCCTACCCCGACACCCTCGTCGGCACCGACTCGCACACCACCATGGTCAACGGCCTCGGTGTGCTGGGCTGGGGCGTCGGCGGCATCGAGGCCGAGGCCGCGATGCTGGGCCAGCCGGTCTCCATGCTCATCCCGCGCGTCGTCGGCTTCAAGCTGACCGGTGAGCTCAAGCCCGGCACCACCGCCACCGACCTCGTGCTGACCATCACCGAGATGCTGCGCAAGCACGGTGTCGTCGGCAAGTTCGTCGAGTTCTACGGCGAGGGCGTCGCCGCCACCTCGCTGGCCAACCGCGCCACCATCGGCAACATGTCGCCGGAGTTCGGCTCCACCGCCGCGATCTTCCCGATCGACGACGAGACCCTCAACTACCTGCGTCTGACCGGCCGCGACGCCCAGCAGGTCGCGCTCGTCGAGGCGTACGCCAAGGAGCAGGGCCTCTGGCTCGACCCGGCCGCCGAGCCCGACTTCTCCGAGAAGCTGGAGCTGGACCTCTCCACGGTCGTCCCGTCGATCGCCGGCCCGAAGCGCCCGCAGGACCGCATCGTCCTCGCGAACGCCGCGCAGCAGTTCGCCGTCGACGTGCGCAACTACGTCGCCGACGACGAGGAGGCGGGCAAGGAGTCCTTCCCCGCGTCCGACGCGCCGGCCTCCGCCAACGGCATCCCGACGAACCCGGTCACCGTGACCGCCCCCGACGGCTCGACCTACGAGATCGACCACGGTGCGGTGACGGTCGCGGCCATCACCTCCTGCACCAACACCTCGAACCCGTACGTCATGGTCGCCGCCGCGCTGGTCGCGAAGAAGGCCGTGGAGAAGGGCCTGACCCGCAAGCCGTGGGTCAAGACCACCCTCGCCCCGGGCTCGAAGGTCGTCACCGACTACTTCGACAAGGCCGGGCTCACCCCGTACCTCGACAAGGTCGGCTTCAACCTCGTCGGCTACGGCTGCACCACCTGCATCGGCAACTCCGGCCCGCTGCCGGACGAGGTTTCCAAGGCCGTCAACGACCACGACCTGGCCGTCACCTCGGTGCTCTCCGGCAACCGCAACTTCGAGGGCCGGATCAACCCCGACGTCAAGATGAACTACCTGGCGTCCCCGCCGCTGGTCGTCGCCTACGCCATCGCGGGCTCCATGAAGGTGGACATCACCAAGGACGCGCTCGGCGTGGACCAGGACGGCAAGCCGGTCCACCTGGCCGACATCTGGCCGACCGAGGCCGAGGTCAACGACGTCGTGGCCAACGCCATCGGCGAGGACATGTTCAACAAGTCCTACCAGGACGTCTTCGCGGGTGACGCCCAGTGGCAGGCGCTGCCGATCCCCACCGGCAACACCTTCGAGTGGGACGCCGAGTCGACCTACGTGCGCAAGCCCCCGTACTTCGAGGGCATGACGATGGAGACCACCCCGGTCTCGGACATCTCCGGCGCCCGCGTGCTGGCGAAGCTGGGCGACTCGGTCACCACCGACCACATCTCCCCGGCCGGTGCGATCAAGGCCGACACCCCCGCCGGCCAGTACCTCACCGAGCACGGCGTCGAGCGTCGTGACTTCAACTCCTACGGCTCGCGCCGGGGTAACCACGAGGTCATGATCCGCGGCACCTTCGCCAACATCCGCCTGCGCAACCAGATCGCGCCGGGCACCGAGGGCGGCTACACCCGCGACTTCACCCAGGACGGCGCCCCGGTGTCGTTCATCTACGACGCCTCGCAGAACTACCAGGCCGCCGGCACCCCGCTGGTCATCCTGGCCGGCAAGGAGTACGGCTCCGGCTCGTCCCGCGACTGGGCCGCCAAGGGCACCGCGCTGCTCGGCGTCAAGGCCGTCATCGCCGAGTCCTACGAGCGCATCCACCGCTCGAACCTCATCGGCATGGGTGTCCTGCCGCTGCAGTTCCCGGAGGGCGCGTCCGCCGAGGCACTCGGCCTCACCGGCGAGGAGACCTTCTCCTTCTCCGGCGTGACGGAGCTGAACGACGGCACCACGCCGCGCACGGTCAAGGTGACCACCGACAGCGGCGTCGAGTTCGACGCGGTCGTCCGCATCGACACCCCCGGCGAGGCGGACTACTACCGCAACGGCGGCATCATGCAGTACGTGCTGCGCTCGCTGATCCGCAAGTGAGCAGGGCCGCCGGCAGCTGACCGGCGGCACAGGACGGGCCGCACTCCCCAGGCCGGGGAGTGCGGCCCGTCCGCGTATCCGGGGGCCGGCTGGACCCGGGTCCCCCAAAACGCCCTCTCCGCAGCTCTGGCGGGGCGAGCCCCGGGCAGGCCGCCGGTGCGGGTGCTCAGCTCAGTAGTTCCACCTCCGCCAGGGTGGCTTCGGTACCGGTGCGGAGCCGGTAGTGGCGGAAGTCGCCGGGCCGTTCGATGGCGAACACCCGCGTCTGGCGGTCCCAGGTGAAGTGTTCGTTGGCGCGGTGGTCGACCGCCTGCCAGTGCTGGCCGTCGCTGGAGCCCTCCAGCTGCCAGCCCGACGGCGCCGTGGTGTGCGCCGCGGAGGTCAGGGTGTACGACGTGATCCGGGCGGGCGAGGTCAGCGTGGCCGAGGCGGTGCTGAAGGTGGCCGAGGTTCCCGAGGTGTTGTCGAACAGCGGGCCGGCCGTGGGGTCCGAGCGGTCGGCGGGCGGGGAAGGCACCTTGTCGTCCTGGGTGATCGACGTGGGGGCGGCGTCCGCCGCGGTGCCCCAGGCGGAGGGGTGGTCGCCCATGGTGAAGTCCAGGGTGCCGCCGCGGGCCAGGAGCCGGTGCGGCAGAGCGGTGGAATTCCAGGGCTTACCGTTCACCCGGAGTCTTTGGACATAGAGGTTGCGCGCGTTGTTGCGCGGGGCCTTGATGGTGAGGTCGTGGCCGTTTTCCAGGTGGACCGTGGCCCGGGTGAACAGCGGGGAGCCCACCGCGTATTCGCCCTGGCCCATCACCAGCGGATAGAAGCCGAGCGAGCTGAAGACGTACCACGCGGACATCTCGCCGTTGTCCTCGTCGCCCGGATATCCCTGGCCGATCTCACTGCCGAGGTAGAGCCGGGACATCGCCTCGCGGACCTTTTCCTGGGTCTTGTAGGGCTGCCCCGCCGCGTCATAGACATAGGCGATGTGGTGCGAGGGCTGATTGCTGTGCCCGTACATGCCCATCCGGGTGTCGCGGGCCTCGGTCATTTCATGGATCACCTGGCCGTAGGAGCCGGCGAATTCCTTGGACGCGGTCTCCGGGGTGGAGAAGTAGGCATCCAGCTTCTTGGCCAGGCCCGGGCGGCCGCCGTAGAGGTTGGCCAGGCCGCGGGTGTCCTGCGGTGCCGTGAAGGCGAAGGTCCAGGCGTTGGTCTCGGTGTAGTCGTTGCCCCAGACCCGGGGGTCGAAGGCGTCCGGCGGCAGCCGCCGGTTGCCCCGGGCGTCCTTGCCCTGGAAGAAGCCGACCTTGTCGTCGAAGAGCTTGACGTAGTTCCGGGCACGGCCCAGGAAATAGGCGGCTTCTTCCTTGTAGCGGGGTTTTTTGGTCTTCTCGTACAGGGCCTTGCCCATACGGGCGATGCCGAAGTCGTTGAGATAACCCTCCAGCGCCCAGGACATGCCCTCACGGGTATCGGTGCTCGTATAGCCGAGGAAGGGCGCGGTGCTCATGCCCTTACGGCCGACGCCGGGGTTCGGCGGGGCGACGGTGGCGTTCTTGACGGCCGCGGCATAGGCCGCCTCGGCGTCGAACTTCACCCCCTTGGCATAGGCATCGGCGAATGCCACATCGGAACTCGTCCCGGTCATCAGGTCCGCGTAGCCGGGCGAGGACCAGCGGGAGATCCAGCCGCCGTCCTTGTACTGCTGGACGAAACCGTCGACCATTTTCCCCGCGCGTTTCGGGGTGAGGAGCGAATAGGCGGGCCAGGTGGTCCGGTAGGTGTCCCAGAAGCCGTTGTTGACGTACACCTCGCCGTCGACGATCTTCGAGCCGGTGTGGGTCGGGGTGTCCTGGCCGGTCTGCGGCGAGAAGGGGGACGCGTAGCGGCTGCGCGAACCGACCTTCTCGAAGCCGGAGTTGGGGTAGAGGTAGAGGCGGTAGAGGTTGGAGTACAGGGTGGTGAGCTGGTCGCGGCTCGCCCCCTGGACCTCGATCCGGCCCAGGAGGTCGTCCCACTGCGATTGCGCCCGGTCCCTGACGCCGGCGAAGGTCGCGTCGGCCGGGATCTCCCGGCTCAGATTCGCCCTGGCCTGGTCCACGCTGATCAGCGAGGTGGCGATCCGCATGGTCACGGTGCGGTCCGCCCCGGGCTTGAAGCGGAGATAGCCGGTGACGTCCTTGCCCCCGGTGCACGCACCGGCTCCACCGGTGCGGCTGGTGCCGCACCCCCCGCCCGCGAGTCTGCCGCCGCCGGTGACCGGGGCGTCGAAGACGCCGTAGACGAAGAGCCGGGTGGCGCCCACGGACAGTCCGCTCCTGACGTCCGAGAAGCCGGTGACGATGCCGCGCTCGGTGTCCAGGCTCAGCCCGCCCTTGTTGTTGACATTGTCGAAGATCAGGCTCGCCTGGTCACCGGGGAAGGTGAAACGCATCAGGGCGGCGTGGTCGGTCGGGGTGATCTCCGTCTTGAGGCCGTTGTCGAAGGTCACGCCGTAGTAGTGCGGCTTCGCGGTCTCGTTGGCGTGGTGGAACGGCAGCGCACGGCCGGTGCGGGAGGCATCCGGGGTTCCGGCCACGGCGGACGGCATGACCTGGAAGGTCTGCCAGTCTCCCATCCACGGGCTCGGCTCATGGCTGGCGCTGAAGGCCTGGAGGGTGGGGAGGTTGTCGGCGTTGTTCTTCCGCGCGTACTCGTAGAGCCAGTCGGCGGAGCCCGCGTCGGTGACCGGGGTCCAGAAATTGAACCCGTTGGGGACGGCGGTGGCGGGGAAGGTGTTGCCGCGCGAGAAGCTGCCGCTGGAGAGCGTGCCGCGGGTGGTGACGGCGTAGTCGGAGAGGTGCGCGAGCGGCTTCTGCGGGGCCTTGGGGCCGAGGGCGATGTCGTCGACCCAGCCGCGGAAGGCCGGTGCGGTCCGCGGTGCCCGGGGCGCGTCGTAGGCGACCAGGATCCGGTCGACGGTCTTTCCGGCGGCGACCGTGCCGATCCGTGACTCCCGGCTGTTCCACTGGTTGGCGTAGAGCGTCTTGGCGGCGGCCTGGCCCTGCGGGGTCAGCGGCGCGCCGTACTGGTCGACGGCGGACAGCTCGCTGAGGTAGGTGCCGTCGGTGAAGGCGAGGTCCACGGCGGTGTGGGTCGCCGGATAGTCCGGATCGCTCTTCGCCATCTCGGGGAAGATCTTGTACGAGAGCGAAGTGGTCGCGGTGACGGGGAGATTGACGTCGAAGACCTTGTTGTACGAGTAGCCGCGGCCGCCGGCGGTGTGGGTGCCGGAGTAGCGCAGCGCATGGGTGCCGCTGAAGCCGGCGTGCGCCTTGGCGGTGGGGGAGTCGCCCGGGCCGGTGTCGGTCCTGGTGTTCATGCCGGGCGCGGCGGGTGCGGTCTGCGGGCTGACCCCCGAGGCCCGGGGCGTGCCGTCGGGGCCGGTGTCGACGCTGTCGGTCCAGTCCGGCTGCGGTTCGCCGGATTCGAAGGAGGAGTGGAACTCCGTGGCTCCCTGGGGCTTTCGGGGCGGCGCGGCCTGTGCCGGGCCGGACACGGTGATGACGAGTAGCGCGGCCGCCGCGAGGGCGGTGGGGCGGGTGATCCCCCGCAGTGGACGGTGCCGGTATCCGATCCGCACGCGAGCCCTCTCAACAAGAGTGACATCGTTGTCAGTTACATGACGCCAAGATAAACAGAGATAAGTAAGGTGCGTGGGGTCTTTGGTGTCAAGGGTGTCGCTGAGATCGGTGGGCCGCGGTGTCGCCGGGCGGTCCGACAGGGTGACGTCCGGGCAATCCGATGCATGGCGGGGAGGTCTCAACTAGGGAAAGACTGCCGTCCAAACCTGCATTCGATCTTGCCCCTGAGGCCGGAAGTGGACTATACCTGTCGGCGTCCGACCGGCCGTACGACCACGGCGGCGGAGCCGGGGGGAAGGCGGGAACGGATGACTGCCCCGCATTTCTCTAGCGTGCCCGGTGCACATCCCGTACAACTCAGCTTCATCTGACCCGCGGTGCCGGGGTGGTTCCGGTACACCGCCTGAGTCCTGAAGAAGGCGAGGACTTGCGCATGGGATCCACCTCTGAATTCAACCGTCGCGATCTGGTCAAGCGAGCCGCGGCCCTGGGGATCATCGCCGTACCGTCCATGGGGGTGTTGTCGGCGTGTGCCGGCGGCGGTGGCGGTGACGACCACAAGGTGGAGAAGGGCAAGAAATCAGCCAAGAATCCACTTGCGGTCAATGAGTCGGCCGGCCTCGATGTGGTCATCTTCGACGGCGGATTCGGCGACAAGTACGCCAAGGACGCGCAGGGCGAGTACCTCAAGGCCTTCCCGAAAGCCGACGGCAAGGTCAAGCTCTCGTCGACCCAGAAGATCCAGTCGACACTGCAGCCGCGTTTCAACGGCGGAAACCCGCCCGACCTCGTCGACAACTCCGGTGCGGAGCAGATGGATTTCGGCACGCTGGTGGCCAAGGACCAGCTGACCGACCTCACCGCGCTCCTCGATGCCCCCTCCATCGACGATCCGCACAGGAAGGTGCGCGACACCCTGCGCCCCGGCGTGGTCGAGATGGGGCAGTTCGGCGGCAAGGAAACCTGGATCCTCTACTACGCCTACACGGTCTACGGCGTCTGGTACTCCAAGAGCAATCTGCAGAAGCTGGATGCGGAATACCCGGAGACCTGGGACGACATGCTGGCGCTGTGCGCCAAGGCCAAGAAGAAGGGCATCGCCGGCTGGACGTACCCGGGCAAGTACCCGTACTACCTGCCCTTCAGCCTGTACCCGTTCATCGCCAAGATCGGCGGTGAAGAGGTCCTGCGGAAGATCGACAATCTGGAGCCGAACGCCTGGAAGGACCCGGCGGTCAAGGCGGCCTTCGACGCCTATTACGAGCTCTACAAGAAGGGCTACGTCCTCAAGGGCTCGCCCGGGCTGGACCACCTGCAGTCGCAGAAGGCCTGGGCCGAGGGCAAGGCACTGTTCATCCCCAACGGTTCCTGGGTGGAGAACGAGTCGGCCAAGCAGATCGCGAAGAACCCGCAGTTCGATCTCTCGGTCGGCGCCCCGTCCAGCCTGTCCGCCTCCGACAAGATGCCGTTCGGCACCCTCTGGGCCTCGGGCGGCGAGCCGTACATCGTGCCGAGGAAGGCCCGCAACGCCGAGGGCGGTATGGAATTGCTGCGCATCATGCTCGGCAAGAAGTCCTCGCGGAACTTCATCCAGCAGGTCTCCTCCCTCACCTCGCTCAACGGCGGAACCGAGGGACTGAAGCTTCCGCCCGGTCTGGCATCGGCGCAGGTGGCGCTGCAGAAGGCCGGCCAGAACATCGTCAATCCGCGGTTGCAGGACTGGTATGTGGCGCTTGAGAAGGAGCGGATCGGTGTCGGTGCGCTGGGCGAGATGATGGCCGGCCGGATGACACCCGACGAGGCCATCAACAAGATCCAGAAGTACGCGGACGACACCCGCGACGACTCCAGCGTCAAGAAGTACAAGCGCTGACCGATGAGTTCGTGAGGCACCTCCCGGCGTGGGCCGGGGCGCGTCACCGGCTGTGGGCACCCGCAGGGAGAGAACGGGATTCGGTAGTCATGAAACACGGTAAGTACCGTTTCATCGCGGGGTTCTTGGTCCTCCCGCTGGCGATTTACGCGATTTTCGTGATCTCGCCGTTCGTGCAGGCCATTTACTACTCCTTCACGGACTGGACCGGACTGAGTCCGGACATGAAGATGGTCGGCTTCGCCAACTATGCGCGCCTGATCAAGGACGATGTCTTCTGGTCCGCCGTGGGCAACAGCGTGACGTTGTTGCTGCTCCTGCCGGTGGTGACGCTCTCACTCGGGCTCTTCTTCGCCTTTATGCTCAACGTCGGTGGCCGCCGCCGGAAGAAGGCGGTCATCGGCGGGGTGCGTGGCTCGGGTACCTACAAAATCCTCTACTTCTTCCCGCAGGTGCTGTCGGTCCCGATCGTCGCGCTGCTGTTCCAGTTCGCCTACAACCCGGAGAGCGGTGCGCTCAACGCCTTCTTCAAGGCGATCGGGCTCGACAATGTGCAGCCGGACTGGCTGGGCGATCCGCAGATCGCGCTGTGGTGCGTCATGGCCGCGATGGTGTGGGCCAATGTCGGCTTCTACGTCGTGCTCTTCTCCGCGGGAATGAGCTCCATTCCCAAGGACTTCTACGAAGCCGCGCTGCTGGACGGCGCGAACCGCCTCAACACGTTCTTCCGGATCACCCTGCCGCTCTTGTGGGACACCGTCCAGACCGGCTGGATCTATATGGGCATCCTCGCCCTGGACGTGTCGGCCTTCGCGTTCGTGCAGATCATGAGTGTCGGCCCGGGCGGTCCCGACTATTCGACCGAGGTCCTTCCGCTGTACGTGTACCAGAAGACCTTCCGCGACGGTCAGGCCGGATACGCGACGGCCATCGGCGTTTCCCTGCTGATCGTGACCCTCATCTTCTCGGCCATCGTGATGCGGCTGGGACGACGCGAGCGACTGGAGTTCTGATGAGTGCGCAGACGGATCCCGCGGACCTCCCGGGTGTGACGAAGGAGCAGGCGCCCGCCGCGGCGGCCTCGGGAGTGCCCGGACCGCGCCGCGGACAGAGCCGCAAGGGCGGTGCCCGCGCCGACGGCAAAAGCAGCGAGGGCAAGGTCCTCAACGTCTTCTCGCACGGAGTCCTGGTGATCTGGGGCCTCTTGGTCACCATGCCGCTGCTGTGGGCGGTGGTGAGCTCCTTCAAGGACGACTCCGAGATCTTCGGCTCGCCCTGGGGGCTGCCCTCGGTCCTGCACTTCGACAACTGGTCACGCGCCTGGGACAAGGCGAACATGGGCCAGTACTTCCTCAACTCGCTGATCGTCGTGGGCGGTTCACTGATCGGCACGATGCTGCTGGGCGCGATGGCGGCGTATGTGCTGGCCCGCTTCGACTTCCCGGGCAACCGCTTCCTGTACTTCCTGTTCGTGGGCGGGATGGGCTTCCCGGTCATCCTGGCGCTGGTCCCGTTGTTCTTCGTCATGAAGAACATGGCGCTGCTGGACACCTACCACGGCCTGATCCTGGTCTATATCGCCTACTCGCTGCCGTTCACGGTCTTCTTCCTCAGCGGGTTCTTCAAAACCCTGCCCACCTCGGTGGCCGAGGCGGCGCTCATCGACGGCGCCTCGCACACCCGCACCTTCTTCCAGGTGATGCTGCCGATGGCCAAGCCCGGCCTGATCAGCGTCGGGATCTTCAACTTCCTCGGGCAGTGGAACCAGTACCTGCTGCCGACGGTGCTCAACGTCGGGGACCCGGACAAGAAGATGCTGACCCAGGGGCTGGTGGCGCTGGCGGTGAGCCAGGGCTACAAGGGGGACTGGTCCGGGCTGTTCGCGGGGCTGACGATCGCGATGCTGCCGGTGCTCGCCGCGTACATCATCTTCCAGCGGCAGGTGGTGGCCGGTCTGACCGCCGGCGCCCTCAAATAGGGGAGCGGGACGGGGCGCCGTACCGGCGCCGTACCGGGGAGTGGACCGGGACGCCGTAGGGGGGCAGGCCCGGGGCGCCGTACAGAGGAGCGGGCCCGGGGTGTCGTATACCGGCCGTCGGCGGGCGATGTGTTTGCGCCGACTCCGGGTGGCGCCCGGTGCGTGCCAGGGGGCGGCTCCGCTGCGGCGGGGCCGCCCCCGCGGGCGTCCCTGCGGACCCTCTCCTGATCATGTGTGGGCTCAACGCCTTGACGAGACTTCCCGGCTGGAGTTCTGCTTAGAGTTCACATGTTGAATCGAGGGCCGTCCTACAAGGGTGTGGGTGCGGCCGGCGGGCGGTCGTTGTACCTCCCCCAGTCACCACTGGGAGGTACCCCCGGCCCCAGACGGGAGTGGATGAGTCGATGGAGACTCCGGGGTCGCAGTCCTCGCTGCACCGGGCCAATCTGGAGCGGGTCGTACGTGCGGTGCGTATGGCGGGCTCCCTCACGCAGGCGGAGATCGCCCGGAGCACGGGGCTGTCCGCGGCCACCGTTTCCAACATCGTTCGTGAGTTGAAGGACGGCGGGACCGTCGAGGTGACCCCGACCTCGGCGGGCGGGCGGCGGGCGCGCAGCGTCTCCCTCTCCGGCGACGCGGGCATCGTCGTCGGGGTCGATTTCGGGCATTCCCATCTGCGGGTGGCGGTCGGCAACCTCGCCCACCAGGTGCTCGCCGAGGAGTCCGAGCCGATCGATGTGGACGCCTCCGCCGCAGAGGGCTTCGACCGGGCGGAAGAGCTGGTCAACCGGCTGATCTCGGCCACCGGACTCGACGCGGGCAAGGTCATCGGCGTCGGTCTGGGCGTACCGGGGCCGATCGATGTGGAGTCCGGGACACTGGGCTCGACGGCGATCCTGCCGGGCTGGTCGGGGACGAACCCCAGCCAGGAGCTGTCCGGGCGCCTCGGGGTGCCGGTCTACGTCGACAACGACGCCAACCTCGGCGCGCTGGGTGAGCTGGTGTGGGGCGGGGGCCGCGGGGCCGCCGATCTCGCGTACATCAAGGTCGCCAGCGGTGTCGGCGCGGGCCTGGTGATCAGCGGGCAGATCTACCGGGGGCCGGGCGGCACGGCGGGCGAGATCGGGCACATCACGCTGGACGAGTCCGGCCCGGTGTGCCGCTGCGGCAACCGGGGCTGTCTGGAGACCTTCACCGCGGCCCGCTACGTGCTCCCGCTGCTGCAGCCGAGCCACGGGCCCGATCTGACCATGGCGCGGGTGGTGCAGCTGGCCCGCGAGGGCGACCCGGGCTGCCGGCGGGTGATCGCGGACGTAGGCCGTCATGTCGGTAGTGGTGTGGCGAACCTGTGCAATCTGCTCAATCCCAGCAGGGTGGTGCTCGGAGGTGATCTTGCCGAGGCCGGTGAGCTGGTCCTGGCGCCGATCCGTGAATCGGTGTCGCGGTACGCGATCCCCAGTGCGGCACGGCAGTTGGGCGTCGTCCCGGGCACGCTCGGGGGCCGTGCGGAAGTGCTGGGCGCGCTGGCGCTGGTGCTGAGCGAGATGGGCGATTCGACCCTGCTCGACGGGGCGCAGTCCGTGGACGCTCCGGCGCCGGCATGAAAGCGCTGAGTTCATGCAGCTAACGCATGGCACCGTTGTCATCTCGTTAAGGATTTACTCCTTGACGGTCGGCTGGCGGCCGAGTTGACTTCCAGCCACCTCGGCCGCAACGACGCGGCCTCGTCAGGGAGGCAACCCCAATGAACGTTTGGACGCGTCGCGTCGTCATAGGCACCGCCGCCGTCTCGATGGCGCTCTCCGTGGCCGCGTGTGGTAAGGCCGGTGACAACGCCAAGGGCGGCGGTGGCGACAACAAGACCATCGGTCTGCTCCTGCCGGAGAACAAGACCACGCGTTACGAGACCTTCGACCGTCCGCTGATGGAGGCGAAGATCAAGGAACTGTGCAGCGACTGCACGGTCAAGTACAACAACGCGGCGCAGGAGACCGAGACCCAGAAGAAGCAGTTCGACGCGCTGATCACCCAGGGCGTGAAGGTGATCATTCTGGACTCCGTCGACTACAAGGCGACCAAGTCCTGGGTGAACCAGGCCGCCAAGAAGGGCGTCAAGGTCGTCGCCTACGACCGGCTGGCCGAGGGCAAGCTCTCCGCCTACGTGTCCTACGACAACGAGAAGATCGGCCGCCTGCAGGGCCAGGCCCTGGTCAAGGCGCTCGGCGACAAGGCCAAGGACAGCAATGTCGTCATGATCAACGGTTCGCCGACCGACCCGAACATGCCGTTCTTCAAGAAGGGCGCCCACAGCGTCCTCGACAAGCAGGTCAAGAAGGTCGCCTACGAGCAGGACATCCCGGACTGGTCGACGGACGAGGCCAACAAGAAGATGGGCGCGGCCCTCGACTCCCTCGGCAAGGACGGCATCCAGGGCGTCTACTCCGGCAACGACGGCATGGCCGGCGGCATCATCACCGCGCTCAAGCAGAAGGGTGTCAAGGTCCCGGTCGGCGGCCAGGACGCCGAGCTCGCGGGCCTGCAGCGGATCCTCAAGGGCGAGCAGGCCTTCACGATCTACAAGCAGATCAAGCCGCAGGCCGACTCCACGGCCGAGATCGCCGTCAAGCTGCTCAAGGGCGAGAAGATCGACTCCCTGACGGACCGCAAGGTCGACAGCCTCAGCGGAGAGGTCAAGGGCATCCCCGCCAAGCTCTACGACGCGCAGATCGTGACCAAGGACAACATCGCCTCCACGATCATCAAGGACAAGGTCTACAAGGCGAGCCAGATCTGCACCGGCGACGTCAAGAAGGCCTGCGCGGCGGCCGGCATCAAGTAGGACCCCGGCTACCGGCTACCGGCTACCGGCTACCGGCTGCGGGCTACCGGCTGCGGGCTACCGGCTTCCTGCCCCGGGCCGTAGGCCACGCCTCCCGGCCACGGCCCCACGGCCCCCGGCCCACCGGCGCACCTCTCCACCCCGGTCCCCCGCCGGGCGGGGCCGCGCGGCACCGCCCGCAGCCCCTGCCCAGGCCTTACCCAGACCTCCGGCCTCCGGCCTCCGGCCGCACCCCGGCCCGCGGCCCCCGGCCCCACCCCGGGCCCGCGGCCCGGCCGTACTCCGTCCGGCCTCGTCCCGGTCCCCGCCCCGCACTCCTCCCGGCCCCGCTCCATACCCCACCCCTCCCTCCCGGTGCCGGACCGTTCCTCGCAAGCCCCCCGCTCCACGCACCACCATCCCCGCCGTAGTGACGGCGGCGAAGGAGATGATTCACGTGTCCGCTACGCCTGTGCTGGCGTTGCGCGGAGTCTCCAAGCGGTTCGGCGCCGTCCAAGCACTCACGGACGTCACCCTGGAGATCCACCCCGGTGAGGTGGTCGCCCTCGTCGGCGACAACGGCGCCGGCAAGTCCACCCTCGTCAAGACCATCTCGGGCGTCCACCCGGTCGACGACGGCGCCATCGAATGGGAGGGCGAGGCGGTGCGCATCACCAAGCCGCACGACGCCCAGGAACTCGGCGTCGCCACCGTCTACCAGGACCTCGCGCTCTGCGACAACCTCGATGTCGTCGCCAACCTCTACCTCGGCAACGAGATCCGCACCGCGGGCATCCTCGACGAGATCGCGATGGAGAAGCGCGCCAAGGAGCTGCTGGACACCCTGTCCATCCGCATCCCGAGCGTCCGTATCCCCGTCGCCGCGCTCTCCGGCGGTCAGCGGCAGGTCGTCGCCATCGCCCGCGCACTGATCGGCGACCCCAAGGTCGTCATCCTCGACGAGCCCACCGCCGCCCTCGGGGTCGAGCAGACCGCCCAGGTCCTCGACCTCGTCGAGCGGCTGCGCGAGCGCGAGCTCGGCGTCATCCTCATCAGCCACAACATGGCCGATGTACAGGCCGTCGCGGACCGGGTCGCGGTGCTGCGGCTGGGCCGCAACAACGGTGTCTTCGATGTCGAGGGCACCTCCCACGAAGAGATCATCGCCGCCATCACCGGCGCCTCGGACAACGCCGTGACCCGCCGCAAGGCGCGTACGGACCAGGTGAAGAAGGAGGCCGGCGCATGAGTGATCTCACCAAGCAGCCCGCCGCGGGCGAGGACGAGGCGGCCGCGACGCCGGGCCAGGAGACCCCCGCCCCGGCCGCCGACACCCCCCAGCCGGCCGCCGTCGACCCCCGCCTGCTCGTCCGCGAACAGGGCTTCGCCGGCTACCTCAACGACTTCAAGCGCCGGGTGCGCGGCGGTGAGCTGGGCTCGCTGCCGGTCGTCATCGGCCTGATCGTCATCGCGGTCGTCTTCCAGCTCAAGAACAGCAGTTTCCTGTCCGCCGACAGCCTCGCGAACATCGGTGTCTACACCTCCGGACTCGGCATCATGGCCGTCGGCATCGTCTTCGTGCTGCTGCTCGGCGAGATCGATCTGTCCGTCGGCTCGGTGGCGGGCGTCGGCGCGGCCGTGTGGGCCGTGCTCAGCGTCACCCATGGGGTCAACGACTGGCTCGCCGTCCTGATCGCCCTCGTGGCCGGCGTGGTCATCGGCGCTCTGCACGGCTTCTTTTTCGCCAAGATCGGTGTGCCGGCCTTCGTCGTCACCCTGGCCGGTTTCCTCGGCTGGAGCGGTCTGCAGATCTGGATGATGGGCAACGAAGGCTCCATCAACACGCCGAGCGGCAGCGTGGTGGAGAACCTCACCGGTTACTACTTCGAGGACAAGGCCGCGGCCTACGGTCTCGCGCTGATCGCGGTCCTCGCCTACGCCGGATCGCTGCTGCTGGACAGCAAGCGCCGCAAGGCCGCCGCGCTGCCCTCCCGGCCGCTCAGCGAGATCCTGCTGCGCACCGGCGTGGTCGCCGTGATCGCCTTCGTCGTCGCCTACGTCCTGAACGAGCCGGCCGGCGCCCGTGGTCTGCCGCTGGCCCTGGTGCTGTTCCTCGCGGTCCTGGTCCTCGCCGACTTCGTGGTGCGCCGCACCCCCTACGGACGGCAGATCTTCGCGGTCGGCGGCAACGCCGAGGCGGCGCGCCGGGCCGGCATCAATGTGAACAAGATCCGGATCAGCGTGTTCGCCATCTCCGGCATGCTCGCGGCGTTCGGCGGCCTGTTCATCGCCAGCCTCTCCGGCGGCGCCACCAAGAACCTGGGCTCCGGCAACACCCTGATGAATGTGATCGCGGCGGCCGTCATCGGCGGTACCAGCCTCTTCGGCGGCCGGGGCAAGATCTGGTCCGCCCTGCTGGGCATGCTGGTCATCCAGTCGATCCAGCAGGGCCTGAACCTGCTCGGCATGGCGAGCGAGATCCAGTACATGATCACCGGTGCGGTGCTGCTCGCCGCCGTGGTGATCGACTCGGTCTCCCGCCGGACGCAGAAGACGGCCGGACGCACCTGACCGCGCCTGTCGCCCGACGGCGCCGGCCCCCACCGGGCATGATCCGGTGGGGGCCGGCGTATGTGCGGCGGGCCCCGCGGGCGGCGCGCCGGAGCCCGTTTCACCCGAGTGACATACATCGCAAGGCCCGGGCGTCGGCGCGGCGGGCGCGACATTAGACTCATCTGATCGGCAAGCTCGATCCACGGCAGCAAGCAGCAGGCAGCAACGCAGCAAGGAGGCAGGGGTGCAGGAGGTGCCGCGTAACGCGCGTCCGGCCGGGGTGGTGGCGGGCGACGGGAGGGCGCTGCTTTCCCGTATCAGGGGACCGCGCGATCTGGACCGACTGGACCCGGAGCAGCTCGAGCGGCTGGCGGGGGAGATCCGTACCTTCCTTGTCGACGAGGTGTCCAAGACCGGCGGACACCTCGGGCCGAACCTCGGCGTGGTCGAACTGACCATCGCCCTGCACCGTGTCTTCGACTCCCCGAAGGACAAGGTGCTCTTCGACACCGGGCACCAGTCCTACGTCCACAAGCTGCTCACCGGCCGTCAGGACTTCTCCAGGCTCAAGGCGAAGGGCGGCCTGTCCGGCTACCCCTCCCGCGCCGAGTCCGAGCACGACGTCATCGAGAACAGCCACGCCTCCACGGTCCTGGGCTGGGCCGAGGGCATCGCCAAGGCCAACGAGGTGCTGGGGTCGGACGACCGGGTCGCCGCGGTCATCGGTGACGGCGCGCTGACCGGCGGCATGGCCTGGGAGGCGCTCAACAACATCGCCGCCGCCAAGGACCGCCCGCTCGTCATCGTCGTCAACGACAACGAGCGTTCCTACGCCCCGACCATCGGCGGCCTCGCCAACCACCTGGCGACGCTGCGCACCACGGACGGCTACGAGCGCTTCCTGGCCCGCGGCAAGGACCTGCTGGAGCGCACGCCCGTCGTCGGCAAGCCGCTCTACGAGACCCTGCACGGCGCCAAGAAGGGCCTGAAGGACTTCATCGCCCCGCAGGGCATGTTCGAGGACCTGGGCCTGAAGTACGTCGGCCCGATCGACGGCCACGACCTCGAGGCGCTGGAATCCGCCCTGACCCGCGCCAAGCGCTTCGGCGGCCCGGTCATCGTGCACTGCCTCACCGAGAAGGGCCGCGGCTACCAGCCCGCCCTCCAGGACGAGGCGGACCGCTTCCACGCCGTCGGCAAGATCCACCCCGACACCGGCCTGCCCATCTCCTCGGGCGGCAAGGACTGGACGTCCGTCTTCGGCGACGAGATGGTCGAGCTCGGCAAGGAGCGCAAGGACATCGTCGCCATCACGGCGGCCATGCTCCAGCCCGTCGGACTGGACAAGTTCGCCAAGGCCTTCCCCGACCGCGTCTACGACGTCGGCATCGCCGAGCAGCACGGTGCGGTCTCCGCGGCGGGCATGGCCACCGGCGGCCTGCACCCGGTCTTCGCCGTCTACGCCACCTTCCTCAACCGCGCCTTCGACCAGGTGCTGATGGACGTGGCGCTGCACAAGTGCGGGGTCACCTTCGTACTGGACCGGGCCGGTGTCACCGGCACCGACGGCGCCTCGCACAACGGCATGTGGGACATGTCGATCCTGCAGGTCGTCCCCGGTCTGCGGATTGCCGCGCCGCGCGACGCCGACCAGGTCCGCGCCCAGCTGCGCGAGGCCGTCGAGGTCGATGACGCACCCACCGTGGTGCGGTACTCCAAGGGCGCGGTCGGCCCGGCCGTCGAGGCGATCGGCCGGGTGGGCGGCATGGACGTGCTGCGCGAGCCCGCCGAGGCCGTCAAGCGCCCGGACGTCCTGCTGGTCTCCGTGGGCGCGCTCGCCCCGATGTGCCTGGAGATCGCTGACCTGCTCGACAAGCAGGGCATCTCCACCACGGTCGTCGACCCGCGCTGGGTCAAGCCGGTCGACGAGGCGCTGCCGGGCCTCGCCGCCAAGCACCGGGTCGTGGTCACCGTCGAGGACAACGTCCGTTCCGGCGGCGTCGGTTCGGCTGTCGCGCAGGCCCTGCGGGACGCCGGGGTGGACCTGCCGCTGCGCGACTTCGGCATCCCCGAGCGGTTCCTCGACCACGCCTCCCGCAAGGAGGTCATGGCGGAGATCGGGCTCACCGCACCGGACATCGCCCGCCAGGTGACCGGTCTGGTCTCGAAGATCGACGGTCGCTACGACACCGAGTCCGCCGGCACCGGGTCCGCCGGCGCCAAGGGTGCGGCCGAGCCGGCCGAGGTCGCCAGCGACTGATTGCTCAGACGGCACCCGATGGGCCGGGCCGGTCATCCGTACGGATGTTCCGCCCGGCCCATCGGCATGGACGCGGCCACACCCCATCGAGTGAATCCCTGCCGTCCGGAGGCCCGCCGAAGCTGACAGTTTCCGGTCATTGCGGAGACTCGGTCAGTTCAGGAGAGTCGCGAGGGTCGTCCAGGCGGAGGTTCGCCCATGAGCACACAGCACGACACACCACATGATTCACGCCGCAGTCGCGGCATGTTCCGGACGAAGACTGTGGAGCAGTCGATCCTGGACACCGAGGAGCCGGAGCACACGCTCAAGAAGTCCCTGTCGGCGCTCGACCTGACCGTCTTCGGCGTCGGTGTCGTCATCGGCACCGGCATCTTCGTCCTCACCGGCAAGATCGCCAAGGAGCAGGCCGGGCCTGCCGTGGCCGTGTCCTTCGTCGTCGCGGGCGTGGTCTGTGCGCTGGCGGCGCTGTGTTACGCGGAGTTCGCCTCCACCGTGCCGGTCGCCGGTTCGGCCTACACCTTCTCGTACGCCTCGCTCGGCGAGCTGCCGGCCTGGATCATCGGCTGGGACCTGATCCTGGAACTCGCCCTGGGTTGTGCGGTGGTCGCCGTCGGCTGGTCCGGCTATGTGCGCTCACTGCTGGATTCCGCCGGGCTGCACCTGCCCGCTGGGCTCTCCGGCACCCATGAGGGGCGCTTCGGCTTCGACCTGCTCGCCACCATCCTCGTGCTGGTGCTGACCGGCATCCTGGTGCTGGGGATGAAGCTGTCCTCACGGGTGACGGCAGTGGTCGTCGGCATCAAGGTCACCGTCGTCCTGCTGGTCATCATCGCCGGATCCTTCCTCATCAACGGTGACCACTACGAGCCGTTCATCCCGCCCAGCAAGCCCAGCGAGGCCGGCGGCGGACTGGCCGCGCCGCTGGCAGAGCTGATCTTCGGCTTCACCCCGTCCAACTTCGGGGTCATGGGCATCTTCGCCGCGGCGGCCGTGGTCTTCTTCGCCTTCATCGGCTTCGACATCGTGGCCACCGCCGCCGAGGAGACCCGCAACCCGCAGCGTGACGTACCACGCGGCATCCTCGGCTCACTGGCCATCTGCACGGTCCTCTACGTGGCCGTGTCGGTCGTCGTCACCGGTATGGAGAAGTACAGCAGGCTCTCCACCGACGCCCCGCTCGCCGACGCCTTCAAGGACCTCGGGCACCCCTTCTTCGCCGACCTGATCAGTTTCGGCGCCGCCGTCGGCCTGACATCGGTCTGCATGATCCTGCTCCTCGGCCAGAGCCGGGTGTTCTTCGCGATGAGCCGGGACGGGCTGCTGCCACGGGTCTTCTCCCGGTCCCACCCCCGCTACGGGACGCCCTACCGGTCCACCGTCGTGCTGGGCGCCATCGTCGCCCTCGTCTCCGGCTTCACCTCGATCGACGAACTCGCCGAACTGGTCAACATCGGCACCCTCTTCGCCTTCGTGGTGGTCGCCATCGGTGTCGTCCTGCTCCGCCGTTCCCGGCCCGACCTGCCCCGCTCCTTCCGTACCCCGTGGGTGCCGGTGGTGCCGGTGCTGTCGGTGCTCGCCTCGCTGTGGCTGATGCTCAATCTGCCCGCGGAGACCTGGGTCCGGTTCGCGCTCTGGATGGTCGTCGGCTTCGGCGTCTACTTCCTGTACGGGCGCTCGCACAGCCGCCTCGGGATCCGCAGCCGGCAGACCGGCAAGGGCTGACACCCGGCCATGGACCAAGGGCCGGCACCTGGCCCGCATCAAGGGCCAAGACCCGGCCCAGACGACGGGCTGAGACCCGGCCGCACACCGAGGACTGACACCCCCGGCCGCGGATCCGGCCCCGGCAGCCCCGTATGCCGCTCGTCGTGGTGTACGGGGCGGCCGCTCCTCGTCCACGCGGCAGACAGGACGTTGAGGACAGGCCCTACGCCTCGCCGCGCCCCCGACCCCACACCGCCCGCGGGCCCGTCACCCGGGCCCCCAGTGCCTGGACGCGTGCGCGCAGCTCGCGGTCCGCGGTGACCACCAGGCAGTCCCGGTCGCCGCACGCCTCCGCCACCAGTCGCACGATCCGGTCGTCACCGCTGCCGCTCGCCGCCACCACCCGTACGTCCTCGGCGGACTCGACGCCGCGCGCCGCGCCCTCCACCACCAGGACCAGCTCCACGGGGGGCGCGACCAGCCCCGGCAGCCCCGTGCCGGCGTACGCGGACAGCGCGTCGCGCAGCCGCTCCGCCGCGCCGTGCCGGTCCCGCCACCAGCCGTCCGGCACCGAGCCCACGACATTTGCGGCATCGACGATGAGCATGGAATCCATGCCGCCACCCTCCCATGCCACGGTGGCGCCGTCCGGACGGTCCGGACCGTCAGCCTCCGGATCGTCCGGATCGTCCGGACCGGCCTGCGGACAGCGCCGGACGCTCCCGCACACGAAAGCGCGGGCCGGCTCCGCCGAGCCGGCCCGCGCCTTGGTGATCGTGCGTCCTTACGCGGGAACGCTCGCGATGCCGGGGGCCAGGAACTTCTTGCCCCGCACCCGCTCGGAGACGCCCGCGCGGTCCAGGTACGGCGTGATGCCGCCCAGGTGGAAGGGCCAGCCGGCGCCGGTGATCAGGCACAGGTCGATGTCCTGCGCCTCGGCGACCACGCCCTCGTCCAGCATCAGGCCGATCTCCTGTGCCACCGCGTCCAGGACGCGGTCGCGGACCTGCTCCTCCGTCAGCACCGAGTCGCCCTGCTTGAGGAGGGCTGCGACCTCGGGGTCCAGCTCCGGCTTGCCGGAGTCGTAGACGTAGAAGCCGCGCTTGCCGGCCTCGACGACGGCCTTGAGGTTCGGGGAGACCTTGAAGCGGTCCGGGAAGGCACGGTTGAGCGTTTCGGAGACATGCAGACCGATCGCCGGGCCGACCAGCTCCAGCAGCACCAGCGGCGACATCGGCAGACCGAGCGGCTCGATGGCCTTCTCCGCGGTCTCGACCGGGGTGCCCTCGTCGATGACGTTCTGGATCTCGCCCATGAAGCGGGTCAGGATGCGGTTGACGACGAACGCCGGGGCGTCCTTGGTGAGCACCGCGGTCTTCTTCAGCTTCTTGGCGACACCGAACGCGGTGGCCAGCGAGGCGTCATCGGTCTTCTCGCCGCGGACGATCTCCAGCAGCGGCAGGATCGCGACCGGGTTGAAGAAGTGGAAGCCGACGACCCGTTCGGGGTGCTTCAGCTTCGAGGCCATCTCGGAGACGGACAGCGAGGAGGTGTTGGTGGCGAGGATGGCGTGCGCCGGGGCGACGGCCTCCACCTCCGCGAACACCTGCTGCTTGACGCCGATCTCCTCGAAGACGGCCTCGATGATGAAGTCGGCGTCCGAGAAGCCCTCGGCCTTGTCGAGGACACCGGAGACCAGGGCCTTGAGGCGGTTGGCCTTGTCCTGGTTGATCCGGCCCTTGCCGAGCAGCTTGTCGATCTCGGCGTGGACGTAGCCCACACCCTTGTCGACGCGCTCCTGGTCGATGTCGGTCAGCACGACCGGCACCTCCAGGCGGCGCAGGAACAGCAGGGCCAGCTGCGAAGCCATCAGACCGGCGCCGACGACACCGACCTTGCTGACCGGACGGGCCAGGTTCTTGTCCGGCGCACCGGCGGGCCGCTTGGCACGCTTCTGCACCAGGTTGAACGAGTAGATGCCGGCGCGGAGTTCGCCACCCATGATCAGGTCCGCCAGGGCCTGGTCCTCGGCGTCGAAACCGGCCTGCAGGTCGCCGTTCTTGGCGGCGGCGATGATGTCCAGCGCGCGGTAGGCGGCCGGGGCGGCGCCGTGCACCTTGCCGTCGGCGATGAACTTGCCCTTGGCGACGGCCTGGTCCCAGGCCTCACCGCGGTCGATCTCGGGACGCTCGACGGTCACGTCGCCCTTGAGGACGTTCGCGGTCCAGATCAGCGACTGCTCCAGGAAGTCCGCGCCCTCGAAGATCGCGTCCGCGATGCCGAGGTCGAAGACCTGCTTGCCCTTGAGCTGCTTGTTCTGGTTGAGCGAGTTCTCGATGATGACCGAGACGGCCTTCTCCGCGCCGATGAGGTTCGGCAGCAGGGCACAGCCGCCCCAGCCCGGGACGAGACCGAGGAAGACCTCGGGCAGCGAGAAGGCCGGGAGGGCCTTGGAGACGGTGCGGTAGGAGCAGTGCAGACCGACCTCGACGCCACCGCCCATCGCGGCACCGTTGTAGTACGCGAAGGTCGGTACCGCGAGCTGCGCGAGCCGCTTGAAGACCTCGTGGCCGCCCTTTCCGATGGCCAGCGCGTCCTCGTGCCGCCCCAGCAGCTCGACGCCCTTGAGGTCGGCGCCGACGGCGAAGATGAACGGCTTTCCGGTGACGCCGACGCCGACGATGTCGCCGTCCGCGGCCTCCTTCTCGACCTGGTCGATCGCGGCGTTGAGGTTCGCCAGCGAGCCGGGGCCGAAGGTGGTCGGCTTGGTGTGGTCGAAGCCGTTGTCCAGCGTGATCAGCGCGAACTTGCCCGCGCCGTACGGCAGATCGAGGTGGCGGACGTGCGCCGAGGTGACGACCTCGTCCGGGAACAGCTCGGCCGCACCCTTCAGGAGTTCGGCGGTGGTGGTGCTGCTCACTTGTCGCCTCCGGCGTCCTTGTGGTTCGGGTTCTCCCAGATGACCGTCGCGCCCATGCCGAAGCCGACGCACATGGTGGTCAGGCCGTAGCGGACCTCCGGCTGCTCCTCGAACTGCCGGGCCAGCTGGGTCATCAGCCGGACGCCGGAGGAGGCCAGCGGGTGACCGAAGGCGATGGCGCCGCCGTACTGGTTGACGCGCGCGTCGTCGTCGGCGATGCCGTAGTGGTCGAGGAAGGCGAGCACCTGCACGGCGAACGCCTCGTTGACCTCGAACAAGCCGATGTCACCGATGCCCAGGCCCGCCTTGGCGAGCGCCTTCTCGGTGGCCGGGATCGGGCCGTAGCCCATGACCTCGGGCTCGACGCCCGCGAAGGCGTAGGAGACCAGGCGCATCTTGACCGGGAGGTCGTGCTCCTGGGCGAAGTCCTCGGAGGCGAGGATCGAGGCGGTGGCGCCGTCGTTGAGACCCGCGGCGTTACCCGCCGTGACGCGGCCGTGCGTACGGAACGGCGTCTTCAGACCGGCAAGGTTCTCCAGGGTCGTCCCCGGGCGCATCGGCTCGTCGGCGGTCACCAGGCCCCAGCCGGTCTCGCCGACCTCCGCGTTGGTGTTGCGCACCGAAATCGGCACCAGGTCCTGCTGGATCTTGCCGTTCGCGTACGCCTTCGCCGCCTTCTCCTGCGAGCGCACGGCGTACTCGTCGGCGCGCTGCTTGGTGATGTGCGGGTAGCGGTCGTGAAGGTTTTCCGCGGTCATGCCCATGAACAGGGCGGACTGGTCGACGAGCTTTTCGCTCACGAACCGCGGGTTGGGGTCGACGGCCTCGCCCATGGGGTGGCGCCCCATGTGCTCGACACCGCCGGCGATGACGGCGTCGTAGGCACCGAAGGCGATGGAGCCCGCGGTGGCGGTCACGGCGGTCAGCGCACCGGCACACATGCGGTCGATGGAGTAACCGGGCACGGACTGCGGGAGGCCGGCCAGGATGCCGGCGGTCCGTCCGAGGGTCAGACCCTGGTCACCGATCTGGGTGGTGGCGGCGATGGCGACCTCGTCGATCTTCGCGGGGTCCAGGGCCGGGTTGCGGCGCAGCAGCTCCCGGATGGCCTTCACGACGAGATCGTCGGCGCGGGTCTCGTGGTAGATGCCCTTCGGGCCCGCCTTGCCGAACGGGGTGCGGACGCCGTCGACGAAGACGACGTCCCTAGCGGTACGAGGCACGTTGGCTCTCCTCCAGGTGCGGGATGGCACTGCTGCGGGGCGCCCCGGGGGACGCTTCACACCGACATGCTACTTACGGGTAACCAGACTGCACACCCCCACCGCCCGGAGCGGTGAACGTCACACCGGACGGAGGGGGTGTTCGCCGGGCGGCGGCATGGCAAGTGGCGGAACGAGGCGACCGAAAACGGCCGAACGCGGTCGGGTCTTGGCGCAATTCATCCCATCACACACCTAAAGTGCCCATATGGAGACGAATATGAGTGGTGTCGTGACCCGGTGCGGGCGCCCGGCGGGGCCGCGCGCGATCGGTCTGGTCTGCGCCGTCGCCGCCGCGGGCGCGCTGCTGTCGGGCTGCGGCAGCGACAAGGCCCCCCAGAAGGACGCCGGCCCCCCGCGGGCCGTGCCCGCCTCCGCCCCCGCCTCCCCGAGCAGTTCGCTCAACTCGGACCAGGCGCAGCGGAAGGCCCTGATCCCCAAGGCCAAGGTGGGCTACCAGCAGGCCCTGAAGGCGGCCGTGGCGGCCGTCCCTTCCTCGAAGGCGATCGCCGCGGAGCTCAAGGGCTCACCCACCAGCCCCTACTGGAGCACCTCGGTCGCGTCGTCCGACGGGACGGTGCATGACGGCCGCGTCGATGCGATCACCGGAAAGCTGACGCAGTCGCGCACCGAGTCGGACGACTCCGGCGACAAGCAGCATCTCGCCGCCCAGCTGGCCAAGGCCAAGGTCACGGCCCAGGAGGCCGCGGAGACGGCCACCGAGAAGACGAAGGGCACCGTCACCACCATCGAACTCGGCAACGCGGAGAACGGGAGCGACGCGGTGGCCTGGACCGTGGGCGTCGTGACCCCCGCCGACTGGAACCAGACGACCTACGGGATCGACGCGACCAACCGCAAGGTCCTGTGGACGCACCCCAACAACGACTAGCGGGACCTGGAAGTGGGGGGGGGGGCCCCCCCGGGGCCCCCCCCCCCCCGCGCCGCCCCCCCCCCCCCCGGCCCCGGCCCCCCCCCCCCCCCCCCCGCGGGGGGGGGGGGGGGCCAGGGCGCTCAGCCCCCGGGCGGCGGC